>CAUZFZ010000109.1:0-37334 GCA_963579025.1 Planctomycetota bacterium | reverse complement strand
GCAGTGCTGGGGGCTCGCTACGCTCGACCGCCAGCCACCCGATTCCACTGTTATTGTCGACGCAGCAGCCGGCACGCGTTCACACGTCTTTCCAGCCGGAGCCGAACCACGGGATGTCGACGTTGGCGTCGAGCTTCAACCGTAGACTGACATGGGCCGCGTGGTGATGCATGTGGCGGATGTTGCACACATGCAGTTCCGCTCGGGAGAAGTCCTTGCGTGGGAATCCTGACGGGGCGCCGAGCGTCTCGGCCGTTTCGGCGGCGATCACTTCGGACGCTCTTGTCCGGCAGTGAGTCAAATAACTCTGCAGGAACGGACGATCGTAGAGCAGTTCCTGTTTACGATCTTCGAGCTCCTCGTAGTCGCGAAAAGATCCTGCGTTGTCACGGTGAAACGCCTGATCGCGGACTGCCTCGAAGTCGCGTCCGAGATAAACATCCGTAAAAAAGAGCGTGTGAAACGCGACCTGACAGAAAGCCAGGTTCACGATCGGTTCATCCCATCTCGAATCGGGACACCGATCGATACAAGTGTTCCACAGGCAGAATACGGCTTCATACTGATTCGTGATGAGCGCTTTGAACGTATTAAGCATCTCAACTAACCCTCAATGACGTCCTGGTTACGGCGAGCTGGCGGTTTAGGCGGTATTTCTGGATTACGATGAGAGGGGCGGAGTCTATCGATTTGTGAGCTTCAATCTGGCCGTGTCCGCCATCGTCAAAGGTCCAGATTGACTGTGCCTGATTACAGGGAATAATTCGATAAGTTATTCCCGTCACGATGACGATGAGATCAATACGGTGAAACTGTCGTCGGTCACGAGCCCTGAATTGGTGTCAGCCTAAATGCTTCAACGTTCGATCAGCATCCTGGCAATGACAGCGATTCTGCTGCATTCGATTTTCGGATGTTGCTGGCATCATGCTCATGCTGCTGATCATGACATTGGAGCCGAAGAAACTGCTTCCAGCCACGATCATGTAGCTCATCACTGCGGTTCGCATTCGGATGATGACGCTCATCACCCAGGCCATGTCGTTCGTCAACAGGATGACGAGCCGAGCAAGCCACATCATCCCTGTCAGCACAAACCGTGTGATGGCGATACGTGCCACTTCGCTCCGACTGTGCACGTGAAGGTTCCCGGTCCCGATGAATCGAGACTGACCGATTCAACCACTGTGGTAACCGAGGCTGGTCTGTCGAGTTCCCGCAAGGCCGTTTGCTACCGGCCGGGTGTCGCCTCCGCGGAACGTGCGACGCGCTGCTATTCGCGAGCCATGACGCAGCTCTGGCTGCTCTAAGCAGCCATTTCCAATCGACCGTAGCTGGATTCGCAAGAATTTAGTGTTCAGCAGGTCGATTTCTGCAACCCGCCTGCCACTGCCCAGGGCCGCAACCGACGTTGCACACGGCCCGGCCCACGGCAGGGGGACCCATGCTTCCAGCATGGGCGCAAGCCACGCGTCTCACCTTCGAAGTTCAGTCCTTCTGGCCACTTCAGGAACTGTCCGATGGGATCAAACACTCTCCGTCTTCCGAAGATTCCTTTACGACCGATTGGTTGGTCAGCCGCGCTACTCGTCGTTGTGCTGGCCGTTGCCTTCCGCGGGACGTGGTGGCCGACGGCCCGGCAGTGGGTCGTCGACATGATCGCTGCGCGACGGCCAGTGATCACGGAAGAGGAACCTGCCGACGATCACGACGCCACTTCGCTGGCGCTGTCCGACGCAGCGCTGCGGAACCTGGGGCTGACGCCAGATCTCATACGCCCTGTCGAATTAACGACATGGCAGCGTAGCGTCACGTTGCCCGCTGTTGTGGCCGAACGACCGGGACAGACAAAGATTCATGTGGCGACACCAATGACCGGAGTCGTCCTGCACGTGCACGCCCTTCCCGGTGAAGCCGTCGAGTCGGGAACGCTGCTGTTCCAGATCCGACTGACTCACGAAGACCTCGTTCAGTCTCAGACCGGGTTCCTGCGGACGCTGGGTGATCTGGACGTGGAACGTCGCGAGATTGCACGGCTGACCAAAGCCACGAGCACGGGCGCCGTTCCCAAAATCCGACTGCTCGAACGGCAGTACGCACGCGACAAACTTGAGGCGCTGTACGGGGCGCAGCGTGAGGCACTGAAGCTGCACGGGTTGTCCGACAATCAGGTCGAGCAAATCGTCAGTGAACGACGCCTGCTGAGTGAACTGCAGGTGATGGCGCCGGAAAAAGACGCGCATCCCGACAATGAACTGCGTCTGGCCCGACAGGTGATGCGGCCAGCGTCGTTCCGGCAGCCGGCTGCTCCATTGCCTGATCAACCTCATGCAGAAGACGAAGAACACCACGTCCCTCTTATTGTGGGAGACCTGCGCGTTCACAAGGGGCAGGCCGTCACCGCGGGTGAAACGCTTTGTGAGCTTTCCGATTACTCCGAGCTGTTTGTCGAAGGACTGGCCTTTGAGCACGACGCGGAAGCGATCGCGGCGGCGGCCCAGCGTGGATGGACCGCTACTGGAATCGTCGAAGACCTGGGCAGCAGGCAGAAGGAAATCACCGGGCTGCCGATCGTCAGACTCGCTAATGAGATTGACTTGGAATCACGCACCTTGAAGTTCTTCGTACGTCTGCCCAACCACATGGTGAGTGATTCAACGGATGGCGAGGGACGACGCTTCGTTGGTTGGAAATTCCGTCCCGGTCAGCGCATGCAGTTGCGCATTCCGGTTGAGGAAGTTCCGGACCAGATTGTCCTGCCAATTGATGCCGTGACGAAGGAAGGCGCCGAGTTCTACGTGTTTCAGCAGAACGGCGATCACTTTGACCGCGTCGCCGTGCACGTGCGGTATCGAGACCAGCGTACTGTCGTAATCGCGAACGACGGCGCTGTCTTTCCCGGCGACGTCGTGGCGATGCGCGGTGCTCACCAGATGCAGATGGCTCTCAGAAACAAAGCAAGCGGGGGCACTACGGCGCATCACGGTCATACGCATTGAGGGCTGCGTCGGCGTCACGCTGTACTCGTATGTTCGCAACCTGGCTGCTCTTCGGTATCTCAAATGCTCAACTCAATCATCCGCTTCGCTCTGCAACAACGCCTCCTGACGGCCGCCGTCGCCGTGTTTCTGCTCGGTCTGGGCACATGGCAGACGCTGCAGATGGAGATTGATGTTTTTCCCGATCTGAATCGGCCGCGTGTCGTGGTCATGACGGAAGCGCACGGGCTGGCTCCGGAAGAAGTGGAAACGCTGGTCTCGTTTCCCCTTGAGACGGCACTTAACGGCGCCAGCGGAGTGCAAACCGTACGCAGCTCGTCGGGGATTGGTATTTCGGTTGTGTATGTCGAGTTCGATTGGGGCACGGACATCGACACCGACCGGCAGGTGGTGATGGAACGCCTGCAGCTCGTCCAGGATCGTCTGCCGGAAGGCATCCGCCCTCAGTTGGCTCCCGTATCGTCGATCATGGGACAGATTCTGATGCTGGCTGTATGGCGGGATGGCGGGCATGGCGGAGAGCGGAGAGCGGAGAGCGGAGGGCCGACAGCATTGAAGCCGTCCGCCGTCCGCCGTCCGCCCTCCGCAGACACAGCTGACATGGAACTGCGGACAATTGCCGACTGGGTAATTCGGCAGAGGCTACTCACCATCCCTGGTGTTTCTCAGGTCTTCACCATGGGTGGCGGGCGGAAGCAGTTCCAGGTGCTTGTCGATCCGGAGCTGATGCTGCGCTATGGAGTGACTTTGCATCAGGTCGAACAGGCCGTTGTGGAAAGCAATGAAAACGCAACGGGGGGATATCTGGATGAACAGGGTCCCAACGAATTACTCGTCCGCGCGCTGGGACGTATCCAGTCGGTCGACGACCTGAAGAAGGTCGTTGTGACTCGACGTGCCGGACGTCAGGTGGCACTCGGGCAGATCGCACGTGTTGAAGAACGACCTCAAGTGAAACGCGGCGACAGCGCGGCCTGGGTGCGCGAACCGGCAGAGGCCGGAGAGCCGTCGAATCTCCGCTTCTCCGGCGGGCCTGCTGTCGTGCTGACAATCAACAAACAACCCGGTGCTGATACGCGGGAAATCACTGACAACGTTCTGGCAGCCATTGAAGAGATAAAGGAATCACTTCCCGATGACATCCGAATTGCTCCGGTGTATTCGCAGAAATCGTTCATCGATCGTGCGATCGAAAACGTCATTGAAGCGTTGCGTGATGGCGGCTTCCTTGTCGTTGTCATTCTGTTTCTGTTCCTGATGAATGTGCGAACGACGTTCATCACGTTGACGGCGATCCCTCTGTCGCTGGTCATGACGGCGGTCGTGTTTACGTTCTTTGGCCTGTCGATCAACACGATGACACTGGGTGGCTTGGCGGTCGCGATCGGTGAACTGGTCGACGATGCCATCGTCGATGTGGAAAACATATTTCGCCGGCTGAAGGAAAACCGACTCCGGAGTCATCCGAAACCGTCGTTACTGGTAGTGTTTCAGGCGAGCGTCGAAATTCGCAACTCGATCGTGTTCGGCACGATGATTGTGATTCTGGTCTTCTTGCCTTTGTTCGCACTCACCGGCATGGCAGGTCGCGTTTTTGCTCCGCTGGGCATCGCCTACATCGTCTCGATCCTGTCGTCTCTGCTGGTATCGCTGACCGTCACGCCCGTGCTGTCCTACTGGCTGCTTGCACGCGGAGGGCGGAGGACGGAGGGCTCAGAGCCTCATGCAGACGGTGAACGGTCCCGAGTTGAGTCATCCGCTCTCAGCCCTCCGCTCTCAGCCCGCAACCCTCAGCCCTCACCCCCATCCGATCCTCCGTTTCTCCGCCTCTTAAAGTTCGTCGGCGGACGCGTGATTCGTTTCAGCCTGGCGTTTCCTCGATTCAATCTGCTGGCGACTGCCTTCGCTGTTGTGATCGCTGCCGTCTTTGCGGCTCATCTTGATCGGGATTTTCTGCCGCCGTTCAACGAAGGGTCGGTGCAACTGAATGTGATACTGCCGCCGGGCACGTCGCTGACGACGTCCAATGAGATCAATCGGACTGTCGAACAACGGCTGCTCGAAATTGACGACGTGAATTCGTTTGTGCGACGTACAGGACGTGCGGAACTCGACGAGCACGCCGAGGGCGTCAATATGAGCGAGTACATCGTGGAACTGAATCCGGAATCGCCGCGCACTCGAGAGGAACAGCTGGACGAGATTCGCAATGCGATGAGTGAGATTCCGGGCATCGTGACCGCGGTTGAGCAGCCCATTCAACACCTGATCTCACACATGCTCTCCGGAGTGAAAGCGCAGATCGGTATCAAGATTTACGGTGACGATCTGGACGTCTTGCGTCGCAAAGCGAAAGAGATGGAGGCGGCTATTCGACCGGTGCCCGGCGTCAAAGACCTGCTGGTTGAACCGCAGGTCATCATTCCGCAACTGCGTATCGAACTGGACCGCGATCGACTGCTCCTGCATGGACTGACCGCAGCCGCAGTGAATGAGTTCATTGAAACGGCCATGAACGGACACGTTGTGTCTGAGGTTCTGATCGGGCAACGTCAGTTCGATCTACTGGTACGACTGGACGAAGGCCACCGCGAGAACATCGAGCTGTTGCGAAGACTGACAATCGACCTGCCGGATGGCGGACGCATCCCGCTGGAGTCCGTGGCAAAGATCTATGAGTCCGGTGGTCCCAACACGATCAACCGGGAACGTGTCCGGCGGCGAATCGTGTTGCAGTGCAACGTATCGCAGCGCGGTGTGGTCGATGTTGTCGAGGACATTCAAAAGGCAGTGGCTCCAGTGGTTGCTTCACTCGGCGAGGGCAGCTTTGTCGAGTTCGGTGGCCAGTTCGAAAGTCAGCGATCGGCCTCACGAGTTATCAGTGTGCTGTTTGTTGTGTCGATGATCGGTGTGTTTCTGGTGCTGTTCACGATGTTCCGTTCGGTCAACCTGTCGCTGCAGGTCATGGCCGCGCTGCCGATGGCGTTTATTGGTTCCGTGGCGGCTCTCGTCTGGACCGGCCAGACATTGACGGTGGCCAGCATGGTGGGCTTTGTCTCACTGGCTGGCATCGCCTCGCGCAACGGAATCCTGCTATTGAACCACTATCTGCATCTGGTCCGGCACGAAGGCGAAAGCTGGACGAAAGATATGATCGTGCGAGCCGGTCTGGAACGACTGGCTCCTGTTCTGATGACCGCCCTCACATCAGGCATTGGCCTGGTGCCGCTCGTGCTGGCGGCTGGCGAGCCCGGCAAAGAGATCCTGTATCCCGTTGCGACCGTCATCATGGGCGGATTAATCAGCTCCACACTGCTGGACTTCTTTGTCCACCCCGCCTTGTTCTGGATGTTCGGCCTGGGGTCAGCCGAACGCGTGGTCAACGCTGGTCGAACTGAGGTGCGGCTGATCGAAGAACCGGAAGAGCATGAGAATCACGTGGAGACGCCAGTCGAGCCGGTGACCGCAGGAGCCGTTTAGCGAGGCCCTGCGACGAAATTCCGACTGCGGTTTTTGGGAACACGGCGTGCGATTCTTCGTCTGAGTTGCGTTGGACGATGCGCGTGCAAAAATCCGTGGATCACAAATTCTGGCGGGAAGAACCATGATCAGTCTGCGATGCGACTGCGGCCGTTTGTTGAAGCTGAAGGACTCGGCTGCGGGCCGACGTGTCAAGTGCCCGGACTGTGGCGACCCCGTGGACGTTCCCGAGCCGGACGATGTGTACGACGACTACGAAGATGAGGACGACTACGAGGATTCGTACGAGGACGACGAGGACGATCCCCCCGCTCGACCTCAGCGTCGTCCATCTGGTGGGGGTAGTCGGAAGCGCAAGCAACAATCGAGCCCGAATCCGGCGATGCTGATCGGGATCGCTGGTGGAATCGCTGCACTCGCCGTGATTGCAGGTGTCGCGGTCGCAGTCATGCAGTTCGGAGGTGATGGCCCGCCGGATCCAGCCGACATCGCTCGGGAGATCGCCGAAAACCCGCTGGGTATTGATGTACCCGTGCCGCCGGGTCAGCCTCCCGCCGCGTTGCCCGGAACACGGCCCGTCGATGTTCCTGGTGCGATGCCCGTTGGCACGAATTCAGGAGGGGTCAATCCGGGTGGTGCGAATGCCAAAGATGATCTGTGGGTTGTGCTTTCCAACCTGAAGCTAACCCGCAGTGTGGGAGCATTTGGCAAGACGATCTCGATCGATTACCGCATCGCTGAAGGCCAGCCGAATCCGTCCAGGAAATACATTCTGTATGTGGGTCAGTCGTCGGCAGGCGGCATGATGGAACGCTATATCGCGTACGACGAATTCACGCTGTCCGACTCGGGCACGATCAAGTTCGATGTCGACCCGACGTTCTCCACAATGATCGGCAAGACACGAGCCTTTGTCGGATACAGCATCGGGCACAAGAAATGGGAGAAGGTCTCCGGTGAAGCCGAAGTGGGGAAGACGACTGCGGCAACGCGGCCTCCATCAGTGCAGGAGATTGCGGGAACCGACGCGGAGGGAAAACTGTTGGCGCTGGCGAACGCGAAAATCGACAATGGTCCGGGCCCGACTTCGTTCAGCGTTGACCTTGTCCTGCAGGGGCAGCTTGACTCCGGCCGTCGATATTTTCTGGTCGCCGAAGGTCCCGATGGCAGGGGTGGCTGGAATGTGGAAATCAGTCGGGACTTACGAACAGCGACGGTCGGTGAAACGAAATCGATCGGTCGCACGTTGCTTGCGGTGGTTGGGGGACGTGAAGGTTGGCCCTTGACCGTGTATGTTGAGAAACGCTCGCTGAGCCGACTCCGGAGCGACGATTCTGAAGTCGTTTCGAATCGAGTGACGGCGACTGGAAACCGCTTTCCCCGGTAGTCGCACGCCAACGCCGAATTTTCATATGGGCACAGGCTGACGCTCTGTTATTCTCGGCTCGTTCAGCGGAGCTGAATCGAATTTCATTACCTCAATCCAGAGAGCGGAGCCATGCGCAGTTCCAGTATTTCATGTGTCCTGATCGGGGCCAGTCTGGCGGTCCTGCACCACTCGTCGTTCGCCAAAGACAAGGCCACGACCGCCGCCGAACCAAAGGCCGTGGCTCAGGCCGTCGACGGCAGCGAGCTGTTCTCTCGCGAATGGCTGCCAAACGACCCGCGATCGCATGGTGGTGACGGCCTGGGGCCAATGTTTAACGACAGCTCCTGCGTCGCGTGTCATAACCAGGGTGGTGTCGGCGGAGCGGGTCCTGCCAGTAAGAATGTCGACATCGTCACGGCGTTCAACAATCGGCTGATCCAGCAGCAGATGCAGCAGCGTGGGCAGCAGGCTGTCCGGACGCCCAGTCTGCCACCGGCGGCCGTCATTCAGCCCACACTGCCGCAACAGGTATTTCGCAGCATCTTCGGCAACGTCGATGTGCCGGTGCAGACTCCACAGGCGGTCCCTTCGCGACCGGTACCGTCCCAGCCGCGGCAATCTCAACCGACGATCCAGTCTCAGCCAGTGCCGAGTCTTCCGGGATTCCCGGTTGATCCGTTCCAGCAAGTCCAGTCGCCCTTCCGGGCTCAACCCCCGACCCTGCCGCCGGGAACTGCTCAGGCGGTCTCGACAGTGCAAGGCACGCAGCCACCCAGACCCGTTGTAGAGCCACCGAATGCTGAACAGGCTCTCGCTGCCGCGAAAGAGCGAGCTGACCAACATCGTCGGCAACTGGCCCTGGATCGCAAGCAACTGAATCAACTGCACCCGGGCTTTGCCTTCTCGCCGAGTGTCGTGCTGCACAAGGGCGCGACTGTCATCGGGTACGATGCATGGCGAGGACGACTGAGTGGCATGGGTTCCAGTCGCGGTGGGTTCGTGCCCGGCGGTCCGGTCTTCGTTAACACGGTGCCCTCTGTACTTTCCGGGCCCGTCCCCTCGAGCCGGTCTCGATCCGAGGCGATGGCGGAGATGCAACAGGTACGCAATCAGATTCAGATCAGTCGATCGCGCGGGATCAATGCCAACTCATCGTTCCAGCACGGAAGCTTTGCCATCACGCGATCTCAGCGAAACACGACGGCACTGTTTGGAGCTGGGCTGATTGATGCCGTTCCAGTTTCGTTGCTTGAGGAACTGGAAAAGCAGCAGGCAGATCGCACGAAGTCGGATCCGAAAGTCACGGGTCGAGTGGCGCGTCTCAAAGACGGGTCTGCCGGTCGCTTTGGCTGGAAAGCTCAAACAGCATCGCTGGGCGAATTTGTCATGACCGCATGTGCTGTCGAGGTCGGACTGAATGTTCCGGATCACCCGCAGGCTGGTGTCCCGCAGAAGCCAGACTATGAAGTCGCCGGGCTCGATCTGAATCAGGCCGAATGCAACGCCCTGATTCAGTACATCTCTGACCTTCCGGCACCGACCCAACAGGTGCCATTGGACAAGGAAGCGGCTGAGTGGATTGCTGACGGTCATCGCCTGTTTGCCTCAGTCGGCTGTGCCAAATGTCATGCTGAGAATGTCGGCGAAGTCGCGGGCATCTTCAGCGATCTGCTGTTGCACGATCTGGGCCCGTTGCTGGGCGATACCGGTAGTTACGGTGTCTTTCTGCCAGACACGTCGCCAGAGCAGGTGCCACTTGAGGACCTGGTGAATGTGCAGCAACCCGTGCCGCTTTTGGACCTGGTGAATGTGCGGCAACCTGGTTTGCAAGGGCGCCCGCAGAAGATCATCGGCGCCACACGTCTGGAATGGCGGACTCCGCCACTGTGGGGTGTCCGCGACTCCGCTCCATATCTGCATGACGGGCGGGCCGAAACTCTGGAGCAGGCCATCGCCATGCACGGCGGAGAATCCGAGCACATCACGCAGGCCTACTTCTCGCTCACTCCGCAGGAACGATTTAAGCTGATCAGCTTCCTGAAAACGCTGAGTGCTCCACAGCAGCAGGTTGCTCAGCTCGCCAGGTAGTCCCGCCTGTAACGGCATCTGAAACTGAAGCCCGGCTTTATCGTGAAGCCGGGCTTTTTGACTGGTTGACGAGTTCTCGTAACCACACAACGGATTCAATACCAGGAGAAGAAAACATGCCGGCCGTGCCAATGTCGTTGAGCATGTTGATGGGGGCATTGATGCTGATCACGTCCGGGGGAGGGCTGGGAAGCCTGCCTCTGGCGATGCCGCCGGGCGAGCTCGATCCCGTCATGTCACGAGTCGCTCCCGACAACTGTCTTCTCTACTTGAGCTGGGCGGGAACAGCCGACGCGTCCGCTGACAGTGACAATCGGACCGAGCAGTTGCTGGCCGATCCGGAAGTGCGGCGTCTGCTGGAAGGGCTCGAACAGCGGCTTACGGCAGCCCTCGAAGAGGGGGCGGGGCAAGGTGATCGCGGTCAGGTGATCGCAAAGAACCTGCCACTGCTGTTGAAAACTCTGGCGACACGACCCGCGGCCTTCTTTGTTGGACAGGTCAATCTGGATCAGCGCGGTCTCGACACACCAGTCGGGCTGGTGGTGAACGTGCGCGGTCTGGAGGAAGAACTGCAGACAGCCATCAAGGCTGTGGAACACGCACTCGGTTCCGATGAAGCTCCCACCAGCGTCGAAGCTGACGGCCGCGAATGGAGGCAATGGCCGACGCCGCTCGGCGTACCGCCGGTCTTGTGGAGTGTCTTTGACGGCTACCTGATCGCAGCCGTTGGGATAGGAACACACACAAAGATTCTGGAACGCCTGGAGGGTGAGTCCACACCCGACTGGCTCGCCGCCGTGCAGAAGCGTTTGCCCGTCGAACGGCAGGCCATGATCAGTCACGTCAACGTCAGCGGGATCATCGAGAACGTCAAGCAGTTTCTTGGACCAGCGGCGCCGCAGGTCCTTGCCGTTCTACAGCAACTGGGCATCCATAACGCCCAGTCACTGACGACGGTCACCGGCCTGGAAGGTGAAGGCTGTGTGACACGGACCTGGCTGGAGGTTGACGGTGAGCTGACCGGAATACTCGAGCCACTGGGAGCGAAACCGCTGGCAGCATCCGATCTGTCGCCGATCCCGGCAGATGCAGCGGCGGCGTTCGCAGTCCGACTCGACGCGGCCACTGTGTTGAAGCAGTTTTCGAAGCTACTCAAGACCTTCGACCCGCGCGCGGCCGCCGACATCGAGTCGGGACTTGAGCAGTTCCATGACGAAGTCGGGTTCGACGTTCACAAAGCACTCGCAGCCCTGGACGACTCGTGGTGTGTGTACCAGTCGCCTTCCGAAGGCGGGTCGTTAATGATCGGTTGGACGGCTGTCGTCGGTCTACGGGATCACGCGAAAGTCAAAGAAGTCGCCGCGATCATCGCGAAGAACGCGCGTCAGATCGAACGTGATCTGATCGAACAACTCGGCCGCCGCGGCGTTCGTTCACTCTCAGTCGGTGAGTACGAATTGGGCGGACACAAGGTCTACTTTCTGAACGCGGTCGGTGAACGTGTGCCGGTGGCTCCCGCATGGTGCGTCACCGATGACGAGCTGGTGCTCTCACTGTTTCCACAGGGAATTAATGCATATCTCAGACGGAGTCAGACAGATTCACTCGCGGACAATCCGGTGATCGCGAACGGCCTGGAACGCGACCAGCCGCCACTGATGCTGGGCTATTACGACACGAAACGACTCCTGCGACTTGGCTGGCCGCTGGTGCAGATGCTGACCAACGTTGCCTTCGCCGAGTTGCAGCAGCAGGGACTGGACCTGGACATCTCGCTGCTGCCGTCGCTGTCAGCGATTGAGCAGTATGTCAGCGGCGCGTCGTTCGCTGTTGTGCCGAGTGATGATGGCGTCGAGCTGATCAGCCGCCGAGTGCTGCCTGTCGGTCCGGAAATGGGCCTTGCCGCGGCAGCGTCATTGCTGGGCGTGAGGTCGGTCGCGGCACCTTTTGCTTTCGCCACGATCGGCCCCCTGGGTAGTCGCAGCCCGCTGTTCGGCATGAGTCCCCTGGACGCTCTTTCGCCAGTCCGGGCACAACGCACGCAATCGACGCACAAGCTGAAGCAGATCGGGCTGGCGATGCACAATCATCATGACACCTTCAAGACGTTTCCGGATGAAGCCGTACGGGATGACGCCGGTGAGCCATTGTTGAGCTGGCGTGTCAAACTCCTGCCGTTCCTCGGCGAACGGGAGCTGTTCGATCGGTTTCGCATGAATGAGCCGTGGGACAGTCCTCACAACAAACCACTTATCGAACAGATACCAAACGTCTTCAAAGTACCCGGAGTCGAGATGACGGTCGGCAAGACGTCATACGTCGGGATCGTTGGCAAGGGGACATTGTTCGATCCGATTCGCCCGGGGATGCGCATGCGTGAAATTACCGATGGAACAAGCAATACGCTGCTGGTGGTCGAGGCCTCGCCAAAGTCCGCTGTGATCTGGACGAAACCGGATGATCTGCCGTTGAGTGCTGAGGACATGACACCCGACCTGGTTGGAGCACGACGCGGCGGGTTCCTTGGATTGACCGGCGACGGTGCAATCCACTTTCTGCCGGAGCAGATGTCTGAGGCGACAATTCTGAATCTGGCGATCCGCAACGACGGGATCGCGGTCAACATCCGAAACCTTCCACAGCGAACCGTGCCACGATCGCCGTCGGCCCGTGCAACCGGCACGACTCGCAGACCCGCGACCTCACAGCCACCTCGAGATGCACCGTAGTTGTGAGGCCCACGAAATCTGCAATCGCCGCATGTCAAACGGATTCGGCTGATGTCGCGGCATGATTCGGTCGCGGAAGGTCTCGACGCAGGTTTGTGACAGTCCTGTCGATCCCGTAACCGAAACAGGATTCCCGTCTGTGCGACACCTGACGCCGCCGGGGTCAGTTCCTGAGTGTTTTCCGCGTGATCGATCGATCCACCGCGTGTGGTAGCTGTGGAGTCACGTAGACTCGAATTGTCAGATCGATCAGACGCGACGGAGATCTGTCGTTTTTTGTACGTCGCATGACCGCGTGCAGCCAGAAGTAACGGATGAAACCGTGTCTGGTATCGTCGCCAGATGAACTCAATTGTTGAGACTGTGAGTTGCTCTGGCTACCATAATGCTCTGCCGGCCGGGGGGGACGCCCGGTACCTCAGGACAAGGATGTCGGAGTTCCTGAAATAGTGAGTTCACGCCGATGAGCGAATCGTTGAATTTCGAATTGAATGACGAACAGCGCGAAGTCCTGCTGCGTGGTCTGCGGTTCGTACGCCGGTCCATCATGCTGAAGCAGGAAGACCCGACACCCGCTTACGTGGAAAAACGCAGTTCCGAACTGCAGGACGTCGAGGCCCTGTCCAAGCTGATCAGCGACCGCTCGGTTGCTGAGGAAGCTGTCGTCTGACGGCAACCGGCCTGTCTCCGACTCTCTATCCGAGCCGCATCGAAAGCCTGATGGCTATTCCATGCGGCTCGCGTCGTATAGTCGCGACTCGCCCGTTCGCTGACGTATGGTGCCCGTCCTTCCACCCGTCCGCGCTCCATCCCACAGTTGGAGGAACGATCGTGTCCACTCCTCGCTGCTTATCGATGCTTGTGACTTGCCTGGTCTCGCTGTGCGTCAGCGATGCGTTCGCTGGCGACCCCCAGACGATTACCGGCCGCATGCACCACATCCGCAGTATGGACGGTCCGCGCGAGTGGTCGGAGTTTCCTGACAAGGCGGAAGGCACGCGTCTGGAATTGCAGTTTGACGCCGCGAGTAACGACGCGCCGTATTGCCTCGAACTGCGGCACCAGGACAACAAGCAGACGTGGCGCATCAAGCTCAACGATGCCGACTTCAGTCAACTGCAGCGGGACGAAAACGACATGGTCGTCTACTTCGAAGTTCCGGCAGGCGCTTTGAAGGACGGCGCCAACGTACTGACGATCGAAGCGTCCCGCGCCCGCACGCCCGACGACATTCGCGTCGGCGAAATCTTTCTGCATGACGCGTCGCGCGCCGAGCTACTGACCGAATCGCACATCCTGATCAAAACGTGGAATCAGACACCGGTGCGGATCACGATCCTCAACGCACGCGGCGCACTGCAGCAAACCGGACTCGAATCAAATCGAGACCTGGCCGTTCGACCGGGAACTGTCTATGCGAGTCAGAGAACAGGCCACGTCGAGATTCCGGTGCCGGCAGGAAAGTACACGGTCTACGTGGGACGAGGATTTGAATTCGGACTCGGCAAAGTCGAAGTCACGACCCGAGCGGGCAGTGTCTCCGATCACAGCGTGCTTGTACGCCGCGAAGTTCCAACGGAAGGCTACGTCGCCTGCGACACACACGTGCATACGCGCACGCATTCCGGGCACGGCGATTCGACCGTGCAGGAAAGAATGATCTCGCTGGCAGCCGAAGGCATCGAGCTACCGATCGCGACGGACCACAACGTCCACATCGACCACCGTCCCTTCGCCCGTGAAGCCGGTGTCGAAAAGTACTTCACACCGGTCATTGGCAACGAAGTGACGACTCCCGTCGGCCACTTCAACATCTGGCCCGTGACGCCAGGTTCGCCGCCACCGGCCTACAAATTCGACAACTGGGCCGACATCAACACGTCGATCGGCAAAGTCCCTGGCGTGAAAGCGGTCATTCTGAATCACTCCCGCGACGTTCACTCAGGAGTCCGGCCGTTCGGCCCGAAGCTGTTTAACGACGCAGTCGGCGAGCGAGTGGACGGCTGGAAACTGCCGGCCAACGCGATGGAAGTCGTCAACTCGGGGGCCAATCAGACGGACATCATGCTGCTCTTTCACGACTGGATGGCGCTGTTGAATCGCGGCCTGCATGTCACTCCAGTCGGTGCCAGTGATTCCCACGATGTGGCGCGACACTTCGTCGGCCAGGGCCGCACCTACATTCGTTGCGATGATTCCGACCCGGGAAACATTGATGTCGCAGCGGCAGCAGCCAGCTTTGCCGCGGGCCGTGTGATGGTCAGCTACGGACTGCTGGCCGAGTTAACTGTCGAAGACACTATTGAGGTCGATGGGAAACGACAGAAGTACCAGTCCGGCGACCTGGCGACTGTTGATGGAGAAAAGATTGGAGTCCACGTCCGCGTGCTCGGCCCACAATGGACACAGGTTTCACACGTGTGGTTGTTCTCCAACGGTGAACGAATCCGCGAGATTGAACTGACGGGAATTGAGGAAGACAGAAAGCGAAAGAAGGGCGTTCTCTGGGAAGACCACTGGGAAATTGACCGTCCCCGTCACGACGTGCATCTGGTGGCTATCGCTGTGGGACCGGGAATCGACGGCTCGTACTGGCGAACGGCGAAACCGTATCAGCCAACGTCACCGGACTGGACGCCAACCAGCATCGGCTGCAGTGGAGCCGTCTGGATCGATGGAGACGGTGACGGAAAACGATCGGCAGCTCACGCCTACGCCCGTCTGGCGTACAAGCAGGCTGAAGGTGATCTGAAAGAGCTACTGGCCCAGCTTGGAGAATTCGACAGCGCAACCGCCGCACAGGGGGCATTTCTCTACCAGCGCGCCAGGCAAACCGGAGCTCCGACACTCAACTCTCCAGTGGCCGAGCAGATAATCGCCAGATCGGAAAAACACGTTCAGCGTGGCATTCGTCGCTACATGAAAGCGTGGCGTGAGAACCAGATTGCGGCAGCAAAGCAGTGAGCCTGCCACGTTTATTCGGCAGCGACGGCCACGTCTTCCCGGTCACGTCCCAGATCGGAGGCGTACGCGATCGCAGCCAGGACGTCGTCACGCGTCAGGGACGGGTAGCTGACCAACACTTCGTCGATGTCGAGTCCAGTAGCCAGATTGTCCAGGACGACTGATGCCATCACGCGTGTTCCACGGATGCAGGCTTTACCGTGGCAGACCGCCGGGTCGACGGTAATTCGCTCACGCCAATTCATTGATGCTCTCCTTCGAATCGCACCAGTTTACTCTTTTTTCTCGTCGGAAGCGTCGTCGAAGCTACGGAACACGGTTGAGCGTGTAGTGGCCGGTTGAAGGCCACAGTTTCTCGTCAGCCAGGTTACACGTCACGTCGTAAACAAAGCCCGTTTTCAATGGAGTGACCGTCAGATGCACGGCATCCCCGGATGGCAACACTTTTGCTGAGCCAATCTTCGGCACGTAGCGTCCGGAATCCGGTGTTCCGTAGCCGCCTTTCCACACTCGGGTGTAACCGCTGATGGTGTAACGCTCCGGCTTCGCAGCGGTGGCTCGATCGACCGGGCGCATGAAGCGGATTTCGAAACCATCGGACGTGGCGCGGATTTCGCGGATGCCGTTTGGTCGATCCTTGCGAGCGGTGAGTTTCACGATGCTGCCCGTGTTCAGTCCGCCGAGCCAGCCGCTGTCGTGGATGCTGCCTACGTACAACTCTCCGTCAGGCCCGGCTGTGACGCAGATTGGACCCTGAAAGTTGGCGTCCGCGTCTTTGAAGTTGGGCTGCGACAGATAGTAGATCGCTCCCTGAAGCTGACCGGCAACTTCGTGGTACGTGAAGCGGACCAGCAGCTTACCGTTGTACTCGGCTCCAACTCCGTGGCCGGCGATTTCCCGCGCCGGGAATGATTCCGGGAGGATCTGCAGACCGTTGACGCTACGTGTCCACGGGTGCGGGACATGCAGTGCCGGACCTGACGCATCCACTTTCAGACTTTCCTCGTGATGTTTGGGGACTCCGTAGTGGACTCCGTCGCGCAGGTGGTTGATCTCGTTGAATGTGTTCTGCACGCCCTGATTGTCGGTGCCGAACAATCGATCCTGTGAGTCGATCGCGAGACCGGTCGGATAGCGAAACGCGTGTGAGAATGGATGCACTGTTCCGTTCGGCTCGATCCGCAGCACCTTGCCGCGCCAGCGGCTGTATTCAAGGGGACGACTTGTTTGCGCGTAGTCACTGCCGAGTCCGATGAACAGTTCGCCCTTTGAGTTGCGGACGATGCCGCACGCCCAGTCGTGGTAGTTGTCGTTGTATCCCCAGCCTGTGGCGAACACGCTGCGTTCGTCTGCCCGACCATCACTGTCCGTGTCGCGCAGCCGCAGCAATTCCGGCTTGTGCGCGACAATGATGCTGTCTCCGTCCTGAATGATTCCATATGGCGCGGCAAGACCTTCCTCGAATAGCGTCATTGAATCTTCGACACCGTCGTCATCCGAATCGCGTGCGATATAGACGTCTCCTTTCAGTGACGTAAACGCCAGCCGACCGTCATCCAGCACGGTCATGGCCGTCGGCATGATTGACTGCGGCAATGGCAGTTGAATGCCGTCAAAGCCGGGCATGGAATTCACTGCGTGCGCCGGCGGGGCCTCAACAGGTTTCGTGCGGGTTTCCAGACTCGGACGCCTGATCGACGTTGAGTAGTTGACTGTGACGTGCGCATGGCGATTCTCGGGAGTCAGCTTCAATCCAACCGGTTTTCGCTGCTTGCGATCCTGTTGAGACGCGTACACGAATTCATGCTCACCGTCATGGGCACCAACGAGAGGTTCCCCGAATGTGGAGTTGTCGACCGTGACCGGCACAAAGTGCAGCAGGTCGTATCCCGGCGGAATCGACTTCACATCGATCGTGCGGGATACGCTATTCACCTTTTCGAAGGGGTCGGTATTTCCTTGCCAGAGTTCTTCGATGTCCAGGTGCAGGGATTTGCCGGCCAATTCAAAGATCATTCGGTAACGCAGTTCGACTGATTGATCTGACACCGGCTCATAACTCAGCAGCCGCCCAACGGTGGCGTTTGAACGGACCGGACGGATCGCGGTATCGAGGGCGGCCTGTCCAGTCAGCCCCTGCTTCACCAGCGCATAGTCCGAACCAGTCGGCATGCGTGTGATGAAATCTGTGCCGGCCATGTCCCAGTACCAGCTCTTGCCCACAGTTCGCTGCCGGGCAAAGTCCCCGAACGTCCAGCGACGCAGCGTCAGTGTGTCGAGATCGAGCAGCACGCTGTGACCGTTCGGAAAGCCCATGGCGAATGAGCGGGCAACATATCCACCGCCGTTCTCTTCCGGGTTAGTGAAGACATCGCGGACGATACGGGTTTTCTGGCCGCTCTCGACCACCAGGAACTGCTCGACCGACGCGGGATTTGTCGGGGACTCGAAACGTGAATCGTTGAGCGTCCTCCACAGCGTCTCAAGCTGGCCATCGACTGATTTCGCGTGACTGCCCACAGCTGGCCGCGTGTACGACGGCATTTCCAGGCCGGGAACGATGCGCAGCGGCGAACGAGTCCAACGGATGAAATGCTCACGCCGCATCCGCTTGCGCAGGCCGAGCAGATCCGAGCCGCGCGTGCCCATCGCCGTGTTTCGCGGTTCGTAGTCGCCGACCTTGTGACAGGCGATGCAACTGAAGCCCTTTACTCCGACGAGCTCCTGACCGTAGATCAATTCCTCGTCCGACACTTTCTGATCAGGCGGTGCTGGCTTCCATGTCGGTGCGCCGTCCGCAATTCGGTCGTGTCCAATGAAATGAGCCAGCAGCATTTTCTGGTCGACTCGTTCAGGATTGAACTTTGGCATGCGGACGTGCAGCCACGGCAGGCGGCGCGGCTGTTTGCCCAGAACGGCCGCAGCCAGGGCTTCATCGCGGAAGCGGTCACCAACACCCGTCAGTGACGGCGGGACGAGTCGCGTGCTCAGTCCGTTCAGGCTCGCGTCACTCGCCGCGATTTTCGCCGCGAGTCCGCCGATGACACCGCGCGACCGGCCGCGCGGATGGCATGCCGCACAGTTCTGCACTTCGAACATCTCGCGGCCCTGTTCAAACGCCGAGACCTGAGACGCCGCCTTGCCTGTTGATTCGAGATACGCCTGCAGAGCCTCGCGATCGGTCCCGGGAAACGCCGGCCGGGCTTTGGCCAGGTCCGGCTTGTCGGCTAGGCACGAGATAGTCCAGTCGGCGACGGGCTTACCGAGTGTCCTTGCCCGCTTTGGAATGTCCTCTGGCTTGCGCGGGTCACCGTGACACGCGGCGCAGCGCAGATCGGCCATCAGTTTTTTCCCCTGGGCAAGGACGTCCGGTGTCGTTGCTCCCAGTGCGAGCGGGCTGACGATCTCCTGTTGCAGCGAGTTCAGTGCCAGCGCGAGTTGTCGTCGTTCCTGATTGGTCAGGTCGAACACTGGCATGTTGTGATTCGCATTCAGCGATGCCGGGGCCTTCAACCAACGGAGCAGCCAGCTCAACGTGCGTTTCTCACCGATCACCGACAGGTCCGGGCCAGCGAACGGGCCGGATGCTCCCAGCCGCTTGACCGCATGACAGGCGAGACAGCCCAGCGACTTGATGAGCGTGTGCCCGGACGCGGTGTCTTTCGCGTCATCACGGCCTTTGGCTGGCTTCGGCAGTTTGTCGTTGATCGGCGGCTGTGTCTTTGCGGCCTCCAGCAGAGTCAGAGCAATGGCCGCGGCCTGTTCACGGTTCAGCCCGAAGTGCGGCATACGTCCCCGCGCCGATTCGTCGCCCATCAGTTTATTCATGAGCCAGTGCGTGCTGATCCCAGCGACGGATCGCTTCAGATCGGGAGCAGGCAGTACACGCGAAGTAGACTCGGCGTCGGAATGACAGCGGGCGCAGCGATGCGCGACGAAAAGTTTCCGTCCTCGCTGGATACGAGCCAGGTCGTGCCGCCCGCCCTCGCGGAACAGCAGATGCGGCGGCACCGGTTCGAGTGGAAACGTCTCTGATGACCAGCACAACTGAATCCGGGCTGCCGCGCCTATCTTCTGAAATCTGACGTTCAACGGACGCAGCCCGATACTCGGCGTGAACTCGTCCCCGCTGACCCACTGCGGCTTGTCGGCTTTCCCTTCAAGAACCGTCTTGCCGTCCAGCTCGATCGACACTCGTCCGTGAGCAAACACGTGAAACTGATGCTGGCCAGTCTGCTGGATCAGCAATTGGGTCGTCCACTCCGCGGCGAACATCCCAGGCTGGAGACGGGAATGCGGTGCAGATGCGCCCCAGTCGGCGGAGATATCGACATCGATCTGTTCGACGCGCTGACCGCTGCCGTTGAATTCGGTCAGGACGCCAGGGACGAGTTCGTCGTCCTCGTCGAACTGAGCGTGAGCCCGCTGCATCTGCCCACTCAATGAGATAACGGCAATGATCCCGAAACAGCTCCATCGAAGTTTCATCTCTGATTCCCAAGGCGGAGTGCCACAACCAGATTCGGTCGGAGCTCATTTGAAACATGTTTGAAACGCAGAGGTGCAGAGTTCGCGGAGAGGTCGTCTGGTCAACTCCGCGTTCTCTGCGCCTCTGCGTTTCAAATGGAAATCGCGGGGGCCATACATCGGTGACGGGCCTGGAGTCTAACGGTCTAAATCAGTCCGTTAGCGCTCTGTCGCAACATCCGGGTGACGCTGCGCCGTTGGAGATTGATACCGGGCGGCCTCGCTACAGAAAAGGTTGCGGACCCACCATCGTCACAACTGCCGATTCGACCCCGGCAAAGTGACACCCGTATCGCGAGTGTCTATTCTTACCGCTTCATCCACGCGGGCGGGCCGGCCCGGCGTCACTCATTACGTCATCCCTGCCCCTGGTACCGATCCATGATCTGCATCTCTGTGTGCCCCGCTTCGCGGACCTTTGCCAAAGTTGACATGCTCAATGCCGCACGACAGTGCGACCTGGTCGAGTTGTGTCTCGATCGGCTGGTCAAGGAACCGGATGTCGGCGATCTGATCGCGGGCATCGATAAGCCCGTCATGATCTCCTGCCGACGCAAGCGGGACGGCGGACAGTTCGAAGGTTCCGATGAGCAGCGGCTGACTCTATTGCGGCAGGCAATTGTGTCGGGCCCGGCGTACATCGAGCTGGACTATGAAGATGCCCAGACCATTCCGCGGTTTGGCGATACGAAGCGTGTCATCAGTTACACGAGTCTCAAAAAGCCGTTCGAGAAGGGCGAAATCGAGGAGATTTTTGACGAAGCCAAGCAGTTGAACTGTGACGTCGTGAAGTTCACCTGGCCGACGCCCACGATTGAAGACGCCTGGCCATTGCTTTCGGCCGTCGCGAAAAAGCGTGAACTGCAGGCGGTTGGCATGGGACTTGGCAGCGCCGGAATGACGTTCTCGCTGCTCGGCCGAAAATATGGATCGCCGTGGATCTACGCGGCCCTTGAAAAAGGCATGGAAGCATTCGACGACCAGGCCACCGTCGGCGAACTGGACGACTATTACGGCTGGCGGGCCATCGACAGCGGTACGGCGTTCATCGGTGTCGTGGGAATGGGTGGGGCAGAGAACGTCACGTGCCAGTGTTTCAATGCAGTGTTCAAGGCGCTGAAAATGAACGCCCGGTGTCTGCCGCTGATGAGCGATCAAGTGGACAAACTGAAGACCATGCTCGACGCCCTGAAGATCAAGGCTATTGTGACGAGCCGCGATCTGGGTGATGTCCTGCTCCCGCTCGCCGACGAACTGGAAGAATCGGCGAAGCTCGGACAGTACGCGGATCTGCTGCTCAACAAGGGATCCGGCTGGCAGGCCTGGAACACAATCTGGCGCAGTGCCGTTAAACAGCTTGAGAAGAGAATCTCCGGAACCAGTGCTGATAAGCGCCCGCTCGACAAGCAGAACGTGCTGGTTGTCGGGTCAGGCAGTCTGGCCCGCTCAATGGTGTACGGCATCGCCAAACGTCGCGGCCTGGTCAGCGTGACGGCTCCAGATGACAAGGCCGCGCAGCAGATCGCCACTCAGTTCGATGTCCGGTTCGTTCCGTTCGGCAATCTGTACAACACGTTGTGCGACGTGGTCGTGCTGGCGGAGCCGGGTTTGCCACTGGGGAGCCATAAGACGGAATTCAACCCGTCCTATCTGGCGACTCGCATGACGGTCTGCGACGTGACTGAAATGCCGTTCGATAGCGCATTCATCAAACAGGCTCGGGAACGCGGCGCAAAAGTTGTCGAACCACGCAACGTTTACATGGACAGGATCGCGACGCAGGTGAAATCGATCACCGGAAAAGACGTCGCCGCCGAATCGTTCGAGAAGTTCGTGAATGCGGCGCTGGACGACTGACACACGGCTGTGAACACCGTCGCGACAAGCGCGGTGGCGTGAAACCTGTTTGCTTCTGTCGGGCCTGGGACGCGGGACCTGTTGACGCTCTGTCAGTCCGGTAGCGTCCAGTAGGTTTGACCGTCCGGCGTGCGTTGCGGTTCCGGTCGCTGTCGTTCGTCTGGTGAGGCGTTGCGGCGCAGCAGGTCGAACATGTCGTGCAGTACACCGGCTGCTGTCGCGAAATAGCCGTGATGCAGATCGAACAGGTTGAACAGATCGCCGTTCCGCACCTCGATCGTGTCGATGCCGTCCAGCACGGTGACCGGCGGAGTCCGTCCCACGCGTTGCTCACCGTGCAGCAGTCTCGAGACGCTGACGGCTTTGTCCTGGGGCGAGACGTACAGCGTCGTCCGTTCGGCCAGTTGCGGATAGACGTGTGCCAGGTCGCGAAATACGTCGACGTCCACATCTGGAGCGGCCAGGAACACCTGACCGAACCGTACGCCTCCGGCTTCCGCCGCCTGTGCGGCGATGCGTTGCATGGCTCGCAGCAGACCGCGGTTGCCCATGCTGTGCGCGATCAGATGAACCCGCTCGGCTCCGCTGTCCTGTGCGAACCGGATCAGGAAATCTGCGATCGATGCTTCGCTGGCCTGGATACTCTCGCCGTCCTTGCGGTAGTTGAGCAGTCGTCCGCCGGACGGCCAACTGAAGAACGCGGTCAGACCGGGCACTTTCAGGTCGAAGCCGATCTGAGCCGCCTGGATCGCCGCATCTTCGAACGACACGCGGTACCCGTGCAGAAACACCAGCGCCTGCCGCTGTCCGTCATCCCGAGCGGCCAGGTCCTCGCGCACGCTTTGCCAGAAGCCGTCGATGTCCAGACCGCGGAGTGTCTGCAGTTTCAGCCGGTCGTCGGTCCACTTAATCAGCCGACGAAACCAGCCGGAACCGACGGAACCAAGCCGATGCGACCGGGGGATCGAGACGTCGCACGCACCGTAATACACGTGCGGCGACCGCCGTGACGTGAAGCCTTTTGACAAGTCGTCTTTCGACTTCGGCTGGCGGTTCGTGCCGAACCACACGCTGTAGAGCCGCGGGACCGGCTCAACAACATCGGCGTTCAACAGCGAGGTGATCTCGCCGTCCTGATCCGTGTCGAACCGGATCAGGTCGCCAGCGGCCGGTCGGCCGATTTCGGACACGGCCCGCAAAGCATCGCGCGGCGTGACCGTGTCGTCGCCATTGGCGTCAAACGGCAGCGCTGTGACGTCGTCCATGTCGATGTGCAGCCCCTGCCCGCTGTTGTTGGCTTCGCCGTTTCCGTCGCGGTGCTCTTTGACCAGTTGATTGTGGGGATCGACGACGGCCGCGAGATAGTCCACCATCTGCGAAATCGCGTCCTCGCCCGGGTTTCCGGTCTCGGAATTCTCGTCGGACGGATCCTCGGGCGGCCTACAGACACTGTCGTCAGGAGATGCGTCTTCGCCTTCTTCTCCGCCACGCGTCGGGTTGAGGTCGATGCCCCTCATGGTGTCGCCCGGCCCAGGTGCTGGTTCGTCGTCGTCATCGAGGTCGCCGCCGTCGACCTGTTCCCACTGCGAGCGGATGGTTGCGAGCAGTGCGTTGACCTGATCTTGCGGCAGGCCAGCCTCGATCAACTGGGGAACGAGCTGGTCGAGTGCTTCGCTGGCGGCTTCAGGACCCTGGTCTGCGGCGAGCTGACTGATGGCGGCGACGAACTGCAGTAGCTTGGCTTGTGGACCGTCTTCGATCTGCTGGCGGAGGGGGGCGATGCGGGCGTCGAGGGCCTGGCGAAGCTGGTCACGGTCCACGCCTCGCTCGGTCAGCCAGCGTGACAGTGCGGAGAACTCGCCATCGTCCAGTAACTCGTCCAGCTTCGGCAACTCGTAACGCCCGCGCCGCAATTCGATCGCCAGATTCTGTAGCGAACGATGCACCCAAGGCTCCTGGCCGAGTTCGTGCAGGTACACAATGGCGGCCAGCCGGTGCCGTCCGGCGGACGACACCCTGTAAGATGGGCATTCCTGCCCGTCTTTTACCCGGGTCCACTCGCGACCTACTCCATTGCCATCCAGTCGCCCCAGGTAACTCGCCAGATTGTTGTGCGAGACACTGCGAACGAGGGCGTCGGGCAGGCTGTTTTTGAGTGAGAGGGCCTGGCGTTCGAGTTCCGCCGCCTGTCGGGCGTCGCCGCGTTCGTCCCACACGTCGGCCAGGCCGGACAGGGCCTTCGCTTCCCTGAGTGCGTCGCCCGCGTCGCGAAACGCGTCGCGGTATTCGTGCAGCAGTTGTTCCGTCTCGCTCAGCCGTTGCGGGTTCTGATCCAAGCGGAACAGTCGGATCAGCGGCCCGTACTTGTTGAACGTAGTCGCCAGCCGATCGAATTTGCCGATGCCGAGTGCCGCCTGAGTCTGCTCGGCTTCCTCGAGCAATTCGAGGCAGGTTTGCCAGTCCGCGCGGGCGGCCTCGCCGGTCGCGATTTCGGCGGATGCCCGGGTCGCGTTCTCCGCGATGCCCAAGCCGCCGACGAGGGCGCGGCCGAGGACGTCGTGGTCCGGGGCCTCCGCGGGCGGATTGCCCTGCTGATGCGCCTGCCACCAGGCCCGCAGACGATCCAGACGGGTGGCGATCTGCGCCCGCACAGGTGCGCGGCGGGCGTCAGCCCGCTGGCAATCGTCAGACACACGGGATTTGTCCGTTGACTGACCGCTCGTGATACCGACTGGCAGTTGTTTGGTGGGCTCACGCCCACCGCTCGCCTCCGTCATTGGCTCATCCAGACCCGGCCCGCCGGTCATGACGTCGATCCGCAGCGCTTCCAGCTCGCGAGCGACCGCGTGAACGTCCGGGTGTTCGGCGCGGTGAGACGCGGCGGCACTGGCCAGGTGCATCGCGCGGGACTCGGGAAGATTGCCGCCCTCGCGCAGGGCGTTCGCGTGGTTGCCGCGAATCGTGGCCACGTGAGACCAGTTTCCGGCATGTTCGGCTTCGCGGGCCGCGTCGGCGTACAGCGGCAGCGCCTGCTCCGGCCGCCCAGCCCGGAGGATCGCGTCGGCCAGGTACGTGCGCAGGCTCCAACGGTCGTTGCCCGCGGGGACGGAGTCGGCCACGGCGGTCAGTTCGGCGATCACCTCGCGCAGGATTCGCGGGTCGACCGTGCTGGTGACAAACCTGCTGGCGAAGCGGCCCAGCCGGTCGAAGGCGCTGGCCCGGCACAGGTATCGCACTGCCCGCCGTCCCGCCTCGGCCGAGAAATCGCGTGCGTGCTCGACACCCGATTCGGCACCTGCCATGTGCCAATGCTGGAACTGGTCCGCGTAGCGTTCACCGTACGCGATCTGGATCTCAGTGTCGGTTCGACCGCCGCGTTCGTCGGGATGCGAACTGAACCATTCGGTCACTCGCTCGCGGACCAGTTCGTGAACGTCGAACGTGGGCGTTTCCGTGGGTTTCGTACTGCTGGTCGCTTCCGGATCATCGCCGGACGCGACGGACAGGAATGTCCGTCGTACTGTCTCGCGCGACACCAGTCCGGCTGAGTGTAGCTCTTCGAGCAGTGCCGCGAGTGCGTCTGGCTGTTCATCCTCAGCGCTTTTTCCGGACCACACGCCTGCGATGACCGACTGCGGCTGCGGTTCGAGGGCGAGGCTGATCAGCCACAGCAGTCGGCGGGCGTCCGCGGACAGACGCTTCAGCAGCAGGTCCACGGCACCGATCGAGACGTCTTCCAGATACCGCCGCTCTGCCTCGCGCTCTGCATCGGTTCCCGCCACCTTGAACAGGTGCGGCACGGACTGCCAGCCCTGCTCTTTCAGTTCGTCCAGTGCCTCACGTAACACAGTCCGGTCGGCGGCCAGGCGGCTGAGCCGGTCGAGGATCAACGGATGCCCGCCGCTGACCTGCAGCAGCCGCTCGACCAGTTCCCGTCCTTCGTCGTCGGCGAAGAACAGCCGCCGCAGTGTCGTGTGCGTGCGAACGCACAACGCGGCTTCGTCCATCGGCAACCGGCCCAGCGGCAGCCACATTGTCGCCTTTCGCTCCGCGAAAGATGCGTCCTTGGTATCTGTGTCAGCCTCACCCAATGGCGGTGGATCTGCTGGCGCTGCAGACGCACTTTCGCGGAGCGAAAGGCGACGTTCCGTAAGTGCCGCCAGGCGGTGCCGGCTGGTGACGATCAGCCGCGACGACGTGTCGGCCAGTCCGCCTGCCACAGCCGTCAATAACTCGTCCCATCTGGCGTCGGCGCTGCGATAGACCTGAGCACCGCCGGTCGCACCGCCGCCGACGGGATGCTGTTCCAGGTTCCGCTCGTAGTTGTCGATCAACAGCAGGATCTTCCAGTCGTCGAGCGTTCGCAGCAGGTTATCTCGCATCCGCTGGTAGCGTGCATCTGGTTCTCGTTCCGCGTCGTGCGGGATGAAGATCGCCTGCAGTTCGTCTGACTGACAACGCTCGCGATAGTCACGGCATTCGGTTTTCAGTCGCGTGTCCAGGTCACGGTAGAAATCGTCCAGGCTCAGCGGCAGCGGCTTGGCCTGGCAGGCGAGGACGAAGTCGAAGCGGTCATGCCACAGGTCGATGACCTCAGCGGCCAGTGCTGTCTTGCCCAGCCCGGCCATCCCCTGCAACAGCGCGACAGCCGATGGCTGTGTGTTCTCATCTGGCACGGCGCCGGGCAGCAGCGGCAGCCATGCACCGGCCAGTTTGCGCAGTTCACGGCTGCGACCGACGAAGCCGGTATGCGGCTCCAGTTCGCGACTGGCGCGCAACACGGGCGATGGTTTTGGATCACGCAGCTCGAACTGCGCGCTCCGCTTCGCGGCGGGACGCGGCAGTCTTCCCGAGCGGCCGAACATCAGTGGTGTGGCATGGTCCACCGCGAAGTATTCGGCCGCGTGTTCGGTATCGTTCAGCAGTTCCGTGCGGGCCAGCGTCAGTGCGCTGTCGACGTCATGCGCGGCTGGATCGACCAGCAGATGCCGGTAAAATCTGCCAGCCAGTTCACGCGCGAACGTGTCGCCAACTTCGTACCGCATGGCGACCACCTGAGGCACACCGGCGCGTAGCAGTTCCAGCGCCATACCGGTAAACCCGGCGGGATCGGACAGGATGTCGTCCAGCGACTGACGGTCGGTCAAAACGTCGCCACCGCCGCCGCGCTCGCCGGCGATCAACATCCGCAGCGAGACCCAGTCGCTGACAGTAATCACGCTGCCGGACAGGCAGGCACTCAGGAACACCAGATGCGGCTGGAAGCCACCGGCGGTGCGGAACAGATTCACCAGTCCGGCACCGGTCAGCCGATCTGCCGTGCCGTCGGTCTTCATCAGGTCGACGCAGTTATGCAGACCATGTCCGCTCCAGTGGACCACGTGATAACCGCCGGCCCGCGTGATCTGCTCGACCAGCCGGTCCTTCGTGACACCGTGGCACAGGACGTCAATGGTGACATTGTTCCGTCGCAGCACCTGGTCGAAGAACAGATCGAGCAGTTCGCGGCGTTCCTGCCGCATGGCAAGTGGACGGGCACCGGGCGCTTCGGCAAAGACCAGCAGCACTTTCAGCGACTGGTCCTGCGGCAGAGTGATGGCGGCGACCGGGTCGTGGAGTTCGGGCATGTCAGCAGCGACGGCCCGCACGACAATGTTCTGATCGAGCAGAGTGGGTTGACCGGCCTGGGACCGGGCGATCTCCCACGGCACATTGGCGAAGGCGGCGGTCAGCAGGTTGTCCGCCTGTCCTGCCAGTTCCACGATCAGCGTCTGTCGTCCATGGTTTCCTGCCGCATCAATCAGCGGCGCGAGCAGATTGCTGCCTGCCCCGTCCTGCCCGCCGAGGACCGTGTGTCCAAGGAACACGCCGATTCGCTCCAGCAACTGCTCAGCGGTGCGGGCCTGTGATTCGGTGCCTTCCCGCAAGGATTGTTCGTAGTGCCGCACGTAGCGGCGGGCGTCGAACGCGCCTTCCCAATCGGCAGGACTGTGATCAGCCAGCCGCACCTGCCGAGCGGCCAGTTGAACGTCGTGCTCGTCACGCAGCGTCAGCGCGGCCAGCTTCTCTTCAGGTCGCGGGTCAATCCGCAGGCGGAAGGTCATGGAGCGGTCCCAATGAACGGCCACAGAAACACTCTGGCAGGTTGCAAGAGAACACTCTATCAAATCAGCACAAGAAGCGGCGATGAAGCACTGGGCTGCGTGAACCAGCCACCTGGTGCTTTATCAACGTTTGATATTGGGGTGGCTGGGGTCGAGCGCAGCGAGCCCCCAGTTGCAGTGCCGGGGGCTCGCTACGCTCGACCGCCAGCCACCCGATCCCACTATTCACAGTTGACGCCGTAGTAGTGCATTGTCAGAGCCAGGTTACGTGTTACGTCGCCCAACCGGAGTCGGCGTCCCATTCGGGCACTTCGTCCAGGGGGTACATGGGACGCGGGACGCGGTTCCAGTTGAAGGCCTTCAGGTCTGACTGTGTCATGCCTGGCGTGTCCGCTCGGATCAGTCCGCTGCGCCAGTTCGCGAAGAACTGAAAGTTGCTGGCGGTCTTCACGACGACCGCCCGGGCCGATGACACATCCAGTTTGTGATGTTCGTACAGCACCGGATGGTTGATGGCGAAACTGCGTTGCTCCAGTAGGACCAGTCGGACAGGTCCGGCAGCGATGAGTGCGGTTCTTCCCAGTTCGCAGGCACCACGCTCAGCCAGATCCGCCGTGTGTCCTTCGGATATCGATACGACCTGTCCGGTTAGCTCGACTGGTTGACTGAAGACATTGTCCACCCGGGCTCCGACGCTTAGGTTGAACTCTCCGCCGGTCCCCAGGTCGATGGCCGTCTGCAATGCAATCGGGTCGATCATCGGAACAAGAAACACTGCTTCGCTGTCCGCGTCCACGTTGTCGAGGATTGCCCGCAATAAACACGTGCTGTCACCCGGAGCGCCGCCGTACACGGAATCGCCGGTGTCCGAGAGAATGATCAGTCCTTCTCCGGCAGCGTCGGCCTGTCGAACGGCTTCGTCCGGCGCAACTCGTTCTGACCGCCAGAACTCCTCGCGAGTCCGCCACGCGCGGTTCGCCATGTCGGCAGCCAGTTCATCGGCAAGTTCTGGAGCGCCGTCCGTATGCACAATCACCGACCACCCGCCCTCCGCCACGTCGAGCCATGGCTGCATGGGATACGGTGAAACGTCCAGCACATGCTCCTGCGTTTCCAGTCTGCGTGCCTGGTCGAACCATGCCTTCATCGGTCCGCCCGACGTCAGAAACTGGTCCTGTGGAGTGATCATCGGAATCTTCCGCCATGCCAGCGTTGGCTCGATATCACCTCGCAGCATGCCGAACAGAATGCGGGCCGCCTTGCGTCCGGTGGCCAGCGTGTCGTGCGGCTGAGTCTCGTGGCCGACCAGCACGTCCGCACAGTCGATCATCCGCTCCGTGACGTTGGCGTGATGATCGAGCGGTACGACGATCGGTATGTCCTCACCGACGACCTCACGCACCCGACTGAGAACGAACCCCTCGACATCGTCGTCCTGCTGAGCCGATGCCGCGCCGTGCAGCGAAAGAAACACCGCATCGACCGGCAGGACGGACTTCAGTCCCTCAATCAGCTCGCTGGTCAACGAGTCGAGCGTCTCTGCCAGAATCGTCCCGCCAGCGCTGGCCCAGCCTCGGATGATCGGGATCAGCTCGGCCTCGGGAGCCTGCTCTGCAGCGACTTCTAAAAACCCACCCAGTGGACCAACACCGGCCAGTCGATCAAACATCTCGTAGCCACGATACAGCCCATAGGTCTCGAACTCAGCAATGCCCGTTGTCATTGGGCTGAAGGAATCAGTTTCCTGGGCAATTTCGGCAAAGACGATTTTCATGGAGTGCGTCCCATTCAGAATCGGTGGCAGTTGAGTCGCGTTTTTCTACGGGCATTGAGCCGTGCCCGCCACTCTGGGATTCAGTCTGTGTTACGTGAGGCGAGTCGTTGTCGACTCAGCTCACGGTTCAACACGCCACGAGAACGGGTTACCGTTCGCGATCAGGTTTGCACTGTCTCACCAACCGATGACTCAACAGGAAATGTGACATGTTGAATCGAAGTCGGCACGCGTTGTCTTCATTTATCTGCCTGGCCGCGGTGATCGTCGCCACGACGATGACTCTTACGGCGAGGGCCGGAGACGTGGACCTCAGGGTCTATGCTCAGGGGCAACTCCCGAATGACAGTCGGCTTGAACCGCGCAAAGACCTCAATGGTTACTTCCCGTTTGAAGTACCAGCCGGCAAGGCCGCATGGGAAGCTCGCGCGGCGGATCTCAAACGCCGCGTGCTTGTCTCAACGGGCCTGTGGCCGCTGCCAGAGCGAACGCCACTGAACCCCGTCATTCACGGCAAGGTCGAGCGTCCGGGTTTCACCGTCGAAAAAGTTTACTTCGAAGGCGTTCCCAATCATTTCGTGACCGGCCTGCTGTTCCGTCCGTCCGATGGCAAGAAAGGCGTGAAGCGACCCGGCGTGCTGTGTCCGCACGGTCATGGCGGGCGTCTGCAGGACTATGGCGCCAAAGCAATGGCGGGACTTATCAAGAGCGGCGGCGAGAAGTACGAAGAATCGGGTCGGTTCCCCAAGCTGGCCCGGTGTGCCCATCTCGCGCGACTGGGCTGTGTGGTGTTTATCTTCGACATGCTGGGTTACGCGGACAGCCAGCAGATTTCGTTTCAGCTTGCCCATCGCTTTGGGAAACAGCGCCCGGACTTTGAAGGCAAAGAAAACTGGGGACTGTTCAGTGCTCAGGCGGAAATGCGACTGCAGAGCATCATGGGCATTCAGACCTGGAACTCCGTCCGCTGTCTGGACTTTCTGCAGCAGCTTCCCGATGTCGACGCGAATCGTCTGGCAGTGACCGGTGGAAGTGGCGGCGGAACTCAAACAATTCTGCTGTGTGCGATTGATTCCCGCCCGATCGCCGCGTTCCCGAACGGAATGGTCTCAACATCCATGCAGGGGGGCTGCACGTGCGAGAACTGTTGCCTGCTGCGGGTCGGTACGGGCAATGTCGAATTGGCGGCTCTGTTCGCTCCGAAGCCGCAGGCCATGACCTCGGCCAACGACTGGACGAAAGAGATGATGACGAAGGGCTATCCGCAGCTGCAGGAGCTGTATGGCATGCTGGGAGCCAAGGACAACGTGCTGTGTCACCCGCAACTGCACTTTCCACACAACTACAACTACGTGACGCGCTCGGCGATGTACGACTGGTTCAACACGCATCTGAAGCTGGGCTTCGACAAAGTTCCGGCCGAGCCTGATTACAAGCCGTTGACGCCCGCAGAGCACACCGTCTGGAACGACGAACATCCCCGGCCGGCCGGGGGTGACGCTCACGAACGCGAACTGACGGAATTCCTCGCCGTTGAATCCGACAAGCAGCTCAAGTCGCTGCTGCCGAAGGACGCCAGCTCACTGGATCGCTTTCGTGAGATTGTTGGTGGTGCCTTTGCCACCTTGATCGGGCGCGGCATGCCGAACCCGGACGATATCCAGCGGACGATGGTGGATAAGGAAAAACGAGCCGGATACATCTACTTCGAAGACATTCTACGACTGCAGTCTGCCGCCGAAGAGTTTCCGATCATCTCGCTGTTTCCAACGACAATCGAGTGGAATGGTGACGTTGTCATCTGGCTCGACGGAGCCGGCAAGAAAGGCATGTTCAACGGCGGTGACGTGCGTTCTGAAGTACAGCGCCTGCTGGACGGCGGGGCCTCGGTCGTCGCGCCGGACCTGTTCGGGCAAGGCGAGTTTCTTGCCGGCGATCAGCCGCTGACTCAACAGGCAGTCGTCAAAAACACTCGGGAATCGGCGGCCTATACGTTCGGTTACAACGAAACAGTTTTCGCTTCACGCGTCCATGATGTGCTGACGCTGGTCACGTGGATCCGCAACGACGAACACAAGCCAAAGAGAGTCAACGTGATCGGCGTTGACGGAGCCGCTGCAATTGCGGCTGCGGCTCGTACGATCGCCGGTAACGCAATCGACAAACTGGCTGTTGATACCGCGGGATTCCGATTCGCCAATTTGACCAGCTATCGCGATCCGAGCTTTGTGCCCGGCGCCGTGAAATACGGTGATCTGCCCAGCCTGCTGGCGTTATCGGTGCCGCACGCGCTGTGGTTCGGTGGCGAGCAGGGCAAGGTTCCGGAAATTACGATCTCGGCCTACGACGCCGCGGAGCAGGGGAACAAGGTCACGTCCTCGGCGCAACAGAACGCAGCCGATGCGGCCGTCGGCTGGTTGCTGGCCAACTGAGTGAATGCTCCGACCTGTCCCAGTGGAGAAGGCGAGTCCTTGTTACACGTAGACTCAAATTACCCAGACACCGCAACCAGCAATGCGGCCATCCTACTGATCGGGGACGTTGTCGGCCCGGCATTCGCGCCGCTGCAGCAGGGGTTGGTTTCTGATGACGCCCGACATGCGGCGACGCTGTCGGCGGCTCTGGACCTGATTGATGTTGAATCCTGGTCACCAGACTTCGTCGTGGTCTGGCAGGGCTTTCCCGACGAGTACCCGCGTTCTCAGGCCGAGCAGTTAATCGGGCGGTTACCACTGGCTCGGTGGGTCGTTGTCTTCGGGCCGTGGTGCGAATCGATCGGCCGCACCGAGCAGCTCTGGCCGGTGGCGTGGAGTGTTCCCTTACGGCACGCCAAAACTCGCATCCAGTCGGAATTGCGGCAACTGCAACATGGTGCGGCGCCGCTTCCCGCCACAATGTCGCGCGACGAGACATTCGCGGCGCTGCATGCCATTCCCGCCGCAGTCAGGCTGGAAGACCGTTCGCTGACGGCCCGTATTTCCGGCGACGACCGGACCTTTTGTGATTTCCTCGGCGACGGACTGGCAGCGATGGGCATCAAGCTGACTGGCAACAACGATGCCTCATTGCAGGTTCTGCACATCGGTGTGCCAGACGCCGGAACGCGTGACCGGATTCGCGCCTGCCGAATTCAGTCGCCGGACTCGCGAATCGTCGTCGTCTCCGAGCTGATGACTCCCCAAACCGAACACAGTTGCCTCGCGGCCGGAGCAGACATCACATTCACCCAACTGCGATGTCTGACAGAACTTGCAGAGTGGCTTTAAACGACTCGCTTAGCGTGCGGGACAGTCTGGAACCCGCCGCCCAGCCGGATTGGATGCCGCGCCGGGCTCAAGTTGCAGGAAAACGCGGTCGACATACTTGAGTAGATGGTCGTAGGGGATATTCTGCCTGCGCCGTCTACCGAAACCTGACCAGCGAATCGCTGATATCTTTCAGTGCGGGGCTGGCTTGCGGGTCGTCTGCTCAACGGCCCTCGGTAGAATCCCCCCCAGTTTGGCACTTCGCTCGGCCGTCGACCGAGGAATATCCGAGCGGGCCCCGACACGGAAGTTGATCCAATGAGCCCAACACAACCGGACCCCCAGGCAACGCGACAGGATGCGCAGCGGGTCCTGAAACCGATTACACATCCCCGCGAACCTCTGTCGAACATTCTGCCGTCGCAACCTTCGGTCAGCGATACGGTGGATGATGACGGCGACAGTTCGACTTCGAATCCACGCACAATGACGTATCAACTTGGAGCACATCTCACGCAGGAAAGCGGGATCGCAGGAGTGCGGTTCGGTGTCTGGGCACCCAATGCGCAGGAAGTATCCGTAATCTGCGACCGCAATGGCTGGCAGCACGGCTCATTTGCCCTGCAGTCGAGTGACTCAGGCAAGTGGTCAGGGTTCATTCCCGATATCGGGCCGGGCGAGTGCTACAAGTACTCGCTGCGCACGCAGTCTAGTGAGATTCAGCAAAAGGCCGATCCCGCTGGGTTTCAGTCGGAAATGCGCCCGGCCACAGGTTCGGTCGTCTGTGACCTGTCTGGATTCGAGTGGCACGACGGCGAATGGTTGCAACATCGCGAGCAAACGAACTGGCTCGAACAGCCGGTCTCGATCTACGAAGTGCATCTGGGTTCGTGGCGACGTCCCACTGATGGTCGCTTGTTCTTCAACTGGCACGAACTGGCCGATCAACTGATCGAGTACGTACAGCAGCTCGGGTACACGCACCTGCAACTCCTGCCGATCACCGAGCATCCGTTCGATGGGTCGTGGGGTTATCAGGTCACGGGGTACTTCGCCCCCACAAGCCGCTTCGGCGAGCCACAGGGTTTCATGGAATTTGTGGACCGCTGCCATCAGGCCGGTCTGGGTGTGCTGATCGACTGGGTGCCGGCCCACTTCCCGACCGATCCGCATGCGCTCGGCCGATTCGACGGCACGGCATTGTACGAGCACGAGGATCCGCGTCTGGGATTCCACCCCGACTGGGACACGTACATCTTCAACTACGGCCGTAGCGAGGTCCGGGAATTCCTGCTGGCCAGCGCCCGTTTCTGGTGCGAGGCATATCACGTTGACGGAATCCGCGTCGATGCGGTCGCGTCGATGCTTTATCTCGACTACTCACGCGATTCCGGGCAGTGGGTTCCTAACGAAGTCGGCGGACGCGAGAACAACGAAGCAATCTCGTTCCTGAAGGACCTCAACACGACCCTGCACGGCGAGTTCCCTGGCATTCTGACAATTGCAGAGGAATCGACAGCCTGGGCGGGCGTTTCGCGACCTGTGTACACCGGCGGTCTCGGATTCAGCATGAAGTGGGACATGGGCTGGATGAACGACACGCTGACCTACATGCGCCGCGAACCGATTCATCGCGGCCATCATCAGGGTCAGTTGTCGTTCCGCATGATCTACGCCTTCAACGAAAACTTCGTACTGCCGCTCTCACATGATGAAGTCGTGCATGGCAAGCGTTCGCTGCTCTCACAGATGCCCGGCGACGAATGGCAGCAGTTTGCCAACCTGCGGATGCTGTATTGCTACCAGTACGCGATGCCGGGCAAAAAGCTGCTGTTCATGGGTGGTGAACTGGGACAGTGGACCGAATGGAATCACGACACCGAACTGGATTGGGCTCTGCAGAAGTTCCCGAACCACGACAGCCTCAGCCGCCTGATTGGCGACCTCAACCGGCTGCATCGGGAAGAGCCCGCTCTGTACGAACGGGACTTCACCGCTGACGGATTCCAGTGGATTCAATGTGATGACTCGCAGAACAGCGTCGCCGCATTCATCCGATGGTCGGCGGACCAGAACGAATGTGTCGTGGCCATATTGAACTTCACGCCCGTCGTCCGCAAAGACTATCGCGTGGGAGTTCCCCGTCGCGGTTTCTACAACGAGATCTTCAACTCCGACGCGTCCATCTACAGCGGCACCAACGTCGGTAACGAAGGCGGCATGTACAGCGTCGAAACGCCATCTCACGGGTTCGACCAGAGCATTGAGTTGACCGTGCCACCGCTGGCAATGGTACTGCTCCAACCGGTCCGCGCCAGCCAGTCGCAGGCGTGACACCCGACGGCAAGTCAATCAGATCAACGACGGGCAGCCATTGCTCCACGGCCGGCTGACGTGTCAGTCAAGGCCCGACGTCGTTGGCTCCGTTGCCACTGCCCATGTTGCCGCCGCCGGTCTGCGGAATCCCCATGATGATGTTGTAGCCATTGACCGTATTGCGCAGTGCGGAGTTGTTGGCGAATGTCGCCATATTCTGCCCTGCAAATCTAAAGATGAAGAAACCGTCCTCGGTATTATCGGCTGCCTGATTGTTTGTAATTTGACCTCCTTCGATGAGGTCGAAGTCGAAACCGTTTTCGTCGCTGTTTGTTGCTCGATTGTTCCGAATCACGCCGCCCTCAACGAATTCGAAGTCGAATCCATCGTCGCTGTTGCCAGATGCGGAATTGTTCTCGAAGACGCCACCAAGGAAACCGCCAAAGTCGAACCCGTCGTCACCGCTCTGACTGGCGATATTACCGCTGATGATACCGGCGTCCATTTCGAATATCTCGAAACCATTCTCACTGTTGCCCGTTGCCCGGTTATTTCGTATCTCACCGCCCTCAACGAATTCGAAGTCGAATCCATCGTCGCTGTTGCCAGATGCGGAATTGTTCTCGAAGACGCCACCAAGGAAACCGTCAAAGTCGAAACCGTCGTCACCGTTCTGACCGGAGATATTGCCGCTAAAGATACCGGCGTCCATTTCGAGTATCTTGAACCCATTCTCACTATTGCCCGTTGCCCGGTTATTTCGTATCTCACCGCCCTCAATGACTACGAAGTCAAATCCGTCGTCCATGTTTTCGTTGGCGACGTTGTTCTCGAAGATGCCGCCTGAAAAACCGCCAACCTCGACGTTTCCAATGTCGAATCCATCGTCTCCGTTCTGACTGGCTGTGTTTCCGGAGATCAGACCTCCCGTAAATTCCCTGATCTGAAGACCGTTCGTCTCATTACCCATGAATACGTTGTAAATGATCTGGCCAGAGTTCTCGCCTTGAAGTCTGAGTCCGTTCCCCAACCCTTCGCCCTGATTCGAACCCACTGCACTGCTGACGTGATTGTCACACAAAGAAAAGCCAGTCACGTCGTCGCCGCCAATGCCATTCGCTCCGCCGGTTATGTTGAGCCCAAGAAGGCTTGTACCGTCGTCGAGCGTGAAGATGTCGAATACGTTTGTGGGATCGCTCACTGTTGGGCGCTGGCCAAAGGTGACTATCGCTCCCGTGGTCTCACCAATGACCTGGAATTGCCCGCCAATCGTTTGACCAGGCTGCAACTGAATCGTGGCACTCGGTTGGATCGTGCCCTGACTGGAGTCAAATACGACCAGGTCGCCGGGATCATTCGATGCGGCCGCAACGACGCCGGGAACATTCGAAGTCATCCCATCAACAACGGTCACAGCATTGATTCGCTGGTTGGTCTTGGCGAGCAAAGCACGTTCATCGGCCCGGCGACCAGTATTGGTGACAATGTCATCATCACGTACGATCGCGTTCAACATGCGGCGCTGCAGGCGATTCATGGGCCGTGATGCGCCGGGCCCGAACGGAACGCGCACCTGAAGCAGCGCACCGCCTTGAGAACCTCGCACGTCGTCGTACTGGTACTGCCCGCCGAGCACCAGCCGCGAGCCGGCACCAAGCCAGTCAAGATCGTAGAGCCGCAGTTCTGCTCGGACTCGCGGCCCCGCAATCGCGTCAAAGCCGGACGTCGATCGATCAAAGAAATACCCACCGGCATAGGGGGCTGTCGATTTAATCGGGGCGATTGTCCCTGGCTGTTTGTCGACCATCGCGCTATCCTCCCGGTGGTTTCAGCCGGGAGGCTCCAATGGGAATTCATGGACGATGGGCCAAGGCGCCTATTG
>CAUZFZ010000108.1:0-37335 GCA_963579025.1 Planctomycetota bacterium | reverse complement strand
CGCGAGCCCCCAGTAAACACGTCTGGGGGCTCACTTCGTTCGACCCCAGCCACCCTGATTAAAGGCCTGACAGAACACTGGCCTTCGAGTGACGCATTTCGGCAAGCGATGGGACGACAACGGCAAGATTGGAATCCAGTGAAAGCACGTCCGTCCATCGAACAATGCCTTGGCCGCAGCCCGGCCATGCAGAAAGTCCACGACACGCTGCTGCGTGTGGCCGACACGAACGTCGACGTGCTGATCCTGGGTGAAACTGGTACCGGCAAGGAACTGATCGCGCGGTCCGTGCACGAACTGAGCCGTCGTGCCAATGGCTCTTTCGTACCAGTCGACTGCGGGGCCATTCCCGAAAACCTGCTCGAAAGCGAACTGTTCGGTTACGAGCGCGGTGCATTTACGGGTGCAGACCGGCAACGACAGGGACTGCTGGAAGCCGCCAGTGGCGGGACGTTTTTTCTGGACGAGATCGGCGATCTGCCGGCAGTCCTGCAGGCGAAGCTATTACGAGTTCTGCAGGAACGGCGACTGCGTCGCGTGGGTGGAAATGTCGAAGTCGATATCGACGTGCGCGTTGTCGCGGCCACCGCCCGCGATCTGGATCGAATGGTCCAGGCACAGCAGTTTCGCGAGGACCTGTTCTACCGGATCAACGTCGTGCGCATCGATCTTCCCCCGCTGCGCGAACGCGGGGACGATCTGGGGCTGTTGGCGGAGTCGTTTTCCGAACGATTCAGTCGTGAAATGGAGCGACCGGTTCCGGCGTTTTCAACGGAAGCGTGGGCCTTGTTAAGACGGCACCATTGGCCGGGCAATGTACGCGAACTGCAGAATGTCATCCGCCGCGCGATCACACTGTCCGACCGTGACATCATTGGTGCCGAGGACCTGCCTGTGGCGTTGCTGGCGTCGGTCGATCGAACGGGCGGTGAGCAACCTCGCGGATTTTTCGAGCTGCGGAAAGAATTCACGGCTCGGTTCGAACGCGAGTATTTCACCAGTCTGCTGAAGCGGCATCGCGGACATGTACAGGCCGCCGCCAACGAGGCGAATCTCCCGCGCGGGACAATGTACCGGTTGTTGAAACAGCATCGCATCGACCCGGCTGACTACCGGCACGTGTGAGACTGGACGGCAAATAGCAGGAGACCGCGTGTTCGGCGCGGGTCTCCGACCCCGCCGAAGCACCGACCGAAGGTCTCCCCGGTTGCCTCCTGGCACGTTTGAGACTGGAAGGAAGATCGCCGGAGACCTTCGGTCAGAAAGTCGGCGGGGTCGGAGACCCGCGCCGAACGTAGGGGTCAGAGACCCGCGCCAAACGTGGCGTTATTCCACGAAAACATCCGACGATGACGACGCGTTCGCCGGGCGAATGTCGACAAGCTCGTCATCGCAGTCTGGTCGGTCAGCCACTGGCCGTCGTTTGAGCAGCATCAGCATCCCTTTGATCCATGCGTCTCCGTCCGAAAGCGGGACGGCTGTTTCCAGCACGCTGCACGCGTCTGACGAGAGATCGCGTGCGACCATCGAACTGGCAACGGACAACAGGTGCTGCACATGCTCGGGCATGTCATCCGGAATCGATACGGAGAACTCCCGTTCGGGATCTGCGGGTGCTGGTGCAGTTACGGGTAAGACACCGACGCTCGGCGGCGGCGCTGACAGGCCAGATCCAGGCAACGGCTCCGATCGATCGAGTCGAGACGGTAGTGCAGAGGAACGAGCCTCCGTTGGCACGGCGGTTGGACGGACGGTCCGAGGAGGCGCTGCTGGTCCGGCACCGGATGGGCGCACGGTCGGAGGAGGAGCGGTTGGACCTGCACCCGGCGGCCGGACGGCCGGAGGGCGTGCGGCTGGACCTGCACCGAGTGGACGGACACTGGGAGGAGGCGTGGCTGGACCTGCACCGGGTGATGGGGATGGTCTGGCGGCTCCTGGCGGTCGCGATGGACCCGCCGATGGCGGACCGACTGGTCCTGTACGCGGTCCCGGAGGGCCAGACGGTCCTTGCTGTGCAGCCGGAGGACTGGAATGACCAGCCGCCGCGTGTGGTCTCGCAGAGGGCTTTGCCACAGACATACCACTGTCGGCAGACATACCGCTGTCGGCAGACATGCCACTGTCCGCAGACATGCCACTGTCAGGGTCGACGTGCGTCGCACGAAGTTTGGCCATGGCTTCGGTCGGGACTTTTTTATCTCCGTGCGAGGTGTCACCTTCACCAATAACCGTGTCTCCACCAAACAATCCCGGCGACGACGGCTTCTTCGCAATGGCCGGTGCAACGAATCCCTTGGCCAGTCCGTCGTCGACGCGCTTCCGCGCCAGCGAATGTCCTGGATCCACCCGCTGGATGCGGTGCCAGAACTCAAAGGCCTTTTCGTCCTGACCGTTCAGCTCAAGCAGCGAGGCACACCGCCGCAGGTAGGTTGTGTTCGTGGGTTCGCGTTTGGCGACACGCTGGTAGAACACGAATACGGTAGCGCGGTATTCGAGGCCCAGTGTGGCGGCGGCCGTCATCGCTTCAACGTCGACATCCCACGGATCAAGACTGGCTGCCTCTTCCGCCGCTCTTTCAAGATTCTTCCAGTCACCCTCAGCCTCCATGACCTTCATGTGCATTTTCAGACTGGACAGCTTCCGGCTCGACTCCTGGGGCAACTCGTGCCTCTGGGGAACGACCCTGCGTTGCGTATCCCGCAATGTACGGCGCACCTGAGCCGACTCGGGCGACAGCTCGAGCGCCTTTTGAAACAGCGAGACAGCTGCTTCAGGATCCCCGTTCGTGAGCGCGTCCTTGCCCTGCTTGAATCGCGCAACCGCGGCGACGCGAACTTCGTCTGGAGTCATGGCCCGCTCCATCAAATTGTCAAAGTGGCATGCAGAATGGCACACGGATAGAAATGAGAGATTCAGTGTATCGCGACGGAATTCGGAGGCCAAACGAGATACCGATACCAACGTGCATGCCCCTCGCGGGTTGTTGCTGAACTCGGTCGATCCGGTATCTTGCAGGTGTACGGCTAACAGGCTGTGACTTTTCGGAGGCGACAGGGTCCTCGCAGAACTCAATGCGCAACCGCGGAGTTGTTCGGGCAGCAGCTCGAAAACTGCGACTCCGACTCGCCGCATCACACCAGGAGATCACTTGATGGCAGACCCTGTCTCAAATGTATTCGACGTCGTCACGGAACGCTTCGAAGACGACGTCATCCAACGATCGATGGAAACACCGGTCATCGTGGACTTCTGGTCTCCGAGTTGTCAGCCGTGTCTGCAACTGGCGCCGATCCTGGAGAAGGTCGTCAACGAGGCCGGTGGCAACGTGCTGCTGGCGAAGATCAACATCGACGAGTGCCAGGACCTGGCTCAGATGATGGGGGTCCAGTCGATCCCGCACGTGGTTGCGTTTGCCGAAGGGCGTCCGGTTGATCAGTTCATGGGTCTGGTTCCCGAGGATCAGCTTCGTCAGTGGGTCGGACAGTTTGTCCCGTCCCGCGCCCAGCAGCTTTTGCAGGAAGCATTGAAACTGGAGGTTGCCGACCCAACGACCGCCATCGCAAAGCTGCGGGAGTCACTCGAACTTGAAGCGATTGACGCCACGAAAATTCACCTCGCCCGCGTGCTTGTTGCCCAGGGATTGGATGAAGAGGGAGGAACGCTGATCGCGGAACTGGAACGCCGCGGGTTTCTGGAACCGGAAGCGAAGTCTCTGAAAGCACAACTTGAAATGCGGGCCAGTGCGGAGGAATCCGGCGGTTTGCTGGAAGCGCGAACCGCGGCCGATGCCAATCCGGAAGATGCAACGCTGCAGATCAAACTGGCCGAAGCGATGGCAGTCGACGGACTGCACCGGGACGCGCTGGACGTATTGCTGGCGATTGTTCAGCGCGACCGCAGCAGCGACGCCGCCGAGTCAGCACGCGAACAAATGGTCAACCTGTTCAGCGTGCTGGGAGACGGCAGCGCGCTGGTCGGTGAGTACCGGCGAAAGCTGGCGACGGCCCTGTATTAGACGCGACTGCCTGGCCCGGCAGAGACAGGCTCAGAAGCCGGGGCCGCTGCGCGGCAGTCGGGTTGATTGATGATTAGCGATCGGCGAAGTGCCGGGACTCGTCATCATGTGAAATGGTCAGAGTCCTCAAGGACTTCCACTTCGAAAATCAACAATCATCAATCGACAATCAACTCTGACCTCGACGATTCTGCGAAAACAACCTGGTCGATCCCGGAACCGAAGGACCTAAGGACATACGTCATGCCACGACGACTTCTCGGGTTACTGGCCTGCGCAGTCCTGCTGCTGAATCAAACAGCGCAGGCACAGCGCAATCTGAAGGACATTCCCGACCCCGATCCAGAGATCGAGCGCAAGTCGTTCATTGTTGCGGACGGGTTCGAGGTGAATCTGTTTGCGGCTGATCCTCAAATCGCCAAGCCGATTCAGATGAACTTCGATGCCCAGGGCCGGCTGTGGATCGCCAGCTCCGAGGTGTATCCACACATCAAACCAGGTGAAAAGGCGAACGATCGAATCCTGATCGTCGAAGACGCGGACGGCGACGGCGTCGCCGAGAAGACCACCGTGTTCGCCGGCGGCCTGCTGATTCCCACGGCGGTTGTTCCGGGTGACGGCGGAGCTTACGTGGCCAACAGCACGGAACTGCTGCATCTGTCAGACACGAACGGCGACGGCAAGGCCGACAAGGAACGCGTCGTGCTGTCGGGGTTCGGTACAGAAGACACGCATCACATCATGCACACGCTGCGATGGGGTCCGGGCGGACGTCTGTACTTCAATCAGTCGATCTACATCCACAGCCACATTGAAACGCCGTGGGGTGTCCGTCGGCTGAACGCTGGCGGTATCTGGCGTTTCCGCCCGGAGACGATGGAGCTGGACGTGTTTGCTCGCGGCTGGGTCAATTCCTGGGGGCATCACTTCGACCGCTACGGTCAGTCGTTCGCGACCGACGGCGCCGGTGGCCAGGGGATCAACTATGTGATTCCCGGAGCGGCCTACCAGACGGCTCGTGACGTCCCGAAGCTGTTTCCCGGTCTCAACTCAGGCAGTCCCAAGTACTGCGGACTGGAAATGGTCAGCGGTCGTCACTTGCCCGACGACTGGCAGGGCAACCTGCTCACCAACGATTTCCGGGGCCATCGTGTCTGCCGCTTCATTCTGAGCGAAGACGGCGCCGGGTTCGCCGCGCGCGAGCAGGTCGAACTGATCAAGACTCCTCACGTCGCGTTCCGGCCGATCGATATCAAGATGGGACCGGACGGAGCGATCTACATTGCCGACTGGTACAACCCGATCATCCAGCACGGCGAAGTCGACTTTCGTGATCCACGCCGCGATCACGTCCACGGCCGCATCTGGCGAGTCAGTTACAAGGGCAGACCCGTCGTCAAACGCCCGCAACTTGTCGATGCGACTGTCCCTGACCTGCTCGACCAACTCAAGTCGCCCGAAGACTGGACGCGTGAACGCGCGCGACTCGTGCTGAAAGCTCGCGGAGCTGAACAGGTCATCCCGGTCCTTTCCGAGTGGTTGAGTAAGCTCGATCCAAAGGACGCGGACACCGAGCAGTTGCGGCTGGAAGGTCTGTGGGTGTCGCAGTCCGTGCGGTCGGTCAATCGTGAGCTGCTTGAGTCAGTGCTGGTCGCGGCCGATCCTCGCGTCCGCGCCGCGGGCATCCGGGTCATTCAGGAATGGCAGGAGCATTTGCCGGACCGGCTCGATTTGCTGACTCGTGGAGTTGCGGATGCGCACCCGCGCGTCCGGCTGGAATCCGTGCGCGTGCTGGGCAATCTACGAGAGGCCAGTTCAGTCGCGGCCGCGATGCGGGCACTCGACAGCCCGGTGGATCGGTTTCTGAATTACGCGTTGTGGTTGACCGCATGGGAACTGGGGCCGGTCTGGGTCCCGCGGCTGCGTGAAGGCGACAACCTCTTTGCGGGTAACGCGCGGCATCTGACATTCGCCGCTCAGGCTGCAGGATCTGCCGGCATTGCGAAATCACTCGTGGCGCTGATGAACGAGGACGGCGTGTCGGACGACGAACGCGTCGAGATTGCGAAATCAATCGCTCCAATCGGCGAGCCATCGGAGCTGGCATTGGTGTATCGAATCTCGCAGGGTCTTAACGATTCGCCCCAACATCAGACCGAGTTGCTGGGAGCTCTCGCCGATGCAGCCCGGCGACGCAAAGTCGTCCCGGCCGATGTCAGAAATATCGGAAAATCCCTCGCTCGGTTCCTGACACCCGACACTGAAGCGTTGCGATCACCAGAAGGCCTGACGCAGCTTTCCAGCGACGAGGTCAATGTCATGTGCGAGGCCGCAAGACTGGTCGGTTTGTGGAAAGTGGAAGCACTGGCCGACGACTTGCAGAAACTCGCCAGCCGAACCGACGCGCCGTCGCGGTTCCGCAACGCTGCTATCGAAGGCCTGACGTCACTGGGCGGCATTCAGGGACATGAGAAACTGAAAGAGCTGTCGGGCGAGGGACCATTCGAATTGCGTGTCCAGGCCGCCGCCGGTCTGGCTCGCAGCGGTGCTCCCGGTGCGGCAGCGATCGCATCCGCACTGCTGCAGGATGCGAGCCCGCAAGACGATCCGACGCCAGTGATCGAGGCCTTTCTGCAACAGAAGAATGGAGCAGCGACTCTGGCGGCAGCCGTTTCCGGCAAGCCGCTCGATGTCGATGTGGCCAAGCTTGCACTGCGGACCGTGCAATCATCGGGGCGGAAGGTGCCGGGACTGATCAAGGCGCTGACGGAAGCGGGCGGCGTCAAAGCTGCTGTGAAGAAGCTGACTCCGGAACAGATGGATGACCTGGTCACGGCCGTCATCGAAACGGGAGACGCGGCGGCGGGTGAAGCGGTTTATCGCCGCGCTGAACTCGCATGCGTGAAGTGTCACGCCATCGGCGGATTCGGCGGAAAGGTTGGTCCAGACCTGGTCAGTATCGGCGGCAGTGCCCAGGTGGATTACCTGATCAAATCACTGCTTGATCCCAATGACAAAGTCAAAGAGGGCTTTCATACGGTGGTCGTCGTCACGGACGAAGGGAAAAGCTACTCGGGGATTCGAATTCGGCAGACAAACGCTGATCTGATTCTGCGTGATGCGGAGAATCGGGAATTCGCTGTGCCGCTTGATTCGATTGACCAACAGGTCAACGGAGCGTCGCTGATGCCGTCCGGCCTGACCGAACGACTCACTCGACAGGAGCTGGTTGACGTCGTGCGGTTTATGTCCGAGCTGGGCAAAGTCGGCGGCATTCGCATCGGTCTTGAACCCGTCGTGCGACGATGGGAAGTCCTGTTGCCGACTCCGGAGGCCGCGTACGCATTGCGCCGAACTCGCCTGGGTTCAGTCACTGAGGATAACGCTGCCTGGCAATGGCGACCGGTCTACAGCCGCGTCGACGGGCAACTGCCGCTGCATGATCTACCGAAGATGCCACTCCGCGTGCCGTCGAGGCAGGAACCGGCGCCGATCGTCGTGTTGCGTTTCGAGCTGAACCTCGACGAGTCCGGGATTGTGCAGTTCCAGATCAATTCGACGGACGGACTGACAATCTGGTCGGACAAAGCACCGATCGAACCTACGTCCCCGATCAAGCTCGACCTCGCAAAAGGCGCTCACACAATCACGATCGCTGTTGATCATTCGGCCCGCAAAGAACCGCTCAGAATCCAAAAGCTCCCATAGCCGACACCGCATGTCGACGACCGAAGCATAAGACGAGCGGCAACGCGGATCGTCGACAGAACTCACACGGGTTTGATTTCGACCAGGTTGTCGAAAAAGGTCGCGCCGCGTCCCAAGTCGGTCAGTCGCGTCGGCGTCGTGAGATTCGCATTGGACTGATCGCCCGCGTATCGATTCCACCAGATTCCCGGTGCCACAACGACGCCGGGTTGCACAGAATCGCTCACCCGCGCAGTTGCTTCGAAACGTCCACGGTTGTTGAAAACCGCGACGTGGTGACCATCCAGAATCTCTCGGCTCGCGGCATCAGTGGGCGAAATCTCAATTTCCGGCCCGCCAGCAGACTTGCGCAGTGAATCGGTTTCGACAAACGTCGAATTCATGAATTGTGGAGCGGGGGGGCTTAGCATCTGCAGCGGGAACTGCGCCGCCAGTTCAGGAGCTGATTCCGGACTCTCGGCCGGCGGTGTCCATGTTGGCAACGAGTCAAAACCGTCGTCGGCAAGTCGCTGGCAGTGCAGTTCGCATTTCCCCGATGGCGTGGGAAAGTTGCCCTCGCCGAATGGCGGATCGTCGCTGATTCGCAATCGCATCGGGCCTTCTTCGGTGAGACGCTCGACCGTTATGCCTTCGAGAGCCGCTGGCGTTGACTCCTGATTCTCCCACAGGACGTCTCGAGCAAGTTGCTCGTCGGAGACTTCGAAGAGGTTCGACTCGAAGCCAAGACGGTTCGCCAGCCCGCGGAAGACGTCGTTGTTGGATCGGCATTCGCCGGGTGGATCAAGACAGGGACGGTTGAGCTGTACCCACGGATGCCCATACGCATGATGAAGGTCGAGATGCTCGAATTGTGTCGTTGCCGGTAACACGATGTCCGCGTACGCAACCGTGTCTGTCGGAAACTGCTCGTGTACGACGGTAAACAGGTCCTCGCGTCGCAGGCCCTCCAGCACTCGATTCTGATCCGGACAGATCGACGCCGGATTCGAGCAGTACACAAACAGTGCTTCCACCGGAGGTCCGGGCGCTTCACCGTGCAATGCCTCGGCAAGCTGCGACATGTTGATCGTCCGCGTGCCTGTGGGGATCAGGTCCGGTCGCTGCAGGCCCTGCAGATTGAACGGAAATAGTGAACTGGTCGAAAGCAGGACGCCCCCGGAACGATGACGCCAGGCTCCGATAATGGCGGGCAGGCAAGCGATCGTGCGAATGGCCATGCCGCCGCCTGCGTGACGTGACGCTCCGTAATTCACCCGAATTGCGGCTGGTGCGGTTTCCGCATACTCGCCGGCCAGTTGTTCGATGGATGCAACATCCAGCCCGGTAATGGAAGCGACTCTCTCTGGCGGATATTCCCTGAGGACACGGTCGCGCAGGGCGTCGGCTCCGATACACGCTGTGGTGAGGTAGTCGTCATCCTGCCTGCCATCGCGGAACAGGATATGCATCATACCCAGAGCGAGTGCTCCGTCTGAACCGGGCCTGATCGGGAGATGCCAGTCACTACGGACGGCAGTCGGTGAGCGGTAGGGATCGATCGTCACGATCTTCGCTCCCGCCTTGCGAGCCTGCACCATCTTCGCCCACAGGTGCGAATTCGTGACCGCTGTATTCGAGCCCCAGTTGATGATGTACCGGCTGTTGACGATCGCTTCGGAATCCATGCCTCGTGTGCTGCCGAGCGTGTAACTGATGCCGGCCACACCTGCCGTCGCACAGATCGTGCGGTCCAGCAGCGATGCACCCAACCGGTGAAAGAAGCGACGATCCAGTCCTTCGCTTTGGATCTTGCCCATCGTGCCGCAATAGCTGTACGGCAGGATGGCTTGTGGACCATGTGGACCGTCGGCGATCGCGCGGAATCGGTCCGCAATCTCTGCGAGTGCCGCGTCCCAGGTGATGCGTTCGAACTGGCCGCTGCCCTTTGGTCCGGTCCTCCGCAGGGGATACATCAAGCGGTCAGGATGATTCACTCGCTCGGGAAATCGTGAAACCTTGTGGCACAAAAACCCGTCCGTAAAAGGATGATCGGGATCACCCGCCACACTCACCACACGATCATCTTCGATGGTCACAATCATCGAACATGTATCCGGGCAGTCGAATGGACAGACTGCTCGCGCCTGCCGTGTTTCAGTCATTATTTATTCCTGCAAATCCACCAAGGCGTTCCCTCTCCTTCGTGGGGAGAGGGTTAGAGTCTTCAGTCGGCAGTCATGCGCGCCGTGCGCGCGCATCGCAGGAGTGCCCATCCTACTTGTGGTTGCGGCTACGCCGCTTTGGGGAGAGGGGCAGCACACAGATATTCACCGCTCAACCCTCACGGAACAATGGCCACCGCGCGACACCAGCCAGCACTGGCGCCCGTGATCTTGACCGGAAGGCATGACACGAAAAAACCGTGCGGGGTCGGGATCTTATCGAGATTTGCCAGTTTCTCGATCTGGCAGTACTCCCGTGTGATGCCCGCAAAATGCGCCGGCCAGATGTGACGCCCGTCTCCCGTGCGTTTGAAGTCCCCGACCATGTCCGTGAAGGGGCGGTCGATCGTATAGGCGTCGATGCCGATCACCTTGACTCCCTGCTCGACCAGCCACAACGTTCCGTCGCGACCCAGTCCCGGCTGGCGGAAGTACTCGGGCGAGTTGATGCGTTTGTCGGCATCGGTCTGCAGCAGCACGATGTCTCCTGGCTGCAATTCATACTCGATCTTCGCCAGCGACGACTGCAGATGCTGGACCGTGATCTCTGCGCCGGCCGGGACATCTCGCACGTCAACGACGACACCGGGAGCAAAGCACCACTCCAGAGGGACCTGGTCGATCGTCCGGGCCGGTTTGCCTTCGGACATTCGCCCGTAGTGGTACGGCGCGTCTACGTGCGTCCCGGTGTGAGTGATCATGTGGACGTCTTCGATGGCCCACCCTTCGCCATCTGACCAGACCAGATCATCCGCCGTAACACCGAAGAACTGCTGCATCTGAGCCAGACCTTCACCGCCGTGTTCGATGTAATGGATCGAACCGGGCAGCGGTTCGCTGGCGGAGTTGTGTTCGAGAGGTACGCTGAGATCGATTAAGCGGGCGCCACCAAACATTGCCGAAGCTCCTGGTGCTGCTGATAGAAAGCCTGTTTCTACCAGTGCGTCAGGAATAAGGCGACGCAGAGACGACCACCTTCGACCAGTGACAACAGTCGTCTCGAATCGGTCAGTCAGGAATCCTGACCCTGAAGAATGGTGACGCGGTTCTGGTCCCGATCGACGTCTGATATGCCCATGCCTGCAGAGCCGTAGTAGTCGAGCGCTCCACAACCGGGGATGCCATCGAGTCGATCGTTGTCGAAGAATCTGCGGACGAGTTCAGTCGTCGTTTCGAATCGTTCCATGTGGCAGAGGTGATCGGCCTGCTCGATCTCGACAAACACGGCATCGTCCATTCGCGAGGCCAGGGCCCGGCCGAAACGCGGACGCGTGAAGTGGTCGTGTTCGCCCGTGAAAATCAGCGATCGCACCACCGGTGGCGACTCGACATTCAGCGGCGGCTGAGTGCATAGCCGGAGCATGTTAGCGCGGTACTTTCGCAGTCCATCCTCATCGATGCGTTTCAGTTCGGTTCGCAGCACTCGTTCAACAACGCGGCTTCGCTGTACGTGTTCTCGTGAAGTCGGAGAAAGCAGGCGATCGATCACTTCCGTGGCATAGTCGTCCGGCGGAAGGCGATCGAGTTCTTCGACATGGGCCAGCGCATCGGCCTTTTGCTGCCGTGACACGCGCCACATGATCCCGGCCAGAGCCAGATGGGAAACGCGAGACGGAAACAACTGAGCGAACTGGTATCCGATCAAGGCTCCATACGAAGCAGAGACGACGCACACCTGCGGGCAACCGACTTCATCAAGCAGGGTTCGCACAACGCCCGTGAAAAACTCCAGGCCGTACGATTCCGGCAGAAAATCGGCCTGGCCCATACCGGGCAGATCGACCAGCAGCACGGTTCGTTCCGGATGGAACGCGGGAACGATCCGCTTCCACGAGTTCATTGACTGGAAGGCTCCTCCAAGAAACAGAACCGGAATCCGGTCCGAGTCGTTACCGTGCAGGATGCGATACAGAAATCGAAAACCGTCGCAGGAGAGCGTCTGATCTTGCATGTCTGGCAATCTGGCGACTCCGGGCTGAGATACCTGGTGCGTCCTGGATTCTACGTGTTTTTCCGCAATCGGCCATTCCGGTAACGTGCAGCCTGCGACGCGAAAGAAGACAACACCTGTTGAATCCGCGGGCACAGGAAACGTCTTGACGGCCGTTCTGTTTGATCCTCGTTTCCGCGTCTGCTGAAACTTGAGGCAAATCCTCGAACCAGCTCACTGGCCTTGTTGCTGCTTACCACACCGCGGAGTGAACCGTGCCTCGACCGATCGTCCGCCGTGCAATGATGACCAACGTGTTCCTGCTTATCGGATACCTGGGACACGTCTCCCCAGATTCGTTCGGTGCCGAACCGAACTTGAGCGCCAACTCCGTTCGAGCGGCGATGACAAAAACCACTCGCTGGTATCGCGAGCATGCTGCATCGCATCAGTCAGAATCTGACTTTGCTCAGCCGGTATCTGAAGACAATCCAGTAGTTTCGCACGGCTGAACGAACGATGAGAGCGGGCGGCGACTTGCCGCTGGTTTGAGAGCCCGTCGGCAAGCGGGCTATGATGAATGCTGTCGTGATGCTCCTTCGACTGGATGCTCCGTCCAGTCACCCAGTTTCCCGGGCTGGCACACCGTGCCGGAAACAGGTTTTGTGATGCAAGTCTCGCTCATGGTCACCAGACCAAAAGGTGGCACGAAGACCTTTCAAGTCAGCAAGCCGGAAGTTGTTTTTGGACGCAGCAAGGAATGCGACATGCAGATTCTGTCGACGGAGGTCAGCCGTCGACATTGTCAGTTCAAGATCAGCGACGAATCCGTCACCGTCCGGGATCTCGGCAGCGCGAATGGGACAATCGTCAATGGCAAGACGATTCAGGCCAACACGGATATCCCGCTGCTACCGGAAACTCTCGTCGAGATCGGGCCGCTGAAGGTTGTGGTCGGATTCACGCCGCCGGCTTCCATATCCGACAAAAGCGCGACTGTTCCAGCGATCGGCGATGGTACGGTGTTGAACGAAACTCCGACGAAACTGGAACTCGCCGCCCACGAGACATCGGACGAAATTCCGATCGTCTCGAATCTCGAGGCCCAACCTGAGCCGAGCACAACGCCACCGAATTTCCAGGAAACTCAGGACGAGATCGTGTTGCCACCTAAGCAGGAAATGGCACCGGTCAAAGCGAAAGCACGCACCAATCCTGAAACACCAGCCGCGTCGCAGGACGCCCCCGCGAGTGATGACGAACTGCTGGAAACACTGGAACCAGACGACGAATCAACGGTTGTTGCCGAAGCGGCACCCCCGGCCGTCGTTATCGATGCGGACGCAGTTCCGGTGGCCGAAGCTTTTGCTGATGCCGGCAGTGTGACGGAACCAGCCGCTGAACCGGTTGGCGAAGAAAAGAAATCGGGAGGCTTAAAGTCACTCTTCGGGCTAATGGGTCGAGGGAAGAAGAAAGCGGCTCCGGACGAAACAGTCGACGCCCAGCCGCAGCCGGCTGCTGAAACTGATCTCCCTCCTGAGACGGCACCGATGATTGAGATGCCGGCCGCTCCCATGACGGGCGTTTCGGAATCAGCGGTGCTCGACGTTCCAGATGAAACTGAAGACGTGGATGCGGTACTGGAAGATATCGAGGAGGAATACTCTGAAGAGGAACTGCAGGCTTTGCTCGCTGAAGAAGGACTCGAAGATGAGCTGGCAGAACCAGAAACACCTGTCGTGAACACGGCACCGCCTCCACCCGCAGATCCGGGACTGGCGGATTTCCTGAACCAGATTGGCCAGGACGGTTAGGATCTCGTTTCGTATCCCCTCTCCCCCCTGGGGAGAGGGGCGATCCTGAGCCATTGGTCAAAGGGCTGTGATCAGGCACTGATGGCCAGCGACGAATAACGAATGACAAACGACCAATGAAAGTCTGGTTCAACAAGATCCACGACAGTCGTCGGCAGAGCATCGAGACTGAAGAGTCGACGATCTCGGTCGGTCGCGATCGATCCAATGTGCTTGTCCTGCACAGTCCGCTGGTGTCAAAGCGGCAGGCTGTCGTGCGGCGGGACAACGGGACGCTCGAATTCGAAAACGTCGGCATCAACAGTTGTATGGTCGGCGACACGGAAGTCATGGGTGGAGAGTCCATCGGCTTCTCCCCCGGCGAAACCGTGCGTGTCGGCCCGTTTACGCTGACCTTTGAATCCGACGAAGCCGCGCCGATCAGCCGGGCCGAAATGGAGGCCCATCTGCGGTCGATCATGTCGGACCTCGAATTGCGAGTGCATCGCAAACTGCTCGCGCGTTTCGATCTGTACGAGCTGGAAGCCAGTCGACTGGGAGACAACGACAGCATTCTGCTGCTGGAACGTCATATCGAAGACGTCTGCCGCGAACTGAGCCTGTTTGGCGAAAGCAATCAGGGGCTGCTGGAAGAGGTCATCGCACTGACGCTGCGCGACCTGACAATCAATCAGCTCATCCTGGAAAGCGACCGCGAATCACTCGACAGCCTGGCTCGGCTGACGTGGAACGAATACGACATCCCGCAAACGCTGGTCCCGGAACGCGAGACCGAGCTCGACAACCTCCTGTCGTTCACGCGCGAGCGGCTGGAACTCGACGACCAGCCCGACCTGAGCGGCCAGATTCAGCGCACGGAATACAAGTTCGCCGAAGTATTCCCGCTGGTCCGCCCGCACCTGCACGCGGAACTCAGCCGTTACATCGTGCTGCGTCGGCTGAAGAAGGACCTGAAGGACACCGTGTTCGGGTTCGGTCCACTGCAGGATCTGCTGCGTGCCCCAACGATTTCCGAAATTATGGTCGTGAAAAGCGACCAGATTTATGTGGAACGCGACGGTGTGCTGGAATTGTCGGGGCGTCGCTTTCTGTCCGACAAAGTCACCGAATCGATCATCGAACGCATCGTCGCCGGAGTTGGCCGACGCATCGACAAGAGTCAGCCTCTGGTCGATGCGCGCCTGCCAGACGGTTCGCGTGTGAATGCCATCATCCCACCACTCGCCGTGCGCGGTCCGTGCCTGACCATCCGAAAGTTTCCCGCGTACCGATTCACGATGGACGACCTGATCGACAAGCGATCGATCACGTCTGCCGCCGCCATGTTCATGCGGGCCTGCGTCGTGGATCACAAGAACGTCCTGGTCAGCGGAGGCACCGGGACAGGTAAGACAACCATGCTGAACGTGTTGTCGAGCTTCATTCCGCACCGCGAGCGGATCGTCACGATCGAAGACACGACCGAACTGCAGCTTCATCAGGATCACGTGGTCACGCTCGAATCAAAGCAGGCGAACGTCGAAGGCGCCGGCGGATACAACATTCGTGACCTGGTCAAGAACGCCCTGCGAATGCGTCCGGACAGAATCATCGTGGGCGAATGTCGCGGTGCCGAAGCACTCGACATGTTGCAGGCCATGAACACCGGTCACGACGGTTCGCTGACGACCGTTCACGCCAACAGCACAAACGACGTCCTGAAGCGACTGGAAGTGCTCGTTCTGATGGCGGTCGATCTGCCCGTCGTTTCGATTCAGCGTCAGATCGCCTCGGCCGTCGACATCATTATCCAGATCGACCGCAAACCCGGCGGCCGCCGAGTCGTCACGCAGATCTCCGAGATCGCCGGTTTCGACCCGGACCGCAACGACCTGGTGGTTCACGACATCTTCAATTACCGCGACGGCTCGACCCTGCAGCCCACCGGTTACATGCCCACCTTCGCCGAGTCACTGATCGAGAAGGACCTCCTGAAGCTGGAATTCCTGTACGGACAGAAAGATCGTTTCTCAGAGGAAGGCGAAGCTGCCGCTCTGCCCGACGCCCGCGCCCGCGGCAAAGACCGTCTCGATCGGTTTCTATAGACCGGTATCGCAACGTACGAAACAATCTCGAAAGAAATCCGCCTTTCTCCGGAAACTTGACAGACGTTGCTGGCCCGGGCAACGTATCAGTGACGATTGTTGGGTTTGCGGTCCTTTTTCTGTCTCCACACGGTGTCCTGAATGGCTCTCTTCCGTCGCATCCTGAGCGGAGTCCTGGCAGCACTGCTGCTGGTACAACCCGCCGTTGCGTCTGGAAGCTGCTGCTGTACGGCAAAACTGACCGAGTCGGCCGAAGCGGACATCTCGCTCGACAGCAGTGATTCGCCGGTCATCGCGGCGGGTTGCCCCCGCTGTCGAGCTGTTGCGAAGCAATCGAACAACAGAAAGTCATCGGACTCTCTGCAGTCCGATGATTGCGGGTGCTCCCGCAACAGCCGCGCGATTCCCGCCACTGTGACGGAACAGCGGGACGTTAAGTTGGAAGTCTCGTCCCGGTCGCTGTGGCTACCCAGTGCAGTCACTCACCTGCCAGATGTCCGCTGCATTTTGACGTCGCAGGTTGCATCGCCAACGGGAACCATCCCGCTGACTGTGCTGCATTGCCGCTGGCTGGCCTGATCTGTATCAGGCGACTCGCACTTCATGCGTCTGCTGTGACGCATCGAACCGCCTGCACTTCATGACGGGCGGCTCAACTTTGAAAGCACTTCCACTCAAGGAGATTCCGTAATGCGCAAGACAATTGCACTGTGTGCTGCTGCCGCCGTGACTGTCGGACTGTTCGCTGCCGCTGCTCAGGCGGACAAGAAAGAGGCCGGCAAGGAAAAGAAGTTCGCTGCGACCTGCCCGGTCTCCGGCAAGCCGGCGATTGAAGACAGCAAGGTCAAGTTCGCTGGCAAGGACGTCTTCTTCTGCTGCCAGGGATGTCCGGGAGCCTTCAAGAAGGACCCGAAGAAGTTCACCAATCAGGTGAATGTCCAGTGGCTGGAGACGGCTCAAATCACGCAGGTCGGATGCCCGATCAGTGGTCGTCCGCTGAACAAGGAAGCGACGATTGCGCTGGGTAAGACCAAGGCGGCTTTCTGCTGCGAGAATTGCCTTGGAAAAGCAGAAGCCGCGCCCGCGACGGAACTGGCCGCGCTGGTCTTCAAGGATTTCGACAAAGGATTCACCCTGCAGACGAAATGCCCTGTAAGCGGTAAGCCGATCGTTGCGGCGCAGGTCGTCAAGCACAACAAGAAGAACGTCTACTTCTGCTGCCCAGGTTGCCCGGGCGCGTTTGAATCCAACCCGGACAAGTTCCTGGCCAAGCTGCCACAGTTCCAGACTGAGAAGAAGAAAGACAAGTAAGCGACGAGTCTGCTCCCCCCAAGGAGATTCAGCCCGGTCTGTGAACGCAGGCCGGGCTTTCTTTGTCTTCGCCGCCTGCACGTCTGCAGGGTTGAGCGTAATTATGGCTTCGAGCGGTCGGACTGACCGGCAGTCGTCGTCTTCGACGGGTTGATCCGGTATTCCATCCATTCGTCCGCCGTCCACTTTGCGGCTTCTTTTCCGTACAGCCGCTCGACAATGTGCAGCGCTCCATCGATTCCCGCCGTCACACCACCCGTCGTGATGATCCGACCCGAATCGACGACGCGCCGATCGGTGACCACGCGGCACTTCGGCGCCGTCGATTGCAGCCGCTTAATACCCCACCTGTGCGTCGTGGCTTCGACGCCGTCCAGCAGTCCTGCGTCAGCCATCAGAAACGCACCCATGCAGACGGACATTGTGATTGGGGTCTTCGCTGCGGTCTGCTTCAGCCAGGTGATGCCAGCCTGACCGACGTTGCCCATTGCTCCACCTGGCACCACCAGAATGTCCAGCTTTGGAGCATCGCTGCAGGCATGATCCGGCGTGACCTGAATGCCACCCATCGTTCTCAGTGGCTGCTTCGATGGTGCGATTGTCACCACCCGAAACTGCCGTCCATATCCGGACACAATGAAGACCTCCGCCGGTCCGGCAAAGTCGAGCAGCTCGACTCCCTCGAACAGGAGGATCCCGACCGTCAACGGGCCATCCGGCTTCCTGTTTGCGTTCGGAGCCTCGTCGGCAAATACGCTCACAGTGGAGGCGATCATCACAAGACAGGCGGCAAGCACATGAATGGAACTTGGCTGCGTCTGGTACTTCATTGATACGTTCCATTCAGGGCAGGGCAGGGCAGGGCAGGGCAGGGGCACTGCGGTCGTCGATACGCATCACAGTAGCGGCTACAGTACTCGCCCGGGTCGCGAAGCGCCGACTGTGATGAGCTGCAGGCGCCGACCACTGTCGATGAGTGAGCACTCCATGTCGCTGTATCAAACCAACTTTACCTCGCTCGACTGGTGTATCGTCGCGGCGTACCTGCTGATCTCGATCTTCGTCGGTATCTGGGCCAATCGCTATGTCGGCAGTCTGTCCGGCTATCTGGTGGCGGGCCGAACACTGCGGATTCGCCTGGCTCTGGCCACGATGACCGGTACGGAGATCGGTCTCGTCACGGTCATGTACTCGGCCGAACTCGGGTTCGTGCAGCAGTACGCATCGCTGTATCTCGCGCTGTATGAGATGTCCGTGCTGCTGATTGTCGGTCTGACGGGATTTGTCGTGTACCGCCTGCGACAGACCGAGGTCATGACGATTCCCGAATACTACGAGCAACGCTACTCACAGGGCGTACGTGTGCTGGGCGGGATCATGATGGTGATGTCCGGCGTGCTGAATATGGGACTGTTCCTGAAGGCCGGGTCACTGTTCCTTGTTTCGGTGACAGGGCTCGAAGGCGAGCTGACGCTCAAGCTGATCATGACAGCGCTCCTGCTTCTGGTGCTGTTCTACACAGTACTCGGTGGCATGGTGTCGGTCGTTATCACCGATCTGATTCAATTCGTCGTGCTCGGAACGGCGATGGTCATTGTCACGCTGTTCGTCGTTAACGAGGTCGGCTTTGATGGACTTGAAGCCGTCGTCAGTGTTCATAACGGGTACGTCGATCCCACACAGCCGGTGAACCCGTCCGGAATGGGTGATGCTATTGGTCCGGGAAACATGCTGGTTCAGGGCGTTGTGTTGTTTGTCGCGCTGATGCTGTGGCCGGCGGGCGCGTCGCGAACGCTTGCCGTGCGAACACCTGAGATCGCACAAAAACTGTACTTGTGGAGTTCCATACCGTTCCTCGCCCGGCGTTCACTGCCGGTTCTATGGGGAATCGGAGCATTCGCATTCTTTGCGTCTCAACCTGAGCTGAATGCGCAGTTCCAGGCGGCCATCGCGACAACAGATCTCAATACTCAGGCCGCGATGCCGTTGTTCCTTGCCAAGATCATTCCAACCGGACTCCTTGGTCTCGTCACGGCAGGCATGGTGGCCGCGTTCATGTCGACGCATGACAGTTATCTGTTGTGCTGGAGCGGCGTTGTCACACAGGACATCATCGCACCGCTCGCCGGTGGTTTGACACAGCGTCAGCGTATTCTCGTGACACGGATCTCCATCGTTGTGATTGGCCTGCTGCTGCTCCTGTGGGGATTGTGGTACGAGGTGTCCAGCAATCTGTGGCAGTACATGGCCGTGACCGGGACGGTCTATCTGTCCGGTGTCTTTCCCGTCGTCGTGGGCGGGCTGTACTGGAAACGGTCCAGTTCCATGGGCGCGTATCTGGCTCTGCTTGGTGGCCTGACCGGAATCCTGGCAATGGGACCCTGTGTGGAGTTTCTGAACGGGCTCCTCGGCCCCGGAACTCTGCGTTCCGACCAGATCATGCTGAGTTCGTTCGCGGTCTCCCTGGCGGGATTCCTCCTGGGTTCGCTGTTGTTCCCTGATGGAAGGAAACAGGAATCATGAATGGCTGGATGATTCTGTGGACAGTTCTGCTGGCGGGTGGAGTGCTTGGCATGGTGGGGTTGCTGCTTGTCGTTACGGTGGGAGCCGTGCGGGAACTGCGTGAGTCGCTTGACGAATTGTCGGGCGATGCAGCCAACGCGCCCGCGGACGACACGGCTGCCTCGACATAGAATGGACGGACTGATGTGCGGTCGATTCACCCTCCAGGCCTCGCCGGCTGAAATGGCAGCGTCCTTCGAACTGTTTCGCGAGCCGGAGTGGACTCCACGATTCAACATCGCTCCGTCTCAGCCCGTTGGTGCCATCCGAAACATCGATGGTCGACGCGAGTGGTCGTTGTTTCGATGGGGACTGATTCCGTCCTGGGCGAAAGACGAAAAGATCGGCTACCGTATGATCAACGCGCGGGGCGAAACGGTGCATGAAAAACCGTCGTTTCGAGCGGCATTCAAGCGGCGAAGATGTCTGATTCCCGTCGACGGTTTCTACGAATGGAAGGCCGGGGCCGAGGGCGAACGACGATCAAAACCGAAGCAACCGTTTCATATCCGCAGAACCGACCAGCAGTTGTTTGCATTCGCGGGATTGTGGGAGTGCTGGACTTCGGGCGATGGCAGCGCAGTGGAATCGTGTACCATCGTGACAACCGAGGCGAACAGTCTTCTCGCGCAGATCCACGACAGGATGCCCGTCATTCTCAACCCGGACGGATACGATCTGTGGCTCGACACAGACGTTGAAGCCACAGCATTGCGACAACTTCTACAGCCGCATTCGACCGATCCGTTCGAGATGTATCCGGTCGGGTTTGATGTCAACAGTGCACGCACCGAACGCCCCGAATTACATCTGCCAATCAACGCGCCAGGCAATGTCCGCCAACAGGCTACATTGAACTTTGACGATGACTGAACCAGCAAAACGAGCACTGATCACTGGCATCTCCGGGCAGGACGGTCATTACCTGACGGAACTGCTGACCGGCAAAGGGTACGAAGTCCACGGCGTCATTCCGTGCCGTGCTCCCGGGATCGGTGAAGCTGCCGACCGGCTTTATTATGCAGATCTGAGTGATGGCTCGAACCTCATGGAAATTCTCCACGAGGCTCAGCCCGATGAGGTCTACAATCTTGGAGCTCAAAGCCATGTGCGTCTGTCATTCGACATTCCCGTGTACACGGCGAATGCAACGGGAGTCGGGACGCTGCGTGTACTCGATGCAATCCGTCAGTACCAGACGGCCACAGGCCGTCAGGTAAGGTTTTACCAGGCATCATCCAGTGAAATGTTTGGTAAGGTCGTCGAGACTCCGCAGAGGGAAACAACTCCCTTCCATCCACGCAGCCCGTACTCGTGTGCCAAGGTCTATGCGCACTGGCAGACGATCAACTACCGCGAGTCCTACGGGATGTTCGCCGTCTGTGGGATCCTGTTTAACCACGAGTCGCCTCATCGCGGTGAGGGGTTCGTCACTCGCAAGATCAGCCGCGCCGTGGGGCGGATCAAACTTGGTCTGCAGACCCGGCTCACGCTGGGTAACATCGACGCGCGGCGCGACTGGGGTTTCGCACGCGATTACGTTGAGGCGATGTGGCTCATGCTGCAGCAGCAAGAACCTGAAGACTTCGTGATTGCGACTGGCCAGACTCATTCCGTCCGTGATTTTCTCCAACTGGCCTTCGCCCGTGTCGACTTGGACTGGCAGGATTTCGTCGACTTCGACGAGTCCCTGTTAAGGCCGGCCGAAGTCGACGTGCTCACCGGCGACGCAACGAAAGCCCGCGAGAAACTTGGCTGGGAACCACAAGTGAGTTTCGACGAACTGGTCGGGATCATGATTGACCACGATATGGAACTCGCCCGACGCGAAGTCGCGTCCCTGTAGGCAAGTCTCTCCCATTGCCAGACCATACTTCGGCCGCGATGCGGGCGGGTCCGAGACAGTCCGGCGGCGGTGCGAAAGCCGGCTCAGCGCTTATTCGCACTCGCTTCCAGCTTGTCGCCTCCCTCGATCGACTGCATCAGCGTTCGCAGTTTGGCAACCCTCTGTGGGAATTTCGCAGCCAGGTTTGTTTGCTCGCCGAGGTCGGCTTCGAGATCGTAGAGTTCTTCCTCGATCTTTCGGTCATTCTCTATTGCGTAGCCGTAGAAGTGTGCCTTCGCTTTCAGATACTTCCATTTGCCCTGACGGACTCCGGCTGCCTGGAAATAGAAATGTTCGCGGCCGGTGTCGCGTTGGCCAAAGAGCAACGCGGTCTGATCGATGCCGTCAATGCGGCGGCCCGCCGGCACTTTGAAGCCGGCCAGCGAGGCGAAAGTCGGCATGAAGTCGATCGTCGCGAAGATGGCATCAGAGACACGGCCAGCCGGCACCTTTCCGGGCCAGCGAACAATACAGGGCAGGCGATAGCCGCCTTCGTAACAGGAGCCCTTGCCATTACGCAGCGGCCCGGACTCGCCCCAGAAGATAGACCCCTTGGGATGCCCTTGTTTCCTGTCCGTATATTTTGGCTGGTTCCACGGGCCATTGTCGCTGGTGTAGATCACCATCGTGTTTTGACTCAGCCCCAGTTCATCAAGAACATCGAGCAGACGGCCGGTTTCGTAGTCGAACTCCTCGACCACATCACCGTACAGTCCGCCCTCCGATTTGCCGCAAAAGCGTTCCGAAGCATTAATGATGGTGTGCATCATTGTATGAGCCACATAGAGAACAAACGGCTTGGCCGGATCGCGTGTGCCCTTGAGGTAGGCAATGGCCTTGTTGGTGTAGAGCGTCGTCAGCTCACCCATGTCGCGGCTTGAACCTGCCTTTGCGTTGTTCTCATGAAAGCTGACGCCACCACCATCGTTGGCTCCCAAGGTTCCGAAGTAGTAGTCGAATCCCTGGGTATTCGGCATCCGATCAATGATCGGCTTGCGATTTGAGACATCCCACTTCCCAATACATGCGGTCTGGTAACCCGCGTCGCGAATCAGCTCCGCGAACGTAGTCTCAGAAGCCGGCATGCCCCAGCCTTTGCTGCGGATGGGATGCCGCCCGGTCAGCAACGCCGAACGTGAAGGCCCACAAACCGTCTGAGAATAGAAGGACGTAAAACGTGTCCCTTCCTTCGCCAACTGGTCGAGTCGTGGCGTCTTGTTCTTCTCATTGCCGTAACAGGCCAGGTCCGCATATCCCTGGTCATCGGTGAAGATGATCAGAATGTTCGGCTTTTCCGCTGCCGCCGCACTTGCCGTCCAGAGGGCCAGAGTGAGGTAGAACGCATTTTGGCGTGTGATCGATTTCATGGGAGTCTTTCGTCGGAAACCGCTATGGACTCGTGTGGCCCCGTATGCGTGCGTGTTGATCGGTTTAGTTTCCATCTGATGCAGAGCACTCAGTGCCCGGATCATCCTTCTTTGAAGAAAGTATCACTGTGGACCACTTCTCGAACGAGTGTTCGCAGTTTGAAATCGGAGGGCTGTGCCTTGTCCACGATTGCGTCAATTGCCAGCGAGTCAGCGGGAACCAGTTCCCTCGACACGGCGAACCTCAGCAGATGCCCCGTGAAGGCTTTGGCAAAGCGCCGTTTCTGCCTGGACAGTGATTCTTTGAAGTCGACGATGCCTTTGAATTGGTACTTCCTCATCAGCGTGCCGCTGGAATCAACGTCTCGACCGTTTGCGTACTTGTCACGCCATCGGCCAGTGATGTCGAAGTTCTCAAGCGCGAAGCCCAGCGGGTCGAGACGCGAGTGGCAACCTGCGCAATCCGGGTTCTTACGATGAACGGCGAACTTTTCGCGGATCGTCAGGTTCTTCCCACCCTGATCCTCATTCAATGGCGGCACGTCGTTTGGCGGTGGTGGCGGCGGGTCGTTGAAGATGACTTCAATAATCCAGGCACCGCGAGCAATTGGATGCGTTCGCTTCGGTCCTGAAGTCATGCTCAACATGGCGGCGTTGGTAATGACGCCGCCATACCGCGGGTCAGTCGCAGCAACACGTTCGAATTCCTGTGAACGCAGCTTTCCCCGAATCTGGTCGTCGAATCTTCGTTGTACGTCCTGCTGAAGTTTCTGCACATCACGCTGCGCCGGGACTTTCTTCAGATCGACTTTCGCCTGAGTGATCGACGCGATCAGCATTTTCCTGTTCGTTCGCTGGTCGTCGGTCATCGCCGCCAGTAGTTCCGCGTCTGTGATGTACTGGTTGTATCCACTGAATGACGCCGAGATTTCAGCCGCTGTCAGGGGACGATTATAGAATCGGGCTTTATCAATACTCACGGAAAGGTACTTGTTGCCACCTGGCGGCAGGTGCCTCAATCCGAATAAGACGGATGTTTGATTCTTCGGAAATGTCGCTGCGGCCTTGCGATAGGGTTTTCCGTACGGGATTCCGTTTCGATACAGCGTGGTCGTTCCGTCATCTGTGTAAACCATCGCCAAATGCAGCAGCAGATTTGGTTTTTCCTCGGGAGTGGATTCAGGGAAGTCCTCTGTCCGACTGAACCCATTACTTCCGGATATCCAGTGCTTTGGCTTTCTCTCGCCCAGCACAATCGTGTCGAAGAAGTCGCCAGGCCCCTGGATGCCCATGACTCCGCCACCCCTCTGGTTCACGTCCTGTAGCTTGAACCAGACCTCCATTGTCTTGCCCTTCAGGTCGATCGGCAGTGTGCTGCTTTGCAGGAACGACTTGTTTAGAACGACCATGCCATCCTGGAAGGCGATTTTCCCCCTGGCCTTCAAATCCAGTGGTCCGATCGAGCTCTTCAGATCCCCGTCGAATTCCCAGGCGGCATACGGTTTCAGATCGACGGGTTTCCGATTGCCGGACTCAGTCTGGCGTGCGGCCAGCAGACGAGATTTGACGGGATTGATCAGCGTATCCAGTTCCGCCTGGGCCGAGTTGATGCTCGCTTCCAGTGTCATTCGCCGGCGGGCATTGACCCGGTTCTCTTCAACGACCATCCGCGTATCAATTTGTGGTGGCTTGAGATCAGACGTGTACCACGTTTTCAGGAAGTCGCTCCGGTAGCTGAATTCGGGTGAGATCAGATCGACGATCGGTCGGTTCTCGACGAAGGCCGAATCAAACAGAAGCAGCGGTTCAAGCACCATCTGCAGACTGGCTGGATGGTCCTTGTCCAGACTGAAGAATCTGTGCTTCTGTGGGTCCGGAGTTGCCGCCAGGACATTTTCAAGCTGCATCCACTGTGCGGGAAACGTGTCGAGAAATCGTTCGATTTTCGGATCGGCAAACATCCGTTCGATTGTGCGGTCTAATGTCTCCGGCTTTGAGAGTGTTCCACTCTCGGCCAGTTGCAGCAATTCCAGGTCAGGGCAACTGGCCCACAGAAAGAAGGAGAGGTTTGACGCAAGTTCGAATTGATCTGCCGCTTGACCAGCACCGCTTGAGCGGAAGAGAAACATGGGCGAGGACAGAGCGGCCGACGCGACTTTTTTCATCGTGTCGGCAAATGGCAGTCCCTGGTCGATCTTGGCCAGTGCATACGTCGTGTATCGGTCCAGGGTTTCTGGCTCGGCAGGACGACGAAAAGCTCTCAACAGAAAGGAACTGAGCCTGCTTCGCACCTCTGTGGCAGCATCCGTCTCGGCAGTGGGTGCCTGAAACAAGTCATGCCAGATACCAACGTTCTGCTCGTTGAAGTCCGGGCTCTCGACGATCGAGACGCTAAGTCGCAGAAAGGCGTCCAGCAGCAATGGTGAAAGTGTCAACTGGTTCGCCTGATTGTCAAAACCGTGTGACGCGCGAAGGTCTTTCGGAAATGGGACCACTCCACTCAGGCCGGCCATCGGATTCAATGAATGTGAGGCCACTTTGACTTTGTCGGGCATTCTGTCCGATCCGGCAGTCAGGTAGTTGCTATGGCGAGTCATCAGCTTTTCAGACAGTTTGAAGACGTCACCTTTCAACTGAAATATGTCCTTAACCGCATTGTTGTACTGGAATCGATTCAACCGCCGGATTGGAACGCGTTGCTCTGACTGATTGCTGGTTGCCTGACGTAGCAGGCTCTTCAATGTCTTCAGCAGCTTTGTGCGAACTAACGCGTCCAGTTGGGGCTCGCCTTCGGGAGGCATGTCATTGGCGTCGATCACATCGATGACTTCTTTGATCAGCTTTGGCTTCTCAAGAAACTGCTGCGTAGTCGAAATCGCTTTGAGGTTGACCTTGCCATTGACTTCCTCGCCACCATGACAACGTGCGCATTTCTGTTGGATAAGTGGCGCCAGAAAAGTGTCAAAGTCATCGGCCCGGCATTCCGAGAGCGTTGTGCTCAGTAGCGCCACGAGCAGTACGCACGTGCGGTCGATGGTCGTAGTGAAGGACATGAATAATCGTCTCACAATGCAGCAGATGAATGACGCGTACGAAGTTGCAGGCCGTCGGACTGGCAGACGAGTGGCCGGTCTTCGCCGAATCGGGGCATCGGAAGGAGTCGCTGTCACGTCCATAGTTCGGAGATGACGCCGGTGCTGTCGGCGAAACTGTCGAGTTCCAGTCCCATGAGCTGGGCTAGAGTCAGCCACATGTTCGAATTCAACGTGCCACTCTTGCACTGGATGAAGCGGCCCTGCTTGATCTGGCCCTGTGCCTTGCCGGCAACGATCAATGGCAGGTCAAAGTACTGGTGCGTGGCTCCGTCACCCAGACCGGCGCCATAAGTAACAATCGAGTTGTCATACAGTGAGCTGCCGTCGGCTTCCTTAATCTCCTTCATTCGAGACAGGATGTACGCGTACTGCTCCATGTGGAAGATGTCGAGTTTCTGGAGTCTCTTGTAACCGTCGCCCTTCTGGTTATGCGTCATGTTGTGGTGCTGTACTGGCTTGTCGAATACGCCTTCGTACATCAACGAAGCGTCCCAGCGCTCGGGGCCGACCATAAAGGTGGCTACGTTGGTGATTCCCATCTGCAACGCCAGCAACATGAGGTCGGCCTGCAGCTTGATATAGTCGCCTCTCGGCAGGATTTCGTTTTTGGGAATCTTCACATCGGCACCCGCGAGCAGCTTCTGCATTCTCAGCATTCGGATTTCGACGTTGCGGATCATCTCCATGAATTCTCCGAGCGTTTCCCGATCGTCACGTCCCAGACGTTTCGAGAGCGTTTTTGCATCGGCGAGTACGAGGTCTGACACATCCGCGACATGGGCACGATGGCTGTCCGCCATGAACAGTCGGTTGTAGAGCTTCTGCGGGTCCTTGATCGACGGCGCGATTTTGTCCGGCCCGTACCACGAGATATTGTTGAAGTGGATCGACTCTTTGCCGGCCGTGAAGCCGTTACAACTGATCTCAAGAGTTCGAAATACACTTGAGTGACCGACGTGGTCACCGATCACCTGGTCAAGGCTTCTGCCATTGGGGTGCCGGATACCCTGTTCCGACGCCTGCGCTGGTGACAGGCTGGTCAGGTAGCAGGACGCTCCCTGAGCGTGGACGTCCTGGCCATTCTTGAATGTGCGGTCCAGGCCGGTGACCAGTGTGATATCGTTTGCATGCTCCTTCAACGGCTGCATGGTTGACGTGAGTTCCAGGGGATAAACGCCCGGAGTGTTCTGGAGCCGTTTCTGCTTCTTCGTCTTGTCGGCGTTGAAGCCGCCGACGAAGCCGGGCAATACGCCGTCCTCTTCGCCGGGGAAAAAGCACCGGCGAACCAGGCCGTTGGGGACATACATGAGCACCAGCTTCCGGCTGGGCTGGACGTGCTGTTCTTCCTCACCGCTCGCGGCAAGCGACGGCAGAAACGGCAGTAGAAGGGCAGCCCCATTGGCCTTCAGAAAGCTCCGTCGCGACACGTTCATAGATTATTCTCACTGAATGACTGCTGCGAACAGCTCTCGCAGGCAGGATGATGAATCAGTTGGTTCTTCTTGAGTCCGTACGATGATCGCAATCATCGGTTTAATTCCGTCTATCGTCCAGACAGCCGCACCACGCCTTTCCGCGGTGAATCGTCTGGCGGCTGATTCATGCGATTGTCAGGTCATGTCACGGCCGATATTTTCCCGCGAGAATCGACTGACCACCGGTCAGCGTACATTCAATGTCAAACCAAATCGCATAGAAACGACTCAGCATGAGACTGATCTACATCGCGTTCGCGTTGCTTTCGGGCGTGGCCAGCTCCGCTCCTGGTGCAGAACGCCCCAATATCATTCTTCTTATGGGGGACGATCACGGCTGGGATGAAACAGGCTACAACGGCCACCCGCATTTGAAGACGCCCGTGCTGGATGAGATGGCGGCTTCGGGACTTCGGATGGACCGGTTCTATTCGGCGCATCCGTCGTGTTCGCCGACCCGCGGGAGCGTCATGACCGGGCGACATCCCGTCCGCTATGGAACGTTTGCGCCGAACTGTTCGATTCGTCCGGAAGAAATCACGATCGCGCACCTGTTGAAGAAGTCGGGATATACGTGTGGGCATTTTGGCAAATGGCATCTTGGACCTGTCAAAGCCGCGTCGCCAACAAGTCCGGGAGCCATGGGATTCGACCAGTGGCTGTCGCACGACAATTTCTTCGAATTGAATCCGACGTTGTCGCGTAACGGAGGCCCGCCTCAGGTATTCAAGGGTGAAAGTTCGGAGATCGTCATCGCCGAGACGATTGAGTTTCTTAAACAGGCACAGCAAAAGAAGCGGCCGTTTTTTGCGGTCGTCTGGTTCGGGTCGCCGCACGAACCGTACAGCGGTCTCGATAAGGATCTGGCGCTGTATGACGACCTGCCTGAAGAATACGCAGACAAACAATTCAAGCTGACATCCAACAAAACGGGCCGTCCAACAAAGCGGCCACTGCGAGATGTGCTGAGAGAACGCTATGCCGAGATTACGGCGATGGATCGTTCGATCGGACAGCTTCGCGACTGGCTAAAGAACGAAGAGCTGCGAGACGACACCCTGGTGTGGTATTGCGGCGACAATGGCACTCCGGGTGACGGTATTGTCACGTCGCCTTTTCGAGGTCAAAAAGGAAACATGTACGAAGGCGGTGTTCGAGTTCCCGGCATCATCGAATGGCCGTCAGGGATTGCCAAACCACTCGTCTCTGATGTGAATTCCGTCACCAGCGACATCCTGCCAACGCTTTGCAAGTTGACTGGGACACCTCTACCGGCTCGCCCGCTTGATGGAATTGATCTTACGCCCATGATCGACGGTCAGATGAGCGAGCGGCCCGACTCAATCGGTTTCTGGACATTTGACTGGAAAGCGGAAACTAAGAACGAGCCGTATATCAAAGCAGGCTTTCAACGCGGGACGACACCTTTGGTCAAAATGATGGGCGACATCTACACGCGTAATTTCGTGAACTTCCATCATCCGAAGATCACGGATCAGGACTTTGCCGGTTCACGCGTGCTGTTGGGGAATCGATACAAGCTTGTCGTGCACAGTAAGAGGGGTGGCGAATCCACAAGCGAACTGTTCGATCTCCGCGACGATCCGGCCGAGACAAAGAACCTTGTCGAACGGCAACCACAGGTGGCAGCGGCTATGCAGTCGGAATTGAGGGACTGGCAACTGTCGGTCCTCAAGAGCCTGACGGCCGCCGACTACGAGTGAGTTCTATCTGACGCAGGAGCGACAAAAGTTGCGACTCGTGCCGCTTCGAAACAGCTGTTGCCATCGGCGGTCACTCGGCCTGCATCGTTTCGTGCTGCCAGGTAATGGCTTTCGAGCGAGTCTCGGAAGCCGCACAGGGCCTTCGGTCACGGGATCGACGTACATGCTGTCACAGGATTCTTACTCGTAGCCGTAGCCCGATTTCTCCGAAATCGGGACCTGCCGGGTGCGGATTTCGGAGAACTCCGCCTACAGTTCCGCCAGCGATGTCAATCACGTGGCACGGATGGAAATCTGCCCGCCAATTGTCGGGTCTTGCCGTCGGTGGCAACCGGCAGGAGCGGGTCGTAACATCCCCGCCACTACGGGCAGTGAACGCCGAGCCGACAGTGTCTGACGTTGGCCGAAAACGAGGTGTTATTCGCCATTGCCCGCACGTGATTGTTCGACCAGTCGTTGAGGAGAGACACCATGAGCGACGCCATTGAAAGTGTCCTGCAGGAAAATCGTAAGTTTCCACCACCGCCGGAATTCACTGCCGCCGCCCATATCAGCTCGGAAGAGCAGTATCAGGAGATGTGGGACCGCGCGAAGGACGATCCGGCTGGATTCTGGGGCGATCTGGCTCGTGAGAACGTCGACTGGTTCCAGGATTTCTCGGCAACGCTGGAAGGCGACATGCCGGAGACGAAGTGGTTTGTCGGGGGCAAGACGAACGTCGCCTACAACTGCATCGACCGGCATCTGACGACGTGGCGAAAGAACAAGGCCGCGATTATCTGGGAAGGTGAGCCGGGCGATCAGCGGGTGCTGACGTATCAGGATCTGCACCGCGAAGTTTCGAAGTTTGCCAATGTGCTGAAGTCGCTGGGCGTCGAGACCGGTGACCGCGTGACGCTGTACATGCCGATGATCCCGGAACTGGCCATCGCCATGCTGGCCTGTGCCCGGATCGGCGCGACGCACTCGATCATCTTCGGCGGATTCAGTGCGGATGCGATCTCGGATCGCAACAACGATGCTGAAGCGAAGCTGGTTGTCACGGCCGATGGTGGCTGGCGACGCGGAAAAGAGATCCCGCTGAAGGCGGCCGTCGACGAGAGCCTTGAGAAATCACCGAGCGTTGAGAAGGTCGTTGTTGTGCGTCGAACGGGCAACGACGTCACGATGGTGCCGGATCGTGACTACTGGTGGCATGACCTGATGGAGGACGCGTCGGCCGACTGCCCGGCCGCGGAACTCGATTCCGAGCATCCGCTGTTCATCCTTTATACGTCCGGATCGACCGGGAAGCCCAAGGGTGTGCTGCATACCACCGCGGGTTATCTGCTCGGCGTCACGATGACCACACGTTGGGTCTTTGATCTGAAGGACGAGGACACGTACTGGTGTACCGCCGACATCGGCTGGGTTACGGGTCACAGCTATATTGTTTATGGCCCGCTGTCGAACGGTGCCACGACGATGATGTATGAGGGTGGTCCCAACTGGCCGGATGAAGGCCGCTTCTGGCAGATGGTCGAGAAATACAAGGTCAACATTTTTTATACCGCTCCCACGGCGATCCGTGCCTTCATCAAGTGGGGCGACGAATGGCCGAACAAGTACGACCTGTCCAGCCTGCGACTGCTGGGAACCGTGGGCGAACCGATCAATCCGGAAGCGTGGATGTGGTACCACAAGGTGATCGGTGACGAACGCTGTCCGATCGTCGACACGTGGTGGCAGACGGAAACTGGCGGGATCATGCTTAGTCCGCTGCCCGGCATTACTGCGACGAAACCAGGAAGCTGCACGAAACCGCTCCCTGGCGTTGTTCCCGATATTCAGTCAGAAACAGGCGAGAGCCTGGGCGAAAACCAGGGTGGCCTGCTGGTGCTGACGCAGCCGTGGCCACACATGTTGCGGACGCTGTACGGGGATCATGATCGATTCAAAGACGTCTATTTCAGCAAGATCGAAGGCCGCTACTTTGCTGGCGACGGAGCTCGGCGGGATGAAGACGGCTACTACTGGGTCATGGGTCGCGTTGACGATGTGCTCAACGTGTCCGGTCATCGGCTCAGCACGATGGAGGTCGAGAGTGCTCTCGTGTCTCACGAGGCGGTCGCAGAAGCCGCCGTAGTCGGCTTCCCGCATGAGCTGAAAGGCGAGGGCATCTGCTGCTTCGTCTCATTGAAGAACTCCGACGGCGACGAGGAGCTGCGGAAAGAGTTGATTGCTCACGTGCGCAAGCAGATTGGTGCGATCGCGACGCCGGACCAGATTCGGTTCGCCGCTGCTTTGCCCAAGACCCGATCGGGCAAGATCATGCGCCGCCTCCTGCGTGATATTGCCGCTGGTCGCGAAGGCAGTCAGGACATGACAACGCTGGAAGACCTGTCAGTCCTGGAGAAGCTCCGCGAATCCGAGGAGTAAGCCCGGCTCATGGCTTTGCACATTCTGATGGCTGCCGCCGAGAACGATGCCTTGCCTGGTGGCAAGGTTGGCGGGGTCGGCGACGTTGTGCGTGATGCGCCGCAGGCCGTCGCATCGCTGCCCGGGTTCGACGGCAGTGTATCGGTTGTGTGTCCGTCGTACGGATTTCTGCACGAAACGGCCAGGCAGTCGTTGGGGACGTTTTCCGTCCGCTTCGCTGGTCGACAGGAAACCGTGGATCTGTATGAAGTTCGCAGTTTTGTGCCGGGCACGCGTGTGCTGGAATCTGAAGTGGGTTCGGCCAGCACGAGTCGAGTTCGGCAACTTGTCATTCACCATCCTCGGTTTGAAGCCGTGGACGCTCGTGGCAGGAAACGCATTTACGTTGACGATCCGCCCAAAGAGCCGTTTGCCAGCGATGCATCGCGATTCGCCCTGTTCTCGGCAGCGGTCGTTGAGGGACTGCTCCAGCAGAAGTTTGGACCAGTCAATCGCCTGCATCTGCACGACTGGCACCTCGGCTGTGCGTTGATGCTGCGTGAATTCGATCGGCGCTATGCAGCTCTGCGTGATTTGCGGACCGTGTTTACCATCCATAACCTGGCTCTGCAGGGTGTTCGACCGCTTGACGGATACGAGTCATCGCTAATGGCCTGGTTCCCCGACTCCGGCATTCCTTTCAATGCGGTTCGAGATCCTCAGTGGACTGACTGTGTCAATCCGATGGCCGCGGCCATTCGACTGGCCGACGCCGTTCACGTCGTTTCGCCGGGATACGCGGACGAGGTCTGTCTGCCGAGTCGTCCGAAACGGTGCGACGAGCACTGCACGTTTTTTGGCGGTGAGGGTCTTGAGGAAGACCTGCAGCGGGCGCGTGCGGAACAGCGTCTACATGGAATTCTGAACGGCTGTGCGTATGAGTCCGGCCGCCAATTGCTGCCACGCACTCAGGACTCGTGGCACCAGATGCTCGACATTCTGATTGCGGAACTACAGTCATGGCGGCAAGTGAATCCCACCGCCGGTCACGAGCTGGGTCTGCAACGGCTGGGGCAGTGGCGAGAATCTCCGCGGCCGCGAGTTGTAATGACCAGCGTGACGCGAGCCGTCGACCAGAAGGTCCGGTTGATGAAGCATCCCACTGATGCTTCGCCTCTCGATCGAATCCTGAGTGCGACAGCCGGCCAGGCCGTCTTCATTCTGGCCGGAAGCGGTGACACGCGGTACGAGGAGTTTCTGTCGTCTGTCTCTCGCCGGCACAACAACTTCGTTTTCGTGAACGGCTACAGCGTTGTCGGCGCGGATGCCCTATACGAGTGTGGCGACCTGTTCCTGATGCCCAGCGCGTTCGAGCCGTGCGGGATTTCCCAGATGCTGGCGATGCGTGCCGGACAGCCCTGCGTAGTCCATGCGATCGGTGGCCTGAAGGACACGGTCCAGGACAACGCGACTGGATTCTGCTTCACGGGGGACACACCCGAGGAGTTGGGTGATGGCTTCGTCACGGCAACTCTGCGAGCGACAGCACTGAAGTGTGAGCAGCCGTGGGACTACGCCGCGATCCAGCAGCGGGCTTTCGATCAGACATTCAACTGGTCGAATTCCGTGCGCGAATATGTCGATCGCCTCTACTGCTAAGCATGCTTAGCTCGCGTTGACGAACTGCCGCCGGTCGCCAGGCTGACCAGGCAGCCGACGGCGATATTCGCGATGACTGCCGCCGGGGAGATCCACTGAAAGCTGATCGGATCGAGCCCGGTTGCGGGGTCCATCCCGAAGATCGGTCCGGAGAACGCGATCAGTGCCGCCGTTGCTGTTCCGGCAATGGCGCCGGCGAAGACTCCGACAGGTGTCGCGAACGGGACGAACAGCGCGAAGAAGAACAGGCCGAAGATGGGCGTTGTCAGCAGATTGGATGTCTTCTGCGTGACCGAAGTAATGTTGCCCGGGATGTGTTCCATCAGCGAACTCGTCGCAACCACAAATCCTCCGATCGCAAATGCCAGGTAGCGAGCCAGACGCATGTGCTGTTTTTCGCTCAGCGGTTCGGGGCGAAAGCGGTCGACGAAGTCCGTCATCACCACGGCGGTGATCGAGTTCACGCCGGAATCGATGCTCGACATGGCGGCGGCGAACATCGCCGACACGACCAGTCCGGAGATTCCTACCGGCAGGTGGTACGCAATGAAGTGGGGAAAGAACTTGTCGGCATCGTCCTTGATGTCCATTCCCGCAGGGATCAGTTCCGGGTGTGCCGAGAAGTAACCCAACATGGCGAATCCGACGATGCCCAGCGTCACACCAACGACCGTCGCCACCACAAGCTGGACGGCGTAGGCGCGTCGAGCGGCGCTGAGATCGGTCGTTGCCATGAACCGTTGCACTGAAGTCTGGTCGCCACCCGTCGTACACACGTACCAGATCAGGAAGTTCAGGATCGAACCGAAAATCGTGACGCGGATTCCGATGTCAACGCCCATGCGGCGAATGAAACTGAGGACTGGTTCGAGCGCAGAGTCTTCCTTCGGCTTTGCTTCGCTGGTCTCTTCGGTGTCTGCCAAAGTCCCTGTCGATTCGGCGTTTGCGGACTCACCCGCGGTCCCTGGTTCTATGAGCGCTACATCCTCGTCCGCTGCCAGCGGCAACAGCGGCTGCGTGTCCCAGTTGGGATCCCACTGGGTGGGAAACCACCCGAATCCCCCGAGATCGAAGGTAATGACACCGATGACCAGCAGGGCTCCGCCGAATAACAACACCGTTTGCATACAGTCCGTGATGACGACTGCCTGCAATCCGCCGATGGACGTGTAGATCACAGCAACGAATCCGGCCGCCAGTGCAATGGCGGGCACCCATTTCGGATCGAGCCCCATCATGATGCTCATGGCTTTCGCGGTGAGGTACACCAATAGTGCCATCCACACCAGACGCAGCGCGATGAACATCGATGCCCCCAGTAACCGCACGCTGCCACCAAGTTTCGCCTCGAGCAATTCGTAAGCACTGGTTACACGCTGATTCATGTAAACCGGCAGAATCCACCAGCCGACGATGAGGAAGAGGACGGGATAGGCCAGCATGCTGGTCATAAAGCCCGGTCCCTTACCGAGTGCTTCACCGGGCATCGACAGATACGAAATCGTGCTCAACAGCGTGGCGAACATCGAGACGCCGATCAGCACCGGATGGATATGTCCGCTGCCAATGAAGTACTCACGCGAGCTTTGCTGTTTGCGGCCGATGAACCAGCCGAGCCATAGCGTTGACGCGGCATAGAGCACGATGATCATCCAGTCGACCGGCATCAGTCCCTGGGGCGGGGCGACAGCGGGCGCCGAATCCTGCGCACTCGCGGTCGAAATCAGAGCGAACGAGCAGGCAATGCACAGGGGGATGTGTCGGAGCAGTTTCATGGGAGCACTCATCGGTCGAACCGTGTTGTCGGTGGGTCAGGAGACCGGCCCACAACGGGGCTCATCAGTTGCGGGGATGCTCAACCCTATCGCCTGGGAGACCAAGGGAAAAACGAACGCGTGCGTGCGATATAGTCTTCGTACTCGGTCGACCGTTTCTTCATTGCTCGTTCCAGCAGAGCGACCCCGGAAACCTTGATCAGAAAGAAAGACATGATGGCCGGGCTGATGACGGTCCACCACGTAACCGAATAGTCGCTGACTCCCAGACTCACCAGCCACAGTCCCCACCACACGCAGAAGTCACCGAAGTAGTTGGGATGCCGCGTGTAGCGCCACAGTCCTTGATCCATCACGCGACCTTTGTTGGCCGGGTTGGATTTGAATCGGGCCAGTTCCCAGTCCCCCACGGCTTCGAAGAACACACCGACTGCCCAGACGAAAGTGCCGAGCCCAGCAAGAATGAAGCATGGTTCGCTTGCAGGTCGAGCTGCAGCCGCCTGCAGCGGTAATGCGACGACCCACATCACAACGCCCTGCAGCACAAACACGCGCAACAGGCTGGACCGGACGAATGACGCACCAGCCTTCTCACGCATCGCGACGTATCGATAGTCCTCGGGCTTGCCGATATTGCGCCATGCCAGATATCCGGCGAGGCGAAGCCCCCACACGGTCACAAGTACTGGCACGAGCAGAGTCGCGATTGAAAACGCCTCTTCCGACCAATGCCACTGGAACGGGCCGATCTGAACGAAACGTTCCGTCAGAAAACCGGGTTCCCAGGACTGGCTGGAATCGCCTTGAACGAAGAAGAAGCAGGTCCAGGCAACCAGCACAAAGCCAATCCCCCAGCCGATGTCCACAATGCTGACGTTCTTCAGCGGGATGCTCAGTACCCACATGAAGACCATCAGCCCGGCGATCGCCGTTGCAGCGGCGAAATACGCGTCAGCCATAGAACCTCGCCACTGGGGGCATAATCAGCCACCCTTGCTGTAAATGCCCCTCGTCTATCGTCTCACGGTTGAGCATCCAGACTTTATCTTAAAGCGTACCAACTCGTAATGCGCCTGCGCTATGACCCAACTCCGCCTATTTGGTCCGGCCTGCGAATGTCGGCTAGTCTGAATCGAATTGAATTGTTGCATCGCTGCAAGATGCTGAATCCCTGTACCGACAATGCACGTATTTGCAAGTCCGACATCCATGCAGAAAAACCGCAGCAACAACGATATCAGTGCCACCATTGTACGTTCTTTCTCCGTCCTCCTCCCCGTGCCACACGGTGGTCGCTCCCAAACCACCCGCTCGTCCGTCTTCGTTAAGCGAGTCTGGCACGTCCCCGACCGACTTCAAGCCGTGTGACCGCCACGTTCCGATCCGTTGAATTGCACACGAGTTTCCTCTCTGCACTCTGATTACATGTCTCACTCAAGGGTCTGCGGGCTTCGCCTAGGACTGCGAGGCTCCGTCTGCCACCGCCATCTTTGAACCACACTCTATATGCTTTCGTCGTTACCACCCATTCCACAACCGCCACCAACGACCAAACAATAAGGCTCCAATGGGGCAAGAACTAACTGTCTCCATCAAGAACGCAGCTCATTTACAGTCGCAAGCACATCCATAACTGGGACAATACCTACATTAACGTCGTCTGTTGGTTCGTGTGCTATACCGTAAACTTGCTTCGCCTTTGGATCCACGGCGACAAACCCCCCGACATTGCAATCAAACATTGAATCGCAAATCGCTGAAAGTATACCAGTCGAACTGTCATGCCCTCCTATCACAACCATGCATGTTGCTAGACGAAACATCCTTGCTTCCTTAACGATACCAACAAGCATCACAGTCGTTGGGCGTCCGGTCGCTTCCATTACAAACGACTCATCATCAAAACGCACGAACGCTAATCCTAGCCTATGGTCAATATGCATGTCGCGAACGCCAAACCCACGGACACCATGACTAAACCGGATTACGCCGCGAGAATGTGACTTGCAGGGAAACACGACGTATCCATTTATAAGTAAGCCGCTGCTCATCGACCCATCGACATGAGCTATTCTGCACACGTGTCTCTCGATCCAACCGTATAGAGCGGCCTCTCCGATTGATTGGAATTCGACTTCCGTCCAATCTTCCGATGTTAACAAGTGCCGCAGCATGGCCGCCAAGCTTCGTATTCGCGAATCATCACTAAGGCGTCGTTCGTAAATAAACTACCTAATTGGCATTGACCTTCTGCATTGAGTTGTTGCAAACTGTTTATATGCCGGATGCAACAATGGTCGATGGAATCCGATCGAAATACCACGCGCTCGTTA
>CAUZFZ010000107.1:0-37933 GCA_963579025.1 Planctomycetota bacterium | reverse complement strand
GAACCATGAAGGCCAGCCAAGCCCCTGTTTGACTTCTCACCGGCGCGCATCACAAAAACAAACGCAGCCATGCCTGCGAGGTTCGCTGCTGCGCTGATCTCTGCAAACTCCCCGGCAGTGCCATTCGTGCCTGCCGCTGTTGAAGTAGTCGGACATTGCCAGGCGATCGCCATCGGGATGAACTGCAATGCTGTCGATCGAGCTTTCGAGTGACAGGCTCCCCAACTGTTCTCCGGTCAGGCTGTCATATGCTTTGACGGACCTGTTTGTTGATCCCGATAATACGTACTTTCGGCCCGGACTCAGGGTGTACTGCCTGGGCCGCGGAATCAGGTAGACGGCCTGGCATTCGGGCAGCTTCCACAGGATCGCCGCCTCGCTGGACGCGGTCAGAACGTGGTCACTGTCAACAAAAACGGCTGAGGTAATCCGCTTGACGCCGTTACGCATGAATTGTTTCAGTTCGTCCGTTTCCGGCCATTTGGTGATCGCCGGTTTCCAGCCAACGACGTGCTTCTGCGCATCGAGGTCCCACACATCCAGCCGGTGATCTGTTCGTCCGGCGCGTGTGATGACTCGCGTTCCGTCGGAACTGATTGCGATCGCGGCGCATGGAAAGTCGATCCCCAGAGTGGAGATTCGCTGGCCATTAGCGAGGTCAATCACATCGATGGATGACAGACTTCCCGTCGCTCCGGTCGGGAGTGACTGCCGGTCCGCACCACTGTGAAGTGCCGCCCGCGCCACATCGCTGGCAATCAGAAGACGAGCCCGGGTTCCGCGAACTTCACCCGACGATTTAATCTGAACGGGCTTCTTCATGAGGGACGCATGCGGCGAAGAAGCTGCTGGATCGGGATTGAGTTTCCACGTCCCGACATTCGTTTCCGATGCAACCTTCACCTGACCAGCAACGGGGTTCGTGAGCGACGGCAATCCTGCGTCTTCTGTAGTCTCGCCACGTGCCATGCGTTGCTGTAGTTCCGAAATGGCCGCGTCGTCCACTTAGACCAGAGTGAATCCCTTCGGTGTCGGAGTGCCAGTCAGCCGTCCGACCTGGTCCTGGCCCGTGATCCACATGCCCCCGCCGTGGTCGCGCTTTGGTTTCTCGAAAGTGTGCACGATCGAATCGGACTGGAGACTGATGATGCTCTGGCCAAGCAGTAGCAGTTTTTCGTTACCCGGAAACCATTGAATGACCTGTGACTCCCTCGGGCCGCCGTAAAGCAGATCACCAGGCACGTCGATGTGGTCAGTCGGTTTCCCGGTAGCGACGTCGTAAACCGCTATCTGGTAATCGCCTCCCTTGAATGCGACTGCGAGCTTCGTCCCGTCACCGGAAAAGGCGGCGGCCTTCGGAGTCGAGCGGTGATTTACCAGCGAAGCGGAATGGGATGGGCTGGGGATGTCGCCCGCTTTTGTTCCGGTTGTCAGGTCAAAGACCACGAGCGGTGAGTCGTTCTTCTTGCCGCGGAACAGCAGGTACCGCCCGCCCGGTGTGAAGGCCGTGAGGCTATCGTTCATCCCCCCTTCGATATCAAACGCCTTGAGTGGGTCACCCGATGGCAGTGCCCAGATACTGACTCGGGCGAGGTGTTTCCCCGATGTGAATTGCTGAGCAACGGCAACGATTCGCTCGGCGCTGGGAATGGCGAGCAGCGGGATGTCTGACGGGCGCTTGCCATCCTCAGTCAAAAGCAGCTCTCCCAGCGCTTTCTTCTTCTGGACATCCCACACAAGTACTCCAGGTCTGGCGAACGACGTCGCCGCGTAAAAGCCACCATCGGGCGAGACAGCCTGCTTGTGCGGACTGAAGTTCATCCCCTGCATCACACCGATGCGTTTGCCCGTCGTCACGTTCCAGAACTCGCGCATCTGCTGTTCGCCTCCGTTTGCTCCCAACACAACAAGCCCGGTGGGATATGGCGGCATTACGAGGGCGTTACTGGAGTAATTGCCCTGCGGCAATGTGATGGTCAGGGGTTTCGACGTGTCGACTTCCTCGGCGGGTTCAGCATCCGGATCAACTTCAGGTTGCTTCGGACCATCGACAGTCACACGCCAGTTCGTCGCCGCACTGGGCCGCGGAACAGCGTCAACGGTGACCGCCACGGGAGCCGCCGGAATCCCAGGTCGAACTGGCGGTTGAGGGAGTTGCGGTCCACCCGGCTGCGGAACGCCTGTCGGGGTCGACGGCGGAACGCCAAGCGGAATGGGTAGGCTGTCACTCGCAAGCCTGTCCAGACCGGCAGGTGGTTGCGGCGGTTCGTTGTCACCTCCGCCTAAGACCAGGATGAGAGAGACAATCAGGACAAGAGCGAACGATCCGCCGGCAATGGCTGCCACGGTACCGTGGCTCAGACCTGCATCATTCTTCCCTCCTGATGGTCGGCGTTTTCCTGACGAATGCGATCGGCTCGACGAACTCTGTGAACGTCGCGGCGTTTCGTCCCATTCATCAACGACTTCGATGTCTGCGCCGCATTCGAGACACTCGATCCACTCGCCCGCACGCTCGTCCGGCACTCGATATTTCTTGCCGCATTCTCCGCATTCAAGCTTGATTGGCATCGTGTCACCTCAGCGTGCTCGTGTTTGAATCCTGTCGCCGAATCCGGCTCCCCAATGTGTACAGATATAGAACGCAACACAAAATGCAACAGGATTGTGTCTTAGTCACATCATCCACGGCGTAGTCCGGCCCCCATCGCTTTCCGGGCTCCGGGAGGCGAGGATGTCCCCTCGCGCATAGGGCTCGGCAGCACGGGTCCTGAAGAGATACAGCAAACAGACGCGAGCGTCATTCGGCGATGACTACGATGGTCGGTCTTTCCGGCAGCTATAGGGCCCCGAACCAGAATCTACGTGTCAGGAGGTAGACCGGTATGAACAAACACCGAAGAGCGTTTCTCGTGGGCAGCACCGTTTCCGCGTTTGGTCTGGCATCCCGCGTCCGAGCTGAATGGGAGCCAAGTCAGCGTTATCCGGACCCACGCGTCCGGGCTATTGATCAGAGCTTCATGAAGTATCGACTGAGTCTGGCCAAGGTCGAACGCATTGCCACCGGAATGCGCTGGAGTGAAGGTCCTGTCTGGTTTGGCGATGGTCGTTTCCTGATGTGGAGTGACATTCCCAACAACCGGATCATGAAATGGGAAGAAGAGACTGGAGCGGTCAGCGTCTTCCGCAAACCGTCCAATAACTCGAACGGCAACACGCGCGACCGCCAGGGTCGCCTTGTGACCTGTGAGCATGACGCCCGGCGCGTGACTCGCACGGAATACGACGGTTCGATCAGCGTCATTGCAGATCAGTTTGAGAGCAAGCCACTCAACTCGCCGAACGACATCGTGTGTCGGTCCGATGGTTCGCTCTGGTTCACTGATCCACCCTTCGGCATCCTTGGCTTTTACGAAGGCCATCAGGCAAAGCAGGAACTGCCAACCAACGTCTATCGCTGCGATCCGGCCACAAAGAAACTGAGTGTTGTGGCCGGTGGCATCAAGCGTCCGAACGGGCTCGCGTTTTCACCGGATGAATCGAAGCTGTATGTGGTCGAAGCCGGTGTTACCCCTCGCCTCATCCGAGTCTACGACGTCACGAAGGACGGAACGCAACTGACAAACGGCCGAACACTCTTAACTGCCGAGAACGGCGGAACTCCGGACGGTTTTCGCGTCGACGTCGATGGCAACCTGTGGGTCGGCTGGGGCATGGGACAGGAAGGCCTCGACGGAGTTTCCGTCTTCAATCCGGACGGCAAGCTCATCGGCCGCATCGACCTGCCCGAACGCTGCGGCAACGTGTGCTTCGGAGGCCGCCATCGCAATCGCCTCTTCATGTGCGGCAGCACCTCGGTCTACTCACTGTTTGTGAATACTCAGGGAGTAGCCGGAGGCTGAGCCAGTGACGAAAAAGAGGCATCCATGTTTCTGCGCTGGTTACAGGCTGTTGTGTTTCTGCCGGGCACCATGGTCGTTGTTCCTGCGGCGATTCTGCGCTTCTCTGCCTCGCCGCTCCGGAATGTCATGGCAGAACCCGGCTCAATGCGGTCTTTTTCTCGCGGTCGTCAGAGCCGCGCCGGGTCTCATGCTCCCTGCGAGGACAATGTCGCTGTTTGTCCGGTTCCGCGATGGCACGGCGGCGCGGGAGCCACGACAGAAACTGGTCGTTCGCGGGCCAAGGCCTTCAGAAAACGTGAACGCTACGCGAACGACTATTTGCCTTGCTCGCGAGGACTTGATTCGAGGTATCTGGAGACAGCTCGTCCAAGTTGGGCTCCGACCGTCATGTAACCTTGCTGTGTGCTGTGCGGCGTGTTCCAGACGGTTTCAAGCGTCGTCGACAGAACGTGATCGGCCGTGTGGTTTCTCACCCAGTTGGCACTCATTCGATTTCGTTCTTCTTCAGTCCGCACGTAAGTCGCGAACTTGTATCGTGGCTCCAGAGGTAACGGTCCTGATATGGCCTCTTTGGAAATCGCCAGCCAGCGTGCATGGTTCTGCTGTTGAACAGCGGGGAGCTTATTGAGATTGATCGGCCCAAAGAAATACGGACGCCGCTCATTGCCTCCCGGGTTGTGAAGATCAACAAACACGTCAAACCGCTGGTCCGCGTTTAACTGCAGAATCCTCGCTTGTGCGGCAGCGACCTCAGGATAGTGCGGCTTGTCGTCCCAGTCTCGATTGTGATCACGCGGGACTGCGTCTTTTCCACCCGCTCCCAACGCAGCATTGTCCACATCCATGATCGGCACGTAATAGACCGTGGAGACGCGACGCAGATCGACGGCGGTCTGGTCATCGCTGGCCAGCCATTCGATGAATCCTCGACCGACCCAACTGCCGCCCGATTCCCAGGCATGCTGTCTGGCCTGGACCCAGACACCGAAGCGACGTGAATCCGTTTCCCGAGAACTCCCAATACGAATCCCTCGAACGGATCGGCCACCGCGGGTTTTCGCCAACTCGAAAATTGTCGCATGCGGCAGTTTTGACTCAGCGGACTTCAACGCTTCGTCAGCATGCGATGGAAGAAACGGTGGCCCCCACGCCAGCCAGAATGATTCAGCGGGAGCCTTGATTGTGTAGGTCGCGCCGCCGCCCTGCTTCTGACACTTTGCGGTCTGCGTCCAGGTCACGTTGTCGACACTGATCGCAGCCCGATCAGGCTGAGACCAGTCGGCACTCAGGACGCGGCCCGGTCGGAACGCGTCGCTGCTGGCCGTCAGTTTCAGTGTGATTGACTGGTCCACTTTCACGCCATCGACTTTCAAGTACCACCAGCATGGCCAGCCTCGTTCCGATTGCACTTGTGGGACGATGTGGATGACTCCCGTGTTTGCGTCGATAGACTTCACGATCGCAGAGCCACCCGGAAAATCGGCCGTCACTTTGATGTCTGCGAACACTGTCTCTGCGTGCAGCGAGGAGACCCCGCTGACGAGGCAGGTAACAAGGGCGAACTTCATCGATCTTCTCGATTCGTTATGAGATCATGCGGAAACGACGTCGGGGTAGAGCACGTGGTCAACATCTCAGGCCGCAATGAGCAACCCCACTTTAAGGTAGCAATTGCTGCATGCCACCGAGTGGCGAGTTTAACAGCCATCAGAAGGACGGTGGGGTGTCGTCTGAACTTGCTGGAGACTTCTCAGTCGTCATAGCTGGATTATTGCGGTCCATTGAGATACTGAAGTTCCCACGTGACTTGTCCCTTTTCTGTGATACCCGCGCGGGAGAACTGAATGTTGAGAATTTCATGTGTCAGTCTGGTTCTTCTGTTCGCAGCCGGTTCTCTCCGCGCTGAGCCGATGAACGTCGTCTTCATCCTGGTCGACGATCTGGGACAGAAGGACATCGGCATTGAAGGCAGCACGTTTTACGAAACTCCGAATATCGACAGGCTCGCCGCTGGCGGGATGCGATTCACGAACGGGTACGCAACGTGCGAAGTCTGTAGCCCGTCCCGCGCGAGCATCATGCTGGGTAAATATCCTCCACGGATCGGGATCACGGACTGGATTGGTGCGGCAACCGGCAATCGCTGGAATCGAAATGACCGCGTTCTTCCCGCGGCCAACAGAAGTTCGTTGCCGCATGAGGACATCACTCTTGCTGAGGCGATGAGGGAGGCTGGATACAAGACGTTCTTCGCCGGTAAATGGCATCTGGGAGGTGAAGGCTCGTTTCCCGAGGATCATGGCTTCGATATCAACAAAGGTGGGCACCATCGCGGTTCGCCACCGGGTGGATTCTTTTCGCCCTATAAGAACCCGAAACTGAATGACGGTCCGCCAGGCGAATCGCTGACACTGCGACTGGCGTCCGAGACGGTCGACTTTATTGAAGCGAACAAGGACCAGCGGTTCTTCGCCTACCTGTCCTTTTATGCCGTGCATGCGCCGATCCAGACTACGGACGCGTTACTCAACAAGTACATCCTGAAGGCCAAAGAACGCGGCCTCGCCAAATCGCGATTTCTGTTTGACCGAACGATGCCTGTTCGGCAGGTCCAGGACAATCCTGTCTACGCCGGAATGATGGAGACAGTGGATCAGGCCGTTGGCATGGTCATGCAGAAGCTCGATGCGCTCGGACTCGCGGAAAACACCGCGATCATATTTACCGGAGATAATGGCGGTGTTTCGTCCGGTGATGCCTATGCGACGTCCAACCTGCCTTTACGCGGTGGCAAGGGGCGTCAATGGGAGGGCGGCATCCGCGAGCCCTATTACATCAAGGCACCTGGCGTCACCAGGCAGAAGTCCGTTTCTGATACTCCGGTCACTGGCACGGACTTTTACCCGACGATCCTTGAGTTGGCCGGCATCCCCTTGAAACCGGAACAGCACGTTGACGGCATGAGTCTGTTGCCACTTCTCAAAGGCAAATCGCTGGCCGAACGCGACCTTTACTGGCACTACCCGCACTATGGCAATCAAGGTGGCGAACCTTGCGCGATCATCCGCTCATCGAATTGGAAGCTGATTCACTATTTCGAGGATGGTCGCAACGAGCTCTATGACATCCAGGCGGACATCAGCGAGCAAACCGATCGGCTCACGGCGAATCCTCAAGTTGCCCAGGAGCTAAAGGCAAGGCTCGACAACTGGCTCAAGGAAACCGGCGCTTTGATACCTCAGCAGGATGATCGGTTCGACCCGGTGAAGAAGGTGCAACAGATCGCACATCAAAAGGCCACCCGGCTCAATGCACTGGAGAAGAGCCACGCTCGGTATTTCAAGTAGCAGAGTCAGGGAGCTGAACGGTAGCCGGATCCTCTCGCCGTTCTGTTTGCCTGCCAGACGGACGTAAGAGTCGTCCTGGGACTCATCGTGTTCGGTGATCCGATACCTGCCACCGCCTTTGCGAAGGACAATCCGCATGAGTCGAACGAAGGCCGGTTCCAGGTGCGTGCTGGCGGTCTTGATGATCGGCGCAGGGACGATGCACTTCGTCACACCCGGCTTCTACATGAGGATCATGCCACCGTATCTGCCGCTACACACGGAACTGGTCTATCTGAGCGGCGTCTGTGAAATCGTGCTCGGCGTCCTAATTCTGATTCCACGCTACTCGACGTTGGCAGCGTGGAGCATGATCGCTCTGCTGATCGCCGTCTTTCCTGCGAACATTCACGTTTACCAGAATCAGAACGTATTTCCCGGACCACCATTGTTTCACCTGTTGCGATTGCCGTTTCAGGGCGTGTTAATTGCGTGGGTGTACTGGCACACCAGACCGATGAAAGAGATACAAGGGGAGCGGGAACAAAATTGATGGAGTCACTCTGCTCAACTTGCGCACATGAACGCGTCGCAGTGCCATCGCGCAGGCGTTGGTGTGTAGTTCACTGTAGAATCGGTCGAGGTCGTCTGGTGAGCGCCGAACTGATGGAACTCGGATTACTGGTGGGAGCGGAACATGTTGCGAACTCTTCGATACGTCGTCCTGCTGACAGGTGCCGTTGTATGTCGTTTTCCCGTCGATCGCACGCTTGCAGATGACTGGCCGCAATTCATGCGTTCGGCGTCGCATTCCGGTGATGCGGCAGACGCAGAATTACAACCGCCACTGAAGTTGTCCGTTTGTATTCAACTGGGTGACGCGGTGACGACTGCGCCGGCTGTTGTGAATGGCAGGGTTTACGTCGTCGATCAGATGGGTACGGCATACTGCATCGACTCAGCAGCAAACCGGATTGTCTGGATGTCGGCTCCTGATGGAAAGTCGGCGATGGGCGGGAATACCTCGTCCGTGTGCGTCGCCGGTGAACGGGTTTACTTTGGCACGACGGCCGGGCAGTTTCACGTGCTCGATATCGACAATGGACAGGTCATCAAAACACGGAACATCGGCTCGCCGATCCTGGGGTCAGCGACGTGGGCCAACAATTCGGTCTACTTTCAGTCGCTCGATGCGGTATTGCACTGCCTGGATGCTGACGGGAAGGAGCGGTGGCGCTGGGACCACTATCAGACCTACCAGGACCCGAAGACGAATAAGAAGGCGACTGGCTTTCCCGGCAGCTATCACGATCCGCACTACGCGAGTGGCGAAGTCGCAGTCAGTGGCAAACGGCTGGTTGTGAACATGGGCTGGGATTTGTATTGCCTGGAGGACGCAGGCGATCGGCCGCGACTGCTGTGGTGTAATCGAGCTCCGCTGGGCAAGGACCCTGGCATTCCCATGGGACCGGCAATCAGCGGCAACTGGGTGTATCTGGGCCATCCGGGTACCGACCAGTTCGGCGGCTTTATGCGCTGCCGGCTCGATTCTGGCGACTTCGACCCCAAGAAGGATTTTCGCTTCAGCGGTTACCCCGGTTCGGTATGGGCCGTGCTGGCCACACCAGCCGTACGTGGCACGACCGCGTATGTGCCGACACATTACATGGGCGTGCATGCATGGGATGGCGACTCGCGGCGGGTCCGCTGGGCCGCGCGCACTGACAACACGTTAGACCAGCGCCGTTTCACTGGGGCGATCGCGTCACCCGTCCTGTCACGTGGACACTGTGTGTTCGGAACTGTGCTGGGTGATTTGCACGTGGTTGCGCTCAGTTCATCCGGCGCATGGCCAGACTTCAAACCAAAACCATTCACGTTCAAAACGCCCTTCGGCCGCCCCATCGCATCGACTCCGGCCATCGCCGACGGCGTTGTGTATTTTGGTTGCGACGACGGCTATCTCTACGGGCTGGCTTCGTCCACACCAGGCAAAGCTATCAGCGAAGTTTCGCTGCCGAACAAGATGGCCAATCTCCATGAAGTCCGCACGCGGACCGAATCTGCCACCGGCCGACTCTACGGCGCTCCGGTCGCCAGCATGGACCAGGGCAATACGGGCAGTGTCGACGATCCGCATCTGAAGCCGCCGCTGCGTGTCCGCTGGGCGATGCGGCCGTTCGATTTGCGAGTGCAAATGAGCGCCGACGACGACAGTCTGTATTTCATCTCTGAAGCTGGCACGATGGCCGCGATTGAACAGGCAACGGGGCGAATTCGCTGGCGACAGCGTTTGACCGGACCAATGGACGGCTGGAAGCAGTTGCTGCTGGATCGACGGGACGGTGGCCCGCAGCGCCAGCGTTCGGCTGCATTGACCCGCCTGTTCGTCACTCGTAACGGCCGCACATCACGCCGCCGTGGCCCCAAAGAAGGAGGCCCAACGCTGACCGCATTCGATGCGGCAACTGGTCACCAGCTTTGGCAGCAGCCGTGGGGTTCATTGCAGGGCACGTGCCGCACTGCGCCGATCGTGGTCGGTGATGTCGTGGCCGGAATCACGACCGACGCCGAACCTGTGAGGCCAGTCGCCAAAGCCTTCGACGTCGTGAGTGGCGAACCACTGTGGAAGATCACACTGCCCGGCAATGAAAAGTCACTGGCGGGCGGCGCATGCGTGCTGGATGGAGTGATGTTCTTTTCCTGCGGCCAGACCTGGGGCAACGGCGCCGGTGGCACCATGGCCGTCGAACCGAAGACTGGGAAAGTCTTGTGGACGACCGCCGATTACCACGTGCATGGCTACGGTCGCCCGGCCGCTCGCGACGGTTTGCTTTATCTGGGAGGCCAGTCCGGTGCGCCGATGTACTGCACCTCAGCGATAGACGGCAGCCTGAAGTGGAAAGCAGACCGCGTGAGCTACTCACACAGCCCGGCGCTTGGCGATAACTTTTTCGTCACTCGCGGCTATGGTGGCCATGGCATCCTCCGGGATCTGGCCAGCGGCAAGCCGATCATCCGCAACAACCGCGAAGTTCTCGCTGGCTGTCCCGATCATTCCTGTGCTCCCGTCCTGCTGACGACGGCCCGCATTTCCTACGCGGTCAGCACCAGCGGCCTCTATGCCCGCGACCTGAACACCGGCCGAATTGTCTGGCAAAGCCGCGGCTTCGCCCCTCGCGCCTGCACAACTCCCATCGCCGCCAACGGCCGCCTGTTCTTCAGTCCCAACGTCAACAACACGCTGTACTGCTTCGAACCGGAAGCAAACCGTCCGACCGGTCACGCCGAGAAGTAAACAACACTCGCAGGAACGCGCCGCCTTGAACGGTTCCTTCAGTGAGACTTCTCCGAGGACGATTGGACGATTCTTCAGCGCTCGGTTCTGCCGTTCAGCGTGCGATGTGCGGAATCGTCTTGGTGCGAACTCAAGCAGTTCTGCCGAAAGAAGCACATGTAAGGGCTTGGCTGGCAGGACACAAAACGCAGGCTGGCGGCATGTCCCCCGCGGTTTGCCGAGAAACTGGTTGATATCGTGGGGCTGTATCCAGGCGTCCGGATAAAACTCGCGGGCGCGTTCACGCGAAATGCCGACGATCAGGAAACTTCCACTGAGAAACCACACACAGGCGGGGACACACATGCCGCGTTTTCAGAGCTTTGCAATTGTCGTTGCCATGTTGATACACGCCTCTGACCGCGTTCGGGCCGACGACGAACTGCTGAAGCTCGCCGTAGCAGAAGCAGGAAAAAGCGCACTGCGGCCGAACAACACGTTTGATCTTGTGAAGCGGTCGATCCTGATGACCCGGGCTGCGTCTCTGCAAGTTGAGCGGGATCGTGACACGGCCGTAAAATGGCTCGACGAGGCGGAGAAGATGCTCTCTGCGTACGACTCCAAGGGAAAGGAACTGGTCCCGATCGTCTTTCCGATGTTCAGGCAAGCCATCACGACCGGCACGAGCCCGGAAGACTTCAGTCAGCTTGCCACGATTGTGTCCAGCAAAGACGGGCTTGTCGCATTTCAGTTCATTGTGGAACGACTGGGACAGGTCGACCCCGGCCTGACCATGCAGATGATCGAAAAAGCCTGTCCCGAGCAAAGCCGTGAGAATCTCCGACTTGCCGTCGTGCTTGGCGCGACGACTGTCGATCCGGAACTTGCTCTGCGATTACTGGTCGATTTGCCGCCAGTGCAGAGAATGCAGATGCAATTTCGACGAGCGGCGATGGCCGCACGTGCAGTCGCGGCCGCACGTGCCATTGGGATTCAGGATGTTGCGAAACCGGCCGAAATGCTCGTGACACGTTTCGCACCGCTGGTCTTCGCTGAGGCAGGCAAACGAGGGCTGCGCGGAGAGTTTTCGCTCCAGACCGTCGGTTTGTTCGGCGTCGCCTGGTTCCATCTCGATCCAGAAGCAGCGACACCTCACCTCAAATGGCTGACCACGTCCGTCGAGCCTTCCAGCATTTCAGCCGACGCGTCCTGGGAAGAACGTTGGAAACTGCAGTATCAGACGACACGGAACCACGTCACGCTGGCTGGCCTGCATCTGGTGCTCGGAGATCGCTCCGCAGCGGATGCCGCCTTTGCCGAAGCAGTCGCCGGCTCGCTGCGACTTGTGAAGCTGGTCGAGACGCAGCCGGAACGGGAGGACAACGGCCGCTATTCATTCACATTCGGTGGAACCGCGATTGGATTTCCGCGATTGAGTGTTCTCATCAGCGAACGCATCGTGAGCGAGTGCCAGAAGCGCAACGAGATTGCCTGTGGTGACGACTTTCTTCTGGAATTGATCGCCTGCACGGCCGATCGTGATCGAGCCCTGGAACTGACCGGTTTCGTCAGCGATCCGGAGACGAAGGCTCGTGCGTATTTATTGATTGCAGCCAAGTCCGTCGATCAATAGTCACGACCAGCGAGTCAGTCACTCATCGTCGAGTCTGTCACTCCAGCCCCGAATGCCGCGCAGCTTCTTGTAACAGTCAGTATTACGAGTAGTCACGAAGACGGTCCTGATGCATCTGTCGTGATGGAACGACTGGATCGAGTTGCCGGTCGACTTCGTTCCGCGGTCGCCACCTCAATCACTCGCAAACGTGCGCCGAGGCTGAAATTCGGCGTCGTGTCGGTCCCGACCACGAGTGACCTGAATGAGGAAGGACGACTATGAGCAATAGACTTGCCTCTACCAGACACGATAATCCCTGCGTACCGTGACATCGACGCAGTCATGCGAGCGCAAACCGAACTGACTCGCATCGAACGGGAGCTGCGTCCGGTTCTGAGTTACAAAGGTTCGCGACGATAGCGACCACGGTCTGCCAATCAGTAAACGCCCCTGATCCGATGGCTCATTCCAGGGGCGCTCTCAGTGACAGCAGGCGGAATCCAGGTCAGTTGGATCGCCGGCCCGCGACGGACTTCACATTGCCTGTAGATTGTGCGGTTTAAAAGACCGTTGCGCTGCCATTACACCACGACCTCGCGAAGCGCGTGGGTATCCGTTTCGATCGATGCAGCGTCAGCCTGTTTTTGCTCCAGTGTTTCGAATCCAGGCAGCCCGAGAAGGAGTCAAACCTTCGTCTCCGCCTTATCAGGACGGCGGCTTAGACGGCTCAGGTCGAAGTGGTCTCCCCGGAACGCCGGGTTTTCGGCTAGCCTCCCGCGAGATTGAGAAGGTGATGGTGGGTCGATTCCACATTTGCAGGTGCACGGGCTTCTGTAGATCTGGACTTCCGTTGGCTCTACATCATCTTTTCCTACCTGAGTTTGCCAGCATGCGGCCGTTACCGTTGTGGTGCGTCTCGCGGTCGGGCGAACACTACTGCGACCACAACCGACAGGGATGTCATGTCGTCGATCACTGCCGGGCAGGATCGTTTCACTGTTATTCACGCGCTGGGTAAGAAGCTGATCGACAGCGTTCTGGCCCTCGGCGAGTTCGCGCTATTCACGGCTTCGATGTTCAGCTGGCTGTGCCGCGGCCTGCCACGACGCCGAGTCGTGCTGGAATGCATGTACGAAGTTGGCGTCCGCAGTATCCCGGTTGTCATGATCACCGGGCTGTTCATCGGGATGGTGCTGGCCGTCCAGTCGTACAACCAGTTCCATCTCATGAAGATGGAAACCCGGCTGGGAGCTGTCCTGAATATCGCCCTGGTCGCAGAACTGGGTCCCGTCCTGGCAGCCACGATGCTCGCGGGCCGAGTCGGTAGCGCAATGGCCGCACAGCTTGGGACCATGCGTGTCACCGAGCAGATTGATGCCCTTCGCGTTCTCGGGGCGAATCCAATCCAGTACCTGGTCGTTCCGCGGTTCCTGAGTTGTTTCCTGTTAATTCCCCTGCTGACCGCCCTCGCCGATGGCATTGGAGTCTTCGGCGGCTGGTTGATCGGCACTCAGGTGCTCGGCATCGACAGCACGTTTTACTGGCACCACTCGAAAGAGTTCGTGACGGTCTGGGACGTATCGTCCGGCCTGTTCAAGAGTACGTTCTTCGGAGCCGCGATAGCTCTGGTCGCCTGCCACCGCGGTTTCAACTGCGGAGCCGGAGCAGAAGGTGTCGGTCAGGCGGCCACAGGCGCGTTCGTTGCGTCGTTCATGGCGATTCTGGTGATCGACTTCTTCCTGGGCATGTTCCTGAACGAGCTGTACTGGACGATCTGGCCGGCGACGTCACTCATCTGAGTGCGGAGTCGGGAGTGCGGAGTGAGGAGTCGAGAGATGACAAGTCGTAGAGCAGTCAAAGAACGAGACACTCAGCCAAACGGCAGCGAGTCCTCACGCGCCGCCACCGCGCCCACTCCGCACTCGTCTACCCAATTCAGCGAGCCCTTCACCGGCGACGAATCCGGTCGCACGATCATTGAGCTGCACAATGTCAGTCAAAGTTTCGGACGGCAGGAGGTTCTGCGAGACATCTCGATCGATGTACGAGCTGGTGAAAAACTGTGCCTGATCGGCGAGAGCGGGTGTGGCAAGAGCGTCACGATGAAACTGATGGCCGCGTTGCTGGAACCAACATCGGGCGACGTCCTGTGGGGTGGTATCCCGGTTTCGAAGCGATCCGAAAAGGAACTCGTCGAAGATCGGCTGCGGTTCGGCTACCTGTTCCAGGGAGCGGCCCTGTTCGACAGCCTGAACGTCTTTGAGAACATTGCATTCGGACTCCGCCAGAACACGCGGATGTCATACGCATTTCTTGAGCAGATCGTTGCCGAGCGTCTTAAAGACGTCGGCATGCCGTCATCATCCGCCAGCAAAATGCCGTCCGAACTTTCCGGCGGAATGCGTAAACGCGTTGGCCTGGCCCGCACACTCGCGTTGATGCCCGACATCATCCTGTACGACGAGCCAACGACCGGCCTCGACCCGATCATGATCGACGTCATCAATTCGCTGATTCTCAAAACCCGCAAACGGCGTCCGGTGACGAGCATCATCGTGACGCACGAGATGACAACGGTCCGTAAAGTCGCGGACCGGGTCATCATGTTTTATCCACTCAACCGACTGCAGCCGGGCGAACCGCAGATTGTCTTCGAGGGAACCCCGGACGAGGCGTTTATGTCGGACGACCCGCGTGTCGCGCAATTCGTCTACGGCGAAGCCGGTGAACGGCTGGAAGAACTGGCAGTAGCATAGGGCTGAGAGCTTAGAGCGGAGGGCACGAACGACACCAGCTCTCAGCTCTCAGCCCTCCGCCAACAAAAGGCAAGGAAGCCATGACCGAGCAGCAGCTTCAATTCCGCGTTGGCCTGTTTGCCCTGGTGGCAGTTTCTGTCGCCAGCACACTCATCTTCCAGTTCGGAAAATTCCGATCGCTGCTGGAAGAGCGCTACGACGTACTGGTCCATTTCGAATCCGCTCCCGGGATTCTTCCAGGAGCGCCCGTTCGGCTGAACGGCCTTTCGATTGGCTCGGTCAAAGACATCCAACTGGATGCCGAGCGAGGTGGCATCCTGCTGACGCTGAGCGTTGAAGATCGTTTTCGTCTCCGTAGCGATTCCACTCCCACGCTGCAGCAGTCACTGCTCGGCGACGCGACGATCGAATTCAGCCCTGGCTCGAGCCCTAGTGAATTCGATCGCAACACAGTCATGGAGGGCCAGCCTCCGTTCGACATGATGGCGATCGTTCGCCGCATGGATCAGCAGATCACCGTGACGATGTCCTCGTTCGAAGCCACCAGCCGGGAATGGCAGAAACTCGCGAGTAATGTCAACAGCCTGGTCGACACGAATCAGGGCAACCTGCGAGCTGTGGTCGAACGCACGGCCGTCACTCTCGACGAATTCACGCGAACCATGCAGTCCGCGGGTAAGGCCTTTGAGAATACAAACCGAGTCATTGGCGACCCGCAAACGATCGCCAACATGCAGAAGGCTCTGAATGGACTTCCGCAGATTGTCATCGAGACACAGCAGACGATTGCGGCCATGAGGCAAACGGTTAGCACCATCAACGGCAATCTCGAGAACATCGAATCGGTTACGGAACCGCTCGCGAAGCACACGACTTCGATCGTTGTGCGACTCGACCAGAGTCTGGCGAACCTCGAATCGATGACGGGTGAACTCCGAGAGATCGCCGAACTGGCCGGAAAGGATGACGGCTCATTCAAACGACTCCTGTCCGACCCGCAGCTTTACGACAACCTGGAACGATCGGCGTTATCGATGTCCGTGATGATGCGCAACCTGGAACCGGTCATCCGCAATCTGCATATTTTCACGGACAAGGTGGCGCGTCACCCGGAGGTCCTCGGAGTCGGCGGTGCCCTGCGTCCGAGTTCCGGTCTGAAAGATGAAGAGATTCGGCAGACGGGATTTCGCGAGTGACTCCGAATGAACGGCTCCTGCGTCCTGCGTGATTCAGAAGTCCTCGCCCAGCAAGGAATCAGGCGTGTCAGACGTCGAGCCAATTTCTGAAGATGAGCCAGAACCGGAAGCCTGGCCGGGTGATGACCTGGAGGCGGCGTATCTTCGAGCACTCGAAGCGAACGAGGTGGCCGAGTGGGAGATTGCGCACCTCCCCGAATCTGAAGAAGAACAGGCTCCCGATACCGAGCTGGCTGCTGCTGTCGACGAACCAGTGGACGCGACTTCCGATGCGTCAACCGAGGAGCCCGCCGAGCCGGATGAGAAACCGTCACGCATCACAATCAGACAGGTCATCGAGGCAGCGTTGTTTGTTGGCGGCGACCCGCTGACTTCAAAGAAACTGTGCTACATGCTGCACGGTGATTACGACCTGGACGCCATCGATGATGCGATCGACGAACTGAATCATCTGTACCTCGACGAAGGCCGGCCCTATGGAATCCGACTCGGCGAGGGCGGCTATCGACTGGTATTGCGACACGATTTTGAGCCCATTCGCAACCGTGTGTATGGCGTCGGACCGCGTGAGGTGAAGCTATCGCAGGACGTGCTGGAGGTCCTGGCACTGGTCGCCTATCGCCAGCCGATCACGCCCGAGGAAATCGAGGAGCTGGGCAAGTCGAACTCCGGCCCAATGCTGCGGCAACTGCTCCGCCGCGAACTGATCTCACTGGAACGTGACGCGGAAGACCGCAAGCGGGTGACCTACGCGACGACAAAGCGGTTCCTGTCCGTCTTCGGAATCGGCAGCATCGAAGAATTGCCCCAGGCCGACGAACTGGCGTTCAAGTAGATAAGGATCGTTTGATCATTAAGGAATTGTCCCGAAATAACTTCCGGAATTGTGAGCCGTAGGCGCTAGCGCCTGCCGAGGCTGTGCACTGGTCCGGAGCTGAGCCGTAGGCGGATTTCTCCGAAATCCGCTGCCCTGGACCAGGCAAGACTGAGCGGCGGTCGATGTGCCGACAGGTTGCGATGTCGTCTGGTTCCGATTTCGGAGAAATCGGGCTACGGCTTAGGTAAGCAGCCTGTTGGGTAGGCCGGCAACAAGGAGCAATAGCGACGCAGTTCCGGCAGCAGGTTTCACAGAGAATTCGGCATCGCCGGAATTGTGCTTCGCCTGTTCCGCCCGTGAACAGGTTTTTCAACGGGCTGCCAGGTGGGCCATTCGATCCAGACTGGACCGTCGCATTACGATGGTCAGATAAAGACGGCCATCGGCCAGAATCTCCTGTGCAACGACGGCACGATACGCAGCGTCTTCTCGATCGGCCCGCCGTACCGCATCATCGGGAGGTTACGGGCATTGAAGTTCTGGCCCTGGCTGTCGTCCGCAGATCGGGCCATGCTCAGTGCACTGCCGACGCACAGCAGGAGCGCCAGCGTGGCTCCGGCCAGCAGCAGTCGTCGCTTGCTCATCTCACACCTCATGTCTTCAACAGGAATCACCTGTTGAGCTGCAGCACAATCGATTCCCGCTGCCCTCACTGACCGGCCGTCGATCCAGACTGGATCGTCACTTCGATCGTCAGCCGGATAAGCGGATGAATGCGGCCACCGGCCAGAGTTTCCTGTGCAACGGTGGCACGATTCGCAGCGTCTTTTCGAGCGGCCCGCCGTACCGCATCACCGGTTGGATGACCGCACTGACATTCTGGCCATCTCCCACGGATCCGGCCATGCTCATCGCGCCGCCCACGATCAGCAGCAGCGCCAGCCCGGTTCCGGCCAGCAACAGTTTTCTCTTGTTCATGCCTCACTCCGGTCTGTGCCAGAAATACGATCGTGAGCTGCAGTACGACGGGATCCGGAAATCGCTGGTGGATATTTCGCCCGGGACGCCTTTTGGGCCGACTCGGTCCCGGCGAGGCAGGCACACGCCCGCGTTTTCGTCAGTCTGGATCGTTCTTCTTCGAGCCCGGCAAAAGAGCGGACAGCACCGGAATCTTCTTCAAGGTTGCTTCGAGCAACTTTGCGAACTGGGTCTTCGGCAGTAGTCCCGAGCGGACGGCCACGAACGCGAGGATCAGTAGAAACAACAGCGTCACGATGATGCCGATCGAGCCGATGACCCAGCCGGACACATCCGTTTGATCGACAACAACAAGGAGGATCGCGATCGAGGCGGTCGTCGCCAGCAGCAGCAGGGCGATGTCGCGGATCGCCGTCGAGGACGGTGACGGCTCGGCCGGGATCGTTGCAGCCGCGGGGGCAATTGCTGCCACCGGCTGTGGTTCGGCCGTTTTGCGGGGTGAGTAGTCTCCGCCCGGGTGGACGGGCTGGAGCAGCTCACGCACCGTGTAGCCTCGATCCGCTCCGTCGGGGAAGTACTCGTAGTCCGGTCCGGCTTTCTTCCGCAGTCCCAGCAGGTGGTCGACGCTGACGGCGACGTCCGGCTGATCAGGCAGCGGGACGACGGCCAGGGCTCCGCACTCCGGGTTCAGTTTGTGGACGGCATGGAAGTGCCCGCGGACGATGCTCAGAGCGTGGCCCCGGTAATCGCGGCGGTCGGGCCGTCCGGTGACCAGTATGTCGATGCGTTTGTTTTCCCGGTCGGCCCGGACAAGGACGGGGCAATCCTGAATGCTCAGCACGACGCCGGTCCGCCAGCGCGTGGCATGGGACGTCATGTGCCGATGTGATTCGACGATGAATCGGGCCAGCATGGTCGGCGGCAGGAATTCGTATTCGAAACGGAAGTGCAGTGAGTCCTGTTCCGGCCAGATGTCCGCGTACTCGGGCTCGTTCTTCCGCAGGGCGGCCGGAATCAGATACCGCTGGTGGTCAGTGCCGGGCAGTTCGAAGCACAGGCCGACCTCCGCGTGCTCCATCATGTCGATGATGAACTCGTGCCGTGCGTGCGGGTACTCGCTGGGGTCGAGCAGTTCATCCAGTTGGCTGCGGGAGAACTCTCCGCTTTGATCGGCCACCGTGGGGCTATTGAGGATCGAGTAGATGGCGGTCGTCAGCCAGTTGGGATCGAGCAGGGTGATCTCGCGTTCCGCGGCCGTGGCGTCACGGATCAGGCCGTGCGCCACGACGACGCCCAGATCGTGCAGCAGGCGCAACAGCAGACGCTGTTCTTCCGGAGCGGTGATGGGTTCCGACGCCGGGTTGTCTGGATCTCCATCCGTTTCCTCGCACAGCCGCACGAAGTCCTGCTGCAGCAGCAGCCGGTTGTTGCGTGCCCGCTCGCCGACAGCATTCCGGATGCGCAGGTACGGGGCGGGAAAGGGACGTCGGATGTCTTCCAGCAGGTCGTGGCCGGTCAGAGTGTCGGCAATGACCTGCCGCAGGGCGGCGATGCTCTGTGCGGCCGACGCGCCGGCATCACACGAGGTTCGCACAAAGGCCACGATGCCCGGGTCGTCCTCCCGCAGACGCTTTTCGTCGAGGCCCAGGTTGTCGCTGCCGTTGTCGCATTTGTTGATCACCACGATGACGGGCGAATCTCCGCCGCGGTTGCGGATGGTCCGCAGCCAGTCGTGGATCGAGCGGTCGTCTTCCCGCCGGGCTTCCAGCACCAGCAGATACAGGCTGCGTTCGGTCAGGAAGAAGGTATGCGTACCATGCATGATCTCCTGCCCGCCGAAGTCCCACACGTTCAGCGTCAGGTCCTTGTCTTCCAGCGGCCAGTGCTGTGTTTCAATCTTTTCATGAATCGCCGCCCCGGGCGTCTTCTTCTCACTCGGGTTCCGCGGCTCGTTCCTGATCAGGTAGCGAATCAGCGACGTCTTCCCGACGGCCTCGTTCCCCACGACCAGCAGCTTGGCCTCGTTAAATGGCTGCAGCGTGTCGGCAGCCGCGGCGGACTGGAACCGCCGATACGCCGCCAGAATCGCCGCGGCATCGGTCGTCTGCAGCGTCTCAGGAGGCAGACACTCAATGTCGCCATTCGCTCGGAGATCAAGAAAGTGCAGTCGCGCCGTGTCCGATCTCGCCACCCAGCAATCCAGTACGGCGCGGGCGCCCTCGACGCCGATGCTGTTGTTGTAGAGATCGAGCGATGTGAGGTTTGTGAGCGTGGCGAGCGCGCGGGCGCCCTCGACGCCGATGCTGTTGTTGTTGAGATTGAGCGATGTGAGGTTTGTGAGCGTGGCGAGCGCGCGGGCGCCCTCGTCTCCGATGCTGTTGTTGTAGAGATCGAGCGATGTGAGGTTTGTGAGCGTGGCGAGCGCGCGGGCGCCCTCGTCTCCGATGCTGTTGTTGTTGAGATTGAGCGATGTGAGGTTTGTGAGCGTGGCGAGCGCGCGGGCGCCCTCGTCTCCGATGCTGTTGTTGTAGAGATCGAGCGATGTGAGGTTTGTGAGCGTGGCGAGCGCGCGGGCGCCCTCGTCGCCGATGCTGTTTCTGTAGAGATCGAGCGATGTGAGGTTTGTGAGCGTGGCGAGCGCGCGGGCGCCCTCGACGCCGATGCTGTTGCTGTTGAGATTGAGCGATGTGAGGTTTGTGAGCGTGGCGAGCGCGCGGGCGCCCTCGACGCCGATGCTGTTGTTGTTGAGATTGAGCGAAGTGAGGTTTGTGAGCGTGGCGAGCGCGCGGGCGCCCTCGACGCCGATGGGGTCGCTCAGCCGGATGATGCGAGCAGGAGGCCAGTAATCGTCAACAATCTCCTGTATGTACACATCGGACAAGGTCGTGGGGATAACTGCCAGTTCTGTCCACTTCTCCTCACGGGCGCGGATCAGGATCGCATCCAGTTCGTCGAGTGAGACAGGGCCAATGACGTCTGCCGGCAGATTTGCCACGGGGTGCTCCTGAGGTGCGACCGTCTGAGTCCGGCCTGACCAGGGCCGGTTTGTCCAGACACTGTATCTCTGTTGCGACGCCTCAACCAGGTTCAGATCGCCCGCACCCGACGTACGGGCACCCGCGTTCAATCACGGCGAACTTGCACACATTTAGCCCCCTTTCCCCCGCGAATGCGGCAGAAACAGCGATCCTACGCAGATTCGACGTACTCCGCATTCGTGGGGGAGAGGGGGCAAAAAAGTGTGCAACTTAAAAATGTACGCTACGCGAAACTCGCCCGTGACCGTCGACCGCGGCCACTCGTACTTCAGACACCACGGCGCTGGCGCGCCTGAATGGCCTGATCGAGGCAGCGTTTCACATCAAGCACGTCGCCGCTGCTGATGCGATCCTGATATTGCGTCGCAAAGTCTGTCGGCACGCGCAGCGACCAGTTGGAATCATCGACGTACCCGGGCCGGTTGTAGAGTTCGCTCATGCCCAGCAGGTCCGTGAAGAAGACCGACACATGACCGGCCTGGCTGGCCAGCATGGCGGTGAAGATCGCGTTGACCAGGTTCCTCGGAGTCGCAGACGTTTGCTTCACAAACTCCGACCGCTCGCCGACGGGAATCCACAGGCGATCGGCCAGGTACTCGGCCCATTCCTGTGCGCGATTGCCGTTACACCACTCGCGTGCCAGCAGCCAGATGGGTGGCGTGTCGTGATTGCCCAGCATGATCCAGTCGGCTGGCAAAGCCTGCTCGATGCGGTAGACGTCCGAGGGATCGTCCAGCTTCGCTTTCTGGATCACTCGAAAGCGGCCCAGTCCATGTCGTTACATGACACGCCCCAGTGGATACGGCAGCGTCATCCCACTCTCGTCCACTGTCAGCGGTCCGCCCGACACTGTGAATCCCGCCGTGTCATCGTCGGTCGTTGTGACCGCGACCGTCTGGTCGGCCAGGGAATCGAAGGCGTCGTCGGACGATGCGTCGTCGACCGACACGGTCACCAGGTGCGCGACGTCACCGTCGTCGATCGAGTCATCCTGGCCCGTGACTGTCACCGTCTGGAGCATGTTCCAGTCTGCGGACGTGAACATCAGTGATGTGTAGTCCAGCATGGACTCGGTACTGTCGTCCGTGCTCACATCGAACACCACGTCGCCGTTCTCGGGAGCCGTATCCAGCACGACCGTGAAGCTCTGCGATGTCATCCCGCTCTCGTCCACCGTCAGTGGACCACCCGACACGGTGAAGCTCGGTGATGTCAGCATTAATCGGGGCTGCAGTTCTTCCGAACGGCCAGTCGGCTGGGAACCATAGAGTCGTCGCTTGCGACGGGCAGGGCGTCGCCAGGTGGACGTCAGCGAATTCATTCTGAACCGTTTCATCCAGTTTGAGAGCAGCATGCGAATACTCCAGGTGCGCTTTTGAGAGACCAGAGCGGAGTTCGGCCGGATGAGTCAGACCGACCCCGGCATCGATGCTGTCAGCACGAGGACTGCGAAATGGCCTCAGACCCGCGCACGACGCATGGATTTCACGTACGGCACACAGCGGACCAAGTCACACTGCATTCAGGTGGAATCAGACCTGCCCTGCGGATATGCGGGCAAATGCGTTCGAGCGAGTCTCGCTGGATTCAAATTGGCGAAGTCTCGCCACCCGCCAAGCGACGCGTGAAACCGAGTTTGCCCGTAACGATCGTTACGGCGTGAAACGATCGTTGCGAAATGATTGAATAACGAATTACTGGCGCAAGACGGGCTGGGAGGCTCATCCTGACGCTGAGTTTCCACCACCGACCCCGTGTCGGTGGAGAACTGACTGGCAACTACGAAACAGAACGCGCGAAATCGCCTCCACCGACCCCGCGTCGGTGGAGCGACGACTCAGCTGGCTGGCGATCAGTCGCGGGCTCCACCGACACGGGGTCGGTGGAGGCCAGGGACCTGGCGTGCTTCCTGTTGTAGCCATTCAGTCACTCGTCCACCGACACAGGGTCGGTGGTGCGAAAGCGCGTCAACGTACACATACGCCAGTTATTCCTTATTCACTCCTAATGATTGTTTCGTCTCAGGCAAGCGGGTCCCCGGCCCGTGTGTGCCGAGTGTCACGCAGCCACGGGCCAGGGGGCCCATGCTACTTTGGTTGCGGCTTTCGGCCGGGGTAGGAATCCTGATCTACGAGCAAATCGGCTTGTGCTGTCGGTCATCGAACGTCGAGATGATATCATCGCACCTTGATGCAGGTCGCACGGTCAGTGCATCAAGTCGCTTCACCTCAGGGAATTCGAAATGCCAAAGTTGTCGTCCCACTCGTCCGAACACATCGCCAGCACAACGACTTCCGGAATGATGCCTGCAGCCCGCGATCTGATTCGCGTTGGTTCACGTCGCTGGTTTCTGCAGACGGGACTGGCGGGCGTGGGCGGTCTGTCCTTGCCACAACTGCTCAAGGCACGTGAGGCGGCCTCCGCTAATGGCGGGAACGGCCGACCGAAATCTGTGATCCTGTTCTGGCTCTCTGGAGGCCCTTCTCAACTGGACATGTGGGATCCAAAACCCGATGCACCTCTGGAAGTCCGCGGGCCGTTCTCACCGATCAGCACGGCGTTGCCGGGAGTGCAATTCTCGGAACATCTGCCGATGCAGGCATCGATCGCCGACAAGCTGTCGATTATTCGGTCGGTCGACTGCCGGTCCAGCAACCACACGCCGATCACGATGCAGGCCGGAAATCCGCTGGCACGCCGCACTGGCGATGGCAAAGACGGAGCCGGGTATCCGTCGATGGGTTCCGTTGCAGCGAAGTTTCGCGGTCCAAACGATCCCGCCATGCCGGCGTTTGTGGGACTCGCGAATTCCTGGACGTCAGACGTCTACGAAGCCGGGAACATGGGTTCCACATTTGCCCCGGTCAAGGGCCTTGAGCTGGCCGGCAAATTCAATCTGCCCGCTGGCGTTGAGGTGCCTCGGCTGAGTAACCGCAACGAACTGCGTCAGCAGTTTGATCGAGTTCGTCGTGATCTGGATCAAGGAGAATCACTGGCCCGAACCGACCAGTACACCCAGCAGGCCTACGAAATGGTTCTGTCGGGAAGCGTCCAGAAGGCCTTTGATCTGGGCGACGAAACCGACGCGACGCGCGATGCGTACGGTCGCGCCAGTGTCGGCGAGAAGGCGTTGCTTGCGCGGCGGCTGGTGGAATCGGGCGCGACGTTCGTGCTTGTCAGTGGAGCGTGGGGCTACTTCGACCATCACGGCGACGACGTTCGCTGGGGCGGCATCGAAAAGGGCCTGAAGCCGCTGTCTCCGAAAGTTGACCAGGCAATGTTCGCACTGATTAACGATCTGGAAGATCGCGGCCTGCTGGACGACACCTTCGTCATGATGATGGGCGAATTCGGTCGAACGCCGGTCATCAACGAGAAAGCCGGTCGCCATCACTGGACGAATATCATGTCAATGATCACCGCTGGCGGTGGCATGCCGACAGGCCAGGTCATCGGCAGCAGCGACTCACGCGGCGGGACAATCAAGAGCGGTGCTGTGCGGCCTCAAGACCTTGCAGCCACCACATTCCGCCATTTAGGTATCGACCTGAATGCTCACTGGGTCGATCAGAGCGGTCGCCCGATCCCGATCGTCACAGAAGGCGGCCGTCCCATTCCCGAGCTGATCTGATCACAGCTTTGCCGGATCAAGCACAACGTGCTTAACCGAGACGCGTCGCCACGTGTAGGTGATGTGGATTTTTCCGTCCGCCGCCTGAATCACCGCGGGATAGGAAAACTCCGCCGCTGTTGTTTCCCGCTCGAGCGTCAGTGTGGGCTGCCAGGTCTTTCCGTTGTGCGAGAGAGCGACGTTTAACATCTGACGTCCATTGAGTCCCTTCTTCCGCACCGTGTGGTTGTAAACCAGCAGTTGCCGTCCGTCCTTGAGAGTGACGGCATCGGTGCCGGCGTTTGGATTCGGCAGGTGCGTGCCGGTCACGCTGCTCCAGGTCTTTCCGCCGTCTGCTGACCAGCTCTGAGCGATGACGTTTTGCCGCGATCGGCACAGCACCTGCATGCGACCATCACGGTATTGCAGAATGCTGGGCTGGATGGCATCGAACTGGCTGACATCGTTGATCGGGCCAATCACTTCCCAGGTCCTGCCAAAGTCACGCGTTCGTTCGAAGTGCACGCGCCAACCTTTGTGCTCGGTACTGGACGCACACAGGATCGATCCATCCTCGAGCTGGATGGGTTTGTTCTTCACTGGGCCGATCAGGTTCGGATTGCCTTTCCCCAGAGCTTTGTCTGTACCAAGCTTTCGCGGTTCCGACCAGGTGGCACCGTGATCGTCCGACGTGGTCAGCATTCCCCACCATTGCGAGGGGTTTGGCCCCTTCTTGTAAAACAGCAGGAGCGGACCGCCCTTCGGCTGAAACAGCACCGGGTTCCAGGTGGGGTACCGTTTGTCCGCGGACTCGACCCCGTTGGCGACTTCAACGGATTCGCCCCATTTCGAACCGTCATGCCGAGCCACTCGGATGCCGACGTCCGGGTTCTTCTCGTGTGTCCCGGCAAACCATGCAGCCACCAGCCCGCCTGGCGTCGCAACGATCGTCGAGGCATGACATTGCGGAGTCGGACGATCATCGACTTCGTAGATCAGTCCGGCGCTGACGCAGGCTCCCTGCCCGGCCTCAACCCTCGGCGGGATGCGAGTCTCTTCAGCCTTCAAAACAGAAGACAACGCGATGAACGAAGTTACTGCGAGCATTGAGAGTTTCATCGGAGTGAAAGCTTTCCATCGTGCCTTGTGGCGAAACAGGCGAATAGACGACCGCAGTCGATGCGACTACGCTCAGTGTGTGTTCCGCGTTTCTCGGCAGCAACAATCGAGGGGAATGAGATGCTGAATTTCGCAAAGATCTGCCTGGTGTTGACGTGTGCCGTATTGCTCAGTCCCGGCGCCCGCGCGTGGGAAACCGGCGCTGATCCAGCCGACGTAAAGACTGATGCGGCGGCGATCAGCAAGTTGATCAAGAATCTGGAATCCAGAGACTTTGCGACTCGGGAATCGGCGACGAACGAGCTGACGCGACTGGGGAAGGCAGCAGTACCCGCACTCCAGGCAGCGGCCCTGGGGAAGAACCGGGAATCGAGCGGCAGAGCCTTTGGAATTCTGCGAAAGCTGTTCCAGAGCGAAGATGCTGAAGTCAAAGCGGCAACTAAAAAGGCGTTGGAGCAGATTGTCGAAAAGGACGCGCCTGGTATCTCGCGGCAGGCAGAACTGCTGCTTGACCCGCCGAAGCCGCCCCGGCAACGAGGCGTCGGTGCACAGATTCAAGTGCAGGTCCGGGTTGGCGGCGGTGGCCGCAAAGTCTCCATTCGAACAGTCAACGGCGTCAAGGAAATCGATGCTGAGGAGAACGGACAGAAGGTTCACATCGAGGACGATCCGAAGATTGGTATCAAGGTCAAGATCACCGAGAAGAACGCTGACGGCAAAGAAGAAACGAAGACGTATGAAGCGAAGAACGCAGACGACCTGAAAAAGAAGCATCCCGACGCACATAAGGTCTACGAGAAATACTCGAAGGGTGGCGGCATTAACGTCATCCAGTTTGGCATCCCGGGACAAATTCGTTTTCCGTTCAACCGAATTCCGAATCGTCAGATCGATGACCTGGATGGCAAAGTGAAAGCTGCCATTGAACGGCTGGGAAAAGCAGCGGAGTCAGACAGCCCAGCGGATGAAATCGCCGAGTCGCTCAAGCTGCTGGAACAGGTGCGTGAGCAGCTCAAGAAGCTGCGCCAGGGTGCTGGTCTCGGTGCAGCGCTCCCGCGAGCCCAAAAGTCCAAATAGCCAGACACTCTCCACGGCAGAAGCAATGTCGGGGGCACATACCCGCTAACTGATCACACTGGATCCGAGTGGAGAATCGCGGATGGAACTCAGAACTCTCGGCGGCAGCGGCCTGCGAGTCACCCCGATCTGTCTGGGGACGATGACGTTCGGCGAGCCCGTGGCTGAACCGGATGCCGTGCGGATGGTGCATGCTGCAATCGACCTGGGTATCAACTTTGTCGACACGGCAAATGTTTACGAAGGCTACCGCCGATTCCTTGGCAGTCCGGGAGGCGTCGCCGAGGAGATTGTGGGCAACGCTCTGCAGGACCGCCGTGACAAAGTTGTGCTGGCCACGAAGGTGTGTGCTCCGGTTGGACCCGGTCCGCAGGATCGGGGGCTCTCGGCCAGCCATATTCTGCGGGAAGTCGACCGCAGCCTGCAGCGGCTGAAGACCGATTACATTGACCTGTACATCATGCACTGGCCGGATCGGTTCACTCCGCTGGATACGGCTCTGGCCGCGATGGAAAAGACCGTTCAGCAGGGCAAGGTGCGGTACATCGGTGCGTCGAACCACAACGCCGCACAGTTGTGCGAACTGCTCTGGCTGGCAGACCAGACGGGTGCATCGCCCGTTGTCTCATCCCAGATTCCATTCAGCCTTCTGCGCCGTGAGTTCCAGCATGACCTGGAAGTTTGTGAGCGACATTCCATTGGCGTGACACCGTATCAGCCGCTGCAGGGCGGACTGCTGACCGGCAAGTACCATCGTGGCCAACAGCCCCCGGACGCGTCACGCGCCGCACGCAAACCAGACTGGTTGTGGGACATGGATGACGCCCTGTTTGATCGACTCGAAGCGATCGACGCGCTTGCGGCTGAATTGAACGTACCGACAGCTCAATACGCGCTCGCGTGGGGACTGCGACAGAGGGCCATGACATCCATGATCGTGGGAGCAACACGGATCGATCAGGTTGAAGACGCAGTTGCCAGTGCCAGTGTGACGATCCCGAACAGACACCTTGAAAAGCTCGACGCGATCTGCCCACCACCGTGGACCCAGCCAGATCCCATCCGCGGATAACCAGCCCCGCAAATCTAAATTGAGGTGCCATTTCTGAGCCGGCCAGCGCCCAATGCCACTCGATCTGTTCTGCCAGGCGAGCGGTCAGCCGTAGCCCGATTTCTCCGAAATCGGGACCAGACGACATTGCCACCTGCCGGCACATCGACCGCCGCTCAGTCTTGCCAGGTCCAGGGCAGCGGATTTCGGAGAAATCCGCCTACGGCTCCGCTGGGGACCAGTGCACAGTCTCGGCAGGCGTCAGCCGTAGCCATGATCTGGAACGTCCCTGGATGTGAGTGAGACGATTCAACTTCACTGGCAGCAGCAGCACGGCGGCGGGCAGGCTGAATCGAGGTGCGTTTCACGGATTGTTGCAGAGTCCGGAAATTTCCGACCGCGAGTCACTGATCCAGCGAGGCTTTGACGATCTGGACTTTCGGCGCCGTTCGGGAGTGACTCTGGATGCGGACAGTATGCCAGGCCTGCTCACCACGTAGTCGCACACGGCACGGGCCGACTGGGGCTCCGTCGAGGAACAGGTTGCCGGTGTCGTCCGTCGTCAGTACGGCGGGGCGCAGTTGAGACGTCAGCGGACCTTCCGGCCAGTCGACCTCGATGGCCTGTCGTCGCCATGCTGAGCCGTCGCGGTGATTGAACAGCAATCGTGCTGTGCCGCCAGGCTTCGGAATGTTCAACGCCAGGTCGCGAAGATCGCCGGTCACGTTGACTTCGACTGTCGGCGACAGCCATAGGTTGTCCAACGCTGCCTGACACACGTAGTGACCCGCGGTGAGTCCGGCGAACTCAAATGTGCCGTCGGCATTCGTTGTTGCCTGCTGACTCAACAGTGAACTCCGGCGATCGTTATCCACGAGGCGAAGTGCAATCGTCACGGGTGCGGCGACATTCAGAGCTGGCTCGCCGGCGATGCTCGCGCGACCTGCGACGCGATGTCCGCGTGGCAGCACGATGTCCAGATCATCGGGTGTATCCCCGGCGAATGTCAGCGGGACGATGACTCGCCCGGTTTTGCCGGGAATCCAGGCGACCAGAATGGGCCCGGTGAAGTTGCCGTCAATGGGCGGATCGCCTTGCTGGCCGAACACGTGGAGAGCTGCCGTATGGAAACGGCCGAGTGGATCGCTGCAGCCAGCGGACACAGGTTGTCGCGTATTCGCCGCGTAGGCCGCGAATCGCGTATTGGCCGCTGGCGTCCCTTTCTCAAACAGCCACACCCGACCGGACACTGGCTGCCAGTTTGGTTTGCGAGCCATCCACAGCTCTTCCCGGCGCACCGGCTGGGGTTCGACGTCCGCGTGCGTCACGAAGTCTGGTTCAACAGAGACGTCGGCGAGAAGAATCGCGTTGACGGCATCGACGTTCTGCGGCGTGCCACGATGTCGCCAGATGAGGCGCAGGCTGTGCGTCGAGAGCGGGCCGATCAGAAAATCACCGGTCGTCGGGTCGAAGTCGTGAGACGCGCCCTCGATGGACACGTCCAGCCGGTAATGCTCGCGTCGCAGTCCAGGCGGAAAGCTGGCGCGGCCGCGCACATAGCTCTGCGGTTCTTCTCGAACTTCGACCTGCTCTCCGTGGCGGAAAAACGACTTGCTGAATTGCGGACCGCGACTCGCCAGCAACTGCTCGTCCGACAGTTCGATTGAGAGCGACGGTAGCGGGCGGGAATCGGCGAACCACACGACGACGTCGTGATTTCGAGTGGAATCGAATCCACTGAGGCGGAATTCTCCGTTCGAGTCTGTCGCGCCCATCACGACAGGCAGTCCGTCCGAGCCAACATCGCTGATACGTACGAACGCGCGGGCGGCACGGCCATCGCGGTCGAGCAGTCGCAACATCGCATCCGGCGATCGGTGATTCGGGCTGAGTCGAATTTCCCGTGTGTGTTGGGGCGACAGCAAGCTGGATACGCCGATGAAGGTGGTGGCCGAGAAGTCTGGATGACGCACTGGATACCGATGGACTCCGCCGGACCGACCCATCAAAGCCATTCGCCACAGGCCGGGCGTATCAAAGTAGAAGTCGACGCGACCGTCGGCATCCAGTTCTCGACCTGTGCTCCGACCAGAGCCGGCGGTCAGCCGCTGATAGTTGATCCCGACGTTCTGCGAAGCGATCGGGTTTCCGTCGGGACCGAGCACTCGCAGTGGAACGGCCGCCTGCAGTTGGCCGATCTGCAACAGGTAATCCAGTTTCTCTCCGGCCACGGAAACCATGCCGCGATGTGTTCGTCCCTTGAGCGGACGTTTAGACGAGAAGACTGTGCGTTTTGCCAGCGATGCGAGTTCCTGTTCGGTTCCGTCGACGGCGTACGCCGTGTATTCGCCGGCCGGCAGATTTTCGAAGCGTGCGACACCCTGCGCGTCGACTGACTGCGTGAACTGCCACGTCGAATCCCGCAGCTCACGTTCCCCCCGTCCCTGCTGGCGAGCCCAGCCGAAGCCGGTTCGCTGGTACCAGTCGTTCAGATGCAACCACACAAAACCCTTCGTCGCAGGCTGCTGCTGGTCAAGAACGCGCACGGTGATCGAACCGCCGCGGTCCGAGACGATGGCGTCGGCTCGCACATGAGGTTCGTCGTCGTCGTCGGCCGTTTCCGTGCTCAACACGGGAACGGTCCGGATGCCGCCGATGCCAATGACCATGCCTCGCCCAGTGCCGGGAACTCCAACTGCCGTGCCCCGCGCGTAGGTCACCGGTCGACCCGGCGCGAACACTGCCGCCATCACACTACCGACACCCATGTGGATTTCGTCCACGCGCCATGTTCCATCGTCGTCGGTTCGCGTCTCGACCGTCTTCTCGACCATGCGCAGGCCGCCGTGATATTGATTCGTCACGATGACCCGACAGCCTCGTATCGGCTGACCTCGCGTATCGATGACGCGTCCGGTCGCAAAGACCTTTGTTCTGGCGTGAGCTATAGACATCCGCCTCGCAATATCGGCTGCGTCGTCGACGTTGCGTTTCGCGAGCGGCAGGCTTTCCGGCTTCGGAAACCGCTCGGCTGCACCGAGATTCAGATCAGTGACCTGCTGTCCGGGAGATACGAGCAGTTTCAGCAACGTCTCGTGTTCGGCCTTTGATGCCGGTCCCGCGGCGTGTCGCAATCGCAACTGGCAGAAGCCGGGAATCACGTCGCCGAGTTCAAAGCTTCCGTCCGGCTGAAGGCGGGCGTGACGATCGTCCCAGCCAAACTGACCGATCTCGATTTCGTCGCCAGGCGCGAAGTCCGCTTCGACCGTCCCGCTGATTCGGGCGAGCGGCATGAGGGGCGGAAGATCGACTCGCGTGAGCTGTCTTGCTGTAACGGTCAGACTGGTTACAAACGAGCAGCCGCGGCCGGGCGCGAGGACAAACAACGTTCCGTTCTGGGCCCGGCATCGCAGTCGGAATCGTCCCTTCGCATCCGTCGTGCCGCGCCAACCGACACGGGCATACCGGCCCTGGTTCCATGCGACGAGCACGTCTGTGTCGACCAGCACATTGCCGTCGTGGTCACGAACGATTGCCTGTATTTCGCCCGGAGCTCGGACCCGCGCCCACATCGTTCGTCGCCCCTTCTCAGTGCCCCATTGGGACACGCCAGGGGCACCGGCGCGTTTCACCATCTCGAACATGGGCATTTTCCGTCCGGGATCGCACGCGGTCAGCGCCCAGGCTTCGCCATTCGTCGGAAGGCCGATGATCTCCGGCGGACGCTGCAGTGTTGTGGACGGGTCGAGCGCGGCGGGCACTTCGAAGTCGAAGCGTCCCTTGTTGTCGGTGATGCAGACGGTGTCGTTTTCCAGATGCTCCTGTTTGTCGCTGAAATCAAGGGCCAGTGCCATGCCTGGCAGCGGCTGCCTGTCATCGTGGTCAACCAGCACGCCACTCACTTTGAGCAGCTTCGGTTCGTCTGCGACGAGCGTGTTGTGATTGCAACTGACCAGCGCGGCAAGGACCGACGGCAGTATCCAGTGTGACCGGACGATGCGTGAGCGTGACTGTTCCATAAGACGCATCCTTCTGGGCTGGTGGTCGTCACCGGTCTCGCCTCGTTGAGCGAGGTGACGGGACACTGTGACTGCGGCTATAGCGAGCTGACAATCCGAATTCCGACAGTCCCCAGGAATCGATAGTCGACGCACGGTTCGGAATACACGCGTCGTCTATTGCTCGACCTCAGCCACTCAATGCGGCATTTCCGGGCTGACTCGGTCAGGGGCGCACGCTGCCGGCGAATCGGTTTTTCGGGGCACGCGTTGCGTCCGGTGGCAGGCGGTCGCGCGGGTTGAGCAGATGGACGCCGCGGAGATCGGCGGCGCGTCGGGGGAGTGTTCTCTGTCGAGCAAAACTCGGCGGGCGAGCGGATGATTCCGGGCCCAGCGTGTCGTCGGGAAACGGATCGTGGAAATCGGCCAGGCGACGTTCGACTGCGGGGTGACGCCGTGTGAGCGACGGAAGCTGGAATCGCTTCGGGTCGTAGGCGCAGCCATTCAGGCAGATCGATACCAGCAATGCGGCCACGATCAGCGGTCGGGGCCATGCCATCGGCTCGGCATGCCGTTTGCGAATCCCATCCATGGTCTGCTCCCTGCCACAACCGGTGTCCCTCCCGGTGGCGGCGGGAGTATATTGCGGTGCGGTCCAGTCTCAAATGCCTCATTACAAACTCGGAATTCGAGCAAATGTCTGCAGTACAGGACATTCCCCGATACCCGGAGCGGCCAGCCGACGGCCACAAGGGCACGTTTGGCCGCGTGCTGGTTATCGCCGGCAGCCGCAACATGAGCGGAGCTGCGTGCCTGGCGGGCATGGGGGCATTGCGCGGAGGGGCAGGACTGGTCTTTGTCGCCTGTCCCGAGGGCGTTCAGGCCATCGTGGCCGGTGCGGAACCCTGCTATCAGACGATTGGCCTGCCCGAGAATGAATCCGGCCAGCTCGATGCGTCGGCGTTGGCCGCTGCCCAGGCACTTCTGTCGGGCAAGGACGCGCTGGCCATCGGTCCGGGCTTGGGCAATTCAGATTCCGTTCGTGAGGTGGTTCGAGCGCTGTACACCGCAGCCACTGTCCCGGCGGTTGTCGATGCCGATGGCCTGAATGTGCTGGCCGATGAGTTTTTGGGCGGATCTGAAATCCTAGCAAACCCGGCCGGGCCGCGTATCCTGACTCCGCACGCTGGCGAGCTGTCGCGTTTGTGCGGATTGACGATTGGCGAGATCCAGAAGCGACGCGAGGACGTTGCCCGCGACTTCGCGGCTCGGCATGGAATCGTCCTGGTTCTGAAAGGGCCGGGCACGGTTGTCACGGACGGCAAGCGAGTCGCAGTCAACCCCACTGGCAACAGCGGCATGGCAACCGGCGGTTCCGGAGACGTGCTCACCGGCCTGACCGGCGCGCTGCTTGCCAGCGGAATGGAACCGTTCGAGGCCGCTCGACTGGCCGTCTACCTGCATGGACTGGCTGGCGACCTGGCAGCCGAAGAACTCTCAGAACCGGGGCTGATTGCGACGGACCTGCCCCGTTTTCTGGGGCCCGCCTGGAAGCGACTGCGGATTTCCGGCGAAAAATGAAATCCTGACGTAGATCTGCAGTGACGGATTCGCTTACAGAATCAACGTCCTGTCGGATGGGACAAGTCCAGAAACTGAGTAGAGGATTGAGCGGAGAAACCCATGATCTTCTTTGACCCCGTGTACCTGCTTTTTATCTCCCCTGCGATTCTGCTGATGATGTGGGCTCAGGCCAAAGTCCACTCGAACTACTCGAAGGGTATGCGCGTCGATGCACGACTCAGCGGAGCAGCAGCAGCTCGCCATATTCTGGACCGCGCCGGACTGCAGCACGTCGGTATCGAGGAAGCTCACGGATTTCTGTCGGATCATTATGACCCGAGCCACCGCGTATTGAGGCTCAGCCGCGATGTGTATCAGTCACGCACGGCCACGGCCGTTGGCATTGCAGCTCACGAAGCGGGACACGCAATTCAGCACGCGACTGGCTACATGCCGCTGGTGATCCGCAATGCCGCCGTGCCTGCCGCCCGGTTCGGCCCGTGGATATTCATTGGGATGATGATTCTGGGAGCTATTCTGGCACAGCCTGGCCTGCTGGTGATCGGGTTGGTCGCCTTTGGCGGCGTGCTGTTCTTCCAGCTCGTCAATCTGCCCGTCGAATTCGACGCAAGTAATCGAGCCAAGGTGCTGCTTGCTGAATACGGAGTCATCGACGGACCTGGTGGCGAGGCCGTCCGCGGAGTGCTTAACGCCGCCGGCTGGACCTACGTCGCCGCGACGCTGCAAACGCTACTGCAGTTCCTGTACTACGCGATGCACATTCTGGGCGGGTCCAGCGACGATTGATCGCTGGCCTGTTGCAAACCAGGCAGCACGACTCCGTCCCATTCGGTTTCGCGGTAGAGCTGGATCCCTCAAAGTGTCCGGGCTGGCGAAGTCGACGCCGGACGACTGGTGCCCCTCTCCCCAACCCTCTCCCCACATGGGAGAGGGGACTTAGATAGAGGATGCCCCAGCGATCCCTCCTCACTCCCTCTCCAATGAGGTCCCGCCGTGTTTAGATCAACGCTTTCTCTTTTGTATCTGGCTGTGATCACTGGATCGGTCCAAGCTGCAAGTCCGACGGACTGGCCTCAGTTCCGTGGCGTTGACCGCACCGGTCTGTCGAAGGACACCGGGCTGCGGAAAGAGTGGCCCGAAGGCGGACCGCCGGTTGCATGGCAGGTCGATACGGTGGGCGAGAGTTATTCGTCTCTGGCTGTCGCGGATGGTCGGGTCTTCACACAGGGGAATGTTGGAGACGAAGGCCGCATTCTGTGCCTGAGTCAAGAGGACGGATCGATCATCTGGTCTGTGCGCTCGCCGGCAGAGGAAAAGGTTTACACGCATGGTCGCGGCAATGGCGCTCGTGGCACGCCAACGGTCGACGGCAATCTGGTTTACGTCATTGGCGGCGGCGGAGACCTGACCTGTCTGAAGGCGGAATCTGGTGACGTCGTCTGGTCGAAGCATCTCGTGAAGGATCTTGGTGGCGGAAGGCCGGGCTGGGGATACAGCGAAAGTCCGTTGATTGATGGTGACAACCTGATCGTGATTCCCGGTGGTCGGAACGGCTGTGTCGCGGCTCTGAACAAGATGACGGGCGACGTGGTGTGGCGCAGTGAGGGTGTGAAGGACCGGGCTCACTACTGCTCAGCGATCGTTGCGGAATCGAACGGCGTCCGGCAGATCATCACATTTACGGGTGGAGCCGGAAAGGACGCTCCGCCCCGCGTCGTGGGAGTCGATGCTGGCTCTGGCGACCTGTTGTGGTGGTATGGAAATTCGGCAAATGGTACAGCCAGCGTGTCGACTCCAATTTTTCACAACGACATGGTGTTCTCGGCATCCGCCTACGGGACCGGCGGCGGAGCAGTCCGTCTCGTGAAGGGCGAAGATGGGTTTACGGCGCCGGAAGTGTATTTTGAGAAGAAGATTCAGAACCAGCACGGCGGCATGGTGCTCGTAGATGGTTACATGTACGGGACCGGTAGCGGGGCGTTGCTGTGCGTGAGTTTCGAGACCGGCGAGATCAAGTGGCAGGCCCGTAGCGCCGGAAAGGGATCGCTGTGCTACGCGGACGGGCATCTGTACTGCTATGGCGAGAGGAACGAAGTTACGCTCGTCGAGGTGAACTCCGAGGAGTACATCGAGAAAGGCCGTTTTTCCGTACCGAAGCGAGGAAAGCAGACGTGGGCTCATCCGGTCGTCGCCAACGGAAAATTCTTCCTGCGGGACATGACAAATCTGACGTGCTATAACGTCCGCGCTGAGTGACCCTGGTTGAAGGTTGACCACGCCGTTTTCTGACCCGGCCTCCCCGGAGAGTCCGGGTCATTTTTTGTTTCGTGAGGATTCAGACGATGTCGGAACAGCAGCTCAACAAATTCAGTGCGAAGATCACGCAGCCGCGTTCTCAGGGTGCATCGCAGGCCATGCTGTATGCAACCGGCATGAGTGAAGACGACATGAACATGGCCCAGGTCGGCATTGCGAGCATGTGGTACGAAGGAAACTCGTGCAACATGCACCTGCTGGACCTCGGTCGGAAATGCAAAGAGGGTGTGGCTGGGGCCGGCCTGCTTGGCCTGCAGTTCAACACCATCGGGGTCAGCGACGGCATCTCGATGGGCACGGACGGGATGAGCTACTCGCTGCAGTCCCGCGACCTGATCGCCGACTCGATCGAAACGGTCATGGGCGCGCAGTGGTACGACGGTCTGATCACGATCCCCGGCTGCGACAAGAATATGCCCGGCTGCCTCATTGCGATGGGGCGCGTCAATCGGCCGTCGCTGATGGTCTATGGCGGCACGATTCGAGCCGGATGCACACCACGGCATGCCAAGCTCGACATCGTTTCCGCGTTTCAGTCGTACGGCCAGTATCTGACGGATCAGATCGACGACGAAGAGCGGCAGGAAATTGTGCGAAACAGTTGCCCGGGAGCCGGTGCCTGCGGCGGCATGTACACAGCCAACACGATGTCGTCGGCGATTGAGACGCTGGGGATGTCGCTGCCTTACAGCTCGTCGATCCCCGCGGAAGATCCGTTGAAGCTGGGCGAGTGTATGGAAGCCGGCAAAGCCGTGCGGAAGTTGCTGGAGCTGGACCTCAAACCGCGTGACATCATGACGCGTGAGGCGTTCGAGAACGCGATGGTCATTGTCATGGCACTGGGTGGTTCGACGAACGCCGTGCTGCACCTGATTGCCATGGCACGAGCGGTCGATGTCGATCTCACAATCGACGATTTCCAGTCGGTCAGCGACCGCATACCGTTCATCGCCGATCTCAAGCCGAGCGGTAAGTATGTCATGGATGACCTGCACCAGGTCGGTGGTACTCCGGCGGTGCAGAAGTATCTGTTGGAGAAGGGGCTCCTCACTGGTGATTGCATGACCGTGACCGGCCGGACGCTGGCCGAAAACCTGGCCGAACTGGACGGCCTGGCCGAGGGGCAGGACATCATCAAGCCGATCGAGTCGCCAATCAAAGAGTCGGGACACATCCGGATCATGCGGGGCAATTTCTGCCCGGACGGTGCTGTCGCCAAGATCACCGGCAAAGAGGGGCTGCGATTCTCCGGCCCGGCCCGGTGCTACGACTCGGAAGAGGACATGCTTCGCGGTCTTGAGGACAAGGAGATACAGAAAGGTGATGTGATCATCATTCGTTTCGAAGGACCACAGGGCGGTCCAGGCATGCCGGAGATGCTGACGCCGACGTCCGCGATTGTCGGAGTAGGTCTGGAGAAAGACGTCGCGCTGATCACGGATGGCCGGTTCTCCGGTGGTTCTCACGGATTCATCGTTGGTCACGTGACTCCGGAAGCTCAGGCTGGCGGCCCGATTGCACTGGTGAAGAACGGAGACGAGATCACAATCGACGCCGAAACCAATCGGATCGACGTGGCCGTAACCGACGCGGAAATGGAACAGCGGAAAGCGGCATGGTCGGCTCCGCCATTCAAGTTCACGCGGGGAACACTGTACAAATACATCAAGACTGTGAAGTCGGCATCCGAGGGCTGTGTCACCGACGAGTGAGGGAAACGGCGGGGCGCCCACTCCCCTTCATCCCGCATCAAGTCGCCCGCCCAGGAGTCCGTTTCGACAGCCAGTGTCGTAGATTCCCCACGAGCTGTCGTTAGCGGCGTGGCGCCGATGATGTACGGTGTTTGGAGTTCGAATGTGACGAAATCATCGCCGTCAGCCACGAGACCTTCGCGGTAATCTCCGTTCCTGGGCAGCGCGAGTCCTCTCGCAGGCATCGGTCAACACGCGAGGCGAGGTAAATATGGGCCGTCGACAGTTATCCGGATGAGTATCGCCTCCGTCGCAGCAGTTGCTATCGAAGTCCATTCCGTTTGTTCGGCACCGCACCCTATGCGCAGTGGCGTCCGGGATTTGTGTTTTTGAGGGAGGGTTTGTCGAGTGAGGCTTGTGGAAGGGTGTCGCGGATCGATGGAGAATGATCGCAGTGGCGGGGGCGGGTTATGTCGGCGCATGCGGCGGCTCGGGAAACGCGGTGCGCGCACCGCGACCCTATCCTCGGGCCGCTTTCTTTTTTGCGCGCCGACGGGCGGCGGAGGCTCGGTCCAGTTCTTT
>CAUZFZ010000106.1:0-38332 GCA_963579025.1 Planctomycetota bacterium | reverse complement strand
TCATACTCTCGCCCAGCTTCTTACAGCGGAGATCAGGGTCCAGAAACGCAAGCGTTTTGGGCCAGCGGGACGGGTTCACGATGCGGACGCTCTTGCCGAGCGATTCCAGGGCGAGTGCCAGCCCGAGTTCCGAGCCGATCGCGTCAGCATCGGGTCGCACGTGACTGGAGAGCAGAAACCGATCGTTCGACCGGATAATGTCAATCAGTGGAGTCCAGTCGATAGCCATTGAGTCTCAATTTGTGGCGAGTGGATCAGTCATGCCAGCGTAGCAACTGGATCAGACCCTGACGACTGCCCGCACGTGCTGGACATCGCGGGCGAGCTGCTCTTTCAGGGCGGCCACATCCGGAAAGGGCACCGTGTCGCGGATGCGACTCACGAACTCGATATCGACTGTCTGGTCATACAGATCGCCGTCGAATCCGATCAGGTGAGCCTCCAGCTTACGGCGACTTTCTCCGAAGGTCGGATTCGGTCCGAGATTCACCGCGGCTGGCCATGCATGGCCATTGTGGTGGGCGATACCTGCGTAAACTCCGTTTTCAGGCATTACGGAGACGACGTGTGTGACATTCGCCGTCGGGTAACCGATCGAGCCACCACGGGCAGAACCCCGCGAAACGTTGCCGCGAATCCGATAATGATGTCCGAGTAAATCGTTGGCCTGAGTCAGTTCGCCGTCGAGCAGCAGTTGACGAATCACGCTTGACGAGACCATCTGAGTGCCGACATAGACTGGCGGCACGACATCGAGCGTGATGTCCGACTCCCGGCAAAGTTGCTCCAGTATCTCGACCGTGCCCGCGCGGTCGCGTCCGAAGTAAAAGTTCGGGCCTTCCACCATCCCGCACGCCTCAAAGACGCCTTCCACCACAGCTTGAAAAAACTCTGTGGCTGACAGATTCAGCAGTCTCAAATCTGTCTGGTAGACGACCAGGCAGTCGACACCGCAAGCCTCCATGAACTCAGCCTTCTGATCGAGCGACGTGAGCGCGGGTGGGCACTCGTTCGGACGCAGCAGCCGAATCGGATGCGGATCGAACGTCAGTACGACCGCGGGCACGGCCCGTTCCCGCGCGTGCCGCACCAGGCTGGCGAACATCTGCTGATGTCCGCGATGCACGCCGTCGAAATTCCCAATCGACAGGAACCCGCCGCGGTAGTCGTCGCCAGCGTCAAAGCCTCGCAGCAGTTTCATGCGTCCCTGTCCGATTTACGCTCACTTCAGGAAGCGTTTCAGTTTCTCGCGGTCCAGGTCGATCCCGAGTCCCGGTCGCTCCGGGATTTCCAGGTAGCCTTCGTCATCAATCCGGAACGGCTCGACCGGCAGATCTTCGATGTATGCACACGGCGTCAGGTACTCGACATACCGGGCGACCGGCATGGCCGCGGCAAGCTGCAGATCAGCCGCCAGTCCAACGGCCGTGTTCCAGCCGTGCGAGACCATCTGCACGTTGTGATCGAACGCCATCCACGCGATCTTCCGGCATTCGCTCAATCCGCCGTTCTTAGTGACGTCGGGCTGAATGATATCGACGGCTCGGTTTTCGAGCCACGGCTGGAAGGACTGCCTGCGAGTCAGAACTTCACCTCCGGCGATCGGCACCGGCGACTGCTTCGTCAGCTCGATATGGCCGGCAATGTCGTCGGGCGGCAACGCCTCTTCGAACCACACGATGTCAAAATCGGCGAGCATCTTCGCGGTCTCGCGAGCCCAGTTCAGACCATGCGGCCAGAATTGTTCGCTGCCGCCGGCGTCGACCATCAGTTCGATAGAATCGCCGACGGTCTCTCTGGCGGTTCGCACCAGCAGTTCATCGAATTTGCGATCGCGCCGCCCGAACGGTCGCCAGCCGAGCTTGATCGACTTGAATCCGCGACCGACGGTGTCTTCCAGTGATTTCCGCAAGGCATCAGGTTCATCGAACAGCATCGAACCGTACGGCCTGATCCGACTGCGGTAGTTACCGCCGAGCAACCGTGAGACCGGCTGTCCGCAGGCCTTGCCCATGATGTCCCACAGCGCGATGTCGATGCCCGAAATGGCATGCTCGACAGAACCGCCGCGTCCCTGCCAGAAACTCGACTGTCGCAGATTTTCGCTGACCCGTTCAGGCTCAACGGCAGAGGCTCCGTCCAGCAACGGCCAGAGCAACTCGACCGCGCCTTCGATCAGCTTCCCGGACGTAAAGCAACTTCCGATCCCGGAGATGCCTTCGTCGGTATGCACTTCGACCAGTGTATGCAGGTTTTCCTGCGGCTCGTGCCCCTGCGGCCAGCCTCCATCGACCGTGTCACCGGTCAGCGGCAGGACATCGATCCGTGTGATCTTCATGCGGTACACCTTGTGTCGTTAAGCCGCCTGTGGCTCAGCGCAATGAAAAACGCAGAGGCCCGAAACAGACCTCTGCGCGAGTATCGTCAATCTGTATCGCAGCGACTATCCCCAGAACTTTTCACCATGCCAGTTGCAGGGGGCCTGTGTCTGGACCGTGATGTCGCCCTGCACCGAACACTGACAGGAGAGCCGCAGCTCATCCTCGTTACCGAGGTAGGCAAACTGCGCCAGCGGGTTGCCGATTTTTGTCGTGAACTGCTCGATTTTTCCGGGCTGGCTCAGATTCTCCGGCCCGTCCTTCACCAGCATGCGGCATGAGCCACACAACCCGTGACCGAAACAGTTCAAGACTTTATGCACTCCCGCATGGACTTCGATCCCCGCCCGCCGAGCGGCATCGCGGAGATTGGCTCCCTCGGGAACGTCGATTGTCTTTTTCTCTTTGACAAAGGTGACTTTGGGCATCGTGCACTGCCTGAGCTGGTTTGTCGGAAATGGTTGTCGTCGCGTCCTGGTTCGTAGTAGCCGGATTCATCCGGCTCGATCGCCGGTTCGCACTCAACCGCATAAATGCGGTTACTACGAACGACAGGGTGAATACGAGCAATCAAGCGACTACGAAACAGAGAACGCGGGATGATACGGATGCCGACGCGGGAATTCCAGGCTCGATTCCGGACAGAATCGCGTGCGCGTGCGCTCTACCCAGACAGTCGACTGGCATATTGCGAAAAGTCAGCCCCGGCGCTTTTGTCTGCGCGGTTTTCCGGACTCGCTTGATCCGGGCGACAGGCGCAGCAACGCCGATTTCAGTCAGGTCCATGATGATCTGCCATCCGAATCGTTTTCCTCCTCGGTATCGTTGTGAGCGGTGGTCGTCGTCGAGTTCATGTCACTCGGCAGCGACGCTGTTCCAGCATCGAAGAGGGCTTAACCATGAAACGAAACGTGATCTGGACCACGGCCGCGATGACATTGCTCCTTCTGCCTGTCGGAGCCATTGTGCTTGAGGGCACGACAGCTCCAGCAACTGACCCAGCTGTTAATTCGTCGGCGACTGTCGTCCCGGCGGCAGATGATGCAACGGTAGACGATGCGACGGCCGGTCCACCGACTGTTGCCGCGCCAACCGTGCCGGACTCGTTTGTCAGCCAATCCTATATACCTGCCTTCGATGAGCCCGACGGATTCGATCCGTTTGACATCCTGAATGCACCAATCGAGCAGTTGATCACCGGAGAGACATTTCTTCTAGACTCCGTCGCCGACCCTGTCCCCCTGGCACCGGTGCGACCCGGGCTATCTGGCGTCTCGGCCGACCCGCCCGCGGACAGTTCGCTACTGGTACTCGCCGAACTGGACATCGACACGCTGCTGGGAAGTGACTTCTTCGGGGGAACCGAGTCTGAATCTGACTCAGCGAAGCCTCATGCAGAGAATGCCGCGGCACCATCGAAGTCGTCGGTCGGGACAGAACCTGATGCTCCGGACGCAGCGACCAAACCGGACAGTCCGGCTGACAAGCACACGGAACCGAAGACAAAGACAAATAGTGACAAGCAGAAAGAGGACGACCGCGAGCGCATCGAAGTTTCACTGATTCGCCCCCAGCATGACGTCGTCAATTCGCTGGATCACGTCATCGTTCGCGCCAGAACCAAGGGGTTAAAGCGGGCGTTTGTACTGGTCCGCGTGCGGGAAAAGGGCGCGTTGTGGTGGGTGCAGGATGAGGCTGTGCGGCAAAAGGCGACGTACTTTCACTCGCGAGCCCAGTTCGGAAATACAAAAACCCAGGACGGTGTCCGATTCTGCATCGTCGTCGCATTTACGGAGAAAGAAGAAGCGGTGCCCGAAGTCGGCGAGACATTCGAAAAGATTCCGCTGAACTACCGGCTCTCACAGGAATTCAATGTGATGCTCAAACGGTAGAGTTCAATTTGCCCGAGTCGACAATGAACGCACCAGCGCCACCAGACGGGAAATCAGTCGCTGGAATGCCCGAGCGCGATGACTCAGTTGCTGTTTGACCAGAGGACTCAGTTCGCCGAACGTCTGGTGGTACTCGGGAATCAGAAAGTGCGGGTCATAACCGAACCCGTTGCTGCCACTGGCCGTGTCGACGATCTGTCCTCGACACGTGCCGCAGGAAGTCAGCCGAATGGTCCCCTCGTTGTCAGCGACGGCGACGTGACACGAGTACCCGGCACCGCGACGTTCGGCGGGCACGCCGTTGAGTTCCGCGATCAACTTGCGATTGTTGGCGTCATCGGTCGTGTCTTCGCCACTGAAGCGAGCCGAATACACACCCGGAGCTCCCTGCAGCGCATCAACGCATAGGCCGCTGTCTTCGGCCAACACCCATTGACCGAGAAAACTCGCTGTCTCGGACGCCTTCTTTGCGGCGTTGTCGGCAAACGTCTCGCCATCTTCCACGACAACGGGTGCGTCGGGAAAATCTGCAATCGACACCACTTCGATTCCGTGCGGCGCCAGCAGACCTGCGATCTCGGCCGTTTTCTTCCGGTTTCTACTGCCCACGATCAATTGAAGATTGTCTGCGGTGTCCGTCATCAGTTGTTCCGTTTCACGGGGTCGTCTTTTCCTGCTCCACCGTCACCGAGTGCGTCCGAGTGACGGCTGGACATCCTGACATTTTGCCTGGGTATCCGCGACACAGCGCAGGCGATGATGCCGAGTCGTCACAATCGTTGCACTCGCAGCAACCGATCAAATCGATTCAGCAGGTGCGGTCCGTGCATGCGACACATCCCTCTCGTTCGGACGCGGATCCGTTGCGACCGACCCGTCCGTCATCAAGCCGATCGCTACTGCAACCGATTCAGACTGCAGGCCGCTGCATAAACGCAGCATGGCCAGTTCCCTGAATGGACTGCGCGTCGATGACCCGAGAGTCACGTTTCATCTTCTGCCTGATATTACTGAGCTGCGTCACTTTTCTGAGTGGCTGCTTTCCCACCGTGTATTTGCCGAAGTTTGGGCACGAACGCCTGGAGATCAAGCTCTCGCCGCCCGATCCCATTATGTCTGGTCCAGGCGGTGTGGGGCCCATTTGGTCGACCCCGGAAGTGATCGGCCCGTCTGGATGCAATCCTTGTGGAACATGCTGCCCGCCTGGTAATCCGTTGCAGCCGATCGATCCATTCGGCTGGTTGAAACACGGTTCGATGGGCACCCAGGAAGTTGACCCGATCGGCTGGGTCTTCGGCATCTGACGGACGCCGCAAGCTTGTCACGCTTTGCCTGCCTCCTCACGATCCGGTGTGCCTGCACCGTGATTGAGCGAGGGGATCAGCGATGACCTGTCTGCCGAACCTGACGACGTATCTGCCTCAGCGCGTGAACTCGGGTCCGTGGCTGACGGCGTACACACTGTTTGAATTGCGTCAGCGGATTGAGTCGGTGCAACAGCTCGTGCTGCCGATCTGCCCGCTTGGCTCAGAGTACACGTCGCTGGCCGAACTCGGCGAACTGGTTCTGCCGCCGTTGTTTCATGAAGCGATGGACGACGAACTGAAGTCGTCTCTGTTGCAGCGGATCCGGGAATGCTTCCCCTATTTCCACACAGGTCGAGTGGCCGGCCAGACGTCCGCGCGGCTCGATATTGTGGAGGTAACCAAACCTGCACCCGTGCAGACTGTTCGGCCGCGAGTGCTTGCTTTCAGTGTCGACACCGCAGTCGAGGAACACGGTCCGCATTTACCACTCTCAACGGACACGATCCAGAGTTACTCGGTTCTCACACGACTCGAAGAAGAGGTCGACGGTTTTATTGCCGGCCCGCCCGTCGAGTACGGGCATCTCACCTGGGGCCTGCCGTTCGGCTTGAGCATTGACGTCACTCCGGAACTGTTGACGCGATACGTGACCGGCTTCACGAATGCCGTCCTTGAGTGGCTTCAGCCAGACGCAATTTACGTCGTCGACGTACACGGCTCGCTCGTGCACCGGCAATCTATTGTGGCCGGTCTGGAACAAAGCCGAGCGAACCGCTGGGCCTTTCGCTGGCTGCACGAACCACTGATCGAGTTCGCGTCCGAGCGAGGCGACCAGCACGCCGGAGGTGTCGAAACCGCACTCGTCGAATTCGCCAGCCCTGAACTCATTGACCGCCGCTGGTTCCCGGACCGGTTAGACGAGATCGAAGCCGGAGAGATGTCATTGGAACAGGCCGTCGAATTGACCGCGGACCTGCCGCGCTTCATCGAATACGCCGAGTCGAATCCGATCAACGGCATTGTCGGAAAAATTCGCAATTACGAATCGCTGGACGCAGCTTTGATGTTTGATCGGATGCTGACCGTCGCGCGTCAGGATGTTGACACGCTGCTAAGCGGCCAGCCAGGAGATGTCCACCAAGTCGCAGGCGACAGCCCATGGGAACGCGACAAACAGTCTCGCTGACGAGATCTGCGGCGAATTCTTGTCACGACGAACCCGCGCCGGTCAATGCCGACGGACAGTTCGTTTTAGTCCAGCCGAATGCGAGAGGGGGGACTCGAACCCCCACGGGTTTCCCCACAGGAACCTAAATCCTGCGCGTCTGCCAATTCCGCCACTCTCGCACGAGATGTAACCCGTTTCTGTTCAGTTGGTTACCGCCTCACCGGGCTGGACTGTACCGCACGAGTTCCTTGAGAACTGGCGGCTTTTCCCGACGGGACCACGGGAGCCCGAACAAACGCCGAAGGTTGTGAGCGGATGTGTAGCTTACGGAGTCGCCTTTTCGATCCACAACGATTGCCGCAGCTTCTCCGATTCTCGACACCGTCCGACCAGCAGTTTCCCGTTTTGCCTGGCGGTTCCCCGAACGAAAAGAAACATGCCGGCGATTTACACGACGCTGGATTCATGTAAGAAACAGACTGTTTAATTTACATTTCAACTTCCATCTGTAAATCAGGCTAAGGCGAACTTACAGATGGCTGATCTCGATCAAGGAAGAGAGCCAGGTATCTTTCGAACAGGTATGCTTGCCGCCGGCCGACTTTCAGAAACTTCTTCAGGATGTCGAGACGCTCGAAATCTCGAATCAAAGTACTCGCGGTCTGGTGCGTGACATTCACGAGCGAAGCAACGCCATTCGGCGTAACCAGCGGATGGACGTAAAGATGGTTGAGCACAGTTCGGGCATTCTCAGCCCGCTGCCCGAGCGTCAGAGTTGACGGGAACCGGCAGGAAGCTCTTGTACTCGTACTGCTGCACCCAGCGTCCGGCGACGAATTTGTTGAAGTTCATTGGTTGCCCTCACCTTCCCTGTCACCCGTCGTTGCGGTCTGCAGTTTTTTGAGCGTCGTGCCGTCGTTGGTCTTCCACGCTGTGCGACCGTTCTCGGCACGGCCGAGGATGACACCTGCGGCTGTCGATGGCGACCCGAAGACGTGGTCCTGAGTGAAGACGTAATGCTTGCCGTCAGGTTCGATCACGCCCTGATCATCCAGGTCCTTCCTCAGCGTCGACATGTAGCCGTGGATGGCATTGGTTTCGTCTGTCACGGCCTGTGACCCCTGGCGGACGACGAAGCCGCGGGCATCCTCGTAGCCGCTGGCTTCCACGCTTTTGGCTCGCAGGTAGAGAAGATTCTCACGCTGTTCTGACGGTCGGGGCTTTGCCTTCTCGAAGACGTTCAGGCCCAGCAGGGGAAAGATGTTGAGCATGTCGAGCAGGAAACTCTCGACGTCGGCCCGTTCTGCTTCTGAGAGCGTGGGCTGCAGTGACGATCCGCTGTTGTCGAGTCGGCACTGCTTTGAGGCTCTGGCGAGTTCCAGCAGCCGGGACTCAAGGTGTTTGACGTGGGCTTTGTTGAGGCTGCTGTCTTTGGTCACGAAGAAGACAGTCCAGTCCCAGAAATCCTTCTTGCTGTAGTGCTGATTGATCCGATCTTTGACCGGGTCGCCTTCTCCGATGTAGATCGTGGGCAGAGCACTGTCGTCCGTCGCTCCGACCAGCACGTAGATTCCGGTCCGGTCAAACTCTGGCCGACCAACGACCTGCTTGTATCCGGTCCGTTTCAGGACGACGCCGATCCCCAGCCAGTTCGACTTCTCGACCAGCCGCAGTCCGTCGGGATTGCCGTCGGGAACAAAGATGCGGATGGAAAATGGCCGCTGATGAAAGTCAGGCATTTCCAGAGCCCTCCGATGTCACGAGCCTGAATGGTTGGGTGACGAGTTCTGTGGTCGTGCCGATCGGGGTGAACTGGCCCTTTGGGATGACACGGAGTTGGGCGTTCGGCTTTGTGGCAGTCGTTGTTGGCGCGGGTGTGGCAGGCCAAGGGCTTCCAGCGAGGGCAACATCCGCGACCAACGCCAATAGCTCGTGGAAGGAAGCGTGAGGTGCCACAGGTTACGCAATCGCCCTTGCGTTCAACAATCACCCCCGCAGTTCCCGCTGTTGACAAATAAGCTCATCCTCCACGGCAGGGCTGACCGTAAACGACTTTGTGGGAACGTCGTACGTCCCCCCGTTCGTGACAGGCTGAGACAATCGGTTCCTGGCGAATAAGCCCGTAACCTCGCAGGTAGTACCCGGTTGCGTTCGAAACGAGAAAGTCTTACTGTTCGCGATTCCGCGTTTTCGTGCCTGTCGACCGTCGACTGGCCGAGTCACTCTTCTTGACCCGTATCAGGAGAGATCCCTCAGCCATGGTTACACAAAGTTAAAGGAGCGATTGGTGGTCAAGCTGCGTCTTCGAGATGGGGAGAGAATTCAGGATGCCGTGAAGCGTTTTCGCAAGCTGGTCGAACACGCCGGGATCAAGAAGGAAATGCGTCGCCGGGAATACTACGAAAAGCCAAGCGACTGCGATCGCCGGGCACGACGCCGGGCTGAACGCCGGGCACGCCTCGCTCGCGTTGGATAGATGCCGCTGGACCAGAGTCACTCGCCAACTGAGAACAGTCAGTTTGACAGCAGCCAGTGCCAGTCAACTGCGGCACCCCCCGAGGGTGCCGTTCTTATTGGTGGAGCCCTGACGGACACGCCTTCCACCGACGCGAATCGAGTCACAGACAGAGCAGGTTCACGTGAACGCAGCCCGGACAATCGAGCAGACTCAGGACCTTCACGTCCGCGGCATCGAACCGCTGGTGTCTCCGCGGGGACTTCTGGATGAGTTTCCGATGACGGTCGCCGCTGCCGAGACAGTCGTCCGGTCGCGGCAGTCACTGGTGAAGATTCTCGACGGTCTGGACGATCGTGTTGTGGTCGTGGTCGGACCCTGCTCGATCCACAACATGGATTCGGCTCTGGAATATGCCGAGCGGCTGAGCAAGCTGGCAAACGAAGTCGCCGACAAACTGTTTGTCGTGATGCGCGTCTACTTCGAGAAGCCCCGGACGACGGTCGGCTGGAAAGGCCTGATCAACGATCCGCACATGGATGACACGTTCGACATCAACACCGGGCTGCGGCGTGCCCGCAAGATGCTGCTGGATGTTGCGAATCTGGGACTGCCGGCGGCGACCGAACTGCTGGAACCGATTACGCCGCAGTACATCGCCGACCTGATCACACTGACGGCCATTGGTGCCCGCACGACCGAATCGCCGACGCACCGGCAGATGGCCAGTGGTCTGTCGATGCCCGTGGGATACAAGAACAACACGGAAGGCGGGCTTCAGGTCGCGATTGACGCGATGATCTCGGCCCGCAGCCCGCACAGTTTTCTGGGAATCGATCCAGACGGGCACATCAGCATCGTCAAGACCGCGGGCAACCCGTATGGCCATATCGTCCTGCGTGGAGGCCGCAATAGTCCCAACTACGACGAGGCAGCAATTCGAAGCGCAACTGATCGACTCGATCAGGCCGGGCTGACTCCGCATGTCATGGTCGACTGCAGTCACGCGAATTCGAATAAGGACTTCACGAAACAGCACGTGTGCTGGAACGACGTGATCGGGCAGCGAGCTGCGGGCAACAAGGGCATTATGGGACTGATGCTGGAAAGCAACCTGAATGCGGGCCAGCAGAAGCTGACGTCGCCGGGCGACCTGCAGTACGGAGTTTCTATCACGGACGGTTGCATCGGCTGGGACGAAACGGAGTCATTACTCCGCGACGCATACGACCGACTCAGTAAGTAACCCCCAGGTCGCCTGGCATTTGTCGATCTGCCGTGAGCCGAACGCGCTAGCGTCGGGCCCTGGCGGGGAAAACCCGCCCGAACAAAGGCCCGCGGCTAGCGCCGTCGGCTCACGCAAATCTAAGCCTGCGGCGCGCAGTCTTTGATGGCTGGCAATGCAATGAGCTTTCATGAGGCGTGCGACTGGTCACTGATCCGCGCTACGGTTGCGGCACTGTTGGCTGTGCCATTTTCCCGCAGCCTGTCGCGATTGCTGACGACTTCGGGCCGCTGGAAAATCCCACTCGCCATTCTTGTTCTGTCTCCGCTGCTCGCGCCGGAACTTCTTGTCGGATACGGCTGGTCCAGCTTCGCCCTGACTCAACTCCATCACCCGGTCATCAATCACTGGCTTTACTTCGGCCTGATTCTGCTGAAGTTCCTACCGGCCGGTGTCATCGCCCGAGTCTGTTCGCCACCGCCGCCTGTCTCGGCGATGGCATCCCACACGGATCGCCTGCTGGGACCGCGTCGCAGCAGGCGGCGTGCTCTGGGGATCCGGTTACGGGGCGAATTCCTGCGAGAGCTGCCGGTTGCCGGAGTCGTGTTTCTGCTTGTCTTCCAGGAATTCGAGATCGCGTCACTCATGCAGATTCCGGCGTGGACCGTCCATCTGTTCGATTCACAAACGGTCGGCCTGCAGCCCGGTGCGACGTTCTGCCGCATGCTGGTGCCGGTTGCGATCGAGTTTCTCGTGCTGGTTCCGTTGATCCACTTCTGCCTGCGTGTCGGCAGCTTGGATGCGGCCCGCTCGCAGGAGCTGGAGTTTCGGCCAGGTGGCTCAATGAGTCTCGGCGGGGTGATTGCCCTACTCGCGTTTCTTCTCTTGTGGGTCACGCCGCTCGGATTGATCGCAGCCAGCGGATTGCGTGGCATCGAGTCTTTCACACAGAATCGTGTGCTGGTTCAGTCATTCGCACTCGATCTGTCTGCCGCAATTGTCCTCGGTGCCGGCAGTGCGATCCTGGCTCTGTCATTCTCGCGCATTCTGTTGCACTCGGTCTCATCGGATGATTCGCCCGGCAGCAGTTCGAATTCAGGGCAACTGGCTCGCGGAGTAATGTTCTGGCTGTGCATGGCTCCGGGGCTGGCTGGTTCACTCGTCGTCTGCCTGGCGATCCTGCTGAGCATTCAGATTCCGCTGCTGCAGCCACTGCGTTCAACGATCATCCCGGCCGTGTTCGCGCTGACGCTGTTCGCTCTGCCGCGAGCCGTGCTCGTGCAATTGCTGATCGGAACAGGGCGTCGATCCGAGAACGGTCACCTCGCTGAGCTGCTCTCGTGTGCGCCGGACGCACGACGTTCGTCACGGGGTATGCGCCTGATGTGGGCCACGGAAGCCAGGTGGCTGTTCATCACTGGCTGTGTCATCTTCTACTGGGCGATGATGAACCTGACGGCCGCGACTTTTCTCTGCCCGCCGACGGTTTCCATCTTCGGCAGTTCGATGGGCGTCGTTCCACTGCCTGTGCGGCTCTACGATATGATGCACTTTGGCCGAAACGGGCCGCTGTCCATGATGGCCCTGCTCAGCGTAGTTGTTCCCGGCATATTGATGATCGGCGCGGGTTGGCTCCTGCCCGGCCTGTATGTGCGATTGAAGCGCCGGCCGGCGCGTCCATGAGTCGAATTCGAATGCCGCACGCTGTCTGGAAACTCGACCACGCCTCGCTGGGCCGTGGCGGCTCACGTTTGAATGACATCTCGCTGGAGATTTGCTCCAGGCCGACCGCGCTGCTGGGTTGTTCCGGAGCGGGAAAATCCTCGCTGCTCAGCCTGCTGGCCGGGTTCGAGCGGCCTGTGTCCGGCAGCATCGACTTCGCGCCGCAACCCGCCGATGGACAGCTTCCTTTGTTCTGGAGCCCGCAGGATCATGGCCTGTGGCCGCATCTCACGGCGGAAGAACACGTCGCTCACGTTCGTCCCCAATCGCCGCGTATCAACCGCAGCGTGCAGGAATGGCTGCAGCTTGCCGACCTGACGAACCTGGCTTCCGCTCCGCCCGATCACATGTCGCAGGGGGAACGCTCACGTCTGTCGCTGATCCGCACACTGGCTTCCGAGGCGTGGGCCATGCTGTTCGACGAACCGCTCGTGCATGTCGACTCCGGGCACTCGATCGGATACTGGAATCTGATTCGGGAAGTCACAACACAACTGGACGGACCACTCGTCTATTCGACACACGATCCCGAATCGGTACTGCGGTTCGCGGAACACGTCGTGTGTCTTGACGCCGGACGAGTCGTCTTCAGCGGTCCGGTAAATCAGCTCTACTTCGAGCCACCGGATCGAGAGACCGCCGCGCTGCTCGGGCCATACAACTGGTTTGCCGACGACGACCTGCCACCGGGCACGCGAACCGACTGGCCCCGTTGCGTGCGACCTTTTGAAGTCAGTGTCATTGACGATGGGGAGTCCGGCCCGTTCCGTGTCACGGGCGCAACCACTATCGGCGGTCTCATGGAATTGACCCTGCAATGTGTGGAGACACAGGCTGCGATCTCGATCTCGGCACTCACATCAAATCCGCTGCCCAGTGTCGGTGCACTTGTCCGACTCGACTTCCAACCCGCACGGGCACGACAGGTTACGATCGGGAATCAGACCGACTCAGGAGATCGAGACCATGACCGGGCAAATCCAGATGATTGATTTTTCGCGATCGTTTCTGACGTTCCGCATCGATACCGACAGGAAACCACCCGGCACGGTCAGCCACCGTCCGCCGTACAGTCTGAACAATGCACGCATACAACTTGAATGCTGCTGCGACGTCACACAGAAAGTCACCGGCCAAACGAATAGGTTCGTGCTTGGAGCGAGTTGCAAGACTGAGCGGGTCGGTGTGGATCAGGATATCTGGACGGAACCGAACGCCGACTTCGTTCCCATCTTCTCCGACGACGGATTTCTCAATCTGAAGACATACTCCCGGGCGGGAATTGATGTCGAGCTGTATCCACCGGGCAGCGGCCGGCAGACGGACCGGCAGTCCGGCCGGCATGAGGACGTGTTCGATCGCACGCGCATCGACATCGTCGAACGTCCCGGCGAAGTCCTCACTTCCGCGGAAGCGATCGTGGGTGCGACGCTCGAACGGCTGCCACTCAATGCGCGCACAAGAATCGAGACAGACCGTTACGTCGCAGTCCTTGAGTATCCCGTCAAAACCATGAACGCCAACGAGCGGGACCAGATTTATCAGACCGACACCGGCCCGCTGCTGCTGCCCGATTTCGACGCTGATCCCGAGGCCATGCTGTCACGCTTCGAGCTGGCCTTCGCGGCCTTCAATTCCCCGAACTGGATCGAGTTTCTTGTGCGCGTTCCGACACCGGTCAGTGAAGACATCAACGTGTACCACTACTCGCAACCGGTTCGCTTCGAGGCACGCAACGAAGTCACCGTGTTATCTGACTAAGGAATGGGTCCGAAACAAGTTCCCGATTTCCGTGAGCCGACGGCGCTAGCCGCGGGCCCGAGGCTAGCGCCTACGGCTCACAATTTCGGGACTATTCCTAAGAACGCGTTGCGCCGTTCCTCACAACGAGCGATCTACTCATTGGTCGCGTTGTCGCCGGGATGAACCCCACATTGCGGCCGGTGGCGTGAACTGCGCGCGTTGCATCGCCATCGCTACGATGCCTCGCCCGTTTGTAGAGCATGATCCTGACAGGGAGTCCGTGATGATTGGCGACCAGCGAACGAGTCATAACTGCGTGGAATTCTCTCGACGTCGATTGATGCAGCTTGCTGGAACGGCTGCGGTCGGTCTGCCGTGGGTGATGCCTGGTCTTTCAGCAACGGCAAACGCGGCTGAAGAACTCGAACCGTTGAACCGCTTTCCGCGGATGGTTCACGAGTACTTCGTCGAACAGGTGCGTCGCGCGGAACGGCGCAAACTGCAGGCGATGTCGAAGCTCAAGACGAAAGAGGATGCCGAGAACCACGTCGAATCCGTGAGAAAGCGAATTCGTAAATGCTTCGGCCCGGAACCAGAGCGGACGCCGCTGAATCCCCGCATTACGAGAGTCGTCGAACGAGATGGCTATCGAATCGAGAATCTGATCTTTGACAGCCGCCCGGGATTCCCAGTCACCGCAAACGTGTACGTGCCAACGGGTCGCAAGCAGCCCATGCCGGGCGTCGTCGGGACGTGTGGCCATTCGACGAATGGCAAGGCCGAGAAGGCGTACCAGTCGTTTTCCCAGGGACTCGCTCGTCAGGGTTACGTCTGCCTGATCTACGATCCCATCGGGCAGGGCGAGCGTCTGCAGTATGTGAACGATGACCTGACTGCAAAGATCGGCTCCGGTGTGCGTGAGCATCTGCATGCGGGAAACCAGCAGTTTCTGGTGGGCGAGACGTTCGCGATGTGGCGCGCCTGGGATGGGATTCGCGCACTCGATTATCTGCTGACCAGGGATGACGTCGATCCTGACCACGTCGGTGTCACCGGGAACTCCGGCGGGGGCACGATGACCACGTGGCTATGCGGTGTTGAGCAACGCTGGACGATGGCCGCGCCAAGCTGTTTCGTGACGACTTTCCGTCGGAACATGGAAAACGAACTGCCCGCCGACACGGAGCAGTGTCCACCAAAGGCTCTCGCATTGAACTTGGACCACGATGATTTCATCGCGGCGCTGGCGCCGCGTCCGGTCATCCTGTTGGCCAAAGAGCGTGACTATTTCGATGCACGCGGCGCGGAAGAAGCCTACGCACGACTTCAGAAGCTCTACGGCCTGCTGGGCGTTCCGGAGAACATCAACCAGTTCATCGGACCGACAACGCATGGGTACTCGCAGGAGAATCGTGAGGCGATGTATCGCTGGTTCAACCAGGCGACGGACGCCTCGGACGCGCGGTCGGAACCTGAAATCACGATCGAGAAAGATGAGACGCTGTGGTGTACGCCCAACGGACAGGTGGCGGAACTGGATGGGACGCGCACGGTTTTCAGCTTTACACGTCAGGCATCCCGGAAGCTCGCAAAGCAACGCGGGACGGTTGAAGGCGACGAGCTGCAGATCGCTCTTCGTCACGTGCTCAAACTTCGAAATACAGCCAACCCCGTTCCGGACTACCGAATCCTGCGTTATCTGAATTCGCGTGAGTATCCGAAGCGATACGCGATCTCGTACGCCGTCGAGACGGAGCCCGGTATTCAGGCTCTGACTTACATGCTGTCGGATGACCGCTGGTATTCCCGACCGCCGCGGAACGGAACACGTGCGATTCTGTATGTCTCGCATCATTCCAGCGACGTGGAACTGCGCGACGAGCCACTGATCACAGAAGTGATGAAGGCCGAACCAGACGCAGCAATCTTCACGTGTGACGTGCGCGGCATTGGCGAATCCCGTCCTGAAACCTGCGGCGTGAATTCGTTTCGTTCGGCGTATGGCAGCGACTACTTTTATGCCGTCCACAGCCTGATGCTTGATCGGCCTTATGTTGCTCAGAAGACGTTTGATGTTCTGCGAGTGCTGGACTGGCTGAAAAGCATCGGCAGAACCGACGTGCATCTGGTCGCAAGGGGTTGGGGAGCGTTGCCCGCCACATTCGCGGCTGTGTTGTCTGATCAGGTGACTCAGGTAACGCTTAAGAATGCCCTGACGTCGTACTCAGACATGGCAGAAACCGAGCATTACGACTGGCCGCTTTCCGCCATGCTTCCCGACGTGCTCAGCCACTTTGACCTGCCGGATTGTTACCGGGCGATTCAGAGCAAACGTCTGCGTCAGATCGAGCCGTGGACTGCAACTCCCAACCAGTAAGGACCACGATGACAGACAGTTCCAGACCTGACTTCGGTTCCCCGGACCTTGCGTTGCCCGATGAAATTCGCGATCCCCTCATCAAACATCTGGACGAACTGCAGGAACGATATCTCCAGCGAGGCTGGGGTTATCGCGTCGGGTTCGGTTCACGTCCCGCGCTGCTGGTGATCGATCTGGCTTTGTACTGGACACAGCCGCACAACCAGATCGGTACCAGTTGCGATTCGATCGTAGAGGCAACATGTGACGTCCTGGCAGCTTCGCGTGAGGCAGGGATTCCTGTGTTCTTCACATCGTTCAATTACGACCCCGCCGATCCGCCGAGTCCCCAGAATCGCAAGCTGGTGATGGACCTCTCGCCGGAGAAAGTCGGGCTGCTGGAACTCGACGAACGACTGGCACGGCGACCGACCGAGAAGCTGATTCTCAAACGATACGCGTCGGCCTTCAAAGCGACGAACCTGCACGAAATGCTCACGTCACTGGGCGTCGACACACTGATCGTGACCGGCCTGAGTACAAGCCATTGCGTGTATGCCACGTGCCGCGATGCGACTGACAGTTTTCGGGTGATCGTGCCGCGCGAAGCGGTCGGGGAACGGTGTGAAATCATGCACCGTGTGAACCTGCTGGACATCGACATCGACCTGGGTGACGTCATGGATGCGGCGGATGTCGTGAACGCGATTCGCCAGACGACAGCTCCGGCTTAATGCGATCGTCTCGCCCGAGTGTCCGCCGGTTTACGCGTTCTCTTTGAGCATGCGAATGAACTCGCGCAGAAACTGTGTGTTGTCGTGCCAGACACGTGCGCTGACGATGTTGCCGTCCGTGACAACAGGCTGATCGACGTACGTGGCGCCACCCTGTTCCGCGTCCATCGCACACTTCGCGACAGTCGTCACCGTCCTGCCTCGAATGATGTCGGCCGCCGTTACGATTTCGATCCCGTGACAGACGACCGCGATCGGCTTGCCCGCGGCGTTGATCTCGCGCGTGATCCGCAGCAGGTCCTGGTCGTAACGCAGATACTCGGGAGCCCGCCCGCCGGAGATGAACATGCCGGCATAGTCGTCCGGGTTCACGTCTTTGAACGCGATGGTCGCGTCAATGAAGTAACCAGGACGCTCCTGAGTGATGTCCCACGGAATGCTCGAGTCCGGAGGAATCTCGTGCAGAACGGTGTGGTACTTCCGCGCCTCTGGACCAGCGACGACGACTTCGAAGCCATCTTCGGGGAGTCGGAAGTAAGGATAAAACGTGTCGAGAGCTTCCGTTGCGTCGCCAAGCGGCATCAGAACTTTGGGCATGCCAGTGTCTTTCTCATTCAAAGGCTGCAGTCACATCAGTCAGGCCGATCTGTAGTCCATGCGCATCAGTCCGGCAACCGGCAGCCCTTCGGTCGACTGTCGACTCACTCAAAACGAACAGAGTGTCGCTGTCTGTTCGCTGGACGGACCGCCTGCCCGCTGGACTTTCGTGATACTTGAAGTTGGCTTATGACTCTGATTGATTGAACAGAAGGCCGCGAAGATCGCAAAGGCAAAGCTGAGAGCGACTTACGATACAGAGGAGTTGTCTTCCTGAAACTTTGCGTCCTTCGCGACCTTCTGTTCCCTCGACTGCTCTGGGAGATTCGGTGACATGTTGAAGTATTTGCTCAATTCAGCGACTGGGTTAGCGGTGGTGGGTGTCGTGACGCTGTGTTGTCAGCGACATGTCACTGCAGAGGACGTGGATGATCGTCCGAATATTCTGCTGATCATGGTTGATGATCTGGGCTGGATGGATCTGGCGTGTCAGGGCAACCAGCTTGTCGAGACGCCGAACATTGATCGACTTGCGAATCAGGGGATGCGGTTCACCGATGCCTATGCGGCTGCTCCGGTGTGTTCGCCGACGCGGGCCGCCGTTCTGACCGGACTCGCGCCGGCCAGACTACGGATCACGAATCACATTCCGGACCAGAAACGGTTCATTCCCGACAACCCGAAACTATTGCCCGCTCCGATGCTCGATCATCTGCCGCTGGAGCACGTCACGATCGCCGAGCGATTGAAGTCTGCCGGCTATGACACGGCGTTCCTGGGCAAGTGGCATCTGTCGGGCAACGGATCGACTCGCGATGGAGGCAAGGGCAGGATTGAGTTCGCACCGGAGAATCAGGGTTTTGATGTAAACATCGGCGGCGCGGCTTACGGTGGTCCGCCCAGTTTCTTTTCGCCGTATCGCATCTACAGCCTGCCCGATGGTGCTGATGGCGAGTATCTACCGTACCGACTGGCGGAAGAGTCAATCAGTCTGATCGAGCGAAAACGTGAGCACCCGTTCTTCATCTGCCTGTGGAATTACACCGTTCACTGGCCAATGCAGGCGCCCGAGGATTTGCTGAAGAAGTACGAGTCCCGGACCGGACGCGGCCTGAACGACACTCGTTACGGTGCGATGATCGAGGCACTCGACGTTTCGATCGGCCGGATTCTGAAGTCGCTCGACGACAGCGGACAGGCGGACAACACGCTTGTCATCTTTGCGTCAGACAACGGTGGATTTGGTGGCGTCTCGGACTGTCGGCCGCTGCGCGAAGCCAAGGGATCGTTGTACGAAGGTGGTATTCGTGTCCCGCTGATTATCCGCTGGCCAGGCCATGTAAGGCCGGGAACAGTCAATTCGACGCCAGTCATCAGCATGGACTTCTTCCCGACTTTGCTTGAACTGGCGGGGCTCGAGTCCGATCCGTCGCAGCCGCTTGACGGCGAGAGCCTCGTTCCGGTGCTCAAAGAAACCGGAACGCTCAAGCGGGATGCGCTGTACTTCCATTACCCGAACTATGCCTGGCACCGGTCGAATCGACTGGGCGGCGCGATTCGTGAAGGCAACCTCAAACTGGTCGAGAACTTTGATGACGGGTCCGGCGAACTCTACGACCTGGCAAACGACCTGAGTGAGAAGCATGACCTTGCCAGCGAACGTCCCGCTGATGCAGCAAGACTGCGGAAACGACTTGCGGATTGGCGACACGAAACGAAAGCGGCCATGCCGTTGCCGGTCGCTCAAAACGACCAGTAGATCCGGCCGTAACGGAGCGAACTGACAGATGACGGACACCTCGACCGACGTCAAACAGACATGGGTTCTGGAGATGCTGACTTCGGCTGAACTTCGGCCGAAGAAAAGCGACCGTGACGACCTTGTCGTGCAGCAGGTTGTGCCCGTCTGTCCCGAATACAACTGGTTCCTGCATGAGGTGGTCGGCGCGGAATTTCACTGGGGCGGTCGCGAGAACTGGCGTGAAGCCGAATGGACCGAGTACGCCAGCCGCCCGCTGCTGCAGACGTGGGTGGGATACGTTGCGGGGACTCCGGCGGGATACTTCGAGCTGGAGAAGCAGGACGACGGCAGTGTGCGCATTCACTGTTTCGGCTTACTGCGTCGCTTCTTTGGTGCCGGAATCGGCGGGCACCTGCTGACGGAATGCGTGCTGCGGGCGTGGGAGCTGGGAGCGAATCGCGTCTGGCTATCGACCTGCAGTCACGATCATCCGCACGCGCTGCAGAACTACCAGGCTCGCGGGTTCCGCATTGTCGAAGAACGGACAGGTCCGGCGAATCGCCCTCGACCGTCAGTCATCTTTACCAGCGGAATGGACTCGTAGCGGTCGTCGGTTGCAATCGGTCAGTTACCCGCTGATCCGCGGCCTGCGTACTTGCGATTGAATTCGTCCGGGTCGAAGGCATCCCGCTCGGTGTCGGAATTCTCTGTCTGTCGCAGGACATCCTGGAACCCGACCAGCTTCGGCTGGCGCGGATTTGTGCCATCAAACTGTGGCTGGTCTGAGGGAATCCGGAGTTGGGTCGCGGCTGGTGCAGGACTTAGTCGGACGGGCTCGCTGTCGCGAATTCCGAATTCGGGCAACTCGCTGGCAGGTAGGGGTGATTGCTGCGGGACGCCTCCGACTGGGGTTCGAGTCTGTGAGGCAATCGGCAGTCGCGCCTGGAACGGTGATTGGCGTTTGCGAGCCGCGTTCGGAAACAGCTCCGCGACGGCGGCATGTAACCACGTTGTCACCAGTTCGATCTGACGGGCGGCGACTGGACCGTGAAACACGGACTGGCCGCCGTGCGAGCCACGCGTTACTTCCAGCACGGCACTCGAGCCCGGGTCAGTCGGGTCGACGTGCTCAAGAATCACCGCGAGATTTCGTTCCGATTTCAAGCGATGCGTACCCGCCCCGACTCGGAAGCGATCGAGTTCAAAGCCGTTGGATGCTGACGGGCCATGGCAGCGCGCGTTGCCGCAGCGGTTGAACAGAATCGGCTGAATCGTCGTGACAAACTGTCGGGCTGTTTCCGGTTTCAGGCCGGCCAGGCTGTGTACGCGAGCCGCACCATCGGACGGGGCGAGGTCCACTCGTACCTCTGCTTTCGCAGGCAGTTCCTGCGGTTCGAGTGACGCCACCGCGCGGTTGACATGTACTTCCAGTCGCTTGAGCATCAGACGAGCGGTTTCGTTGGCCGGATCGAGTTCCATTGCCGACCGGACTTCCAGCGAGGCTTCGCGCAGCAGTTTCTGGCTCAGACACCAGTCTGCAAGATTGAGATGACTCGAAACCGTCGGATTGCGCAGCAGTTGCAATCGCAGGCTTAGATAAACTTCTTCGATATCGTCGGCGTCCAGACGCACCTGGTCGAACGGGATGACCACGTGCCCGTGCTTCGCCGACACAAGCCAGCCCGTAGAAATCTGACGCAGGCGTCCCTGGACCACGCGTCCGGTCCGCAGCAGCAGCACTCGCTCACCCGGTACGGGCGATGCGGCGCGGACAGGCGATTCGGCGAGCGCGACCAGCAACAGTGCCAGCAGGCAGATCACGAAGCATTTCAGATCAGTCATCGACAGAAATCCCCGGTGGGTCGGATGAGCGACGATTGGCCTCGGTCGACTTTACGACAGAATCGGCGGGATCGAACGACGGCCTACCACGGAATGTGATCGGAGTGCTGATCAGTCCGTGAAGTTGAATGCGGGAATCGTCCAGCACCTGTCGCTGCATGGCATCTGGAGTCTGCAGGCTGGCCAGACGGGTCGTCGGTGCGACGACCGAATCGCGACCGTCAAACCTGAGGTATCGATGCCAGTCATTCGTCAGCCGTTGGCCGATGCAGGTGATGAGCGATCCGGATTGCGACGACCAACCGCGAACGGAAAACACGCAATTGGTACTGTGGACCGAGATGTGCGATTGCCTGGCGGCCGGCCCCTCTGCAAGTCGCATCGCGATCAGGCCGCTGGAACCCCGGACGGTCACCCGATCCAGCTCGAACGTGCGCGCAACCGGTTCTGCGTCTGGACCGACAATAAACAACGGCCCGCCAGCCAGCTTGAGCGTGTTCACGCAGCGAACGCGGCGCACAGGTCCGGCCAGTTCGATCGACGAAATACCACCGCTGAACCGGCAGTTCGAAAAGCTGAGTTCACCCGCCAGCGGATCGGAGGGATCCAGTGCCTCCCAGCGCAGGAAAGCCTGATGCCTGATTCCGGGCACCTCGCTGGAGACCGGTTCCGGTCCGTCGTAGTCCTCCGGGTCGCCGACGGTCATTGCCCACTTCGTCACGCAACCAGTCATGTGCAGTGACTGCGACTGGCAGACCACTGCGGGAGCAGGTGCCGGTTGAGTCTCGCCTGGCGCCGTGGGGAAACTCGACGGGCCATTAAGAGACTGAGGAATGATCTCGACATTTTCGAGATGCAGTTCGGTCGCGCGAAGTTGCCATGGCTCGCCGGTCACGACGACCCGTGCCGGATCGCCTGCGGGGCCTTTCAGAGTCAGCCGGCCTCCCGCCCAGACGATCGACGCCGCACGCCAGGGACCAGCGTCGGGGAATTCGATGACTCCGCCGGCAGTCGGTTCGGGAATCGACTGGAGAACCGGCACAGTTGCGTCCGGCACTCCCGAGAAATCACCCGGACCTGCGTCACCAGAACCCGTTGATCCCTCGGTATCCGCAGACGCTGAAGTGACGGCCGCATACTGAATCGCGAGCCACTCGCCAAAACGATCGATCGAGGCCGGTACCGTTTCCCGGCCGGCAAACAGATGCAGTGACGCGAGGGCCAGCAGCACAGCCGCTGACGCCAGCGCAAACCGGCTTGTCGTGCGTGTTCGCTCTGTCGGGGCGATGGACCGGGCCACTGGATGATGAAACTGCCCGGCGAATCTGGCCAGCACTTTGCGAGCCCGACGTCCCGGCTGACCCAATATCGGTCGGCTGATTCCTGCACGCGGCGTTGCGGGTCCCACAAGGACTTCGCGGGCAATCGCTGGCCGGTTGGCCGGATCCGGCTCGGTTAGCCAGGTAATTGCCTCAGCCAGTCGAATTGGCGTTTCCGGAGCAAGCTCGCGCACGTCGAGAATCCGCTCGGTCTGATGGGCGGCGAGTTTTGCCAGCGGGTCACCCGTCGGATGCGGTGGTCGTCCCGTGAGTAACTGCCACAGCACACACCCGATGGCGTACAGATCCGAAGCTGCGGATGGATGGTCGCCCGTGCCGATCAATTCCGGAGCGATCCCGTCGTTGCGTTCCGGTTCGACGAAGGCACTGATCTCGAACGCCGGACAAATTGCCAGTCGAATCCCGGAATCCACCAGAACCAACTGGCCTCCAGCCGACAGCAGCAGATTGCCCAGCCGAATCTCGCCATGCACAATCCTGCACTCATGCAACGCGCCGACGATGTCCAGTAACTGTCGTGCGATTTCCAGAACGGAGCGTTCGGGCAAGCGTCCACGCCGCAACAGCATCTGGCCCAGTGTCAGGCCCTCGGCGGGACGACTGACGATGGCCAGTCGAGTTTGAGTCGCCATCCGAGTGTCGCGGCCGGCACGCCCGCCATCCCCTCGGATTGAATCCGCAGGCAGCTCTCGGCAGGCACGCGGAATCACGACGCCGGGATGATGGCATCCTCGGCCGCGTTCAATCAGTCGCTGCAGCCGTTTCATCGTCGGTCCGCGTAACTCGGACGGAATGCACACGCGTTTGACGACACACGTAGATCGCTCGCCGGGCAGCCGTGTCAGAAACGTCTCACTGTCCGGACCGTGACCAATCCGATCCAGCACGATGGACGGTCCAATTTTCAGCCGATCGTGGTCAACCGCTTCGATGGACCGCGCCTGAAATGACGTAAGCACACGTCGCTGGACGAGTGCATCCAGCCAGACGGAATCAAATCCGGGCAGATCAAAGGTCAGGTGCCGCACCCGAGATGCGCAGCGTCGCAGATCGCGCGCAGAGCACAGCTTCTTCGACAGCAGCACCTGCTGCAGTTGTCTGGATGGAGGCTCCAGGGCGGGATTCCTTTCCCAGGCTTGGAAGCGATGTTTGGCCCGGTCGGGCCAGCGACAGGCGTCGGCGTGGCGACAGCTTTGAGCGTTTGAGAGGGGGGAGGATCGCGAGGTGGGGCGGGCGTTATCCCACATCGTGGAATCGGCCTCAAGATGAGGCCGGATTCAGCGGTGCAGTACAAAGCCCCGAAGTCGCGACGCAAGTGGTTCATCCGGGAGTTGTTGTGGGAGTTTCCAGACGGTCGATCTCTTCCAGCATGGACCGCAAGAAGGGCTCGATGTCCGTGACAATGGGAATCGTCTGGAACGATCCGCGATCGCTGAGTTTGATGACAGTCGACGGATTGATGTCCACGCAGACGACTTTCACCCACGCGGGCAGCAGGTTGCCCACCGCCACGGAATGCAGCATGGTCGAGAGCATCAGACAGAAGGTGATGTCACGCACGCCCTCGCGCATCTTCTGCTGAGCTTCCAGTGCATCCGTGATGACCTCGGGCAACGGACCATCGTCGCGGATGCTGCCGGCGAGCAGGAAATCGACGTTGTGCTTCACGCAGTCGTACATGATGCCCGACTTCAGGACGCCCTGGTCAATAGCCTGTCGGATGCCACCACAGCGGCGGATGGTGTTGATCGTTCTGAGATGGTGTTCGTGGCCGGCCTGAATGATGTCACCACGTTCGAGATGCACGCCCAGGCTCGTGCCGTAGATCGCCTGTTCGATGTCGTGTGTCGCCAGCGCATTCCCCGCGTACAACTGGTTGATGTAGCCTCGACGAATCAATTCGCTCAGGTATCTGCCACTGCCGGTGTGAACGATGGCCGGTCCGCCGACAACCAGTGTCTTTCCGCCATTACGTTGAGTGTCGACCAGCATGCGGGCAACCTGTCGGGCGGCGACTCGCTTGGGCTTTTCGGTCGAAACCGAACTGTCCATGAATTCGAATGTCGCGTGTTTCGTATCACGCTCTTCTGGAAACACACGCACACCGACGTGCCCCACAACAATCTTCTGCCCGGGGTTAACCGCCGTCATCGGAAGACATCGAGCGATGTCAGCGTCGGCCTGCACGGTAATTCCACAGTCCATTTCCTGATCATCGACCGCGATCCATTTTCCACTCAGCCGAACCTCGGTCCGCTGGTTTGTGGTGCTGTAGAAACCTTCGGGAAACGCGCCGTCGATATCGGCTTCGACCAGCCGACAGTCCGTCGCGGTCACGGGTACCGCTCCGTGATCCAGCAACTGCGCGAGAATCTCGTCGAGTCGTTCCCGCGTATCGGCCTGGACTTCCACCAGGGCATAGCTCGGATCGCTGCGCCGCTGCCCGATGCTGATCTGCAGGATCGTGAATGCACCCTGCATGGCCGTAATGCAGTCGAGAATCTTCGGCAGCAGCAGGCTGTCGATGATGTGCCCGGAAATCTCGACGTTCTCGACAGCAGAACCAGTCGATTCGCTCATACGGCACCTGAGGGTTGATGTGAGGACTTGATCCGTCTGCAGCACATTGTCCCGCACATTGGCCTTATCAGGGGAGATCAGTTCTTCGAGGCGTCACGCTTCGCGGCTGTTCGGAGATCGAATGATCCCCCTTACCAAAGCGACAGAGCCGCAAACACATGACCTCACGCAGAGATGTTGAAAGCGCGCGCATCTCCGACGATGGAAGAACCTGGGGCGGCTTCTGAGACACACTTGGAAGCCAATGCCTGGTGGCACGAATATCGAATATCGAACAAGGAATGTCGAAGTCCGAAGTGAAGCACTTCATCATTCGAAGTTCCTTGTTCGACATTCGATATTCATTGCGAAAAAACCAGCGACAACATGTTGGTCAGGATCGAAGGGCCTGATTGGACAGCGCCACTTTGGACTGCGGTGATGCATCACCGCTTTCCCATTTTCATCGCGGCGCAGCCGCTTTCGGTAACGTGCCGGCGATCCCGCACTCACGAGCCGGAGAGAGAAAGCGGCTACGCCGCAAATAGAGAATTTGAAAGCGACGATGCATCGTCGCACTCCAGAAGTGGCGCTGTCCAACTAAGCACGTAGCGCAATTTCGAGCGGCGCGAACAGACCAAATGCAGCGTCCGTCCATAACCAGTCAGACTCGCCCGGGAAGAAACTGGCGTCAGACGTCTGTTGCCCGGAATCGTCGTCCAGGTCTGCCAAGTTCACTAGCGAGTCATCCAGTGCGCTGACTGCAATCGATGCGAGCAACGGATCGACTGGCTCAACTCCATCACCATTCGGGTCTTGGCGCTTTAACTGCGATTCAACGGCCGACGGTGAGTGTTCCGAAATTCGATTGGACGCCGATGAACTGCGACCACTTGTGATCGCCACGGCAGCCTGGTTGGACTCCCCGCCTTGTGGCGCGGAGAGAGCCGCAGGCGGACGCCATTCGCTCGGGAATCCGCCGTCGTAGGTTTGCGGGACCAATGAGTTCCGGGCGCTACCGAAGTTGCCTGCAAACAGTGAGATATCCGCGAATCCCACGATTCCGTCGTGGTCAAAATCGGCCCGGTAGGCGCCGTCATTAGTTCCCAACGATGTGCCGAACACAACGGCCAGTTCCGCCACGTCGCTAAAGCCGATCGATCCGTCGTCGTCCAGATCGAACATCACCGGCCAGACTTCAATCGAGGTTGCCGTCTGTGCATTCACATCCGCGGCAACTCCGCCGGACATGCTGATGGCAACGCTCTGAACGAGGAACTCGTCGTCAATGGTCGGCAGGATGTATTCACCGGACAGGTTATTCGGCAAATCTGCTTCGGCGCGCACTTGAAAGAACACGCGTGCCAGCAACGCAAAGTCGGTAAGGGCAATCGACGTCTGCGGTGTGCTGGCCGACACGCCCTGAATCAATCCCGAGGAATTATCGATCATCCCCTGCCGTGTGTCGGTAAACGCAGCTCCGTGATCGATTGTTGTGGCTTCGAACAGCCGTTCTGTCGTGGCTTCGAACAGCAGTTCGTCGAAGGCGATGTCGACAGTAAAGCTTGCGACGGCGGATGTGTCATCGGCTGGTGTGCTGGCCCACACCTCGACGACAAACTCATCCCACTCGTCCAGGAAGTCGACGTTATCGGGAATCGTTGTGGTCTCGCCGTTCGGGTCGGTTGTCGTTGATGTTCGGCGAATCCGCAGGTCGACCTGCACAGACGGGGCAGTAGCCTGTGCGATCTCCCATCCAATGTCATCCAGTCCTGCCACGTCCAGCGGCGTGGGCAGCTTGCGAGTACCGACGAGGATCACCGGATCCATCGCGGTTTCGGCGCCGTTGTCGGTTGTTCCATCCTCCCAGTGACCGCCGATGCCGCCTTCGATGAACTGCACCGGAGGATTGCCTGCCAAGTCAAACTCCGCAATCGCGGCGGGTCCGGTGAATGACGTTCCATCCACCAGGTTGTCCCACGAGTCGGCCGTCCCGAAGCCAATCAGGTGGTACAGCTCGTGAATCGCGACCGACAGAAAGTCTGACTCGCCGTTGTCCAGTCCGGACGTGTCGATTCCGAAGTGCCAGTTGGTTGTGGTGTTAAACGTGACCGTCCCGCCCCACGGTCCGAAGTCGGTTTCCTGCGCGTCCGGCAACAGTGCTCCGGCCTGGCCTCGTCCGGCAACAATGTCGAGCCAGGCCCGCGTGCCTCTGGCACCGAAACCGCCCGGACCTCCGATCCCCAGTGTCGCGCCCAGCTCACGACCACCGGCGAAGACACGAATGACGTTCTCGTCGATCGTCAGGTTGTCGGTCTCGACCAGATCGCCATTGGACGGGTTGGGGTAGTTCGCCGTCCACGTGTCACCCGGGCTGATCGACCCGGGCACGATCGCAGTCAGCGTGTCGTCAAGATTGGCCAGGACGATTTCACCAGCGGCGACCAGAGCATCACGACTTTCCATGTCGTTAAAGAAGCCATTTGCGTCGAGCGAGAAATCGAAGTCGAACGTAATCGTCAGAAGCATGCGTGGTTCGAGTCGCTCGGCATGGCGACCGGATCGCCTGTGTCGACGCGTTCTGCGGAACCAGGATTCTCGAAACATGACGCTGCCGGATTGAGGAACGGGGCGGCCCGGCGTGTAAGACGGGCACGGATCTCTTTACATACGGTTGATCGTGTCCGCGACATCCATGCTATCGAGACAATCAGGCCATTGGAGGGGATCGCATGTCCCGCCGAGACTTTCAGTCGGCAGTACTGGTGCAACAATAACAGCCGTAAGAACCCACAAGTGCCCAACACTACGAGATCACCATGGCTCAACAGCCAAATCTGCTGCTGTTTCTGACGGACGGAATGCAGGCCGCGACCGTCGATCCGGGGCATCCGTGCCTCACGCCCAACATCGATCGATTCGCCGAGCGTGGCGTGCGATTCAGTCATGCGCACACAACATGCCCGACCTGTTCACCGGCGCGCGCGAGTCTGATGACCGGACTGCTGCCGCACAATCACGGAGTGCTGGAAGTCGAACACGGTCGCGATGCGGATCAGTGCGTATTGCGCACAGACAAACCGCACTTTGCACAGAAGTTGTCGGCGGCCGGCTATCGCACCGGCTATTTCGGCAAGTGGCACGTTGAGCGTACGAATCAGCTCGAACCGTTCGGCTGGCAGGAATCGATCGTTAAGGGAGCAGAGCATTTGCGAGGACTCGGCCGCGGCGACCAGGGACCTCGCACGTATGAACTTGATGAATCGCTGACCGGCTACGTGGAAGGCCCGCCTGGCTACAACAGCGTGCTGCACTGGGGCGTGACCGATACGCCCATTGAAACGCGCTATCCCGGCATCACTCTGCAGGATGCGGAGGCGTTCATCGATCGTGCCGTCCCTGGCGACAATCCATGGTGTTGCTGTGTCAGTTTCTCGGAACCGAATGAAGCCCTGGTCGCCAGCCGCGACGCATGGAACCGCTATGACCCGTCGGCTCTTCCATTACCGGACAACTTCTTCGACGACATGACCGACCGACCGAATCTCTATCGGCGAGAACAACAGATTGGTCGAAACATTTCCGAGGACCACTGGCGTGCTGCCCGAGCCTGCTATTTCGCGCGCATCAGTGAACTCGACCATCAGTTCGGCCGGTTGATGCAAAGACTGGATACGGCCGGAGCGCTCGACAACACGATCGTAGTCATGCTGTCTGATCACGGTCGCTATGTGGGGGCTCACGGTTTCGAGGCTCACAACTTTGGACCGTTCGAGGAGATTTACCGTATCCCGCTGATCATGGCAGGTCCGGACATCGCCGCTGGAGTCACCTGTACGGCTCCTGTCAGCATCGCGGATCTGTGTCCGACGTTGAGTGAGTTGAGCGGCAGCGAGCCGATTGAGGTTGCGGACTCTCGATCTTTCGCCTCGCTTCTCTCCGATCCGACTGCGGATCATCCCGAATTCTCGACCGGGTTCGCCGAGTACCACGGAACACGTTTCTCACTGACGCAGCGAATCGTCTGGCGAGACAACTGGAAATTCGTCTTCAATGGATTCGACTTTGACGAACTCTACGACCTGCAGGCAGACCCGTATGAAATGCGGAATCTGGCTGCGGATCCAGCGCAACAGTCGCGTGTTGAAGCAATGATGAGTGACGTCTGGGACTGGATCCGCCGCACGCATGACCGCGCGGTTCTGGAGACTCACTATTACTCGATGCGTCTGGGAGTGATCGGGCCGAATGCTGCAAATCAACCGTGACTTGGCCGACTGAATCTCAGAGAATGTCGGCGGTGATTTCAGATAGCCTCACCACCGTAGCGTCTGAACCGAATATCCTGAGTCGTCGTTTGCACGACAATCTCTCGCCACATCTGCCTCGTGAAATCTTTCAGGGTCCGGTACATGCTTCATTCGACTCGCATTGCCACCGAAAAACAAACTGCCCGGCGTATGCTGCGGACGCTGTTCTTAATTGCCCTCGGCATCGGTGCCGTGGCCGCGGCAATTACGACGCTGCCTGACAGCGATACATCAACCACGGTGGCCCTGACGCCTGACGCTTTGCCTGAAGAGAATGTTAGAGTCGGTATTGCTACTGAGAACATGCACGTCTACTGGAAAGTCGCTGCAAACGAAAACTCGGAGTACAAGGCGACGCCAGATCACAGCAACGTTCGCCGTTCTGATTACGTAGGTCCAGACGCCTGTCGCAAATGCCACCGGAAACAGCACGACGACTGGTCAACGCATTCGCACCGTTGGATGAACGCGCTGGCTACGGACCGTACAGTCAAAGGGGACTTCAGCGGTACGAAATCAATTGTCTTCCATGGTGCGACCGGTGAATTCTATAGAGAAAACGATCGATTCCTGATGCGGATTTCACGCAAAGACAGCACTCAGGTGCACGAGATTCATCAGACGCTTGGCTCTCGCTTTTTTCAGTACTACATCGGTGCCGCTACACAAGGCGCGCCGCCTGACGGATCCGACACAGACGATGTCCTGCCATTTGGCTACTGGCTCGATCGTAAGATGTGGGTACCGATCGTACACATCACTCCAGAACTGCCGGATGAAGATGGGCGTTTCAACGTGTTTGATCCGGCACCCCCACATGCTGGTCAACCGGGTGAACTTAACTACGCCGCACGCTGCAGTCACTGCCATGTAACATTACCGCTTTCAGATGTGATGTTCCGGTACCCCGAGTTGATTGGCAATCACGCACCGTCTGCGATGTACATGTCCGTAAGTGACTACATGTCGAGCCAGTACCCCGAATTCCTAACCAATGTGTCATCCGATGGAGCGAATGACTTATTGCGTCAAATGGACGCATTGAGATGGGATCTTGCGGAAACACCTGCATCCCAGAGAGCCGTCACTCTGGGCATCAGCTGTGAGGCCTGTCATCTGGGGTGTCGCGCCCACACTGAGGGAGAACGAAAGAAGCCATCCTTCGTTGCCAGCGGCCCGGAACTGTATCTGGCGGAATTTACCAAACCCGTCGATACAGGTCGGACAGTAGCCAACATAAACTGGGTCTGCTCGAGATGCCATTGGGGAGACCGGCCACAATTTGCAGCCGGAATGGCGACATGGAATTCTACTGAGTTCGCAGATGCCTCACGCGGCGCGTGTTATTCCCAGTTGACCTGTGTTGAATGTCACGATCCACATCGCCCTATTGGCCCAAAGTGGACCCGCTCGCTGGAACAGGACGACGCAGTTTGTCTGAAATGTCACCAGACATTCAGCGATCCTGTACAGCGATCGAGTCACACACATCATCAGGCGGGCTCAGAAGGTGACAGTTGCATTAACTGCCATATGCCAAAAATAAATGAAGGCATGCAGGATGTCGTACGTACGCACACGATCTACTCACCCACAGAGCCAGAGATGATCGAACGCGCACATCCCAACGCCTGCAATCTTTGCCATCTCGACAAAGCTGTTGACTGGACGCTGCAGCATCTCACGGAATGGTACAACAGCGAATTCCTGGAAAACCGCATCGCAAAGAACTACCCGGAGCGCGAGGAACCCTTGGCCCGCGTCTGGCTGACTCATGAAAATGAATCCGTTCGTCTTGTTGCGGTTGATGCTGCAAGTCGCCGCGAAGCACAATGGGCATTGCCGGAGATTATCGATCAACTCGACGACCCTTATCTGCTGAACCGGCAATTTGCTCTCATGGCTGTGGAACGGATGCAGAATACTGAACTGAGTGAATTCGGTTATCGCTTTTACATGACAAAAGCCGAACGGCAGGCACCGTTGAAGCAGATTCGGCAACGGTTCCTTCCATTGGTTGAATCAACTGTTGCTGGTGAACTGTCTGAAGACTGATCGAGACCGGACGCCGCAAGAACGCCTCCAGCCTGTCGGCTATTTTCGCGTTGCCTTGAGCGAGTCGATAGCGGCGCTGAGGAGCTTGAAGTCAGACGCGCTGGTGGCCGGTCTCTGATCTACAGGCACGGGTCGCTTTTCGAAGGGGTCGCTTGTGGTGTCAAAGAACCTGCCGTCGTTGTAGAGCTTCCACCGTTGAGTCTTCGCGAAGAAACGAGTCCCGCGGCTTTCTGCGTACGCCCATGTTCGCGGTGACCGAGTTCCGTTGGTCAAAAGCCCGGAAAAACTGTGCCCATCCAGTTGCACTCCCGCCGGCAGCGTACCTCCGATCAATTCAGCGAATGTCGGCAGGACGTCACTGAAGTCGATCAAGTCATTCAATGTCTGGCCGGACTTAATGACTCCTGGCCAATTGGCGATGGCCGGGACGCGCGTCCCCCAGTCGGTCAGGTCGCCTTTGCCGCCGGGTATGTCCTCGCCATTGAATCTCGACACGACGTTCTCGTAAACAAACTTGCCGTTCTCAAGTGCCGAGAGCTTTGAACGGCCCGCCGTGCCGTTGTCCGTCGTAAACAGAATCAGCGTATTGTCACGAATCCCGAGATCGTCGATGCCTTTCACGAGTCGGCCGACTTCGACGTCCATCATCTCGGCCATCTCCTTGAAATTGTCGTAGCGCCCGCGCGAACCGTACGGCACAGCCTCGCCAATATCGTCGGTCACGTCGTGACACAGCGCCATCGAGTAAAAGGCCAGAAACGGCTTTTCCTTATTGCGCCTCATGAAGTCGACCAGGTAGTCAACATATAAGTCCGGGCCATATTTGCCCGCCGTGTCCGTGCGGATTGCGCCGTTCTGGTAGATCATCGGTTCGTGATATCGCGCGCCTTCGTGCCAGCCGAACACGGACCACTCGTCGAAACCAAGTCGACGCGGGTGATCCAGGTCGTCCTTCATCAGGCAAATCTGCCACTTCCCGGCAACAGCCGTGGCGTAGCCGGCGTCTTTGGCGACATGGGCAAACGTCTGCTTTTCAGATTGCTTCGGGAAGCTGCCCCACTTAGGGCTGCCCAGATGCCGTGGATAGCGACCGGTGAGTAACGTCACTCGTGTGGGATGGCAGACTGGCATGCTGTAACAGTGCTCAAACTTCGCACCGGTCGCGGCCAGCCGGTCGAGATTCGGCGTGCGATATGAACTGCCTCCATAGCAGCCCAGAACTTCCCGCCCGACGTCGTCGGCCAGAATGAACACGATGTTCGGCTTGTCCGCCGCATGGCAGGGAAGAGCAACAAGCAGGACGACAATCGCAATACGTAACACGCAGGCGTCTCCTCAATCTGATTCACACGCTGACTTCGATCAGTTCACGAATCCCCGGTTTACTCGACTTCGTACTCCCGCAGGTAGCCGAGAAACTCGCGGCGGTGTTCTTCCTCGTCGCCGAGTGCCTGAATACACAGATCCTGCGTGACGTAATCGACTCCGTCACACAGCTTGATCAGCTTGTTGTACTGTTGGATGGCCGAGTTCTCTGCGGCGATGACTCCCTTAATCACGGCCACGACGTCGGTGAGCTTAGCCGGTGGTTGCAGATCTGATTGAGCGGCTGTAAACGACAGGCTGCCGGGAACGACACCGCCGAGCGTCTTGATACGCCGGGCCAGTGTCTGGGCATGCAGCATCTCGGCCTGAATGTCGGCCTGCAGTGCTTTCTTAATTTCCTCAGCACGGACTCCGTCCAGGTTGATTGAGTTGGCGATGTAGTTCATCACCGTTTCCATCTCCATCCAGTAGGCCACGCCCAATTCGCGGACGACGGCTTCGCCAGTGTCATTGTCGGCCATTAAAAACATCTCCTGAGAGGTTAGTACTCGAAGTGTTGGTCACGCGATCAACGGCTGCCAGTCTCGGTATTGGGCAAAGACGCCTGCTTGACGCCCAGTTGAGAGGCGTTGCCGACCTGGTTCAGAGCCCACTTGCGTAGAATCTGATAGCCCGGGTCTTCAGGCTGATAGCGACGACCGCCCTGATGGCCTTCTTCCTTCCCGTTCTGAACATTCAGCGGTTTGCGTAGCAGGAAGCTCTTGTCGACGTCCGCATGATTCACCCGCTTCTGCAGCTTGCGATAGTTTTCGAGCAGCTTTGCGATCGGTAGATAGCCCGCGTCGTCCGGACGACTCAGTTCGAGCGGCGGAACGCGTCCTTTGACTCCGTGACAGGCAAAGCAGCTTCGTTCGTCGCCGCGCAACACACGGTTCATTTCCGGAGTGACGTAGTCGCGGAAGTATTCAAAATCCGCCACAAATTCTTTGGGAAGTCCGTCGTCGCCAACTTCGATGAGTTTCGGTGTCTCCTTGCCGACCGCATCGGTCAGCTCTTTCACGAAGTTATTGCGATTCTGCGAGAGGACATTCTTTGCATTCTTGACGACATCGTCCCGTTTCTCGAACGCCAGCATCATCTCCAGTGCGGTGAGCGCTTCCGGATTCCGACGCAGTACCGTTTTTTGAGCCATCGTCACCGCCAGTTTTCGAGTGTCCGGATCGGCATCTTCCCGAAGCTGATCGAGAAACAGTTGCAGCGCCCGTGTGCGGACCTGTTCCAGCGGGTCGATGGGTGGCAGTTTGCCGGGGACAACGTCGGGCAGCTCACGCTTGTGGGTGAGGATCCATTCCACGCTGGGCAACCAGAGGCGCGCCGACTGCGGATGCTCGAACGACTCCGGCAGGAACTCGAGCATCGTGTCGATGTGCAGGTCCGGGTTGGAGCCGATGACTTCGCCCAGTCCGCGCGACAGGTACCAGTTGGCTTCCTGAGCACGTTCCAACTCTGCGCGCTTCGCGGCGTCAGTGATCGCCTTCAAGTCCTCGGCTGAGTGGAATGGATCGAATTTGGGCGTGATGTAGCCAAACACCTCACGCTGCTGCTCAAGCGTATCCGGGATGACCCACTTGATACGGGCAAACATCTGCAGGATGGGATCGGAAAGCTGCTTCCGCCGTGATGGCTCAGCCGCTCCGCGATGGATCTGTCGCATCAGTGGTTCTACTCGTTCCGGCACGGCAACCAGTTTCGCCGATCGCGGATCGGACACGCTGGCCGCGGCAATCGGTCGCAGATGCTCGGGGCCATCCAGTGAGTACTGGATCAGCTTCTGCTGCAGGTCCTCGTCTCTTACGTGGGACGAGCCTTCAAGGCCGACCTGCAGCAGCCCGGTATCGGTCAAGTAGTTCGGCAGCTTCTCGACATCGGCGAAGTAGTACATCGCCGCGTTACCAAAAAGGTCCGACGAAAAATCAGTGACGTATCCCATCTGGCCAGGTCCGCCGTCACCACCATTGTTGTTGTAGAACGTCGCGCCAACGTTGACGATCCGAGCGGCCATACGTCGGCCGACTTTCGGAACTGACTCGGACTGTTCGCTCAATGTGATGTTCAGTGTCTGGAACAGTTTCGCCAGCTCCGGATACTGGTGCTGCTTGCTGGAGTTGGCGTTGTGTCCGTTGGCAATAAACAGAGCCTGTGACTGATACCGGATGGAATTCTCGACGAGCGCATTCGCTTCCGGTCGCTGCAGAAGATCGACCCAGGCCGCATTGATGGCCTCGCGCACGGGGGGATTCCAGACCCACCAGTTCCAGGCCGATCGAAGGGACCAGGCGCGCACGGCCGGATGCGGGTCCGTGTTCATCCCGTTCGTAATGGCAGCCGTGAGATCACTCCACTCGACAGAGATCCCTGGCATGACACCGTCGACGCGCATGAGCAGAGTTTTCGCAGCGGACTCACGCACGTAATCATCTTTACTCTGACACGCGGCCATCACAGCGTCCCAGCCACGATCGTCGATCAATGTCTGTCGCATGCCCCATTGAGCGGCTTCACGGACGGATTTCGCGGGATCGCCGAGCGCCTCGGCAAGTGGCTCGACACCTTCTTCTGAATGGAGTCCGCCGAGTCCGATCATTGCCTGAAAGCGGACCATAGGACTCTCGTGCTTTGCTCCCGCAAGCAGAATCGGCAGCAGGGTAGCGTTATCGACATTAGCGGCGCGGCGAATGCGCTGGATGGTTTCGGGAAGAGTTGTCTTGCCGCCTTTTTGCAGATAGTCGACGAGCTTGTGCTCTGGCGGTTCAACCGGAAACAGACGCGACAGCGCGTGGAGTGCATAACTTGTCGACACGAAACCCGTCTGCGACTGACCTTTCCAGAAGCCGCTCGGGTGCTGCAGTCCCAGCAATCCCTTGACGCCCTTCGCGACCGTCGGATCATCCGGACCGAATCCGGCCGCCTGAAACGCGATCAAAGCCAGCGCGGTCGGTGACGGTTCCGGCTTGTTGTTACCTTCGACCTTCCACTTGTCGCCGTCCTTAACGCCAGGATTGAATCCCCATGTGCCGTCTTCATGCTGGATCGCTCGCAGTCTCGCGAGGTCCAGCGGAATCTGCTTCTGGATGCGGTCCCACAACTTCTTCGAATCTTCTTCGGACGGTTTGACGCTGACGTTACTGGGGACGCGAGGTTTCTGGTTCTTCTGTTTCGCTTCGAGTTCGCGGACCTTTGCCGCCTGCGCCAGGTAATCAGCTGGGAAGTACCGCTTCAGTAGTTCAACACGGTGAGCCATGTCGTCGGTGTACTTCGGCTGAACGTCGAGCGTCTTGCGGGCTTTTTCTTCCAGCGCCCGGAAGAACTGCGGATTGCCGGTTTCCTTCCATGCTTCGTAGACAATCTCGCCGGTGTAGTTGTAGACGACACCCTTACCGACATTCGCTCCCGGACCTGCCGCGTTGATACCGCCAGGGTCGCCCGACTGCAGGACAAAGTTCGCGGCTCGCAGGTGTTGCTTGCTTTGCAGCTTGCGCGGCTTCAGGAATCTCTCCACCGACATGGCACTGTGTCCGGCGACGCGCGTCCCGGCCGGTCCATCGCCCAGGTCCAGTGGAGCGAGACTTGTGTTGTTCGCCGCATCGACCAGCACATTCGTGGGCCGCATCGACTGATACGAGATGTTGACGAGATTCCGGAACAGGTGAGCATTCTGCGGCCGGTAACCCATCTGGAACGGAATGGCGGGCCCCCACACACCGGACTGCGTGTGACAACTCATGCACATCGTCCCCAGCAGGTTGCCCGTGTCGCGGATGCGGCGTTCGACACTGGCGCCTCGCGGGCGATTGTTCAGCCACGACGCGACCTGACCGAGATGGTCGTACAACGCGTGCCGCACCGCATGCCGGGGATCGTCAAACGGAGCCGGCTTGACGATGCGCAGTTCCAGTCCGTAACCAGGCGCGTTCGCTTCGACCCGCAGAAAGTAGACATGACCAGGCTTCAGCCTGCGGTTGATCGCAATGCGGTGCTGCTCCTGCTGCTGGTGAACACGCTCGTTCGGGTTCTTGCCCTCTTCGTACTCCTTGCCGACGTCCAGCGGCTTACCGGATTCGGGCTTCGCCTTGTCCTTGGGCAGGGCGTAACAGCGAATCCGGGCCGCCACCATCTGATCGGGAATCAGCAGACAGGCCGTGAGCAGCCGCGGTTCCGAGCCGTCAAATTCCAATCGCAGCCAGTCGTCTCCCAGACCGTTGCCCACCTGACCGTTGTCGAAGTACTCGATGTCGTCCGCTCCGCCAACGACCTGCAGTGTGTAGTCATCGGATGTATCACGCAGAGCGATTGTCTGTGCCTGCCCGGCCGAGTTGTTCGGCTCGGCCTCGATGACAAGCGATCCATCCGGTGCGGCAATCTGATCGATCTTCCTCGTGAAGATTACGACATCCGCCTGGCTTCCGTCCGGCCACTTGACGGACAGCGGAGCCGCCAGCAATGCATCGACATGGCCGGTTTCCCGCCAGCGATCGCCTTCGAGCAGTGTCAGTTCAGACTCTTCCGGTTCGATGACGACCGTGTACGGTCCCGCTTCCGGCGCGCGGAAGACCGTGAACATGTCACCGTCGAGGGCGTGCAACACCTTGCTCAAATGCACGCGTTCCTCAGCCTTTGAGCCTTCCGCGGGCGACAGAATTGTGACTCGTACCCGGGCGTTCGGCGGCAATGACCCCGGGCTGACGATTCGCGTCGACAACTCGACAGCCTCGTGCTGCCTGAGCGTCATCGTGTGACGTTGTCGTTTCAGTTCACCATCAACCCGTCCGACCGGCCCACGCAATTCCTCGCCAGCAGCGACTTGGCCAGTCATCGCCACGGCGGTAACAACGAGAATCAGTTGTCTGCAAAGCATCCTGAACCCCTGCATCAAATGAGAGCAATTGGCCGCTCGAAACCGTTGACGGTAGCCCGACACCACAAACGCATCAAGCAGATGCCGCAGTGATGTGGGCCCATCAACAGACACGCACGACAAACCCGATCCTCCGGTGTCGGGTGTATCCCTCCTCGACGCCATTTGTGTGCCTCCCTCACGACCTCTCGACCGAATTCGAACCAGGTTTGATGTGAGGGAATCCGCTGCGACGGCGGAGGCGAATCACCGGGCGTTCAACACTGGGGCATGTTGACGCCGGTGTATCCACGTCGCGTCCTGCAAGAGTACGAAGACCTGCCGCGAGGCAGGTGAACAAAGCCATGTCGTCTTGTCTAAGAAAGTGGGAATCAATTGATTCCCGAATTCCAGCCGCGGAGCGGCTTGATGATCCCGGTGGATCGGTTACCGCGGGGCTTACGCCTTCTGAAGTTGCACACTTCAGTCCCGAAGGGACGTGGGCAAATAGCTCGGGGTTTCAACCCCGGGAAAATCGGCCATTTCTCAACCACAGCCCCGGAGGGCAACGCCGTTAAGGATTCTCGTTCCAGGGCTCTGCCCTGGAACGCACTGATTGTGAGGCTCCGCCTCACGTTCAATGCCGCGAGGCGGAGCCTCGAAAGCAGCCCGTTCCCGGGCAGAG
>CAUZFZ010000105.1:0-38466 GCA_963579025.1 Planctomycetota bacterium | reverse complement strand
GGGCTGCCCCGGACATGGGACAGGAAATGAAGTCCCCCCGCGACATCCAGCCGCCAACGCGGCAAACTCACACTCAACAACAACTTACGTCAGCATAACCACCGCCACGTAAAGGGATCACGCCCGCAGGAGACGGGTAGTGTGTTTTCCCAAGCTGAAATCAATATCAGTGTAGATATGCCGAATGTCCCGTGCTCGATCCTGTTGATTCAAGGCCGCAAGCAGGACTTCGTTTGTTAGGTAGCTCTGAGTTACCTCTGCAGCGTGATGCTCGACACCGAGATACTGCGCTGCCAGTTCCGGCAAGTGCTTTTCAATCAAGTTAACGAGTTTACGCCCGTCAATGATTCGTCGGTTACGTGTTCGGAGTGACTTGAATCGTCGAAAGCGTGTCTCAAGTGCGCGGCTATCGATTTCGAAGGGGGTGATGAAAAGTACAGAGGTGGGTCGGTACTGGAATCCGTCTTTGTGTTTAACCGGCTCCTCGTTGGCTTGGGAGAGTTGAGTTACGAGTTCCGACAGGCTCTCCGTATCTCTTGCCTTTGCCGATGCTTTAGAAAGTTTAACCTGCGCGACAGCCAAGGCGGTTTCGTCCAGTTCGTTGGTATACCAGCACAGGACATCCTTTCCTCTTTCGTTCGGCCCTCCAAAATACTCCACTTGTGCTGCGGTCTCGCGTGAGTACATTCGTGCCATTAATGGCATGATTATGTCTTGGGTTAAGTCTCGCTCGTTTAGCGACTGAATCTGGCTGAGTATCAGGTCGGCTCGCGCCGCCGGAGTACCTGCCGAGTTGTTGGAGTCGGTCATCGTGGCACGTCTCAAAAAGTGTCAGTTCAGGAGTCGTTCCCATCTTCGACCCCGACCGAAGTCCTTCCGCGGTGTCGACGATTGGTAGAGGATGAGACGGTGGAATATATTCGCGTGAACAGTATAGATAAGAACGAACAGAAAACATAGGAATTCAACGTCTAGACAGGAGTCATAGGGCAGGGTGGCACGGATTGACCTTGCCAGAACCGACGTCACGGATGGCCGTGGTTGCTTGCAACCGAGGGGCGAAGCCGCAAGAGGCTTTGAGCGAACAACCATTAATCTCTTGTCGCGGCGCGCCACGACAGGGACCCCGTACCAAGAATTGTTCGTACGGTGGACGAAAATGATTCAGAAGGGGCCGACGACTTCGCCGTTCTGCATGGAGCCGATTGCGCTGAAGATTCCATTGTCGCTGATGAAGCGAACGGCTCCATCGGCCAGGCCGACGTGACAGCCGCCGACGTGGTCACTGCCGGGCTCCTCGAAGAATCCGTTGTTGGGTCCGCCGCGACCATCCCGGCACCAGTTGCTGCATGTGGAGAACGCAGTGGGTGCACCGCCGATTGCCCTGCCGTCCTGGCTGAAGTTGCCGGGCCCTTGCACGTCCAATCGTTGCAGCTCGCCGATCATCACTGTGTTTGAAGTACCGTCTCTGATCTCCGCGGGGTGGCACAGGTTGATTAGGCCAGCACACGCGTCTGGGTGGCCCTGGTTGCTCGCAACCCGGGCGGCGCAGCCGCAAGAGGCGTTGAATGGTCTGCCCGCTGAACGGGTGGGGAGAGTCAGATTGGTTTCGGCTCCCGCTCCCTCCGAACCGGACGGGCGGTTTTACCGCATTCGGCTCTCCGGTTGATGGTCTTGCCTGCTTGAGGATTGACAGACCGATGTGTGGGCTGTTGCCAGACTGAAGACCCCCACGTTCGGCGAACCGGGCATTGCACCGGTGTGCGGTCAGCCGTCTTCGCTCACTGCCGGACGGCAGAGGGTCGGCGAAAGTCCGGCAGGGCTGCTTCCCATGACGCTTCCCACGGGGCAGACCTCGAAATCCCGTGACGCTGGCCCGGTAGCAGGGGGAATCGGGCGGGGCTATTATCCGCCGCCTTGCTGCCCGGTGGTGGCGGCGGAAGTCCGATTCGATTCAGCGATCAGGTCATCGCGTATGAAGATTCATGAATATCAGGCCAAACAGCTTCTCAAGAATGCGGGCGTCACCGTTCCCGATGGCTTCACCGCGAGTTCGGCCGAGGAAGCTGCCCAGGCGTTTACGAAGCTTGGCGGCCCATTGGCTGTTGTGAAGGCTCAGATTCACGCTGGTGGTCGCGGCAAAGGCCGTTTCAAGGAACATCCCGATCAACCGGGTGTTGTCCTGGTTCGCTCTGCTGAAGAAGCCCGCGAACATGCGGAACGGATGCTCGGCAACACACTGGTCACGATTCAGACGGGTGACGAAGGCAAGCAGGTCAACACGCTGCTGGTCGAAGCTGGACTCGATATCGCCCGCGAGCTGTATCTGGGAGTCGTCGTCGACCGCGCCGCCGGAGGCCCCGTAGTCATCATGTCGTCCGAGGGCGGCATGGACATCGAAAAGGTCGCCGAAGAGTCTCCCGAGAAGATCCTCAACGCTGCGGTCGACGCTGGCTTCGGACTTCAGCCAGCGCAGGCTCGACGTTTGTCGCATCTGGTGGGTCTGGACGCTGCCGCGATCAAAAGCGCGCAGCAGTTTATTCCCAAGCTCACTCAGTTCTTCACGGACAATGACTGCAGCCAGGTTGAGATCAACCCGCTGGTCGTCACCGGCGATGGACAGTTCGTGGCTCTGGATGCGAAAGTCGCCTTCGACGACAACGCCATGTTTCGTCACAAGTCGTTTGCTGAACTCCGCGACCTGTCTGAAGAGGACGAGTCGGAAGTCCGAGCGGCGGATGCGGGCCTGAGCTACGTCAAACTGGACGGCAACATCGGCTGCCTGGTGAACGGAGCCGGCCTGGCGATGAGCACGATGGACCTCATCAAATACCACGGCGGCGAACCGGCGAATTTCCTGGACGTCGGCGGCGGCGCGAATGTCGATCAGGTGACCGAGGCGTTTCGGATCATCCTTTCAGACGACAACGTGAAAGCCGTGCTGGTCAACATTTTCGGCGGCATTATGAAGTGCGACACGATCGTCGAAGCATTGATCACGGCATACGACACCGTTGGCTTCACTGTGCCACTGGTGGTTCGTCTTGAAGGCACGAATGTCGAACTGGCTCGCAAGATGCTGGCCGAGAGCGGCAAGGCCATCATTCCGGCCACCGACCTGACCGACGCGGCCCGCAAAGTTGTCGGGTCGATCAGCGCGTAATTTTCACCGCGTATAGCGGATGCCCTTGAGCGTGGACGACTCGACCGTCAGGCCGTTTTCAAGGACGGGGCGTCCATTCAACTGTCCGAATTCAATCCTTAGTATTTGACCGCCCGCCCATGAGTATTCTCGTCAGCAAAGAAACCCGGGTGATCACCCAGGGCATTACTGGAAAAGCCGGCCTGTTCCACTCGCAGAAGTCGCGCGAGTACGCCAAAGAATGCCAGCCTGACGTCGACGTTTACGTCGGTGGCGTTACGCCCGGCAAGGGCGGCACGACAGTCGACGGATTTCCTGTCTTCAACTCGGTCGCTGCTGCCGTCGAAAACCTCGGCGCGAATACGGCAATGGTCTTTGTCCCGCCTCCGTTCTGTGCGGACGCGATCATTGAAGCCGCGGATTCCGGAATCGAACTGATCGTTGCCATCACGGAAGGTGTCCCGACGCTGGACATGGTTCGGGCGATGCACTTCGTCGAGAAGTCCGGCTCGCGTCTCATCGGACCAAACTGTCCGGGCATTATCACTCCGGGTATCGCCAAGATCGGCATCATGCCGGGGTACATCCACCAGCCTGGAACCGTCGGCCTGATCAGCAAGAGTGGGACGCTGACCTATGAGGCCGCGTGGCAACTGGGCAACCTGGGACTCGGCCAGTCAACCGCAATTGGCATTGGCGGCGATCCAATCATCGGTACGTCGTTCATCGATCTGCTCGAACTCTTCGAGAACGACCCGGGCACGGAATCGATGCTGATGATTGGTGAAATTGGCGGCAATGCCGAACAGCAGGCGGCCGATTACATTCGTGATCACGTGACGAAACCTGTCGCCGGATTCATCGCCGGACAGACAGCACCTCCGGGCAAGCGCATGGGGCATGCCGGCGCGATCATCTCCGGCGGCAGTGGTACGGCTGCCGAGAAGATTGAAGCTCTGGAAGCGGCCGGAGTCGTCGTCGCAAAGAGCCCTGCGGATATGGGCCTGGCCATGCAGGAAGCAATTGCGAAAAAAGCCGGCTGACCGTGGCTCACGCGCGGCGTGTTTGTCGTCTCTCGATTCGGCGGTTCCTTCACGAAGACTGCCTCAGCGCCAGCAGAGGATTACCACTTGGGTACACGAGTGCCTTTTGGGATTGGACGGAAGCGGGCATTCAAACTGCTGTGCCCCCGGTGCGGTAAGGACCGGCTGTTTTCCGGCCTGCTCAGGATGAATAAGCAATGCAGCGGCTGCGGCCTGGTATACGAACGGGAACCCGGGTATTTCCTCGGTTCGACCTACGTCAATTACGGCTGCACGGCCAGCACAATGACGGCGGCGTATATGGGCCTGCATTTCGGACTGGGATACTCAAACCAGATCGTCGGACCGCCGCTGCTGATTTACACCATCGCCTTTCCGGTGTTCTTCCATCGCTACGCACGCTCGTTGTGGCTGGCCCTCGACTGCTACTTCGATCACACGGACCTCGGCCCGGTCGACGACGAGTCCTCGTGAACTCGAAAGTCAGTATTCACCGTCGCCGGCGACCAGTTGGACGAATCGCTGCAGGACGCTCTCGGCTTGCCGGGTCTCCTGCACACTGGCATTGAACTCGTCGAGGGTCTGTCCGGAAATGTGCTGAACGTATTCGGGGTATGCACTGACTCGATCCAGAATATCGTGGCGACTCAGCTCTGGATGAAACTGAGTGCAGTAGATCGGCAGCCCGTCGAATCGATACGCCTGTACTTCAACCAGTTCCGTCGATGCCAGCAGAGTTGTTTTCGGTGGCAGCTCGACGACTCGGTCCTCGTGCCCCATCTGGCCTGAGAATATCGGGCCGAGCGGACTGAAGAGCGGGTCGCTGAGTCCGGCCTCAGTCAATTGGAGCTGGTATGTGCCGAGTTCCGCACGGTCGGCATCGTGGATGACGCGACCACCCATGGCCCTCGCCATGGCCTGACAGCCCCAGCACGAGGCGAACGTCGGACGGCCGGTGGCGTGAATCGATCGCAGCGCGTCCATCGCCAGTTCCAGCCACTCGCCTTCGCCGGCGGCCGAGTAGTGCCCACTGCCCCCGAACAGGAATGCGTCCGTGCCGGCAATGACTCCCGCATCCGGCGCTCCAGACAGCAGGTCGTGTACGGTGATCTGGTGGGGTGAAACCTGCATGGCCCGCGCGAAACACTCGATCTCGTGCTGGCGCATGGGGTCGTCAGGATTGCGAACCTGCAACAGTAGAAACCGGAGTCGATCGATCATGCTGCGCGGTTTTTGAGGCCGATGGCCGGGCGGGAATGGCACAAATCCGCGCGCAGGTTAGCGTGACGTGCGAAACCGTGGAGGATCATCCGCCAGAGAGCGCGGCACGCAATCTGGCCGCTCGCTCCCAGGCCGGACCAGGTGAGCGCGGGGCAACTTCGCCTTCGACGGACTCAACCTTCAGGCAGCAGAATACAGGTCCGCGTGTTTGCAGAACGTCTGCCACCGACTCGCGCCAGTCATCCAGTTCAGCGAACTCAAAGATCGCCTCGAAACCACAACTCCGAGCGATCGCGACAAAATCGACACTGCGACCGTCAGCACGCAGAGTTGCCGAACCGGGCGTCGACTGGCGGCCGGTCACTTCGTAGATGCCGTTGTCCATCAGCAGGACAATCAGGTTCTCTGGCTGTCGCGAGGTGATCGTGACCAGCGAGCCAAGATTCATCAGCATGGAACCGTCGCCGTTGCACACGACCACTTTGCGATCTGGCTGAGCCAGCGCGATGCCCAGACCGACCGAGGTCGCCTGACCCATGCTGGACGGCACGTAAACCAGGTCGAGGGGATGCGGCGGAAATTTCGACCACTCCCGCCCGCTGCCCATCGTCGCGACGACAACTTCGTCCTGCCGGGCTTCGTGCAGAATCTGCAGAACTTCTGCCAGAGGCATGCCGCTGGAAGAATCACTCATGCCCGGCCCTCCGCAAACAGAGCAATGCCCGGTTTTTGTGCCGACTGACAATTGCGGTAGAGGTCTGCGATCTCACCAATGCGATCCGGTTCATCGACAAACCGTGTCTCCACCTGCCAGGCGTCCAGAACGGGCTCGGTGAACTTCAGGCACGTGTCGCCGGGCAACGACGCCTGACTCAGATAACTGCGATAGCCGACCATCCCGAAAAGTGGCAGCCGGTAGTCATGCACGGCGTTGCGCAGCGCGTCGCCCGACTCGAACAGTCCCGTACACTGAATGAGGACCAGCGGGTTGGATCCTCCCAGATGCAGTCCCGCCGCAATCGCCCAGGCCTCGCCTTCGCGGCAGACCTGTACAATGTCGACATTGGCAGCAGCAATGTCGTCGAACCAGGGACCGATCGTGCTGTCCGGTACCGTCGTGACGTGCGTGATGCCGAGTTCCGACAGCAACCCCGCAACCTGTTGGCCTGTGAACATGCTCTTATAACCTCGTTCCAACGCTCAGCGTTGGAATGCAAACTTGGACGCTCCGCGTCCCGTGATCTCAATGCCCGTGACGCAGAGCGTCATGCGTAGCGTTCCAACGCAGAGCGTTGGAACGAGATGTCAAATGAGATGTCAGTCGAAGAACGGAAACAGCTTACGCAGCTCGGCCTTCGTCGGACGGTGGCCGTACTCGCACAGTTCAAACGCCTCGGCCGCCTTCACAGCCTTGCCGGCTTCTTCACCGTACCATTCGACGAGCGTGTCGCGAAACCGCTCGGCGGTGCGTCCATCACGTCGCTCCCATGACTGGCGGAGAAGTTCTTTGCGCGCCACCGGATCTCCGACCTTACGGGTTTCCAGTGTCTTTTCGGAACCGAGTGCTCCGCCGTCGTAGACCTGCGATGCCAGTGCATCGACCGCATGCAGCTTCACGTCGAACGAATCATCGATCGAAACGGCGATGTCGGGGTCAAACGGATAGGGCTTCTTGAAACCATCCGGGAAGTACATGAAGACCGGGTTCTTCTTGAGCGGTTCCGTGTCGGGAACGAAGAAGGGGACTGTGACCATGAACGCTGCATCCTGCACGAGAACTCCCGTGTAGCGATGGTCCGGGTGGTAGTCCCACGGGCGGTGACACAGCACAAGATCCGCTTTCCAGTTGCGGATCAGACGAGCAATTGTGCGGCGGTGTTCGAGTGTCGGAACCAGTTCTCCGTCGTGGATGTCGAGGACCTGAGTCGTCACGCCAAGACGTTTCGCAGCTTCGTGAACTTCCGCGGTGCGACGTTTGGCCAGCGGGCCACCGGCCATGTTCCAGTGACCGATGTCGCCATTGGTGACCGAGACCAGCTTCACGTGATGTCCGAGCTTCGCCCATTTCGCGGCCGTCCCGCCGACTCGAAACTCCGCGTCATCCGGATGGGCACCGAATGCGATGATCCTTAGTTTGCCGTCTTCGTCCACAGCCTGTGCAGAATGCACTGCTGCAAGGCAGAGGGCGAGTGCGAGTGCGATACCGGTCAGTCGAGGGTTCATGATGTTTGCTCCTGCATTCGAGTCACAGAACAGTGATTCGCAGCCTGACGGGTGCCCTGGTCGGAAGCAACGCTACGGACCGTGCCGGTCCCACTGCATTTGATTCGCATGGGATGTTGCAATAAACCGTCGTACCGCAGGCTGTCTCTACAGTCCTGGACCTGCAACCCCCAAAACAGTAGGCCGGAACAAGCTCCGCGCAGTTCCGGCGGAGTCGCGCATTCACTGCCGGAACTGCGCGGAGCTTGTTCCGGCCTACGCAATGCGCACAAGCCAACAACGAATCCGAAGGAACCCACGATGGCAGGCCCACTCAGCGCCGAGCAGATCGCAGCGTTTCACCGCGACGGTTACCTGTTTGTTGAGCAGCTTCTGGACACCGAGGAAACTCGGTTACTGCAAGAGTCCTGTCGCCAGGATGCGGTCCTGCAGGCGCATGCGATGGGAGTGAAAGACGCTGCCGGCCGTCGCACAAATCTGTCGCTGTGGAACCACCCGGGAGACGACATCTACGGAGCGATCGCCCGCAGTGAACGCGTCGTCGATTCCATGCAGCAGCTTCTGGACGATGAGGTGTATCACTACCACTCGAAGCTGAGCGCCAAGGAGCCGCGGGTCGGCGGAGCCTGGGAATGGCATCAGGATTACGGGTACTGGTATCGGAACGGCTGCCTGTTCCCGGACATGGCGAGCGTCTTCATCGCGGTCGATCCGTGCACGCAGGAGAACGGCTGCATGCAGGTGCTGCGCGGGTCACATCGCATGGGCCGAATCGACCACAACTTCGCTGGCGAGCAAACAGGAGCGGATCACGATCGCATGGCCGAGTGTTTGGATCACTTCGAGCTGGTCCATTGCGAGATGGCCGCGGGAACCGGGCTGTATTTCCATTCGAACCTGCTGCATCGATCGGACGCCAATCTCAGCGAGCATCCGCGGTGGGGTCTGATCTGCTGCTACAACACAAAGCACAACAACCCAACCGTCGAGCATCATCACCCGCGATACACGCCACTCACGAAGCTCGCGGATTCAGCGATTCGAGAGATGGGAGCGAAAACCACACAGGCAGCACAGAAGTTTCTGCAGCAGGACGACGACGACACGACTAGCCGCGTCGAGGTAGATGCCTGACAAGGCACGTCAGCCCTTTTCCTGCCCGAAGTCCAGTCGCATTTGCGGGTCGTGCTTTTCCTGCCATTCGCGGTACAGCAGGCTGGGCTGGATGTCGTCGCTGTTCTGGTATTTCTCGCTGGCGTATTCCGTGATGTCGCCTTCCAGCGTGTGGTAGAAGATCTGGCAGATCGGTACGCCGGGATAAATCCGCACGGGCTGCACCGCGAACATCTCCAGCGTCCAATAGCCCTTGTATCCCACGTCCCCGAATCCGGATGTCACGTTGACGAACAGTCCCAGTCGGCCGATTGATGAACGCCCCTCGACCATCGGCACCAGGTTGTGCGTCTCGGTCCACTCGACCGTTCGGCCCAGATAAAGCTGATTCGGATTCAGCACGAATCCCTCTTCGGGGATTTCGTAACGCCGCAGCCGGTTGGGACGCTGCATGTCGAGGATGATTTCCTCGTACACAAGCAGCTCATTGTGCAGCCGCAGGTTGTGGCTGTTGGGGTTGAGCTGACTGGCTTCAAATGGCTCGACAACGATGTTTCGTCCGAGCTGCTTCCGAATCTCATTACCCGAGAGAATCATGGCGACGACGGTCTCACGCTGAGGGAGCGGACGGATGGCCCATCACGGTAGAGATCACTGCCGCGGGATTCAATCGCGGGACACTGTGGACCGTGTCTGCGACCGGTAGCCCTACTGCAGATTCTCTTTGGCGACTTTCGCGACCTCGCTGCCGACGAACTTCAACAGCCGCTCGGCGAACGTGCTGAACCCGACAACGATCTTCGTGTCGTCGTCCTTTTTCACCTGCAGTTTCGTGTAGATCGAATCCAGTCCGTCGCCGAAAACGGCGAGTGCTCGCTTACCCAATTCAACGCGATCGGCCTCGGCCTGCTTTTCTTCTTCGGTCAGGTCGGGATCGGGACCCAGTCTGGCAGCTCGTTCCTGGCCCCATTTGATCCAGGGTCCAATTCGATACCACACCTCAAAGAAGGTGCCGTCTTCCTTCTCCGGATCTTCACCGGTCGCCTCGATCGCTTTGCGGATACCGGCCTCGGCTCCGTTACCGACGGCGTAATAGACCACCTCATTGCCTGCGGCGATCAACATCGTGTCTGTGCCGAAAACCCCAGGAAAGTCGAATTCGCGATTCGCGGGAATCTTCACTTCATGAAAACGAATCTTCTTCACCGGCGGGCACGGTTGCTTTGGAGCGTCCTCGTCATCCTCGGTGGCTTCGTCTTCAGTGTTCTTGTCATCAGCCGCTTCGCCCGGGGGAGGCGGGTCGCCAACCGTGGTCGGCTCGTCCTCGGATTCGTCCGTGTTGAGTTTCACGTCCCAGCCAGCCGCCTGCAGTGCTTTCAGAACATCTTCCACCTTTGTCCCACAGTGAGCCCGGATTCCACCGATAAGTGTCCGACCATCTTTGCCTTCTGTGATTTCCAGGAATCCGTCGATCCGGCCAACTTTGCTGTTTCCTTCCTGCAGCATTCCGATGAACTTCTGCAGCGCTTCGGTGGCAGACGGCTTATTTGCGTCTTCGACATTTTTGGCATTCGCGATCCGCTTCAGCACCTGTTTTTCGATCAGGGCCAGAAACCCGGTGATGTTGCCCTGCCGCATTTTATCGAGCGCATGATTCAAGCGACCGAAGACTGTTGAGTCTTCGGCGCGAACAATACTTGAGAACAGACTTGGATCGTTGCCCAGGCCAGCGATGTCTGCCGCCAGTTGTGTGCCCGGCAGGGCTGAAAGTTCCAGGTCAAGCCGACCTTCCTTCTTCGTGTAATCAATGGTCCAGCCCAGAATCAGTTCTTCGGCATCCACAAACAGACGTTCCAATTCGTCGATGCGATGATTTTGGGCCAGCTTACGAAGCTCGAATTGATCGTCGGTCTCGTTGGGCAGGCGAGATGTGGCTTCTTGCAACTCGTCACGAATCGCATCAATGACGGCTGTGCGATCTTTCGCCCCAGTGGCCGTATTCGTCACGCTGGCCGCCATGTGGTATTTCTTCAGCCGATTGATCGCGACAAGCGGGCTGAACTCCTTCGGAATGTTCGCCGCACTATTTGCCAGCACCATGTAATCGCCAGGCCCGAGTTTGCCGTCTCCATTCGTGTCGAACACGATGGCCACTCCCGCAAATGCCTTTCCGCCACGGAAGACCCACTTGTTCTTGCCGACGCGCACGCCTTTGGCGCCAGCAAAGCCCGCGATGTTCTTCAGCAGGGCATTCAGATTCGCGATCGGCAGACTGACGCGGTAGTCGCGAGGATTCCCCAGGATGATGTCGACGGTGATCGCTCGATCCAGATCCACACCGCCCACGAATGCCGGGATGATTCCCCGAATCACCGGAAGCTGGAGGGCCGCTGCCGGCCCGGCGAGTTTCAGCAGAAACTCCAGATCCTTGTCGAGCTGCGCCACACCCGCGTGCATGATTGTGACGGATGGCAGTCCGTTCTCTGCGGGAGCCTGCGCCTGAACGCGACCGGACAGCGAAATGACGCTGCACATGCTGAGAATGGCGACGAGTAGTCGATGCACGGCGGACTCCTTTTTGCTTCAGTCAGGCGAGCCTGTCTCGCGTGGGCTGCTGCACTCCAGCGCTTTGAGCGATTGCCGGAAACTGTGTGAAAGGCCGGGGATTGTAGTAGTGCCTCAGATCAACAGGAAGCGCCGGATCGCCCTCATGCGGTAAGCAAGCGTTAAGATAGGAAGGTGAGGAGACCGTCGCCAGGCCAGGCCAGAGCGGAAGCGCGCCGGGGCATCGGTGAGACGATTTGTCACAGGAGCAGAATTGCAGAGGAAGTCAGGCACGGACGCGCCAGAGAGAACTGGCGCGAGATGCGACCGCAGGGCAAACCGCAGACATGCAGAATTGACGTGAAAGAAGACGGGGCTGCTGAGGTATCTCCTTTGTCGACTTCACGACTCGGCGGCTTGACGCCCGCGCACCATCGTGTGAACTTTCGCCTGAACAGCAGTTGCCACGGATCAGGCAATCTTCCCGCAACCGAATCAGCCACGATTGATGACCCAGACGAAGCAACTGCAACGGGGAACCAACCACGATCGGCAGCGTCAAACCCGTCTGTCATTTGGGGTTCCGGCAGTCCGTGCAACCCTGTAAAAATGCAGACGGAGCTGTGCGTCGCGGCCCGGAATCTGGAGCCGTGACCGTGCGTTCGTCGATTTGCGGACGCCCTGACCCGTACACTCCGCGAAATCAGTGCGGACAAAACTGTCCCACCATTGCTCCGACAGCTTAAGACACCGAGCCTGCCATGTCCGACGTTCAGGAAGTTCGAGATCGAATCATTCAGCTCGCCCGCGAGATTGAGGATTATTCCAAAGCGAATGTCCCGCCGCGGACGTTTTTTCATGAATTCCTGCGTCGCGTTGTCGGCGCCGTTGGCGCTCGCGCTGGGGTCGTCTGGCTGAGGAACGGCTCCAATCGACTGGAACTGTTCTGCGATCACAACCTCTCGCGTACTTCGTTCGGTGAGAACCCGAACGCGCAGATGGTCAACCACAAACTGCTGGCTGAGGTCATTTCGAACGGGCAGGCGTGTACCTATCACCCGGGCGAAACCAACGTCGAGCTTCCGACCGAAGACATGGTCGTGCTGGCGGCCCTGCAGCAGAACAAAGAAGTCGTGGGGGTCGTCCAGGTCTTTCAGCGCAACGACACTCCACCTGCGGCCCGACCAGGGTTCCTGCAATTCGTCGAGCAGATGACCGGCTATGCGTGCCGTTATCTCGACAATCAGTCCGAACAGGACAAGCCAGAGGCCGCCACCGCCGCAGTCTCGAAGGTCGCCGAAGACTTTGAGCAGTTCGTTCTGCAGCTCCACAACACGCTGGACTTCAAAGAGGTCGCATTCACCGCTGCCAACGACGGACGACTGCTGGTCGGTTGTGACCGCATGAGCATCGCAGTTCTGGATGGCCGAAAAACGGTCATTCGAGCGATCAGCGGACAGGAACGCGTCAACCATCGGGCGAATCTGGTGCGCCGCATGACAAAACTCGCGTCGCGGGTCATCGCGACGAAAGAGACGACGGAGTACACCGGCAAGGTCGATCATCTGGCTCCGAAAGTTGAAAAGGCGCTGGCCGATTTCATCCAGGAAAGCGGATCGCGCATGGTGACCGTGATTCCCATCTTCCGCCCCGACGCTCTGGTGGAAAAAGAAGAAGAGTCCAACCGGCCGAAAGAGAAGATTCGCAAACCGGTAGGCGGACTTATCATCGAACAGGTCGCGGAAAGTCAGCCCAAACCCGGTGTGCTGGAGAAGGCCAACCTGATCGGCGATCACGTCGGTTCTGCCATCTTCAACGCGAAGACGCACCATCGGTTGTTCCTGATGCCGCTGTGGAAGCTGCTCGGCAAGTGCTTCGCCTTTCTGGAAGGCCGGAACGGAGTGAAAGCGGCACTGATCGTGACGCTGATCGGCGTACTCATTGCCAGCATGGTCCTCATTCCATGGGAATACCGCGTGGAAGGCGAAGGCCGCATGATGCCGGTCGTGCAGAAAGACGTATTCGCTCCGTGGGACGGCGAGGTAGTCGCCATCCTTGTTAAGAGCGGCATGAAAGTCGAAGCCGGTCAAACGCTAGTGCAGATTGAGAATCCGGATCTGGCGCAGCAGTACCGTGCGAGTTATGGCGAGTGGGAAACAAAACTCGTGCTGTTCGAGACACTCGCCCGCGAACTTTCGCGCCCGGCCGGTCGCGAAGAGTCTCGCAATAAGGAAGACGTGGAAGGCCAGTTAGAACAGACGCGCACGGAAATCGAATCGCTCGTTGAGCAACTTAAGATTCTCGACACACGGATCGCGTCACTCGACGTCAAGGCACCGATCTCGGGCACGGTCGCAACATTCCAGATCGAACAGTTGCTGCAGAATCGACCGGTTCGGCGTGGCGAAGTTCTGCTGGAAATCAAAAACGACGGTGGCATCTGGCAGCTTGAGCTGGAAGTCGAAGAAAAGCGGATGGGACATCTGTTCGACGCTCAGCAGGAGGCGCTGGGAGAACTGGTCACGGAACTCGAAAAGGCCATGAAGCAGGGAACGTTGCAAGGTGCTCCCGAATCTCTCACGAGTGAACTAACGCGACTCACTGTGGAAAAGAAGCTCGTCTTGCCCGAGGAACTCGGCGAACGCCAGGCGTTGCTCGACAATGTCAGCGAGTTCCTCGACCAGGAAGCAGGCCCCGAAGGACGATCAGAAGCACTCGACGCATTGCGTTCGAAGCGAGACGCACTCGACCTGCCAGTGGAGTTTGTGCTCGCAACCGACGCTGAATCGACCTTTGACGGCAAACTCTCACTGGTCGACACACGCGTCAATTCGTCCGAAGAAGCCGGCAGCGTGGTAATGGTCTTCGCGTCGTTTGACAAATCGCAGCTCCCCCGCGATCCGCGCATTGGAGCCGACGTCAGAGCCAAAGTCAGTTGTACCGAGATGTCGCTCGGGTACGTCCTGTTTGGCGACGTCGTCGAGTTCGTCCAGAAGTACTTCTGGCTCTAAGGCAGCCAGCGGAAAAAGGTCTCCCCTCGTTTGTGGGTAACTGAGATGATGTGTCTGCAGGGGGCGTTGGGGAATCTCAAGGAAGAGATCGATGCGTTCACATTTATCTGACGACACGGTTGAGTCGCTGCGTTCAGCGGCCCGGAAGCTGAGCGGGTTTCGACGCAGACAGTTTCAGGCGGAGATGGCTCAGAAGTACTGCAGCGGAAGTGCCCGCCGGACTGAACGCGTCTTCGGCTGGGGACGCGATGCCGTGGAAACCGGGCTCAACGAGCGACGCACCGGGATTCGGTGTGTTGATAGTTTCCACCAGCGCGGACGGAAGAAATCAGAGGACTTGGACCCGCAACTCCAGGCCGACATCCAGGAACTGGTCGAACCCTTATCTCAGGTCGATCCGAAGTTTCAAACGACCATCGCGTTCACGCGCGTCACTGCTCCTGCCGTGCACGCGGCCCTGACTGAGAAGTTCCAGGGAACGGATCGCAAGGTGCCGTCCCCGCGGACGCTCATCGATATACTGAATCGAATGGGCTACTCCGTGCGGCGTGTTCAAAAGACACGCCCTGAGAAGACACGCCCTGAGAAAAAACTCCCGAAACGGACGCCATCTTCGACAACGTCCACGCGGCTCACGAACGGGCTGCGGACGATCCGGAGTGCCTGAGAATCTCGATTGATACGAAGGCGAAAGTGAAGATCGGGAACTTTTCCCGGGGCGGCCATGGCCGGTCAGCGGAAGCGGTCAGAGCCCTGGACCACGACATGTCTCCGGAGGCAGTGCTGGTTCCGGCGGGAATCCTGGAGGTCGACACCAGTCAGTTGTCGATCGTGTTCGGCGCGTCGCGCGGCACCAGCGATTTCGTTGCCGACTGTCTGGACCTGTGGTGGTCCGAGCGGAGCGGCGAACATGCCGGCATCCGGCGTCTGCAGATTGATCTGGATAACGGTCCGGAGATCGCCAGTTACGCGATCATCGCGAAGGCGACCTGCAGTCTACGCGCGCTGGTAGGACTCGATTCACCGGCCAGTTCGGCGGCGCAGCTGACTGACATCAAAGCGACGTTACGCCGGCGTCTGCACGATCCGCCGCAACTCCAGGGACAATGCTTTAATCGGTTGTGCGCAGCTGGTTCCAATATCATGCCGTTCCGTTCAACCGCGCGAGTCTGGACCGTTTTCGGACGGAAGTCCGCCTGTGGCACTGGACGCTGCGACGTCGCAGCCAGAAGGGCCGCGTTTGGACCTGGAGTCGCATGCAGCGTCTGGCTTCCCCCACCCGAGTGAGCGTTTGATCGTCCGAACTGAGGCAGGAGCCGGATGAGGTAATTCCTCACGTCCCGATCTCTGCGGGGGCCGCCCGAAAGGGCGGTTCCTACCGCGAGTCATTATTCTCGGTGTCTTCCTCGTTCCGAAGCTGGTGACGTTTCACGCTTTGTCCGACGTGCGTGGCCAGACAGAGCGGCAGGCTTGTCAAGGGGCTCAAAGCGGGTGGCGGGTGACAGACATGAAGACGGATGCGGCCCCCCGCTCACGCGCCGTCCAGGAGTCGGTCGAAGGCGAAGCGGAGAGCCTCGTTGATCTCCGTGGCTGGTCCGGTGATGGCGTCGCCTGGATCGACGGATGTGTCGTTACCGCCGGCGGCGACGCGGTCACGTTGAGGACCGCCGTTGATTTCATCCGCTCCTGATTCTCCAAGAATCAGATCGCGGCCGGATTCACCAAGGAGCGAATCATCGCCGGCTGCGCCCAGGAGTGTGTCGCTACCGCCTCCGCCGCGGATGTTGTCGTTCCCACTTCCGCCGCTGGCGATGTCGTTGCCACTCGCACCAAAAATCCCGTCGTTACCCGCCTGCCCGGCAAGGATGTCGTTGCCGCCTCGGCCGAGCAGCACGTCGTTACCGTCACCGCCCTCCAGGGTATCACGGCCATTGCCGCCGATCAGCGTGTCGTTACCGTCGCCGCCGCGGAAGTGCACAGGACCGCGGAATCCATCGACACGGATGCGGTCGTCGCCATCTGTGCCCTGCAGGGTCAGCCGGGTGATCTGACGGACGTGGATGTGGTCTCCCCGGTCACTTCGAATCAGCGACCGAGTCAGTCGAACGTCACCACCGACGACATCAAACACGACCGTGCGTCCTCTCCGGTCGCGGAGGCGGTCGACTCCTTCGCCGCCTCTGAGTGTGTCGCGCCCCGACTGGCCGTTCAGGCGATCCCGGCCGGCACCGCCGTCCAGTTCGTCATCGCCGCTGCCGCCGATCATTGTGTCGTTTGCGGATCCGCCGGACAGGGTATCGCTGCCGGCCTGGCCATTGAGGCGGTCGCGGCCACTGCCACCGTCAAGATGGTCCTTGCCATGACCTCCCAGCAGGACGTCGTTACCCGCATCTCCATGGATGACGTCACCGCCGGACTTTCCCAGCAGCCGGTCGTTGCCCGCACCGCCATCGATCGTGTCGGCGAAACGCGAACCGATTACCGTGTCATTGCCGTCACCGGCCAGGACGCTGACCCGTACGGGCGAGTTGCGAAGATTGACATTCGAACTGCCATCGTTCAGACGCAGTTCCAGACTCCGCACGCCGGAGAGCGGATACTCAATTCGCTGGATGAAGCCCGACCGCGGATCGGCCGCAATCACGACGAGCGACTGGCCCTGCCGCTGAACGTTGATCCGCGAATTCACAAGGATGGACTCTGTGAGGATCAGGCGCCCGGGGACTGTGGACGTGTCCGGGATCAGCAGGGCCGGCTCTATGGACTGAACGAGGAGCGTCGCATGTCCCTGTGTGAAGCGGTCGAACGCCTGTGTGTTGGCCAGGACGACTCCGCCGTCTGTCCAGCCCGGGCCGATGTTGACCGTGTCGCCGGGGTCCCGGAACACGGTCAGTGTGTTGGAGAGCGACGAGATGTTGAGGACCTCACGCACATCGAGCGTCAGGGTGTTGTCGCCCGTGCCGCTGATGTCAATCGCTTCGACGTCGGAAACGCGGTTATCGGGAATGGCTGTGAGATCGAGGATCAGCCCGAGACCCGAGAGCGTCAGCGTGTCCGTACCGTTTCCGCCGGACACACGCTGGAAAGTTGTGTCGACGACGATAAGTTCGTCATCACCGCTGGCGCCGATCAGCACGTCCGCTCCGCCGTCGCTGGTGAGCACGTCGTTGCCGCCGGCTCCGTTCAGAACATCGGCGACCCCCGCCCCGCCGCCGGCTGTCAGAACGTCAGCCGCGGTGCTGCCGACCTGAGCCCCGGTTGTTGTCGCGGCGCCGTATACGACGTATACGCGGCCGGCGTTAACGGCTTCGTAGTCTGAGAACGGTACGCGCGTAAAACGGGCGGAAACGAGCACGTCGCTGAACCCATCGCCGTTGATGTCTCCGCCACCGCTGACAGCGCCGCCGGCGCCGTCGGCCTGGACCGTGCTGAGCAGACGCACGCCCGTGTCCGGCGTGAGTTCATCGACATTCACGGAGGCAGCAAAGCCGTCCGTCCGGCCGTAGATAATGAAGCTGTCCCCACCGGCAACATTGCTGTAACCATTCGGTGCACCGATCTGCACGTCGTCAATGCCGTCGCCGTTGAAGTCGCCGGCGGCGCTGACGGAATTTCCGATGTCACTGATCCGAAAGTCGCCTTCGGAAACGGCCGTGTCGATCCGAAACCCGTCCGTACCGTTCAGCAGCGCGGCGTCCACGTCGGCGGGAAATCCAGTCGAGCGGCCGAAGACAACGTATGCTTCCCCGGGTCGGGGAAGTCCAGCCGCGCCCCGATCACCACATCGTCCAGACCGTCGTTGTTGATGTCGCCCGCACTGCTGACCGAAACGCCGAACGCCCTATCAAACAGATTGCCGAATGCCGGCTGACTGATGCGGAAGCCGTTGCTGCCATCGAGATCATCCGTCACCAGAATCGAACTGAAGCCGGACGTCTGTCCGAACACGACATACACGTGGTCGTCATCCGGGGCGCCGACAACCACGTCGTCCAGGCCATCACCATTCACGTCCCTGGCTCCGGACACGACGAGTACGTCATCGGCGCTGTCGATGCGGAAGCCGTTCGTACCATCGATGGTCGTCAGATCCAGCGCAGCACCGAAGCCTGCGCGTCGACCGAAGATGACATACGTGACGCTGGAATCGAACCGGCGAAACCGCCCTTCATTCACGATCAGGTCATCGACTCCGTCGCCATTGACGTCGCCGGCGATGGCGATTGCCGCACCGACATTGTCCGACCGGTTCACGCCTTTGATGCGGAATCCGTCGAAGCCATTCAGGTCTTCCGGCAATAGTGCGGGTGGGAATGCGGACGAGCGACCGTAAATCACATGCACGGCGCCAGCGTCGTCGTCTCCCGTATTGGCATACGGTGATGACACGACCAGGTCATCGAATCCATCGCCATTGACGTCGCCACCGCCGCCGACCACCCGGCCCGATTCGGATTCCGAGTCAAGACCCGGGATGCGGAACCCGGTCGTACCGTCGAGCGAACTCAGGTCCAGCGACGGGCTGACTCCACCCGGACCGCCAAACACGACGTAATTGATGCCTGGTTCACGCCGGAAAGACACCTCGCCGTAGTCACTCGTGCCGAGAACGAAGTCGTCAAAGCCGTCGCCATTAACGTCTCCGGCGTTGCTGACGGACCGGGCCAGCCGGTCATTTTGAGACAGGCCGTCGATGATGAAACCGTTCGAACCATCCAGCTCGGACAGCCGGCGGAAGGACTCGTCGGAAACGATCGTGATGGCGACGCGTCCCGGCGTTCCCACCTGAAACTCGCGGCTGCCGGAGACACCGACGCTGACAGTTTCGTCCGTTTCGAGATCGACGTCGGCGGTCGGTGTGAGCGTGATCTGCACGGTATCGACACCGGCCGGAAACACGACGGCGTCGTCCCCGAGCAGCGCGGCGCCACTGATCGTGTAATCCTCATCGCGCCGCGCCGAGCCAGAGAACACCGTCCAGGCCATCAGTTCACCGACTGTAACATCGCGCGTAAACGTCACTGTGATTGACTCACCACTGTCTTCTGTGACGTTCGTTGCCGACGCCGTGACAGTGACGATCTGCCGCGTGATGTCTGTTCTCTGCTGCACGCGGAGCGTGCCGGCCCCCTGCGTCAGAATGTCGAACACGTCACCGTCAACGGTTTCCATACCGGCAGGCGTCCAGTCGCCACCGAAGAATAGTTGGTCGCTGTTGTCCAGCCGGAGACGCAGATCGTTGCTCAGGCCGGTGACTGCAAACACACGCTGCTCGTTGAGGTAAACAGTGGTCGCACCGTGTCCACGGAGATCGATCTCGTCGATTCCCCGCAGCCGGTTGTTGGGCACGTTAAACAGGTTCAATTCGGCCAGCGGTGCATCGACGCGCAGGACGTCATGGCCTCTGCCTCCATCCAGGCGCATGAAGTTCGTGTCGATGATGCGCAGTTCGTCGTTGCCCGCACCGGCGTTGAGCACGTCCGGACCGCCATCGCTCACCAGCGTGTCGTGACCGCTTCCGCCCGCGATCGGATCGGCAGCGAGTGGTCCGCGAGTGGCCTGCAGGAGGTTATCGTTGCTGTCACCAGCCAGCAGCGGTGTGCCCGGCTGAAATGGTCCGCCAAAGATAATGGTTGCAGCCCCGGCCGCTTCATCACCGGTCGGACCTGCCGTGATCGTGGCGACATCGGCCAGTCCATCGCCGTTGACATCGCCAACAGCGCCTGCCGCGAGACCGATGCCTGTCTGACGCGTGATGTCGTCGAGTTCAAGCGTAGCGGGAAACGGTCCAGGATGGCCAAACAGCGCTATTGACTGGTGGTCACTGCGTAACTGCAAATCGTCAAAGCCGTCGCCGTTGAGATCACCCGTCTCGGCTGCGAATGCGACTCCCAGGTCACTGAACGGACCATCCGGCCGGTTCACCAGCGAGAATCCGTTGGTACCGTCGAGGTCGCCCAGCGCGGGGACGGCACCGCTCGTGCCGAAGATCACGTAACCGCGGCCATCCCTGCCGTACAAGTCATAAGTGGAGTAGTAATCCGTCGAAATAAACAGGTCGTCGAAGCCATCTCCGTTCAGGTCACCGATGCTGCTGGCGTTCTGGAACAGAGTGGAGTGAAAGCCCTCACTGCTGTCCGATCGAATCTCGTGCCCCGCTTCGACGTCGATGCCATCCGGTCCCCCGAACAGAAGGATTGATTCACCACCGTTGGCGAAGGAGTAGTAGTTGTCCAGGTAGCCTTCGGAAAAGGACAGGACATCATTGAAGCCATCGCCATTGAAGTCCCCCAGCCCCACAACGGCGCTGTCTCCCGTGCCGGAGATACTCACAGACTCCAGTGCCGCGTTGACTCCCAGAATATCGATCACTGGATCGAACGGACCTGAGCGGCCGTAAATGATGTGATTGCGAGCCGCGCGGCTGAAGTAGTTGTCGCTGTAGCTGTCATAAAACTGTTCGAAGTCGGGCCCTGCGACACCCAGGTCATCAAATCCGTCGCCGTTCACATCGCCGATCGTGGCGAGCTGTCCGCCGAATTCGTTGTAACGACCAGACTGTCGAATCTCGATGCCGTTGGTGCCGTTGATATCGCTCGGTGTCACCGTCGCCGGGAACCCCGAGTCATTTCCAAACAGCACCCAGACGCGACCGCGCGTACCGTCGTAATGGCGGTAAGAACAGAAGGCGTCCTGGCACACGTACTCGTCGTAAGTCGGATCTCCCACGAGCAGGTCGGCAAAACCGTCTCCATTGAAGTCGCCGATCCCGGCGACTGCCGGTCGCGTGCTGAATCCGTCAAGCGTCACATCGGCCGCATTTGCCAGCGAATCCACCGCCGGGAACTCCGCTACGCGCCCGTAGACGATCGAAATTCGGGCCGGAGTCGTATCGCCGGGGCGGTCCCCGATAATGGCGATGTCATCCAGACCGTCTCCGTTCAGGTCGCCGACTCCGACCACAGTGTCGGCTTCGCTGTCGGTGCTGCTGCCCTCGATGCGAAAGCCTTCCGGGCCGCTCAGTTGGTCCAGCCGGACCTCAAACGGTGCTTCGATCTGCAGAGTTGCCGTGCTCTGTGTGAATACTTCAAACGTCCGGCCGTCGATCTCCTGCACCTGCTGCGTCCAGCCCGAGCCGACGTCGACACGATCGAAGAAGCTGTGTGAGACCGTTAGCGTGTCCGTGCTGTCCGACAGTCCGATCACCTCGCTGACCGTGAGCGTCAGCGAATTCGTTCCCCCCGCTCCGCTGATGTCGAGACGCTCAAGGTTTGTGAATTGCGACGCCGATGCCGTCAGGTCAAATTGAATCCCGGCTCCCTGGAGCACGAGCTGGTCACTTCCGTCACCGCCGTCAAACTCCGCGGCAGTGGGGTCGATCACAATCAGCTCGTCAGCCGCCGCGCCACCTGTGACTGTTGCCGACAAAGAGATCGCGCTGATGTCCAGCCGGTCATCGCCGTCTCCGAGATCCGCGTTCAATCCACCAGTCACAGATGCGGCCGGAATGCGCCGTTCTGTCGCCGGCGTTGAACCGATGCCGTCTGTCAGGACGGAATCGGGCGATGTCACGACAAACTCGTTGCTCGATGCATCCAACGTGACCGTTATCAGGTCCGCGGCGCCGGACGACGCATCCACCAGAGACAGATCGCCACTGCCGTTCACGGTGACCGCCACGCTGCCGGGCAGACCGATCGTGCCCGTAACAGCCGTTGAGGTGCCGGGCGAAAATCCCCGGCCAGGCAAGAGACTGATTTCGACGGACTCGGGCTGTTCGATCAGCGAATCGTCGATGGGATTCAATTGGAACTGGGCCGTGGCGCTACCGCTGGCAAACGAGACCACCGCCACTCCTTCCGATGACAACGTGGCACCACTGACGGAATAATCCACATTCCGAATCGCTGTCCCGGTGAGCCGCACTGGAATAGACAGCGGCAGGTCCAACGATGAGCGAGTCGCCGTGACGGTCAGACTGCCACCTTCCTCACTGACCGCCGAGCTGACACTCAGATCAACGGTCGCGGCTGTCGCATCGACGACGTCTCCGGTCTGCTGCACCTGCAGGAGCGCCTGCCCCTGTGTAAACACTTCGAATGTGTCGCCGTTGATCATTGTGTCGGCCTGCTGCGTCCAGCCACTGCCGATCGCGACAGCATCGCCCGCATCGCGATCAACACGCAGCGCATTCCCTGTCCCGGACAGATTCAGGGCGGCCAGCGCATCCAGCCGTAGCGTGTTATTGCCGCTGCCCGTGACATCAATCCGCTCGATGTCTATCAGCCGCAACGGAGGGATCGTCGTGAGGTCGAGAAACAGGCCGGCACCGTTCAGCAGCACGGTATCCGTGCCCGTTCCACCGTCGAGTTGTGCGAAGTCCAGACTGACGATCGTGAGTCCGTCATCACCGGCCCCACCGCTCAGCACGTCCGGACCCCATCCGAGATCAGCGCGTCGTTCCCGACGCCCCCGAACAACCGGTCCGCTGCCGCAGCGCCGAGGCTGGCTGTCAGCGTGTCGTTGGCGGATCCACCGGTCTGCGCACCGCCTGCGAAGTCCTGTCCGAAGACAAGAAAAGTAACACCACTACCTCGGATGCCATCAACATTGGCAAAATTTTCACCGGCAATGAAGTCATCGATGCCGTCGCCGTTTACATCACCGGCCGTGGTAACGTCGGACGCCAGGAAATCCATGACTTCAAATTCAAAACCATCCGTCCCGTCCAGATCGTCTGTGTCGATCGTCACGGGAAAAGCACCCTGGCGGCCAAACACAATATGATTCTGAATTCGCAGGTCATCGAGTCCGTCGCCGTTGATGTCACCGACCGTACGCGAACGCCGTGAGTTGTTGGTGTTGGGGTGCAAAACTGTGAACCCACTCGTTCCGTCCAGGACCGACCGATCCAGTTCGGCCGGAAATAAATGCGGCCGTCCAAACAAAATGTGCGTCTCAACGAAGTGTCTGTTAATGGCGATGTCCGTCAGGCCGTCACCATTAACGTCGCCGGCAGGTCCGATGAGGACTCCTGTTTCACGGAAGTCGCCGGGAAGACCGGTAAAGGTGAAACCATTGGTACCGTCCAGGCTACTCACGTTTGTCTCGGCGACAAACCCATCTGACCGGCCGAAGATTACGTACGCCGCCCCGACACTCTGAGAATCAATCAGGGCATTCGGCGCCCCGATCAGGATGTCGTCCAGTCCGTCGCCGTTGATATCTCCGGCTCCGCTCACGCTCGTTCCGAGATCGTCCGTGACCGTGCCGGTCACACGAAAACCGTTCGTCCCGTCGACCTGTGTGAGATCCTCAACGGCATTGAACGACGACGCGCCAAAGAGAACGGTCGCCATATCCGGTGGCGAAGAGTTGTACCGGCTGGCCCCTCCGATGATGACGTCGTCAAAGCCGTCACCATTCACGTCGCCGGCAACGGCGAGACGCTGGGACTGCGTGCTCATCGAGTCCAGTTGGAACCCGTTCATTCCATCCAGAGAACTCGGATCAAAATCAGCGGGGAACGCTCCCGCGTGACCGAACAGAACGTGGATCGTACGTGCCTGACCCGACGGGGCGGCGGCAATCAGCAGATCACCGAATCCATCGCCGTTGATGTCACCACCTCCGGCAGCCTGTCCCGGTCCGGGAATCCGGAACCCGTTGGTCCCATCGAGGTCGTTCAGCCTGAGTATCGCGGGAAACCCGCCAGCCTCACCGAATACGACGGCACTGATCCCCGTATTTGTCTGACCGGCGTCAAACCTGCTCGCGCCGACGATCACATCCTCAAACCCGTCGCCGTTGACGTCGCCGGCCGGACTGACGGTGCCGCCCAGGTTCGCCAATTGCTGATCTGACTGGATCCGGAAGCCGGTCGTGCCGTCCAGGGTCGTCAGATCAAACGGATTTGGCGCTGTCAGCAGCGTTCGTTTTTCAAGTGTTTCGGCAACCGCATGCGACTTGAGTTTGCCTGTCCGGTTCAGTGCACGCCGATGGCGTCCGGCCCGGTGCAGCCAGGAAGACAACAACATGACAACCTGCTCCTGAAGATCTGGAACGCGTGTAGAAACACGCAGCAGCCGCAGGCGTGTCTCCGGCACACATGCACCTGGTGCCTTGCTAGAGCTGATTCCTGGGGTATCTGAACTCTCACGAATCCAGCTACAGCCGACCGGAAGTTTGCGCTCTGACGAGGCACCCGGGAAAAACCACTTACCAATCTGCGTCCATTCGCCGCAGGACCGGAGTTCACCCGGGATGGCTCCGCCCACACACAGACGTGGAAGAAACCATCCGAGTTCCGATCGTCTTACACACGCATTCAGGTGAGCGGATTGGCAGCGGAGCCCCGCACATCCACAGCCTCATTCATCAGGTCCGTCAGAATCATCAGGATCAGTCCCGCCGACAGGAGACCGTCGGCAATCGGCCTGAAACATAACTCGCAAACTTTGCGGCTGTGGGGGTACGACCGGCATTGCGTGCACGCCGCGACAAAGTGAACGCACATGAGCCGGTAGATTACCAGCGACCACTCGCTCTCCGTCTTGTGGACAAAGCCCTTCGTCCACGCTGCCAAATTAGATGGCCGATCCATCCAGTGGGCTGTCATCAAGTCGGTGCCTCGCGAAGAAGCCCGACTGGCGAGCCTCCAATGTGCGGCGGTCGACAACACCGGAGGCAGTTACGTGGATCCCGTTGTGGAATCCAGCTCTGTCGACTGTGGGCACGCGCAAGTTTCCAGCGATCGTTTGAACGACGCGGGAGCCCGACAGAATCGGAGAACCAGTGCATCACAAACGCCAGCCGTTGCTCTGAGAGGCTCGCCAACTACAATCGCTGCCGCACGCGTCAGGTGTGGCCACACCACCTGAATGGCCATATCGGAAATCGGTAACACCCTTCGCCTGCAGTACTTGGAGAGGTGCCAGAGTGGCCGAATGGACTGGTCTTGAAAACCAGCGTACCGCAAGGTACCGGGGGTTCGAATCCCCCCCTCTCCGCTCCCTGGTGAAGCAGTCATCGTAACGCGATGACTGCTTTGCTTTTGCGCTGAGCACTCGGGCGAGACATTTGCCGCTGTGCTGATTTTGTCCTGATTCTCGGACTGTGCTGCTTGAACCATCGTCATCGTTCTTCTCCGAATCCCGGGAGTCCGCCGGGGCATTCGTTCCCTGCCCGGCTTCGTCCGCCTCAGTCGTGGCTGCCGGAACCACCGCCACCTGCAGAATAGCCGCTGCCGGCCGGGGTGGAGTTGCTGCCCGTACCCGTTCTGCTCGCGACCGGACTGTCACAGAAATCCTCGTACGCCGACGGCACACTGGCTCCCGTTCGGTGCGGGATGTGTCGCCGAGCCACATTGCTCAGTGGTGGCTTGAATTCCGGCACTCCTGCGATTCATGGCCCATGTCAGGGTGGTTCACACGGTGATTCAAACAGGATACCGACCAGATGCACGTGACCATCCCGGAACGCGAGAACAGAATCGAGTGTGTTCGTCGCGCCGACTGTCGTGAACTTCAGAATTATTCCAGAAACGATGTTACACCTTGCCGCTCTGTGGAGAGATACGGTCATGCTCGACGACCGTCAGCACGAACAGTTCACTCGACTGTGGACGGAGAACCAGCCCTCGGTGGCAGGCTATCTTCATGCGCTGGCAGGGCACCGCAACGTGTCCGAAAACCTGCTGCAGGAGACGGCATTGGCGCTGCTGCGGAAGTTCGACGATTACGACCTGACGCGCCCCTTCCTGCGATGGGCACTGGGAGTTGCCCGGGTTCAGCTCCTCACGCATCGACGCGATGCCGTCCGATCGCGAACCGTGGCACTCGAGGACCAACTGCTCGAACGGTTCACCGCGTTGTGGGCGGAGGTCGAAGTGTCCCTCCGCGAAGAGCAGGCGGCGCTTGAGGTCTGCCTGGGCCGACTGGCTCCGCGCGCACGTGAAGTCGTGCGATTGAGATATTTCGAAGCTTTGAACGCCACTCAGGTGGCACAGCGGCTGGGATTGGCCGCCGGATCAGTGCGCGTGCAACTGCAGCGAGTACGCGAGCAGTTGCGTGAGTGCATTGGAGCTCAGTTACGTTCGCAGGGAGGCGAATCGTGATCAGATCAGAAGAACTCACTGCCGCGTTTCTGGACGAGACGATCGTAAGTCATGTGCCACAAATCGGGAACTTGTTTCGGACGCATTCCGAAAGCGGCGTAGCCGCAACCAAAACTTCGTCAGAAGGTACGATTCTCAATCCGACAAAGCGCGCACGGCGCGGTCGTTTCTCGGAGTAAGAATCTAAGCAGACACTCCCGCGTCAGTTCACTCCGTTCCCATGAAGTCGAATCTCGGAACGTCTTTTCCGTCGACCAAAACGTTTTCCAGAAACATCGCCTTTGGACGCACCCACATTTCGCGCTCGCCGTAATCCGGTCGGTAGACAACGAGTTCTTCCTGCGTCTCCGAATGCCGGGCAGTTCCAATCACGACGTATTCGCGCCCCTTGTAATGTCGGTAGCGTCCTTCCGTAACGTCGTTCACTGGTCTGGCCTTCCGTGTCTGATTCGACCACTTGCGCTTTTTGAAGTTGCACACTTTCGGAGTGCGACGATGCATCGTCGCTTTCCCCTTTTTTCCACTCGCGGCGAAGTCGCTTACTTTTAAGTGTTTTCTCCTCACTCCATTCTGGGCGGCGTGGCAGACGTGCCGTCGAAAGGAGATGGAAAGCGGCTCCGCCGCAAAAGTGGCTTTGCCACGATAGGAAAGCGGTGATGCATCACCGCAGTCCAGAAATGTGCAACTTCAAACTTTCGCTTTGGGCTATGTTTCGTTCCGGTGCCGTCCGATTAACTCAGCAATTCCTTCAGCGCACCGTGCTGGCTGGGATCCTCTTTGTTCGAGCCCGCGAGATTAAAGTGTTCGCGAGGTGCACCGACGGCGTGCAGTAAAGTGCAATACAGCGCGTTGATTGTGGGATTCGTCGGAGCCGCACTCCCGTGGTAATTCCACTCGCCCAGCGTGCCGCGTTCTTGCATTGGGTATGCAACCAGTTGCCCTGTCTTCAGACGACCTCCCAGATTTCCGGCCAGTACGAACGGCCAGTTTTCGCCACTCGTGTGCTGTCGGTTGGCACTATCGCTGGTGAACACGAGCAACGTGTTGTCCAGCATCGTACCGTTGCCTTCAGGAATCGACTCAAGCTTCTTCATCAGACTTGCTGTCTGCTCGGCGATGAACCGACGAACTCTCGCGAGGATTTGGTCTCCCATAAGGTTCAAAGCCGGGTCCTTCTTATTGTGGCCGACTGAATGGACGCCCATGTCCGAAAACCCTTTGTAGTTGCCTCTGATCCGGCAGAGTCCGGACGTAATCGTCACAACGTTTGTCAAACCGGTCATCAGTGCAGCCGCGCCGATATCGAACTGCGACGCCAGAACATCGGGCATGAGAGTTGGGGCAGGTGATGGTGGCTGGGGCGCGTGCTTCTTCAACCGACCGTCGGCCTGCATCTTCGAGAGCCGATCTTCTCGCTGGCTCAACGACTCCAGGGCCCCCAGGTGATAGTCCAGTTGCTCCCGCTCTGTTCCCGCCAGCTTCGGCCGCAGTCGCCGCACATCGCCGGCCACGAAGTCGAGCAGATTTCTTCTGGTCACGAAGTCGTTTCGCTTCGCACCGATGCTCCCGAACAGCGACTCGAAAGCCAGTTCGGGACGACACTGAGCGGCGATCGCTCGACCCGGCCCCCACGCCGAAGATGCGTAGTACGTTGTCGTTTCCGGATTACCCGGATCGACTCCCAGTACCAGCAGCGGGAAGATCCCCGGCATCTCTCTGGCGATTGCGGCATCAATCGACTCGGCAACGACCCGCCGGAACTTGTCTTCGCCCAGACCTCCGGACGCACCTGACAGTGCTCCGAAACCAGCGCCGTGATTGGGTGACAGGTGCCCGCCGCGCAGGCCCTGGACGATCGCCAGTCGATCCTTCCAGGGAGTGAACGGCTCGATGTCCTGTGGCAAATCGAGAGATTCGAGCGGGAGTTCCCGCACCTTGTCACCTCCCAATGGCACGCCCGCTGGCTGCGCTCCGGCCTCGTGGAATCCGTTGTCGAAAAGCACAAAGACGACTCGCTTCGGAGTCGTGAAAGTGCCATCGATCTGCGCTGCCACAGATCTGAGCAACGGCGCGAAGACGACACCACCTGCACCCAGTGAAACACCCTTGAGCAACTCGCGGCGACGGATCATGGCTGTCTCCCGGTGGGCCTCAGTATTGGATTCGGAACAACGAGTCTGGATTGAGGCTGTTAGTCAAAATGGAATATCAGGCATCACGACATTCCTGTCACCGCGTGACCTTGTCGAATTCTGACGACGGGTCTTCAACGGTTCGATACAGGAATGCCTCTGAAGTCAGCATCGACGTAATCAATGCGTTCATACTCCCGCCACCATCGACATAGGCGCGGTGTGCAGTCACGAGTGTAGGGCCGTCAGCAAGAGTCTCGTTTCGTCCCATCATGTATCGGAACACGTGCCGCACGAACACCTGCTCGACTCGTTTGGACGAGGCCAGTTTTCTGAGTAGTTCAAACGGATCATTCACGGGCCCGTTCAGTCCGGGATCGCCGCTGACTTCGACTGCACCAGTCGCATCAACCGGTTCGTCCAGTTCGGTCGTTCGATACTGGCCCAGGTGGTCAAAGTTCTCGAACGGTAATCCCAACGGATCCATCTGCTGGTGACACTTCCAGCAATACTCGTCCCGGGTCACTCTCATGCGCTGCCGCAGAGTTTTCTCGGGCTCGTCGGGAAGCTGGGCATCGACCGTAACCGGGAGGTCCGGAATTCTTCCACCCAGCAACCGCTCCTGAATCCATCGGCCTCGGTGGATGGCGTGATTGTCAAAGTTCGTGGAGTGGGCGATCAGCCAACTGGGATGCGTCAGGATTCCCATGCGATGCTGCTTTGGCATCTCGAAGGGTCGATCGTCTGACCATTGCTGGCGTGTGATTTTCAGTTCGTAAATATCGATCGCGGTCTGCGCGAAACCACTGAATGGTTTCGTCGGATTCTTCACGACTCCCTGGGCCTCTTTCGTATTCCCGGTGGCAGCAAAAGTCAGGGAGGTCGTCAAAAGTTCTCGGAGCACGTTCGTGTCCGACTTAAGGATCCATTCCACCAGCCGATCTGTATCGCTCACAAAGAAGTTCGGGTGCCAGTCGTTCTTGCCGCGGAATCCCGCTGCCTTTCGTGTTTCGCTGTCCTTGAACACGTCGATCGCTGCTGTGTATCCAAAGTACTCCTGGAAGAACCTTAGGATTCGTGGTTTAGCAATCTCCGGATCGTTGAGGATTCGGACGACCTGTACGCGAATCTCTTCTCGTTCCGTCAACTTTCCGTCCGTCGCCGCGTCGGCCAGCACCTCATCCGGTTCCCGGTCAGTCAGCGCATAGGCGACCGACCGGGCGACGTCGCGAGGAGACATCAGCGCCCGAGTCGCACCGTCCACGGGCAACTCGATTCGATAGACAATCTCGGGATGGAACAGGATGGCGATCACCAACTGTTCGAGCGACTTGTCGCGTTCCAGTGTCTTCATGCTGCTCTGAAGAAAACCCGCGTATCGCTCAAGTTCCTGCCCGGTTGGTGCACGACCGAGGATGCCCATGAAAGCAGCGCCCGTTGCCGCCTGGATCTGCTCTGGTGACAGCGAGTCGTCCGTCTTGAGGAATGCCTGCAACGGCTGCAGTTCAGTGATGCGAGTCTTCGGAAGTCGTTCGAGAATTGCCCCTGCGACTCGCGTGGCATTGCGCAGGTGATGCTCGATCTCTGGTTCGCCGATCCTGTGCTGAGACGCGTAGTCGCGGAACCCGTCCTGAGCTGAAAGTTCCCACGGAGCACGTACGCGATGATGGCCGTAAGTGCGAAATCCCAGTCGGTATTTGACGTTCAGGCTCTGGATAAACTCTTCATACCCTCGACCCGTTAAGCGCCACAGGCGTCCCCGCGTTTCCGTTGGTGTGGTGGGCGCTTTTCCTGAAAACAGAGCGTCGTGATCCACTCGGTTGCCCTGAGAAGGACTCAGCCATTTGCTGTCGTCCAGAACGGCGCCCGCGTTTCTGAGTCGCGTCCTGATCCACAGCAACACGTTCCGCCGTTGCGCCGGTCTCGGCTGCGCGGCCTCTTCCGGAGGCATCTCGCCACTCTGGAGTTTGTCGAGCACTTTCTTCCAGATGTCGACTTGCCCGGCTGTATCAGTCTCCCGCCCTGCGCGATCAAGCGCGAGCTTACCTTTCGGATTCTTCGCCCCGTGGCATTTCACGCAGTACTGTTCGACGAATGCCACGACGCCATCTGTCCCGCTGGCAGCAGTCGACTCTGGATCACCGTCCGTCGGATTGATCTGGGCCTCCACCGTCTGGCCGGACAGCGCGCAGCTTGCCCACGCCAGGAAGATCAGCAATTGACGTGTGCTTGTTCTCACCATTGAGAGATCCTGAAGTTGTCGGCACTTCGCACGGACATTAGGCGTGCGGTGGATGAGAATTTACCGCCCCTGAGTTTATCTCAGGGGTTCTCGCGTTTCTGCACTACGCAATCGGTAATGCACAGACGCGAGAACCCCCGACGTAAAGTCGGGGGCGTTGGTAAATTCTCAACTGCCGCACGCCTTAAGGGCAGCGGATGACACGGGAACAACAGATGTTCGCTGATCCGCTTTCATCCGCAAGATCAGCGTCATCCGCGTCCCCTTCCCGGGGCTTCCGTGTTCGGGTCTGGATACACCATATCACGGGGCCAGGTTGAATTTCGGTTTCCGGCTGCGGATCAGCTCGGATTCGTAAGCACGCCGCTGCGGCTTGAGTCGTGCCTGTGAATCCGGATCGAAGGCATGCACCTCAATGACAATTCCCCCGATCCCTTCAGCTTTCAGATAAGTTGCCAGAGACTGACGATCGGAATCGTCCAGGTGTTTCTTCAGCCGATCGCGCAGCTTGGAGGACTCGCCGATGTAGAGATAACCGGTTTCATCGCGAAAGATGTAGACGCCCGGACCGTTCGGGATCAGTTCCGGTTTGTTGGCGATCTCCGACGCGGGAAAGGCGAGGATCTGCTTCTTCCAGTCCACGACTCGCGACACAAGTTCCGGTTGCAGGCGTCGTGACTTACGTAAGGTGAAGCTCGCCTTACGCAACAGATACGACTCAACGTCTGGAACAATGGCCTTGGCGACCTTGTCGTACTCGGCCCGCAATTCCGGCTCACAGATCACACGATCCGTGTTGACCTTGTAACGATCCTCCAGGAATCGGGCAGCGATTTCTGCCGCATGCAGATACTCATCATGCCGATCACGACGGCGCTTCGTCGCGCGGATGTCGCGTAATTCGCCGGCCTTTCTCAGGTTGAGCAGCGTCCAGTTGAAATCGAACGCGCGAATGTCAGGCATGCGTTTGCGGCACTCAGTCAGATACTTCGCATTCAGTTCATCCTGCAGAAGTACTTCGTCGCTACTCCATCCGTCATACACGGTCGCGTAGGCCAGACGTGCAACGTCTTTAAGCTCTCTCCGCGTTGCAGCGTCAAGTTCCGATGGCTGGCCCGGTGCCTGTTCCCCACCGCTCACGGGAGTGATCACCGACGCAATCAGAGCGACGTACACGAGAAGCCTGAGAAAAAACATGGCCGCCTCAATTCAAGCGCGAGCTACTGGTCGATTCGAAACCGTTTCAGCATCTCCAGCCGGACTGTTAGTCTCTCGTCGTCGAGCCGGCAGTCACGCGATTTCGACACCCGACTATACCGTCCACCGTGTGTTGAGAGAAATTCAGCGAGCCTCGTACTCCGTCGAATCAGGACAACGCTGCATGACCGTTTACACCACTCGATTGCCCGCTCTCTCCATTCGGTATGGAATGGTGCTGCTGCTGTTGTGCTTTGCCGGCCTGGGTGCGGACGCCCGTGATGCGGACCGTGTCGTGGATATCTGGCCTGAGCTTGCTCCGGGTGAATCAACTCGAAACACCGGTGAGACGCTTGCTCGCCGTGCCAACGAAGATCCTCCAGCAACCCGAGTGAAGAGCATCACGCGTCCGCGACTGCATGTGTTTCATCCACCGGCACCGGCTGCGAACTGGTCCGGCGCGTCCGTGCTGATTTTTCCAGGCGGCGCGTACAATTACGTGGTGACAGACAAAGAGGGATCGGAAGCCGCAGCGTGGCTGAATCAGCATGGTATTACGGGCATTGTCGTCCATTACCGGACGAAGCAGTCGGCAGGAACTCAGACCAACAACGATCTTCCAAAACTGTCTGAGCGCCCTCTGCAGGATGGTCAGCGAACTGTCAGCCTGGTGCGTCATCATGCCGGCGAGTGGGGGCTGAAGCCAGACCGGATCGGCGTCCTTGGATTCTCAGCCGGAGGCCAGGCCGCAGCACTCGTCACGACACGGTTTGCCTCACGATCTTACAAGTCCCAGGATGCAGTGGATGAAATCTCCTGCCGACCTGATTTCAGCATGCTGGTTTATCCGTGGCGGCTGGTTGACGACGAAACCGGGCAGTTGCGTGACGTGTTGAAGATCTCGAAGGAAACCCCACCGACACTTCTCATTCATGCCCACAATGACAGTGCGACATCGATCAGCAGCGTGTTGTTCTATGCGGGGCTCAAGCGTAGTGGCGTTCCAGCGGAACTGCACATCTACGAGACTGGCGGGCACGGCTACGGCATGCGACCCGTCAGAAACTCAAACGTCGCCACCTGGCCGGCGCGAGCGGCCGACTGGCTGCGTCGACGCGGCATGACTTCAAACGAATAGGCACAGTCCACGCACAGCGATGAGACGGAGAACCTCATGACAGAACCAGAAGAAACGCCGCCAGCGGAACCGCATACCAAAGAAGAGCTGAAGCGGGCTCTGAAGGCGTTCAAGAAACGGATGAAACTGACCCGGCTCGATGATGAGTCGCGGCTCGGTTACGGACCGATGACCGGAGGCGAAAAGTCGGGCGTCGTGGCAATCACGCCGCCGAACCAGTATCCCCAATCGATTTGGGATGCACTCGCCGAAAAAGGTCGACTGCGGTACTCAGGTCACGGAATGTACGAACTCGGCGATCCATGATGCCGATTACCGGACGGTCTTGAGGATATGGTGTTGAGTCAGGAGGATTTTGCTCGTTTGCACTTCTTTCAGGTCAGAACATATTGCTGCTGAACTGGAACACGCTTTCGATCGGTTTGTCCTGTGATCACTGTTGAATGCCCTCACTGCGAACGCACGGTCGTTGGTTCAGACAGCATTGCGGGTCAATACCGTGAATGTCCGAACTGCGGTGAGCTGTTCGTAGCGCTACCGGGCGCACAGGACAGCGCGGCGGATTCCAGTGAAGGCCTTTCGTCAGTCGACGGTGAAATCCAGTTGCCGGCGCCCAGTCGTCGCCGGTCGTCCCGCATCGTCGCCACCGACAACGATCCACCGTATCCAGAGCGGCCTGACGTTGAGTTTGACCACGTCGAGGATGGGACGCGGACCGAGCTTGACTCAGTGATGGATCTCGCCGATTCGCTTCCGGACATCAAACTCGAATTCGATGACGCCGAACCTGAAGAGGGCGAGTTGCTTTCACCATGGAAGCAGGTGCTGCAGTCGAAAGAGTCGCGTTCGTACGTGATCTCCACGGCCGTGCATGCCATCATCCTGCTGGTTCTTGCCGCATGGATTCTCCCGGAATTGCCAGCAACGAACTTGTCGGAAATCATCACCGTTCTACCGTCGGTCGTTGAGGACAACGGTATCGAGTCAGTCGATTTTGATGCTGAAACCGACGAGGACAAGGATGATCCCGCGCTCGATCCAGTCGAAGCTAACGCAGTGCCGTTGACGATACAGCCGAATGTGTTTGACGCATCCGAAGCCGGAGGCCTGCAATCGATTACCGCGACGCAGGACGCTCCGAGAAAATCTGACACCGCAGCCGATTCCAACACGGGCCCCGGGAGTTCCGAGCCAGCCGCAGAACCGCGTGAAGCCAAAGTCAGTCAGGCAAAGTCGGTTGAGGGAGCCACTGACGCGATCATCGAATCGATCAAAGCCAAACTGCTGGAACGCGACATGGCTGTCATCTGGCTGATGGATCGTTCAGTCAGCATGCAGCGACAACGAAATATGCTGGCTGATCGACTCGAAGGCTACCTGCAGGAAGTTCACGAAACCCGCACCGATGAGTCGCATACATTGATGCACATCGTTGTGGCATTCGGCGCGCGTCCGGAAAAACTCACTGTCACGACCGTTCCAGGAAAGGCGCTGGCAGCCATCCGCAAAGACTACGGTCTGGACGCGACCGGGTTGGAGAATGTGTTCTCGGCGATTGAATGGTCCGAAGAGCAGTTTGTTCAGAAGAACGGTAAGAACCGGTCGAAGAACCTGATGTGCGTCGTGTGCACCGACGAATCGGGAGACGACTACTTGCGCCTGGAACGCACCATTCAGATTTGTCGGAACAGCCGGCTTGAGGTCAGTGTCATCGGTCCGTCCGCGGTGCTCGGTCAGATGCAGGGCTATCACGCCTTTCAGGCTGAAGACGACCGCGTGTACTACCTGCCCGTCGTTCGAGGCCCGGACACCGCGTTACGCCAGCGATTGCGATTGCCCTATTGGTTTCGCAATGTGCCGGCCAACTGGGACGAGTCAAAGCGAGGTCCGTGGTACGGCAAGTCGCCAGCATGGCAGGGAGGCTCCAACCTGGACGCGATGCTGTCGGGATTCGGGCCGTACGCGTTGACACGACTCACGATGGCAACCGGTGGAAATTACATTGTGTACGATCGCCCGAGTGACAGTTCACCGTTCCGCATCGACACGTTGCGGCCTTACCTACCGGACTATCGATCCGCAGATCTGATTCAGGCAGATTTGCGGGAACGCCCGCTGCGCGTAGCAGTTCTTAAAGCTGTGGAAGCCGCGCACAAACTGAATCTGCAGCCTCCTCGCCTCGACTACGGTGTTCGATTTGGTGGCCCGTTCTATTACACGGCTCAGGAATTTCAGGCACGGCTGGGCAGCGAACTGGCTTCTGAGAAGCGGAAGGCTGAGGTTGCTGTCCGGGATATCGACGAGTTGATTCGTGTCTTCGAAAACCGAGTCGTTGTCGGTTTGTACGAGCAGGAAACGTCCCCTCGCTGGCAGGCCTGGCACGATCTGACGTATGGCCGGTTAATTGCCGCACGAACCCGCTACCGGGCCTTTGTCGATTTTGCTCCGAGGTTGAGACCAGGAACACTGAAGTCTTCCACGAACGGGCTCACAATCCATGCGGCAAGACCGAGCCGAGTCGAACGGACAACACGCGGGGAAGACGCTAAACGCATTCTGAAGCGCTGCATCGACGCACATCCCAACACGCCGTGGTTCCACTTGGCGCAACGCGAACTTGCGCATGATTTTGGATTCGCAGTGCAGGAACGTGCCGTAATCCGAGTTCCGCGGAACAGAGGGCGACCAACCCGGCAGGTCTCGTTGCCTCGCCTGTAGCTGCATATCTTAATCTCCGTGCGTCAGTCCTGAGCCAACGACTTCGGCCTCGATCCTCTTCATAGCCAGCATGCCCAGACACGCGGCCGAGCCGCGAGCGGAGCGGATTGGGGAGTAAGATTAAGAGTAGGATTAAGATTAAGAGGCCAGGAGCCACTCGCCCCTCCGAACTTGAGGCTTGATCGCGCCTATTCCCTTGAACAACCTTGCCCCAGTAGAAATGGGCCGCTCAGCGCCGAACCAAGGACGAGCGCGGCCAGTCCTCCGTACGCGGGCAGGAGATGACGCAAGCTCGTGTAACCAACCTGAAGATGAACGCCGATTGTCGAGACATACGCCGCACTGCCGGCCAGCAGCAGCGCCCACCACAACCAGGCGGCGCCACGGCGAAAGCCCCACAACGAACTCAACAGGACGACGATTCCACAACTGATGAGCATGGCACCGAATGTCGCGCGATCGTGAGCGATCATCGGGACCAGTTTGGGATTGATTGAACGCAGCGTCTCGGCAGTAGTCTGCATGAAGTCGAGGTCTTCCTGCACGAAGACGCTGGTCACACCAAAAAAGCTGATCACACAGCCGCCCACGATGATCGCTCCGCCGTGCAGGATGTAGATCAACTGCCCCCACTGGTTCATTCGCCAGGCCCGGTCGTTGTGCAGGTCAGGCACCGTGAGACACGGGCGCGACTCAAACGAGGCGTGCATGCCCAGCAGCGTGAACTGAAACATGACGGCCGTCACGAATGCATGAAACGGATCGAAGTAGCCGAAACCGAGGAATAGAAAGAACCCGAAAAAGCCGACCAGTGCCGACGTCAGCAGGGTCACGCGAGCCCAGTGAAACCCGGCCCGAATGCCCCATAGCGACAACGCCAGATAGAGAATCCCATCCGCCAGCATCGTGCCGGCGAGTGTGACTCGGTCATGCGTCAGAAACGGCAGCAGGTTTTCATTGGCGCCACATAGCTCGTCGATGGTCACTCCAACGAATGCTTCGTCGTACGGCAGCATGACTCGAGTTGTCGCCACCCCCATGGCCAAGACGCCGCCCCCGAACATTCCGATCGCCAACAACATCGTCCAGAACCAGCTTTGTTGCGCGGCCGCTGGCGCGGCATCGTGTAAGCCACGTCCCACTTCCAATCCTGCCACACTCAACAGATGATCTGACGCAAGCACCGCCTCGTTGATACGTTTGGGCAACCCCGGTCCGGCAAACACCAGCCCCGAGTCGATCAGAACAAGATCGGCTCCTGCCTGTAGCAGTTCGAGTGCATCCGCGGGTTCGTGGATGCCGCCCGTTGTGATGACGGCCATGTCGCCGTCATCTCTGTCACGGAACTGGCGAACTCGTTCCACGACTGCCGCCTGTCCGGCGCGTCCCATGATCCGTCGACCCGACGAGTCGCTTCTGGCGGCGTCGATCACGACGCCTGAGAAGCCTGCGTCTTTGATCTGTGCCGGATCGACGTCGTCGGGAGCCACATGAAACACGGGGCCAGAGAATCCAACACGGCGCAGCACGTCGATCCACTCCGCGGAACATGCTGCGTGCCCACCGGACGACGTTGTGCCGACAAGAGTCAGGCCGGATACATGACCGTTGAGCAGGCTTACCGTTTGCTCAAGTTGCTGAATTGATTCCTCGCTGCCTGGAGATTCAGGCAACACGACCCGCAGCAGAACTGGGGGCGACGACGACGCAGCCAGTCGTTCGGCCAGATCACGGGGTGAAACCGGAGGCAGATCCGGCGAACAGACGAGCGTCTCCGATTCTGCATTAAGTTCGATGCATTCAACCGTTTCACATCCACCGATCGACACGGGACCGACTTCGATCACTCCAAAACCAAATCGCGCGAGTGCACCGTGACCACGTACATGGAAATCGATGCCAGCGGCGAGTCCCGTTGGAGCTGGGATCTCAATCCCGCCGACCTGCCGCCCAAGTCGTCGATCCGGCGCCATGTGTCCCATCAGATCGATGACCCGTCCTCCGAGTGGCAGACTCGCGAGGCGACCCATCGAATTCATGCACAAGTTCCGCGCAAGCGGAAACGGCAACCGAAACAGCACGGGGCGGAAGAGTGTGTTGTAAGACCAGTCCGGCATGAGCAATTCGTCGTGAGACCGCGACAACGCCATCCCTGACTGCCTGACGCGGTGCTTCAACCGTGACGGAGAGAGCGTTTTAACAAAGTCTGGATCCCACCAGACGAGCATCGCCACAACATGCGGCATCGTACGGTGTTCAGGGCAACGACGGCGAATGGTCCCGGCACGGGGTAAACACGCAGCAGTCATCCTTCCGATTCACCGGCTGGCGGTCCGTCTGGCTGCGTGTGATCGGGGAAACACACCAGCAGCGCAGGCAGGATGATCAGATCTCCCAGCAGAGCCGCGCCGATTGTCGTGCTCGCCATGGCCGCGAACAGAAAGTGAGTCGGAAGCTGACTGGTCATGACACTGCCGAATCCGGCGATCATGACGACCGTTGTCATGGGGCGTGATCCCAAAACGTGGGTGTTGGGGAATCGGGAAAATATCGAGACTCCCTTCCGGTTGATGGTTGAAGTCGGACCGGGAAAGGAGTCTCGATGGAAATTCGCATGGAAGCGGATG
>CAUZFZ010000104.1:0-38826 GCA_963579025.1 Planctomycetota bacterium | reverse complement strand
TTCACGGCGTTGACATCAATGGTCATTGTGGCCGCGACGATCCCGCTGCCGGCATCATTGACGCGGAAGTCGAATGTCGAGCGTCCGGCTCCATTCGCATCGCCCGCTGGCGTATAGACCAGATTCGAGATGTTCGCGGCGGTGATCGTGTCGCTGACGTTGACGTCGCTGCCGCTGAGTTTCAGCGTGTCGCCACTGGCGAGACTGAGCCCGGTGATCGTGATGGACGCCAGCCCGTCGCCCTCGACATCGTTGAAGTTGAATTCACCGACGGCGAACATTTTTGCCGTGTCCTCGTTCGTGCTGACACTGCTGGCCTGAGCGACCGGAACGTCATTCACGGCGTTGACATCAATGGTCATTGTGGCCGCGACGATCCCGCTGCCGGCATCATTGACGCGGAAGTCGAATGTCGAGCGTCCGGCTCCATTCGCATCGCCCGCTGGCGTATAGACCAGATTCGGGATGTTCGCGGCGGTGATCGTGTCGTTGACGCTGACGTCGCTGCCGCTGAGTTTCAGCGTGTCGCCACTGGCAAGACCGAGCCCCGTGATCGTGATGGACGCCAGCCCGTCGCCCTCGACATCGTTGAAGTTGAATTCACCGACGGCGAACGTTTTTGCCGTGTCCTCGTTCGTGCTGACACTGCTGGCCTGAGCGACCGGAACGTCATTCACAGCGTTGACATCAATGGTCATTGTGGCCGCGACGATTCCGCTGCCGGCATCATTGACGCGGAAGTCGAATGTCGAGCGTCCGGCTCCATTCGCATCGCCCGCTGGCGTATAGACCAGATTCGGGATGTTCGCGGCGGTGATCGTGTCGTTGACGCTGACGTCGCTGCCGCTGAGTTTCAGCGTGTCGCCACTGGCAAGACCGAGCCCCGTGATCGTGATGGACGCCAGCCCGTCGCCCTCGACATCGTTGAAGTTGAATTCACCGACGGCGAACGTTTTTGCCGTGTCCTCGTTCGTGCTGACACTGCTGGCCTGAGCGACCGGAACGTCATTCACAGCAGTAATCGTGATGTTGATGACTTCCACATCGGACTGCGGGCTGCCTGTGCCAAAGTTGCCGAGGTCATCGACGGAGACCGTCAGCGTGGCCATCCCGTTCACGTCCTGATTGCCCAGGAACTGCAGGCCGTTGAGGCTCGCGTTCAGGTCGGCCAGCGTTCCGGTGACGATGATGTTGTTGCTGCCGTTTGTGGTGCCGGCCTGGAACGTGAGCCCGGTCGTGACCGGGAAGGTCAGCGTGCCGTTCGTGACGTTCAGCGAGACGGCCAGCTTGGCACCCGGATTCAAAGCTTCGTCGGGGTCCGTAATAGAAATCGTGTTGACCGGTGCACTGCTGTCGAATGTCAGGATGACGTCTTCGTTCACCGTCTGAGCCCCCGGCACGGTCAGGACTGGCGGCTGATTGATATTGCGGTTCGCGAAGTCGCGGCCGGTGACGTTCTGTCCGGCGCCGAGGAACACCACGTGCGAACCGAAGGCATTTGCGGCCAACAGGATCTCGCTGAAGTTCTCGTCGGTGATGGCCAGGTCCGGGTCGCCGTCCGCATTGAGATCAATCGCGGCGATTTCGACGGGCAACGTCCCGTCTGTCGGAAAGAGGATCGGCGCCGCGAAGGACCCCGTTCCGTCGTTGAGCAGCAGGGCCACCTTATCCGAGTTCTCTCCCGCGGTGACGATGTCTACGAACGAGTCGCGATTGAAGTCATCCAGCACGAGCGTTTCGCCGGAAACGCCGGCGTTGAAGTTTGTGGCAGTGCCCAGATTGAGAGTGCCGGCGCTTGAGTTATTCAGGATTACGGTGACGTTGTTCGACTGCTGATTTACCACGACCAGATCGGGGACCGAGTCGCCGTTGAGGTCCGCCGAGCGCACGCGGGACGGGTCTGTTCCGGTCGCCAGGGTCGCTCCCACGATGAACGTGCCGGTCGGCTGCTGAACGAAGACACGCAGCATGTTGTCTCCGGAGGTGACCACAGCAACGTCATCGACGGCGCCGTCCTGATCGAAGTCGCCAGCAACAATCGATGACGGCATCGAACTGACCGTGCTGATGGGAGTCCCAGCCGTGAGGTTCCCGTTGCCGTCGTTGAGCAGAATCCGGAACGTAGCGGCCGAGCGATTGACGACGGCCACGTCCGCTCCGTTGATCCCGTCGAAGTTGGCGATCGCTAGGTCGAACGGTTCGGGACCGGCCGCGTCGGCCGTCTGGGCCACGAACATGCCCGAACTCACGCCGCTGTTCAGAAGCAGACTGACGGTGCCGTCCATTTCATTGGCGACGATCAGGTCGAGATCCATGTCGCCATCGAAGTCCTCAGCCGCGATCGCGAACGGCACCATACCGACGCCGATCAACGTCGGAGCGCTGAATCCGCCACCAGCCTGGCCAATCAGCACTGCAACCTGATTCGTGTTCTCCAGCGTGACGGCGATGTCGTCGATCGCATCGTTGTTGAACCGCCCGACGACGATTCCGGCTGCCGGGCCGCCCGCCTCAACATCCGCCACGAACGAGAACCCGGGATCGATCGGACCAAACTGCACGAAGCCGGCCTGCGGAACTTCGCTGACTGTGAACTGCTCCAGAGCTTCGAGCCCGGAAATCGTGTACGAACCATCGGCCGCCGTCACTGCGAACGGCTCGCCGCCGTCCAGCACGTCGTCATTGTCGAGGTCGGCAAAGATCGTGAAACCGGCCAGTCCCGGTTCACCCATGTCCTGAATACCGTTCTCGTTGTCGTCCCGGAACTTGACGCCGCTGATCGAACCGGGCAAGGCGCGATTACCGAACAGGATTCCGCTCTGCACCTGTCCGGCCGCCAGTGTGAAGTTCTGAGAGCCGGTTAGATTGGGAATCACGACGATCATGTTTGAAAGAGGGACCGTCAGGACAATATCCGGGCGCCCATTGTTCGTCAGATCGGCGAGGGTGACTCCCGTCTGTGACGATCCCACAGCCAGTGGCTGTGTGCTGAAGCCACCGTTTCCATCACCCAGCCCGATCAGGATGTTGCTTCCCAGGAAATCGGTAATGACGAAGTCGGCATTGCCGTCGCTGTTCAGATCGGCCGAGTCGGCAAACAGCGGGCTGGACAGGCCGGTCGCGACTCCGGTCTGCGGTGTGAATGTTCCTGTTCCATTGTTCGTCAGAAGCTGGAATGTCTCAGAGTTGGCACTGGCGGTCAGTAGTTCCAGCCCCGGACTGCCCTGATCAAAGTCGGCGGCGGTCAGACCGACAGGACCATCGTCCAGTCCACCCGTTTGCGTCACCGTAAACGCCCCGGCCCCATCGTTCTTCAGAATCTGAAATACGTCGGTTGTCTGAGATGTGATCACGAGGTCGAGGTCCATGTCGCCATCGACATCCGCTGTGATGACCACATCGGCACGCCCGGCCAGAGGAATGGCCGTCTGCGGTGCGTATGCGCCGCTGCCGTTGTTCAGAAAGACGGTCAATTGAGTGTCGGTAGCCGCGACATCCGCGTCGCCGTCGCCATCAAAGTCGCCCACGGTCAGGGCAGAAAAGGTTCCCGAGCCGAATGTTGTCGGGGCCGCAAATGTGCCGTTGCCGTTGTTCAATGCCACGGACAGATTCGCGCCGGCCGCGAGGATATCCAAATCGTTGTCTCCATCGACGTCCGCCAGCGCTACTCGGAACAGATTGGCCACGGAGAAGCTCGCCCGACTCACCGTACCAGTCGCGTTATCGACGAGCCCAATCTCGACCACATCATCGAACACACTGGCAACCACCACATCGTTGTCGCCATCGCCATCTAGATCACCAATCGCCGTCTGGTCTGGCCCGTCCAGCGTATCGAACCCCATGTCCATGCCGAGTTGAAGCGTATTCGGGAACGTCTGGAAGAAGCCGGTTCCCACAATTTCTTCTACCACCGACACTGTGGTGTTGACTGGGACGTTGGTCAGCGTCCAGTTGCCGTTGCTGTCGGTCAGAGTGGACGGTTCCCTGCCCGGTGTATGCACACCGTCGCCGTCCAGATCGAGGAAGATTTTAAAGCCCGGGAGCGGGTCTTCACCCATGTCGAAGACACCGTCCAGGTCGAGGTCATGGAACTTTGTGCCACTCAGCGTGCCCAGCTGCACGTTGCCGAAGTCCTGGCCCGTCACCCGCTGGCCAGCGACCAGGCTGAGCGGGATGGACCCGAATCGATTGAACAGCGCCACAGCGTCGGCGCCCGTCGAATTCTGGACAGCCACAATGTCGGTCAGGCCATCGCCATCCACATCTCCAACGGACACACCAGTGATTTGAGACGCCGCCGTGAAACGAACTTCGCTCATGAATCCGGAAATGGAATTCTGGAGAACTCCGACCTGTCCCGTCGACGGATTCGTAAAGACAACATCATCCAGACCGTCGCTGTTCAGATCAGCGACCGCCAGACTGTCCGGTGCAATTGAAAACCCGAAACTGAAGGCAGTCGAATACTTGAACAGTCCGGATCCCGCGAAGAACTCAAGGCCGAAGGTGCCCGTGGTCTTCGCAACCACCAGGTCAGCCCGACCGTCACCGTCGAAGTCCGAGACGGCGATCGCCGTCGGGTTTGTCCCGGTACTCACCGTCGCCGCCGACAGGAACGTGCCATTGCTGTTTTCAAAGACGCGGACCTCGTTCGTGTCGCTGACGACCGCGGCAATGTCCGGATCTCCGTCGTTGTCCAGGTCAGACACCGCGACCGCGACGGTCTGTCCGCCGGTGTTGAGATTCACGGCTGCGTTAAACGCGAAGGCCCCCGGCATGCTGTTGTTGTTCGTGAAGATCGAGACGCCGCGGACTCCCGACGGCGAATTCGTATTGGCGACAATCACGTCCGCCCGACCGTCTGCGTTGATATCGCGCAGGACAACGTCGCCGGGCATGTCACCCGCCGTCACGTTCAGCGTCTGCCGCAGCACGAACGTCAGTCCGCCGGTGTTCTCGAACAGTCGGACGTTGTCATCGGTGGCATGCGCCACCGCGAGGTCCAGGTCACCGTCGCCATCCAGATCCGCGGCCGAGACGGCTTCCGCTCCTGACCCGACTGCGATCGGCGCAACGGTAGTAAAGTGCTCGGTACCCGTACCGCCAAACACGCGCAGGTTGCCTGTCCCGGAGTCCTGACTGAGCACGACCAGGTCGTTCAGTCCGTCACCGTTCAGGTCGAGCAGCAGCGTATCGACGGCGTTGTCGCCAGCGGTAACGGTTTCGAGGTCGGTCGAGAACAGTTCCACATTGGACTGCTGCGTCGTCTGCTGGAAGCCCGGCGGCACAACTTCGATGACGCGCACGTCCTCCGGCAGAACGTCCAGGAAGAGATACCCGCCGCTCTCGTCAAGTCCGGTCGAGGGGTCGTCGGTCCGAGTCAGCGCCGTCTGTTCGAACAGGTCCCGCCGCCCGTTGCCGTTGGTGTCGAGGAAGATTGCGACACCGGGCAGTCCGGGTTCCGGGTTCGCCACGTTGGACACTTCCACGTTGTCGAACGTCTGCGCCGAATTCGAGTACAGCGCGACACGGCCGTTGGCGAACGTCGATGTAGTGAGTGTCGTCGCGGCCACCGTCGAGCCATTGAGGAACGCCGAGTAGGTGTTGCCCTCAACCACAACGCGGACGCGCACATTGTCACCCGGAGTGAACAGACCGCCGACGGAATTCAAAACCGAACCAAATACGCCATTGTTGACTTCGTGCCAGTACAGGCCCGTCCCACTGTTCACTGTCGGGCCGCCGACGACCAGCAGCACACCACTGGGCTGTGCCGGGTCCGTCGGAGTGCTCCGCAGCCACACGCCACCATCGGCAACGTTGTTGAAGTCGAGTTCAATCTCGAAGTCGGTCAGCGTGAACGGCAGGCTGTTGTAAGTCGGCGGGACATTGCCCGGCACGGAAGCCGAGTACTCACCATTGCTGACGACCCATGCCCCCACTTCGTTCTGCCAGTTGAAATCGGGGAAGCCCTGATCGAAGTTGTCGAGGAATCCCAGTGTGTCACGTCTATGAACACCGTCGCCGTCCACGTCACTGAACTTCGTTCCGCTGACAGACGCCAGTTGCTGATTGCCGAAGTTCGCGTTGCTGGTGATCACACCGGTTGTCAGCGTCTCGACGCGACTGCCGGTGAGATTCACCAGCCCCGTGACATCGTCCGAGCCGACGTTGGTCGTGATCAGATCGGGTCGGCCATCGTTGTTGATGTCGCCAACTGCCAGCGAGTTTGGCTGATCGCCGGCGGTGAATGTGGCTGAGGTGAACGGGGGACCGACTGTGTTGCCCAGGAACACGACCACGTTGTTGCTGGCCGCGCTACTCGTCGCCACCACATCCGGCAAACCGTCCCCGTTGAAGTCGACTCCCGTCACGGATGTTGGATTCGTCACGGCGCCCAGTGGGATCGTCTGAAACGTCGTCGCAGTACCGCGATTGAGCAGCACACTCGCCTGATTGGTCTGGTCCAGTCCCAGCACAATGTCCGGCAGACCGTCGAGGTCGAAGTCGGCCGAGTCGATGGCGATCGGCTGTGTACCGGCCAGTGCGAGCGTGTCCGTCAGGAACATGCCGCCGCCCTGATTCCGCAGCATGGTCACGCTGTTGCCGGTGAAGTCGGCCGTGGCGATGTCGAGCCGGGTGTCGCGGTCGAAGTCGGCCGCGGTCAGTTCGCGCGGTGACGCACCGGTGGCCAGTGTTGCCAGCGGCGTGAACGCGCCGGCTCCGTCACCCGAAATCACAGACACGTTGTTCGACGCCTGATTGGCCGTCGCAAAGTCCAGGAATCCGTCCTGGTTGAAATCGCCCGTGACGACGTCCACCGGTTCGGTGCCGACGCTCACTGTGGCGAACGGCACAAACGTGCCGTTCCCCTGATTCCGCAGCACCGTCACATCGTTGCTCAGTCGATTGGGTACGATCAGGTCGATGAAACCGTCACTGTTGAAATTACCCACCGCCACGTTCCGCGGTTCGTTGCCCACAGCGTATGTGCTGCTCACGAACATGCCGTTCATCTGCTGAATGAGCACTTTGATCTGATCATTGCCCGGATCAGAGAAGGCCACGTCCAGCAAGCCGTCGCCATTGAAGTCGGCGCTGACGACACCGTCCGGGTCGGTGAGTGAATCCAGAGTGACGGGTGTTCCCGAAAGCGGGACGAGCGGACTGGTCTGGCGGAAACCGGGCAATCCCGGGATCGCACTCACCGGCAGGATTTCGCTGATGATCTGCGTTCCCGGTGGCACCAGGTCCAGCGTGTAATCGCCGTTGAAATCCGTGCTGGTAAAGCGGTCCCCCAGATCCAGAATGCCGTTTCCGTTGATGTCGGCATAGATGATCACAAAGTCCAGTCCCGGCTCAGTCGGCATGTCCTGGACGCCGTTGCCGTTGATATCGCTGAACTTCCGCCCGCTGACTGTTGTTAGAAACAGTTCGACCGCCCCGATATCCGGCTGAGCACCACCAGCGTTGTCACCATCGACATTCCGCGGAAATCCCGTCCCGCGGTTATCGGTCGGTTCGATCCCGGTGGCATCGCCGGCGTCGATTACAGGACTGCCAGGCAAGGGTCGATGCGTTTGCGGCACGACGGGATCCAGAGGCTGAATTTCATCGGGTGATTCAGCACCACCCAGTGACATCATCATGCCTCCACTCTGCGTTGGAGGATCGGGCGCAGTCGTGTTGTTCGCTAACAACGCGAGCATCGCGAGCATCGGATTCGCCAGCCGGAATATGTCGCCACCGGGAACAGAGGCACCACTGCCGGCGGAGTTGTCGAGCGTGAAAGAATCGGTGTCCACAAACGTAATCGTGAATGTCCCGTTCGCGGACAGATTGCCCGTCACGTTCTCAATTCTCACGCGTTCGCCCGTTACCAGCCCATGCGCCGCGGACGTGTCGATCTGAATCGGAGTGGCGTTGGATGCATTTGTGATCGTGACCGCCAGCGCAGTCTGGCCGCCGACGATGTCGCCGCTCACTCCGTTCTGGAACGCAGTAATGCCATCCTGATCGCCGATCAGGTTGTTGCCGTTCGAGTTGAATGTCCCCAGTCCGGCCAGATCACTCTTGCCCATTGCCGTCGTGTTGACGGCGACGATTGAGTTCTTCAGGTTGACCGTGCCCTCGTTGCTGATGCCCCCAGGACCAGTGCCGCCTCGATTCAATGTGATCGTGCTGTGGTCGATAGTGAGCGTGGATGATACATTCAGATTGGCGACTGCACCGGCTCCGCTTGGCGCGGTGTTACCGGAAATCGTGCTGTTCACCAGAAGGAGCGTGCCACCCATTTGATTCACGATGCCGCCCGCACCCGAGAAGGCCGTATTTCCGCTGGCAGTCGTGCGGCGCAAAGTCGCTGTCTGTTCGTTGAACACGGCACCGCCCGAAATGTCGGTGTTGTTAAACTCGATCTGTGAATCCTCAACCGTCAGTTGAGCACCGGTGCCGACGTTGGCAATACCGCCACCAGGCCCACCCATGGCAAAGTTCTGTCGAATCAGCGTGCCAGTTACGGTGAGATTGCCCCCTTGATTCAGGATCGCTCCACCAGGCCCCGTCGCCGTGTTCCCGGGGATGAACTGCATGCCCGAAGTCAGGTCCGCGAATTCGCTGTTGGTAATGACGACCATATCGCTGAGGTTCGCTACAGCGCCACCGGAAGACGCCACACCGCCGGCGAATCGCGAAGAGTCGATCGTCGTTGTGTTTCCGAAAAGTCGTTGAACAAACACAGCACCGCCAAAGCCGTTTGTTGCCATGTTTTCCGTGAACTGGCTGCCGGTTATTGTCGCGTTGGCACCGAAGATCCGGATTGCACCGCCGTCGCCGGACATCGCCCTGTTGCGGTCAAATATCGTGTTCGAGACGTTGAGAGTGTCCTCGGACGTCGAAATCGCGCCGCCCGCGTTTGCGGCCAGGTTGTTGACAAAGATACTGGCCAGGACATTCAACGTGCTCGATCCAGCGAATGTGCTGACACCACCACCCGAGGCATTGGTCGAGTTGTCGCTCACTTCAACACGTTCCAGCGTTGTTGTGCTGAATTCGGCCCGCAAGCCGCCACCATCGGCTCCAACGACCATTCCGTCCTGGATCGTCAGGTCCAGGAACGTGGCAGTCGTCGAGAAGACATCGAAGACACGGTCGATTGACTCGCCATCAATAACGGTCACACCCATTCCATACCCGACGATGGTCACCGGGTTCGTAATGTCCAGGTCGCCCGTTGCGTTGGAGTCTTCTCCCGTACCAGCCAGCGCCAGTTTGTACGTTCCCGCCGGCACGACGATGGTGTTCGCGTCAACGTTGCCGTTCGCTGTGTTAATGGCCTCACGCAGTGACGTCACACCATCGACACCATTGACGACGTCGCTCGTTGTGGTGACGAAAATCGCGGTCGACCCCAGTTCAAATGCTCCGATATCGACGTTGGCAGACATTCCACCATTCAGAATCCGTTCGGCCCCGCGCTGGTCGACGTCGACTTCCGAATCGGTCTGATCGAGATTCGAATTGTTGCCCGCATCAATCGCCGGGCTACCGGCCAGCAGCGCGTGCGTTTGAGTCAGTCCACCGTTGTTCTGCAGTGGTCCGAGCAGAGCATTCAGAGGAGTGCCTGTTGTTCCGGTCTGGTCGTTGTTCACTCCGTTGACGAAGCCGAACTCCCCGACGCCGATCACGTTGTTCCCACCGGTCGTAATAACAGTATCGGCAAACACATCGACACCGAGGCTACCGGCCGAAAGCATGTTCCCGGCGATAATCGTGTTCTGTACTTTCGTAAGTTGGTTAGTCTGACTCACCAGTCCACCGCCGCTGGCGGCGGTGTTGTTCGTGATCGTCGCGTTGGTCACATCCAATGTGCCGCCATCGTTCAACAGACCACCACCGACGCCTGAGCCAGTCGCCGTATTGCCTGATACGGTTGAGCTGACGATGTCCGTTGTCCCGCCGAAGCTGTTGACCAGGCCACCGCCATTGGCCGCGGTGTTACTGGTCAGGGCGCTGGTTCCGACAAACAGCATCGAGTTGGAGTTGGCTACACCGCCGCCGTTGAGACCAGCCGAGTTGGAGCTGATCTCCGAGAACGTGATGTTCGCATCTACCGGACCGCTGAATGGAATCATCATTCCACCCGGTGGTACTCCGATCGCTACCGCACCACCGTTCTGGTTCGCGACGTTCGCGGTGATCGTGCTGCCGGCAATTCGCAGTGTGCCCGCGGTGGCGGCCACACCACCCCCGCTCAGTGTCGCCGTGTTGTTTGACACCGTCGTTCCGATGACCTCAACGAACCCTGAACTGCCAATGCCGCCACCGAACCCACCGGCCGTATTCAGATTCACCGTGGAATTGGACACTTCGAGCGAACCGCCCGATTGTCCATCGACAGCAATACCGCCGCCGTCGCCAACAGCGGTATTTCGAGTCACCATCGTGTTTCGAACGACGACAGGTCCGACCACCAGAATGCCACCGCCGCTGGTCGCGCTGTTCCGCGTGATCGAGGAATTCTGAATCGTAGAGGAGTTGAACGATGAGAATGCGGCCACGCCGCCGCCCAGGTTCGTTGCGGTGTTGTCCGTGACCGTCACACCGTCGAGCGTCAGACTGTCAAAGCCAGCAATACCACCGCCATCCCCCGCCTGGTTGTCCTCGATTCGCGAGAGCGACAGTGACAGGGCGCCATTCGCCAGAATACCGCCACCAGAAGCCGTTCCAGCATTACCGTTTTCGATTCCCACGCCGGTAATCGTCGTGGCCACGCCGAATCCGATCTCAAACACACGGTCATTTCCTGATCCATCGACACCATCACCGGCCAGTCCGGATCCATCGATTACGGTCGACACTTCTCCGAATCCGATAATTGTTGCGCCAGCGAAGAAGGTGAGGTCGAGGTCGTTGAATGTTGCGTCGCCCGCTTCGGTGCCCGTACGGGACAGCGTGAAGAGACCCGGCGGAACGATGATCGTTTGATCCGGCAGCATGCCTCCGTTCAGGTCGATGATCGCTTCCCGCAGTGAAGTCACGCTGTCAACCACCACAGCGTCGGCAGTCGTGGTGACGAACGCACCACCGAATCCCGTTTCGTACGCTCCGATGTCTGTATTCGGGCCCTGCGCCCGCGGCACTCGGCGCTGGTCCGTCGCTGGGCCGAGGCCTGTATTGCCGGCATCAATCGCCGGGCTGGTAGGGCCGGACAACTGCAAAGCGTGCGTCGGAGAAAAGCCTCCATTGTCTGCGAGCGAAAGCAGCAGCGGATCGGTCGCGATCAGGTCGCCCCCGGAAAAGCCCGTCGAGCCAGTGGCGTCCTGCACAATGTTACTGCCCAGCGACGTGATCGTGCCCGAGACGTCCGGGAGCGCATTCGGTGCCATCGCGGTGTCTGTACTGTTGGAAAAAATCGTATTGGCAGTCGTTACTAAGCCTCCGCCCGCGATGTTGATTGCGACCCCGCCGCCGGCATTAGCGCGGTTAAATGCGATGGTGTTGTTGATCAGCGTTACAACCCCCGATGCGCCGACGTCGATTCCGCCACCTCCTCCGCCATTTGCAGTGTTGCCGGAGATCGTCGCATTCGTGACCGACGCGGTCCCGGCAATTGTGATCGCACCACCGCGCAGAGTTGCCGCATTCGCGTCGAACGTGGAACCGTCAACCGTCACGTTCGAACTGCCACTCTGCACAAACAGGCCGGCACCTCCTCGTGCCGTATTTCCAGTAAAACGCGACGCCGAAACCACCGCCTGGCCACCATCCACAAAGATCGCGCCGCCATCCCCGGAACCGGTAGTGCTGTTATTCGAAAAAGTTGTTGCCGTGAACGATGCGCTCGCTGACGTGTCGACAAACACCGCACCACCGACCACCCCCGAGTTGGTGTCGAAGACGGTGTTCGCGACGGTCAGTACACCCTCGACAAGAACTGCTCCAGCCGCTCCATTTGCACTGTTTCCCGTGAACATACTGTTGAGGACGGTCGCCGTTCCGGTGGATTCCACAGCGAGCCCGCCGCCCGCAGCCTGTGTATCACTCATATCGATCTGGACATCGTCAAGTTCCAGGAACGAAAACGTCTGCACGGCACCGCCATTGCCCACGGCACTGCCCTGGAGTCGCAGATCATCAAGTTCGACTCGATGCGCCCCGGCCTCGATTCGGAACACTCGGCTGGAATTGCCGCGTCCATCAATCAACGTTGTGGGGCCGACACCGGAAATTTCGATGGCGGAGATCGAATTCGTAATGTTGAGGTCGCCCGTATCGTCGCCGTCGCCACCACTCGCCGCGATCGTCAAGGTATACGTCCCGGCCGGAACCATAATCTCGACATTTTCCGCCGTAGACGCATTGGCTTCCATGATTGCGGCGCGAAGCGTCGTCTGCAGACCCAGAGTGACCAGGTCCGAATCGGCTATCCCGTCGCCTACGTTGGCATCCACGGCGTCGTTCAGCGAGTTGACGGTGAACGTGACACTGGATAGCAGCGTCCGCTCCTCGACCACTTCAACACGATGGGCAAACCGTCGTCCGCGGGCCGGGCGCTCTTTGGGCGGTCCAGACAGCCGATCGCATTGCACGCGCGCCTGTCGCTCCAGCGAATAGCGAAATCTCTTGAGCCAGGATGCGAAAACCATGAGCAGATGTCCTGTCGAACTCGGACTCGTCGGGAAAATCGTCAGTCAGCCATCCGTTGCCACTCCGAAGTTCCGCCGTCAGTCGAAACCAGCCGCTGTCAGTCGGGCTTCGCGCGAAAAATGCGTGCGTCTGCGTACTCGTGACGCGACGAAGCGTCGCGCAGAATGCAGACGGAAGTCAGAATCGCGGGCCAGATAGAGCAACTGCGTAGAATACGGAGACGACGTCAATAGGTGCAGCGGGGCCCGCAGTAGCAATTGGGGAAGCTTTGTCGGTTGAGACGGCATTGCAAGTTTACCGAGATTGGGGGTCGTGACAAAACGGCAATTGGAGAAGATCGTTGCGCCGCTGAAATTGAAGGATTGTGGATTGAGATTTGGCGCAAGTCCTTTCTGTGACTTGACAAACCCGGGCAACCAGCCGGTAGAACCCGCCGCCTGGTCATTCGGGATTGACCGCACAGACCGGTTGCACACGGCGCACCGGTTGTGCGGCTTGTTCAGTCATCGAATTCCACGCCCTTCCACCACGAGAAAAAATCATGTCAGACCGTCTGCAGACGGGAATTTCTCGACTCGACGAGTTGCTTGGGGGAGGCCTGCTGCCCGGGACGCTGACCGTCGTCGTCGGGGCGACCGGTATCGGCAAGACGCAGCTCGGCCTGCAGTTTGCCCGGGCCGGGCTGGATCAGGAGGGCGAGAATGGCGTGATTTTCGACATGACCTCACGCGGCGACACGCAGAATCACGCCGATTACGCCCAGCGTTTGTTTTCGTGGGAACTGCGAGACAAGCCTGTTGGAGAGAACATCCACCCGGATCAGATGTGGGATCGCGCGGCAGCTCGTTTCGATTCGATGCACATCTTCAACCGTGCCGGACGGCGAGTCACGATCAGCGACATGGAGTTCGACGACTGGAAGACGTGGAAAGTCGATCTGTCGAAGAAGATCAACGAGGCCATCGCCTTCTTTTACGGAAACTTTGTCCACGGAGTCCGCCGCTGCGTCATTGACGGCGTCGAACCAGCGGACAAGCCCAGCGACTCATTCCAGTTCCACATGTTCGAGTACGTGTATCACCAGATCCTGCGGAAGGAAGCCGATTGGGTGGCCAGGGATCTGTTCCGTGTGCAGTTCCGCAAGAACGCCGAGCAGGTCGAACGTCACATGTACGACTACAGCCGCGTGGGCTGCCTGCTGCTGTATACGTGCCACGAGATGATGATGGATGAGCTGCTGGAACGTCGCATCCAGTCGGGCGACGTACTCTCGAACGCGAGCACGATCATCCTGATGGGCAAATACCGTGACGGAATGAAGATGTGCCGCGCCCTGTCGGTCGCCAAACATCGCGGAAGTGCGTGCGACGAGTCGATCGTCCCGTTCGAGATCACCGATGCCGGACTCACACTGGATGCCGGCTCGTAAGTAGAGTGGCTGACGATACGAGACGCGATGCAGGCGGCGGTGTGCTCGCGTCGTCTAAATGTGCTGGACTTCGTATCAACCGCGAGCGGTCCCTGGCTTCGCACCGAACAGCGACGTCAGCTCTTTCACCTTGGTGATCTTCAACTGGCCGCTCTGATCCGTTCCGGTTCCGGTCAGCTTGATCGGTGTGCCACAATGGTAGGCGAGGTTGAAGTTGTGGAAGTCGCCAAACGACACTTCGACTCGGACCGACGGCTTCTGATCGACGTCCACGAAGAAGAGCTTCGCTTCATCGAGATTGTCCGACATCCGAAGTCGGCCCTGGACGGTGATCAGATTCCCTTCGAGTTTGACCCAACTGTCGAACGGACGTTCTTTCCACGGTGTAAAGTCGGAAGCATCCAACCCTGGCAGCGCGGCACTCGAGCCGGCGTACGAATCTCCTTCGACACCGAACTTGTCCAGCAGTGCGAGATGCAGTTTTCCGATCTGCTGATTCTCGGAGAATCTGACGTAGCGTCCCGTCTTCAGCATGCCGCCGCCCTGGCCGGCCAGGATGATAGGGATGCGGGTCGCCGTGTGATTGTCACTGTGTCCCATGCCGGAACCAAACAGGACGACACTGTGATCCAGCAGTGTCCCGTTGTGGTCTTTGAACGACTTCAGCCTGGTCAGCAGGGAGTCGAATTTCTGCATGTGCCAGCGACTGATCTTCAACAGCGCTTCCAGGTTTGATCGGCTGAAGTTGCGGAAGAAGTGCGAAAGATAATGGTGCTGCTCGTTAACGCCCAGGAAGTCGAAGATCATGCGACTGTTGCTGTTACCGAGCATGTAGGTGATACAGCGGCACGAATCCGTCCACATGGCCAGGGCGATCAGATCGAGCATCGACTCGACCTGTTCGTCAAGATTCGCAGCCCGCTCGGGCCGCCTGAATTCAGAGAAGTCCGTCGTTGACGAGCGTTGCCTGATGTTCTGCAGCCGCTTCTCTGTTTCGCGAACGACGGTCAAATATTGATCGAGTGTGGCCTTGTCCTCGAAACCCGCGTTTCGTGACAGCGCCTTGGCGTCTTCGCGAACCCGGTCAAGCAGGCTGGCCATCTCCCGGCGTTTCTGCCGATGGCTGAATGGGCTGCGGAACAGGCGGTCAAAGATCAGCTGCGGATCGCTCTCCCGCGGCATCGGCTGGCCTTTGCCATCGTATGAGATGTAGCTGCAGCCGATCTGGTCGGGGAACAGTCCCTCGGTTGTCAGTTCCAGAGAACGATGCGGCGTATCCTGGCTGATTCTGTCGGCGATCAACTGGTCGACAGAAGCGGATTTCGTGTTCTGGTGGTGACCAGACAGGAACCGTCGAGTTGAGTTCGCGTGCGACGAAAACCCGAAGTCGCCCATGTTGTCGAGGATCAGCAGGTCTTCCTTGTGCTTTGCGAATGGCTGCATCAGCGGCGACATTCGAAAGTCGAACTCCGAGCCCCCGTTGATATTCCAGGACGGCGGATGAACGCCGTTAGGTTTGAAGAGTGTCATGAATCGAACGGGTGGTTTTCCGTCGTTCGATTCTTTCGCAGACGCCTCCATCAGATTCAGGAATGGCAACGGAACAGCCGCGCCGGCGGAACCGCGGAGAAACGTTCTGCGATCAATATTCCACGTCATGATTCACTCGCTTGCGCGTCGGGCTTGTATTGAGTCAATTGGCATGAGTCCCGGCAACTCAGGCCGCGCCCAATCTCATTGCCCGAAGACCGTTTCCTGAAAAGGAAGACTGTTGGCGACCTGATGAACCAGGTCGCGCCAGCTGCCGTCGGATGCAGCCAGTTCAGTGACAATTCTATCGACCGTCGGACGATCGAAGAGTTCCAGTTTACGGCAAAGTGCGTAGGAAAGCGTTCGCTCGACGATGTTTCGAATGATCCGCTCACGCTGACTGGTCACGAGAATCTGCTTCAGACCCGCGAAGTCTTCAAACGACTCACCCGACGGTAGCCGGCCCGCTGTGTCGACATTGGCCTTGCTGTCGAAATTCGCACCGTTGTATCGTTGCAGGGCAAATCCAAGCGGGTCGATCCTGTCATGGCAGATCGCACACGTTGCCTTGCTGCGATGGAGTTCGAAACGCTCGCGAAAGGTGAGATTCTGGACTCGCTTGCCGGCTGGAACCTGTCCCACATCTGGTGGGGGATCGGGCAGGTCCTCGCCGAGAATACGTTCAAGAATCCATGTACCGCGAATCACTGGTCCGCGATTCATTCCCAGGATGCCGGGCATCGTCAGAATTCCACCGCGATCTGTCGTATGCACGAGTGCGATCTTCTGGTTCGGGACGATCTCGACCTCAATACCCTTCGGCTTTCGATAGCGAGTCATTTGCTCGCGATCCTTGCCGTAGTAGCCTGCCGTAAACGGATTCGCGAAAGCGGTCTTTGAGTCGATCAGTTCCAGCAGCGGTCGATCTTCGACGAACAGATACATCATGAAATCGATCGGCTGCGATCGGATGGCTTCCGCCTGCGGCGGGTTCTTCGACTGACTGGCAATCTGGTCGAGCGTCAGCCATTGCGTTGCAAAGTCCTCTGCAAGATTTCGCGCTTTCGATGATTCCAGCATCCGATCAATCTGGGCAGCAAATACGTCTGCTTCCGCCAGTGCTCCGGTCGTCGCGAGTTCGGTCAGTGTCGTGTCTGGCATGTCTCCCCAGATGAAGTACGACAACCGCTCCGCGAGTTCGTAACTGTCAACCGGCTGCTGCTCGCCGAGTGTCCCCTCCATCAGCAGTCCACGGTGAAGGAAGGCGGGCGACATCAGGGCAGCCTTCAGCTCAATCGTTAAGGCGGACTCGACGTCGTCACTGTTCTTTACGGCGTCGATGATCGCGGTCAGCTTCGACTCAGGAACAGGCCGTCGCACGGCTGGCGGAATGAACCAGCGAATCAGTCGCTCCGCATGAACGACATCCATTCCGGACTCAGGAATCGGCCCAGTGATCTCTTCCAGCACGGGGCGCCGTTTCTGCGACAGCAGTTCCGCCAGCCCGGCGTCGGCGAGATACGAGTATTGATCCCAGATCACGGTGGTCAGCGGATTGCCGTGCGTGTCGTTGCGGAAACCACTGGCGCCGGGTGGATCGGTTGGCAGCAGTTTCATGACGAGTGATTTTTCTGCAACAGTTTGCTCCGCCTCGATGATCGCCACTTCCAGATCAAACCCGAGCAGTGACCGCATGGTGTTGCGGTATTCCGTCGCACACAGGCGTCGGGGCTTGAATTCACCAGGGCTCGCCACGACCGATGCGACGAACTCAACCTCGTACCAGTCAGTGAATTGACGCTTCTCCTGTTCAGTTGGCTGCAGTTCCCCTTCCGGCGGCATCTCTCCCTCTTTGAGCAGCTTGACAGCGGTTTCCCAGACTTTGAAGTGCGACTCAACGTTCTCCAGCGTCACCGCCTGGAAATCGACGTCGCCTTTGGCTTTCTTGCCACCGCTGTGACATTTGACGCAGTACTTCGCCAGAAACGGCTTCGTCTCAGTCTCGAACGTCTCAGTAGCAGACAACGTCGCGCAATGACTGAAGATTGCGAAGAACAGCAACGGGAAACCACGCACGTGCCTTCACCTCTTCAGTCAGATCAGTCCAGGAATTAATCGGAATCGCAAATCTGGTCTGCACTGGAGCAACTGGACCAGACTGAACCGCAAATCAATGGTACAGGACAATGATACAGGGACAGGCGTTCGACTGCAGAGTGACATCTGCAAGCGTCCGCCACGACGGCGCGTCCGTCCGCCCCAGAGAGCATCCTGTTCAATGCCAGCCAGCCGTTGATCAGCAAAACGGCGACGCCAGAGGCAGACGGCTTTCTTCGACGTTCAGTTCGGTGGCGACGTCTTTGTTCAATCGTCCTTCGAAGACGGGCCTCAATCGACCGGTACTCGAATCACCTGAGTGGACCAGGAACCGTCAGGTTCCAGTTCAATCAGGCGAGCTGCCGGCGGTAGCGGGTCGATCTGGAGTTCTTCCGTGCGCGGACGAAACTGCGGACCGACGGCGGGCGTCGTCAACACCGTCACTCCACCGATCGACGTGGCCGATTCCTGGTGCACGTGTCCGCAACAGACAAGCTTCACGTGCGGAGCGTCCCGCAGCACCGCCAGCAACGCGTCGGCGTCCTCCAGACCGATCGCGTCCAGCCACGAGCTTCGCATCGTGACCGGCGGATGGTGCACGAACACGAGCGTGTGAACGCCACCTGTCGAGGCCAAGCGGTCGCGTAACCAGTCACGCTGTTCGTCTCCCAGTCGTCCGGAAACTTCACCCGTGATCTGCGAATCGAGGCCAATGATCTGCCAGTCACCCAGACTGTGCTGGAATGGCAATCGCCCTCCCTGCATGGCACAGCACTCAGGAAAGACCGATTCCAGTGCGGCGCGATCGTCGTGATTACCCGGAATGATCCTCATTCGCTCGGCCAGTCCACCGAGTGCTTCACGAAACGCCGCGCAAGTGGCGATGTCCTCATCGTGTGCCGTGTCGCCGGTCACAACCAGGCAGTCCAGGTCGGAATGATCACTTTGAATCCTGCTGATCACCGCGTGCAGTCGAGGCCATGTCGATATCCCTCGGAGTTCCGTGCTGCGGTCGGCAAACAAATGGCAGTCAGTGATCTGAATGATCCGATGAGTCATGGCTGAGGCCTGCCGGCTTGTGGATGTGAGCTGAGTCGGTGTTGTTGATGTGTCGTGTAAATCATCGACGGACTTATCGCCAACGAGTTCCCGTCACAAAAAATCACCGCGTCGTGGCGGTGACGTGTCACAGTGGCAGGCAGGTTGCCGGGCCGTAACACTCTCGACGAGTCGTTTGAATTCAAAGCGGGCCCGGATTGTCGAGATCTCAAATGGAAAAGTTTCGAGTCGCAGCCGTCAGCATGAACAGCCCGTTTGGCCAGATGGAGCAGGTCTTCGAGACCATGCAAAGCTACTGTCGCCAGGCGGCTGACAAGGGTTGTCGGCTGGTTGCCTTCCCTGAATTGCTGGTTCATGGGCACTGCACACCGAACACATGGGAGCTGGCCGAGCCCGTTCCCGATGGTCCGTCCACGCAGCGCCTGATCGCGATGGCTCGCGAATTCGATATGGTGCTGTCCGTCGGCGTGTCAGAGAGACCCGACAGTATTGTGTTCAACACGCAGGTCCTGGTCGGTCCCGATGGCTTCATCGGGAAGCAACGCAAGTTGCACATGTCGCGTGACGAGACGCTGTTCTACAAAGGTGGACGCGACATTCCCGTACACGACCTGGGCTTCTGCCGCGTCGGCACGATTATCTGCTACGACAATCAGTTTCCCGAAGTCGCTCGCATCCAGGCTCTCCGTGGAGCCGACCTGATCCTCATGCCGCACGCCGCGCGAGTGAAGATGTGGGAGGACACTCCCGAGTCAATCGCCGCCGCCCGACAGCACACTCACGACTTCTTCACCTCCTGCTACGCCATGCGGGCTCGTGAGAATGCGTGCTTTGCGGTATTGGCTAACCAGGCTGGACGAGCCGGGTATGTCGACGACTACCCGCGCGATTCGCCGGCCCAGCCACACCACTGCGGTGCGGCACTGGTGTTCGCGCCGGACGGCGAGGTCCTGGCATCAACACAGCGCGACGAGATCCGCGACGAGATGATCGTCTGCGAACTGGACCCGGCCCTGCTGGCCGCCGAACGCAGTCTGCCCAATTACACGCTTCGAACCCGTCGTCCTGAACTGTACGAAGAACTTGTTCGCGTTCAGGAAGAGTGCTGACAGCAGAAAGCGAACGACTACTCGCGCAGTTCGAGGTCAACCAGTGTGCCATCTCGCGGCTTTGTGGAGACTCCGGCCCGGACGTCGTTTTCGGCGTTGACAGCCTCGAAACGAAACAGCTTCACGAAGGCGCCGACGATCAGGGCGACTTCCAGTTGACCCAGATGCTTGCCCGGACAGACGCGGGCGCCGTGACCGAAACCGAAATGCAGCATGTCCTTTGACTGGCGATTCTGGCTGGCAAGGTACTCCCACCGCTCGGGAGCGAACTCGGTCGCGGGAAATCCTGAGACCTCCGTGCCCCAGTGATCCTCGTGCCGGTTGGCGTGCCAGACGTCGAGCAGAATGTGAGTGCCGCTCGGTATGAACATCCGCCGGCCATCGGCTGCCGTAACCCACGTCGCAGCCGTTGCGCGACGCGGCAGAAAATACAGCGATGGCGTCAGCCGCAGCGTCTCGTCCAGTACACGGCCAAGAAAGGACGCTTGGGCAAGGTTCTCGGGAGAGTAATCCTCAATCGTGCGGACCTCCTGAAACACTCTGTCCTGAGCAGGTAGATTCCGGGCCAGGTGCGAGATGGCCCAGGTTGCGTACGACGTTGTGGCTTCGAGTGCTCCGGCCAGAAACACCTTGAGATTGCTCCGCAGGACTTCGTCAGGAGCATCGGATTTGAACTTCGCCCACAGCCCGGTTCCCGAATGCCGCGCGGCGACCACAAGATCGGTCAGCTCTTCCATGCGGGCGAAGTCGGCCTGAACCTTTCGATACCGTCTACTGAAGCAGGCGCGGAAGGAAACCGGAACACCCAGCCGATTGGAAACTGTATCCCGCACGATGTGATCGATGACTCGTTCGAAGGCCGGCACGAAGTCATTCCTGATCCGGTCGTAATCGACGTCCGCACCAAAGAAGCAGTTCACCAGCATTTCCAGCATCAGCGGTTTGACTTCCGACTCAACCTGGACGCGAGCCCGTGTCTTTTGATTTTCCTCAAGGTGCTGCCGCAACACGGCAAGACGGTTATGGATTGTGGCCCGGGCCGTCTCGGCGAACTCTTCAAACTTCTCGACCTGAAAGAGTGAGGTCTTGCCGAATGACGCTGCGGAGATTTTTCTCTGCCGTCTCCAGAACGGACCGTTGGAGAACAGCAGCGTGTCCTTTCCGGTGGCGCGCGCGATGCCGGTTGACGGCAGAGTATCTCGCTCGAATTCGCCGTCCCGATCGCCGGTCCCCGTCAGGATCGCTCGAATGATCCCGGGATCGCGAGTCACCAGCACCGGCGGAAATCCCGGAAAGTCGAGATACCGATTATGCCGCCCCGCCGTCTGATCGTTCTCCGAGCCCCAGTAGTAAGTACCGAGAATCCGAATGGGCTCCTGGTAATTCCACGGATGCGGAAACGGTAGAGCCGGTCGACCGGAGCGTGGTTGAAACAACCGAACCCGCGTCGGAATCACATCCCCGTCGAACGGGTTGATTCTGAGCACCTGCCGGGGCAACTGCACCAACCGTTCCCAGCCGGGCACGGTTGCCATCGCCTTCGAGATCCGCTTCAGCATTGTCGGTGTCCATCATCAGGAGCACACGGGGAAGCGTTCACCAATGCTCCTCACAACGGAGCAACTGTCGCGTGCGTGCGGGCTTTCGTCTGTTGCTCGCAACTTATAGGCAGTTTGCTGATACCGAGATAGACTCGGAAAGCGACGGCACAACCTGACACTGCTACCAGATGCGCAGCGATTTCTGAAACAGCTCCGTCAGTTCGGATTCCCCAGCAGGGATTGGCGATAGCTTTGTGACACGGTGCTGTGGCAATGTTCCCGCGACGAGCGCCGGGATGTCACTCTCAGCGTAACCGACTGCCGACAGGCCGTTGGGAATCGCGAGCTGCTGCATGAAGTGAATAATCCTCTGAGCCAGGACATCGCCTGCGTCGGCTGCTGTTGCGTCGGTGACGTCAGCGCCCAGCGCACGCGCCGCGTTCATGTGCCGTTCCGGACAGGCTGACGCAGTGAATCGGGCGACGGCCGGAGTATGCAGAATGACCGAGATGCCATGCGGCACGAGTGGATGGTCGACGTCGTATCCGTCCGGCGTGAAGTCCTTGACCATACCGGCCACCGGATAGGACATACCGTGCGGTAAGTGGACTCCGGCATTGCCGAAGCCGATACCGGCGATGGCCGCCGCGAGCAGCATGTTTTCCCGGGCTTCATCATCGGACGTGTCGGCCACTGCACGCGGCAGGAACTCGGCGACCAGTTCCAGCGCGTGAATGGCCCAGATGTCGCTGATTGGATTCGAGCCCTGATACGCCGGTCGGTGCAATGGCGTCTCGGGCTTTGGCCGTTGATTGAATGGCAGCGCTGTGTACGACTCCAGAGCGTGGCTGAGCACATCCAGTCCGGTCGCTGCCGCAACTGCAGCCGGCATTGTGCGCGTGTTGTCCGCATCGACGATGCCCAGGGTCGGCTTCAGATACCGATGAGCGATACCGGTTTTCGCTTTGCGTTCGAGCTCATCGAAAATCGCGACGCCGGTTGTTTCACTGCCCGTTCCGGCGGTCGTGGGGATCGCGATCAGCGGTTTGATGGGTCCTGGAACTGGCTGGCCACGGCCAATCGGCGCGTTGACGTACTCGTAGAAGTCGGCCGGATGTGTCGCGTACAGATTGGTTGCTTTAGCCGTGTCGATCGTGCTGCCACCACCGACCGCGACAAACGAATCAAAGCCGCCTTCTGTCGCACAACGCGTGGCTTCCTGAAAACTGCGATCGGTCGGTTCGACCGAGACACTGTCGAAGACGTCGAAGTCGATTCCGTTCGCCTTCAGGGAATTCAGAACGACTTCACCGGTGGGCAGCGACTTCAGCTTGGGATCAATGATGACCAGCGTGCGGCGGACTTCCATTGCCCGCAGATCCTGGCCCACTTCCGCAGTCGTCCCCGGACCAAAGCGAATGTTGGACGCGGACATCTGAAACGCGGTGTCGTTGGACATGGGGTTTCCTTCGTTTAACCGTTACGCCATCGGCGTACGTGTTCAGTCGCACTGACAAACGCGTACGCCTGCGGCTTGCGGTTAAACAACCATGTCTCACTCACGCGACCGGGTCATGGCTGACCGCCAGGGAAGTGCAGGGTTCGCCAGCGCCACTGATTGCTCTCAAGATGTTTCCAGCCCAGAGCGTCGTAGAACTTGCGGTGTTTTTCCAGGTACCAGTAATTCGGAGCGGCGGACTTCGAGTACTGGTTCAACCACTTCAGTGCTTCCCCGTAGTTCTCCTTGCGAGACTCGCGGCGCACATGCAGCAGGAAGTACCTGGCGCCAGTCGGATCGACCCAGCGGGAAAGTGCCGTGTACGTCTCCTCGAATTCCTTGTCGTGTGCCTTCTGATCCTTGATCGGGTGCTTTTCAAGGACGTCCGGTAACTCCATGAATCCGAGTGCCCGGCCTTTGCGGTACAGCGTGTCGATCAGCAGATCTTTCAGGCTCTCGTGCTGCTTGCGTTGTTTCGCGCCGTCCTTGTCGTCGGGCAGAACGCGCGTGCCGAACGAATCCGCCAGGTCGTCCGCGTCGATTTCGTCCAGCACGGCATCGGCGGCATCGACAACATCCTGCAGCCGCTCCTTGCGTTTCTTTGCGTCGTCCAGCTTGTGCAGTCTCGCGACCAGCACTGGTAGGAATCCGCGATTCTCTTTCAGCAGTTCATCGGCGAGTTTGTCGAAATCCTTGCGCTGCGAATCGATTGAAAGTGACTTCAGGAAGTCAACTTTCGCGTCACGCACAGCTCGCTTGAGTTTGTCTGAGTTCTTCTTTGGCGGATTCGGATCCTGCCACGTCCAGCCTTTGGACGCGCTGGAAGGGATTGTTGCCGGAGCTGCCGTCGTCGCCACGACAGCCCTGAGCGGGAATCCGCCTGGCCGTTGGCCGGAGCCGTCGTGAGTGCCTTCTTCGCCGTACGTGATCGAGCCGATCAGCACATCACCAGCGAATGCCCCACTGGGAGCACTCGCGATGTTCCCCACAAACAAACGCTGTCTTTCGCCCGGCTCCAGCCACTTCGATCGGAACGAAGGCCCGCCGTTGACCGCGTTCACGCGAGTCGCGTAAATCGGCAGCGTGATCGGTGAGCCCAGAGGACGTTCCAGAGCCAGAGGCATTGACTTCAGGCCTTCCAGCTTCGATCGCGTGTCGTGTCGGACCCACAGCTTCAGTGTGTACTTGCCTTTGCCCAGTGATACCGGGGCAGTCCAGATGTCGTCAGTCGCCACCCGTCGGCCACCGGCTGCGTAGATCGCCCACACGGTGCCGCCGTATTCCGAGTCGTACAGCAGGTCGTCTGTCTTCAGAAAGTTCGGCGTGACGGGACCGCTCGAAGCCTGTTCGAAGTCGTACGACAGTTCGAGTTCGTGGAAGCGGCGGTTTTCGTCGTAGCCATCGCGGTCATTCGCCAGTTGCGTGAGCACAGCCGATGTCGGCTTCAGCAGCCGCCGCGAGGATGTCAGCTTCGCGGTGGGAGTGAGATGCTCGAAATGCAGCGATGTTGACACTTCGACTCGGACCGTCTGATCGCCTGGCTGCAGGCGAACTTCGCGCTGGTCCGGTGTGATGCCGTGGAATGTCAGTTCGTAGTGCAGGTCGCACGAACCCAGACTGCTCCAGTATTGAGCAATCGCGAGTTCCATCGTCCGCCCCGATTGAACCGGGAAGCTGATGACCTTCGGAACGTCGGGTGTCAGCACGACGAAGTTGTTCTTCTCGGCATCGCGATACGCCCAGCCCGGAATGACCTGATTGGCGTGAACCATAAACATGCGATGTCCGCCGCCTTCGTCGCCAGTGTCGAGATGGAACCGCAGATCCGCCCAGGTGGCACCGTCCGGAACGGCCACGAATCGACGTTCGATCCGGCCAGGATGCATGTCGTGCAGTTCTTCTTCGAGCCAGCCGTCGACGAGAGCAACATCATGCTCTTCCTCTTCCTCTTCTTCTTCGTCCCCATCATCTTCGTAACGTTCACTCGGAAGTAAGCGAAGCACCGTGACCGGCACTCGAAACAACGGTCCACGATGCGGGTGATCGGGATCATGGCCGAGGATTTCGGCGAAGTGAGCACCCGGTTCGAGTCCCGTGGGATCGACCAGGACGGTCATCAGCTCGCCCGCAGCAGCCAGCGTGATCTGCTCACCGACGTGGACCCAGTCCTGGGTGGCTTCCAGTTCCAATCGCTGGTGAAAGCTGACTTTCTGTGTGCTGGTCGCCTTCGGATGAAACTTCGGCGAAACCATGATGCGGAACTCCTGCGGCTCGGCAGCGTCTCCGCTTTCGTGTGGTTCCCGCAGGTAGATACCTCGCTTGCCACCGACGCTGACTTTGAAGGCCAGACGTTCGGACGGCTTGTCGTGATCGCGGACGAGTGTTTCGAATGCGGCGGGAGTCTGAATCAGACCGGCTCCCTGAGCCCACGGGCTGGCGGCATCGATCCACGCGGCCGTGTTCTCGAACGCTCGCTGCACGCTGATTGGGTTGTAGGCGATGTTTCTCGCCTTCAGGCCTGAGAGCACCAGCGCGAAATTGCCGCAGCAGTTCGGCGACGCCATCGACGTGCCGTTCATCTGCATGACGCGATCCAGCGTCCACTGAGGAACGGGAGCGATCGCACCGCCGGGAGCGAACAGATTGACTCCGATGTCACCATCCGATGTCGGTCCGCGTGACGTCCACGTGTAGGGGAGGTCCGCGCCTTGTTCCCGCATCGCATACTGAGCCGCCGCCATCCGCGGAGACACATGCGCTCCGATGCCGATCAATGAGGACGTTGTTCCGCCGGGCGCTCCGACTGTTGTCAGTGCCGGGCCGGAATTGCCCGCACTCGCGCAGAAGATCACGCCGTGCTTATCAACCAGCTCGCTGAAGTAGCGAATGATGAGCCCCTTATCCGGCGTCTTGGTCGGCTCGCCGAAGCTCATATTGATCAGGTCGCACTTGTTCTGCAGGACGGTCTTCACGCCGCGGATCAGTCCCTTCCCGGTTTCCATGCCGTCCAGATACGTGTCGCCGATCTTGACTGAAACGATCTGAGCACCAGGAGCAACGCCGTTGAGACTCGGATTGTCTGGCCAGTGCGCGGCCACGATTCCTGCGACGTGCGTGCCGTGAGGATGCGAATCCGCCACGATTGAGAGGACTTTGCCGCCCTCGTAGATGTTGATTCCGAAGTTCACCAGAGAGACGTCGTCGAACGTGGCGTACTCACGCTTCGCACGGTAGTGAGCCATCGCCTTTTCATCTTTGAAGTCACCGTCTTCGTCGGTGTCGACGGCCGCTCGCCAGGTCTTGCCGTCGTTGAACACGACACAGTCGTAAATCGGCCCGGGGTCCTTGAAGCTCTTCCCGGCGGCGATCAGCGCGGCGAGTCGTTTTTCCAGTTCCGACTTTTCGACACCGGACTTCTTCTTGTCGTAGTCGGCGATCTGCTCGCGAAGTTCCGTTTCCAAGCGACGCTGCTCGTTCATGAAGGCTTTGCGTCGATGCGACTTCATGCGCGGGACCAATTCCTGCGGGAACAGTTCATAACCGGCTTTCATGCCGATACGCACTTCGCCGCTCGGAACCTTCCACTTCGGGTCGAGGGTCAGCGTGCGCCCAGTCAGACCCGTGACTTTTCCGTCTTCCGGTTTGACGACCTTCGACATGTCGACGTCGCCGGAACCGGTCGCGTCCACGATGTCAATCACCTTGGGACGCCCGTCGGGTGTCGTCTGTAGACCCGCGACACCAGGATCAACGCCCGTGTCAAAAATCGCAACGGTCACGCCGCGACCGTCGTATTCGGGATGCTCTTTCAGGAACGACAGGGCTCCAGTTTCTTCTTTGGGCATCAGGCCGTAGACGTAACCGTCATCCTCGTCCCGCTCATCAGCCGGAGAAGGTGCCGCCAGAGTCAGAAGGCTCAAGCTGACCGAAAGCCACAACCAGTAAATGAGTGCCGAGGACTTCCACATGATTCGTCGAGCTCCGATTGAGATAGCGCAAGCGAGGACGGCAGTGCATCTGCGCAACGAGGCAAACTGCGCAGACTTTGCCGGTGGCGAATCATAGGTCGCGTTAAGACAACCCGGCAAACAGGCCGGCGATCCTCGACAGAACTGTTTGACAGCCCGATCAGGTGACGCGGGTTGTGCGGCCTGTCTGATGTGGGGGCTCCTGACCCGGCCTTACGACGATTCGGCAACCAGGAATCGCTGAATCACTTCTTCGTTCAGCGTCACACCCAGACCGGGGCCGTCGGGGACCTGGGCGAATCCGTCCACGGCCTGGACGCGCTCGTGACACAGTTCGTTGCGGATGGGCGAGTCCTCGACGCAGTCTTCGAACAGGAATGCGTCGACACAGGTGCTCAGCCAGTGCAGACTCGCCGCGGCCGTGATCGGGGACGTGTAGAAGTGATTACACGGTCGAGCTCCGATCTCTTCGATCCGTTGCCGCAGATAAGCGGCCTCGGTGAACCCATTGCGTGACAGGTCGATCTGGTAGACATCCAGTGCATGTCGATCGATCAGTTGCCGAAACGACGCGCGACCGCATTCACCTTCTCCCGAAGCGATCGGCACTGGCGAACGATCTCGCAGCCAGACGTAACCATCGACGTTGTCTTCATTGAGTGGCTCTTCCAGCCACTCGATACCGAAGTCCGCGAATGCATGGGCTCGACGGAGTGCCGTGCGCGTGTCCCACACACAACCGGCGTCAATCAGCAGCGTGCTGTCACCAACTCCTTCCCGGGCACCGCGTACCAGCTCGATGTCCAGAGCCTCGCTCTCTCCCATTGGTTCCCAGCCGAATTTGACGGCCTGATATCCGGCCTCGGTCCAGCGACGTCCGATATCGGCGGTTTCTGCACCATCACGTCCGAACAGAATCGAGGCGTAGGCTTTGATCGAATCGTGCTGTTTGCCACCCAGCAGCCGGTGAATCGGTTCGCCAAAGTGCTTGCCCTTGATGTCCCACAGCGCCAGGTCGACGGCTGCCATAGCGGCGATCGTGACGGACGACCGCCCGAAGTACATCGTGCGGCGGTGCATCTTCTGCCAGATTCGTTCTGTTTCAAGCGGATTCTCGCCGATCAGAATTTCGCGCAGTCCACATGCGATGTTGTGGCTGAATGGAGCGTCGATGATCGCCTGAACGACTTCGGGAGACGCATCTGCTTCTCCGATTCCTTCCAAGCCATTGTCCGTCCGAATCCGCACCAGACAGGCATCCTGACTGCTGGCCGTTTTCGCCTCGACGGCGGGCACACGAAGAATCTGGCAGACAACTTCGACGATTTTCATGGCGTCTCGTTTGCAGTGGTGAAGGGGGTGGGTCCTGCCAGGAGGCCGAGAACCGTTTTCTCGCTCAAGGAGGCGTGCGGTTGTGCCGATATTTCCGCCAGTCGGCTGTCTGATTACAAGCCACCGGCCCACGACGTGCCACGGCCCGATTACGAAGGAGACAAGCGATGTCCGAAGATCAGATCATCAGCGACGAGCAGATTGAAGAAGCTCTGGGCGAAGAAATTGATTCCCAGGAAGTCGAAAAGGTCACGCACGCGTTGGGCGACCTGATGAATCAGGTCGAAGACGGGACTGTTTACGCTCTGCTGCAGGAAGCGTACGACTGCATCTCAGCGCTGGTCGACTGGGAAGAAGATGATGAGGACGCAGGCGAACAGGCAGCCGCTGCGTAGGGTTCGCCATGCCCGAGCCGTAGCCCGATTTCTCCGAAATCGGGACCTGCCGCGTGCGGATTTCGGAGAAGTCCGCCTACAGCTCGTAGGTCTTCCCCGTGCGGTGTTTCATGAACGACTGGAGTCCAGCACGCTGAGCGCCCTGGGCGTCGATCAGTCCGGCATTCGGAAAGAAGTGAGGCGCCTGGTCGGTCAAGTGAGACCAGTAAATTCCGATGACAGCCTGCTTGGCCATCAACAACGGAACGTATCGGTCGATCCAGCTGTTCTGCTCCTCGGCCGTCCATTCGACATCAGCCGTCTGCGAACGGACGGTCAGGTCTCCGGTTGCGTTGGAATTCGCGGCGGACGAACCCGCGACGGCGAGCGTCACGTGAAGCGGCAACTCCAGCATGCTCCACTGATCGATGAGACGGGAGAGATCAAGCAGATCACGGGCGGTACCGGCACAACTCGAGTATCCAACCGGGATTTCCAGGTTCACTCCGGAAAGTCCAACGCCGCATCGGACCAGTGCATCCACAAACTGAATCGGTGACAGCCGGTGCTGCCCGCCCGTCTGATACGATCCCCATGGGTCTTCGACTCGGATGAATAACTGCGCCTCTTCGTCGCCGGTACGCGCCACTTCGATCGTCTTGGCGACCAGCGTGAGTCGCTCTTCTTCAGTCAGCTTGAACGCCCCACCCGTGTTCACTCGCGTTGAAACTTCCCAGATGCGGACTTTGCCCGCGTAACGGGAAATCGCGGTCTCCACGAAATCACACAGGAAGCTCTGCAGGTTAAAGAAGTCCTGACCCCACTGATGCAGCCAGGTCGGTAGACCGTTTTCTGACAGATCAAGCAGCGGACCCGCCCGCAACAGTATCTTCTGGTCGTGGCACCACTCGATCAGTTTGTCGCTCTCGTCCCACTCGTACTCGCCTTCCTGCTTCTCGATCTGCTTCCATTCGATGGGGATGGCCGCAGCGTTAAACGACTGCTGGAAGGCCTCTCCAAATTCCTCGATAGAGTCTGGAGAATTCAGGCCACAGCCAAACGAAACGGGAAGCTGTGGCGTCCGCTTGAACCGCACTCGGAGCCGTTGCTCGACGTACGAAGTTGCCAGAATGTCCGCAGCGTGACACGCCTTATCGACCGCCTGACTGGCGAGTTCGCTCGATGCCGCAACGTCAGATTTGGTGGCCGTGGCTTTTGCAAACAGTCGGTGAGCTTCACGGTGGACCGCCGGAAAGGCCTCGGGAATGGTCATCCCCAGAGCCTGCCAGGCAGCCAGTTGATTCCGCACCTGACAGATTTTTCCGCGTGCCAGTTCCAGAGAAAGAATGTAGGCCGTGTCGTGCTCTCTTAGCGTCGCCGTACTGACCATGCTGCGGCCGACGCCCGGCACATTCCACGGAACGTGCAGCTTACCGCTTTCTGAATTCATTCGCCGGAACTCGATCGTCTGGCCGTCGAACTCGACGCGTGACGGGAACACGCGGCCATCAAATCCACTCAAGTAGGCTTCGCTCAGATCACGTTCTGAATCGAGTAGCCCCTCGGGATGGACCGTAAACCGCATGACTCCCATCAGTTCTTCCCCAATATCGATCCGCAAGATCGCGGGTTGCCGCATGTTCTGGAGTGAGAATCCGGCACGAGAACACTCGGTCGTCTGCCTGATTCCGTTCGCCAGTGTAGCCCTCGGGTCAGTGCTGTTCAACGCTCGGTGACAGGGGTAAACTCGCCGCGCATCGACGAAGATACGGACTCTGCAAGAACTTACGAAGCGGTCTCCGGACAGCGAACCACCCACGAGACCTCAAAAGGGCACGGGATGTCATCGGCTCTAGTGACCAGCACAGTTCCGGGTCTCGCACCGCGGCAGGGAAAAGTCCGGGACATCTACGACTTCGGCGACAGGCTGCTGTTTGTGGCGACCGACCGAATCAGCGCTTTTGACTGGGTTCTGCCTGAGGGAATCCCTGACAAGGGCCGCGTGCTCACTCAGGTCAGCCGGTTCTGGTTTGATCGACTGGACGTCGCGAACCACGCGCTCAGCCTCGATCCAACGGATGTCCCGCTGCCAGCCGGAACAGACGTCGACGCTCTGCGCGGCCGCAGCATGGTGGTTCGCAAGACCGAAGTCGTCCCCATCGAATGTGTGGTTCGCGGATTCCTCGCGGGATCAGGCTGGAAAGAGTACCAGGCGAGTCAGACGGTTTGCGGAATTCCGTTGCCTGCGGGACTGCGACAGGCGGATCAGTTGCCCGAACCGATCTTTACTCCAGCGACCAAGGCCGAAACTGGTCACGACGAGAATATCGCGTTCGAAGTGGCGTCCACTCAAATTGGCTCCGATCTTGCGGAGAAGCTGCGGGAACTCAGCCTGTCGATCTACTCCACGGCAGCCGATTACGCCCGCGATCGCGGCATCATTCTCGCGGATACGAAGTTCGAGTTCGGCCTGATCGACGGTGAAATCATCCTCATCGACGAAGTCCTGACGCCGGACAGCTCGCGGTACTGGCCGGCAGATCGTTACGAACCGGGCCAGAGTCCGTTTTCGTACGACAAACAGTTCGTTCGCGACTGGCTGGAGTCGACGTCCTGGGATAAGAACAGTCCGCCCCCTCAGATGCCGCCGGACATCGTGACCCGGACTCGCGAGAAGTATGTCGAGGCGTTCGAGGCACTGACGCGTGAAACGTTTCCCTGGCGGTGATGCCCCACTGACAGGTTTGGTTTTGGGATTCGGCTTACATAAACTTCGGAAATCACGCTCCATTCACGCTTCGCGGATCGCTCTCGCGTTCAACTTTGCGATTGAGCTCCGGACCCGGCAGGACTGTTATGGCAAAGGATTTTCTCAAAGGTGCTCAGGACGACTACGACGTTGTCGTGATTGGCAGCGGACTCGGCGGACTGACGTCCGCCAATGTTCTGGCCCGGGCTGGGTATTCCGTGCTGCTGCTTGAGCACCATTACCAGCTTGGTGGCATGGCCACGTGGTTCAAACGCCGCAACGGACATATCTTCGATATTTCTTTGCACGGGTTTCCGGTTGGGATGATCAAGTCCTGTCGGAAGTACTGGACGCAGGAGATCGCGGACTCAATCGTCCAGCTCAAGGGCATCCGCTTCGAGAATCCGCAGTTCTCACTGAAGACCACATTCGATCGACTCGACTTCACGCGGATCATTACCGAGAAATTCAACGTCCCGCATGAGACGGTCGATGAGTTCTTCTCGCACGCTCGCAAAATGAACTTCTTCGACGATCAGTCGATGACGGTGGGTGAGCTGTTCAATCGCTTTTTCCCCGGACGCGACGATGTCGTCCGGCTGCTCATGGAGCCAATCACCTACGCGAACGGTTCAACTCTGGAAGACCCGGCGATCACGTATGGCATCGTCTTTTCGAATTTCATGAGCAAGGGCGTCTACACGTTCCAGGGCGGCACGGACCTGCTGGTCGGGCAGATGAAAGACGAGATGACGAAGAACGGTGTCGATCTTCGCATTCGTTGCGGCGTTGAGAAGATCGAACTCAGTCCGGACCGTCGCGTGACCGGTGTCGTCGTTAACGGCAAGCGAATCGGATGTCGCGCGATTGTGTCGAACGCCAACCTTAAGCAAACGATCTTCGACCTCGTAGGCACCGAGCGTCTGGACAAAGATTTCGTTGAAGAAGCCGAGGCCGTGCGGCTGAACACATCGAGCTGCCAGGTTTACATCGCCCTGAAGCCCGGCGAACAGTTCGACAATTGCGGCGACCTGCTGTTTCATTCGGAACACCGTGGATTCGACATCGAAGCGATGCTGAACCGCGATGTCAGTAGCCGGACGTTTTCATTTTATTACCCCTACACACGCCCCGGACACGACCGCCACGTGATCGTGTCGTCAACGAACGCTCGCTGGGAAGACTGGGCCAACCTGTCCGACGAAGAGTATGAAGCATCGAAACAGGAACTCATCGAGTCGACGCTCGCCTGCCTTGAAAAGTACGTACCGAATGTCCGCGAGCAGGCGGATCATCTGGAAGCATCGACTCCACGGACCTTTCAGTTCTACACAAAGCACTGGCGCGGCTCATCGTTCGGAACGAAGTTCGAGGGACTGGCCGTCAGCAAGAAACTGCCCGAGCAGGTGGGCGGCCTGTTCCATGCGGGCTCAGTTGGAATCATCATGTCCGGATGGCTGGGCGCCATGAATTACGGGGTCATCGTCGCCAACGACGTCGACAAACACCTGACAGGTCCATCGGCGACTGACTGAACAGCGCTCACAACGTCCGGGCTCGGACGCGACCCGGCGTGTTGGGCACGTCGCCCGCGGCGTCATCCCCGACTGAAGTCTTACCGCCAGCATGCCCCGGATGAAGGTGGTTTCATTCGCACGGAAACCTTGGCAACCGCTGGTAGTCCTGCGTTTTTCGCACGGTTGAGAGTCGGGCGTCCTGTGCCATTGCGAGGGAAATTATCGAAGCCCGCGTCGATGGCCTCGTGCAGACACTGCAACGACAGTTCGAGGAACTGCTGTTCGTCCTGTTTTCCACCGACGGCTTTCGTCGACGCACACCAGGCAAAGGCACACGCCGCCTGGTACAGCGACTCGGGTGTCAGCGGCGTGAGCTTTCTCAATTCCCGCGCTGCCTGAGCGACTACCTGCGTTTGTCCCTTGCTTGCAGATTCCACACATCGGACCGCAAGTAAACGCGGCAATTGGCCTGCTGGCTGCCGCAGCAGACGATCCCAGTCTCCGCAGGCGAGTGCGAGTGTCTCGGTAGCCGATCGCATCTGGTCATCAAGCAGTCGGCGAGTTTCCCTCGACTGCGTCACGTTCTGGTCAGCGTCAATCATGCGATCCAGCACGGCGATGCCGGACTGATACTCGCCGACAGCTTCCGTCAGGGCGTGACTGCTTCGATGCGTCTCACCCAGTTTGAAGTGCGAGACCACGAGATCGTTCTGTGCCTGTGCATTGCCAGGATCGGATTGAGCCAGTTCCCAGAGAATCTCACGGCTGGCCCGATACTCTTTCAGAGCCGCGTCGTACGCGTCCAGCCTGAGTCTTACGTCACCCAGTCCGTCGTACGAAACTGACAAATCGCGTTTCACCTCGAAGTGATCCGGATCGGCCTCGGCCAATGAACTCGCCAGTTCGAGGGCGGCCTCGTAGAAAGTCGCGGCCGCCGGAGTGTCGCCGACCTGCAGACTCGCCGCTCCCTGCTTGTTCGACAACACGGAGAGATCACGAGTTAGCCGCGCATCCGTCGGATAACTCGCAGCCAGTTGCTCCAGCACCGCACGTGACTCCTGATACGACTCCCGAGCGTCATCGACGGAACGTGTCTGCAGACTGATGTCTCCAAGCTGGATGGATGAAATCGCCAGCTCACGCAGCACGTCGGGGTCGCGCGGGTGATCTTCCGCCAACTGCACGCGAATGACATGGCACTTCTCAAACTCCTCAAGGGCTGTTGTGGGATTACGTGACTCCAGGTGCAACTCACCGAGATTCTGGTAGGAGATTGCCAGGTCTCGCTGCGCCGGGAAATCCGTTGGCTCCGACTCTGCCAGCCGCCTGTTGATCTGGAGCGCATGGCGATAACACGAGATGGCGTTCGCCCCATCGCCGGTTTGTCGATGGACGTTGCCCAGATTCTCGTACCCGATCGACAGGTGGCGTTGCGTCTGATCGTCCTGCGGGTTGGCTTCCGCCAGATTTCGATCGATTCGTAAGGCGTGTGTGAGCAGCCTGCGGGCAAATTCGACAGGACTGGTTGCCTCGATGGCTCCGAAGTCCAGGTCATTTTCGTGCAGGCCGACCTTCAGCACGAGTTCCGCCATCTCGCTTAAGACCACGCTGGTTTGACGGTCCACACTGCCTGCGTCGGCAAATTCATCCGCGATCTGCCCCAGACTGCCGAGTGCCGTCGCCAGCAGTTTGCGTCGCAATGTCCGGTCGCCGGGCAGGTCGTTCTGATCCTGCCGGATGTCGGAGATCACGGATTTCAATGTATCGACGGCCAGCCGTGTCTGCTGCCGGGCGGTGTCGGCATTTGATTCGGCACGCGTCTGTGCTTCGCGGGCTGCCCGGGCATTGTCTTCCGCGAGTTCCTGAGATGCCTCCGCAAGCTGTTGAGATTCCACCGCGAGCTGTCGAGAGGCCTCGGCCTCGTCCCGTTCACGCGTCGCTTCGTCAGCAGAGGCACGCGCCTGCCTGTTGGCCACCTTCTCGCGCGAGTTGGCTTCCACCAAGCCGGCATTCACGACGTCCAGCGAGTCATTCGCGTCGGCAAGTTCAGCATTCTTGCTACTGATGACCGCGACCAGAACGAGCAGTGTCAGCGCCAGCATTTGCACGGCGACGGCCGTCGTCGCAGTCAATGTTGGATGTGTCCGGATCCAGCGCCGCGAGCGGGACAGCAGCGATTCGGACCAGGCCTTGACCGGCTGGTCGTTCATCCAGCGCGTGATGTCGGCAGCCAGTTCCACGGCAGACGCGTACCGGTCACTCGCATTCCGCGCCAGCGCCTTCCGACAGACGGCCGAAAGCGCCTTTGGCACGTTGGCGTTGACGACCCGGGGGTCCCTGACACGACCTTCCCGTACGCCGTCGAGCACCTCATGCACTGTCGTGCCCGACACCGAGGGCTGTCCCGTCAGGATGGCATAGAGAATCGCGCCGAGACTGTAGATGTCCGCGGGTGGACCCAACGAGCGAATCTCACCTCGAGCCTGTTCGGGAGACATGTACTGAGGCGTCCCCAGGATCGATCCATCCGCCGTCTCACTGCCACTCAACTCGACACTGATCGTGCCGCCGCTCTCGTCTTCCGCGTGGATGTCGTCGGTTCCGACAATTCGAGCCAGGCCCCAGTCGACAACCAGAGTCTCGCCGAATTCGCCCAGCATGACGTTCAGCGGTTTCAGATCGCGATGAATGACTCCCCGGCTGTGCGCATACCCGACAGCGTCGCACACATCGACGAATTGCCGCAACAGGTCGCGCAGGTTCGCCTCGGACCACGATTCCCGGTGAAACAACTCGATGGCGTCGTGTAATGTCTGCCCACGGTACACGCGCATCACGTAGAACGGTGATGAGTCTGAGTCGCCAGCGGCGTCTTCACCACTGGCCTCGTAGATCGGAACGATGCCTGGATGTTCCAGCTTGCTCGTCACTTCGGCTTCGCGACGAAACTTGACGCGAACCGCCTTCGAACGGCGGAGTGTGGGCCTGATCACTTTCAGCGCGACGTGCCGATCGAGTTGCGGGTCGAGTGTCAGCCACACCTCACCCTGCCCACCCTCGCCCAGTTTGCGCAGACATGTAAACCGCGTGCCGACAAGGCCACCCGGCGCGGCAGCCTGGCCTGGAACGACGGAACCCGACTCGACATCACTGCCATCGAGCGTCTGCCGCAACGCCACCGGCAAATCCGATTCCCAGAGCGACACGGACGGCGGACGGGAATCATTTGAATCAGCCGCATCCCGCTGACCGGCCCACAACCGTTCGACCAATACCCGCAGGTCGCCATCGCCGCTGCATTGCTCGCTGAGAATCCGATCCCGTGACCCGCCGTCGGCGAGCTGAAGCTGTGACACGATGTCGTGGGCTCGGCGGTCCAGATTGGCGGGCATCGTTGTGGTCCGTGTTATTCTCTTAGGAATTGTCCCGAAATAACTTCCCATTTTCGTGAGCCGACGGCGCTAGCCGCGGGCCAACCGGCTCCGAAGTGTCACAAGGCCCGAGGCTAGCGCCCACGGCTCACAGGCGTGTTGATTTCGGGAAGTTATTTCGAGACTGTTCCTTCCGGAAGATACGTGATTACCGGTGAAATGCGGGCTGGACTCGAGCGATTGAACTCTGGAGTGATCAGGGCTCAAGGCCGTAGCGAATGTGAACGACCCCCAGCAGGTTGCCAGGGACCTGGTTGCCGCGATATGGCAGCACTTTTGTGGTGTCGGCCTTTCCCAGACGGGTTGCCAGATCTGCCGTGGGACCTTTATGTGCGGGCTTGTTCATGGGGGCATAGAAAGCCGCTGTGATGACGCCGACGTTCTCGTGATAACCACGGCGACCGGCCTCGGAATCTGCGACGTCGATGACTTCAAATTTCCGAAGTTCACCAGTCTCGCCAGTGAGTCGAGTGAAAAAACCCGCCACCACGGACTCACCAGGATCGCAGTTCCAGGGTCGAGCCCGTGTCAGGCTGACGGCCTGCGCCGTCTGCAGTACATCCGCGTGACGTGCGTCCGCGGACAAACCCGCCGGATAATCGGGCAAAGTATTGAGACCATCCACGAGCAGCCGCAGGAAAACATCCGACATACGCTCGTTATCAATCCAGATGGAATACGTGTCACCCTGTTTCAGCCGCACATACATGTGCCGCCTGTCGTCCGACCACCGGGGTTCGATGGCGCGGCCGTCGACTTTCAGTGTCACTCGGAATGGAAACCGCGAAGTCGCGGCGGGATGCAGCGGGTGGCCTGTCTGCGAGTTCTGATGCAGACGTTCAATTTCCGTCAGGCAACTGTCCAGGTCCGCCCGATTGAAGTAGTCAAGCTCCGCATGTGCTTTCACAGGCAGCGGTAAAACAACCCCCGGGCCAGCCGGAATCCGGTTTCGGTCGACCTTCAGAAACTGGTTCAAAGTCAGTCGGTTGACCGCACTTCTGCCGGTCAGCGACCAGTCGGACGGGGTCAGCCAGGCATTGCCCAGTACCTTCTCCGAGGGCTCCAGATTACGCGTGTCCCAGGACGTGCAACTGAGTGACAGTCGTTGTTTCCTGCGGTGCCAGACCTGCCCCAGCAGCACGGCCACTTCGTCCTGGCCAAACTCATCCGCCAGGGCCGCACCCAGCTTCTCCATGCGGCCCTCCGTCTGAATCGTCTCCGGCCGGACGTCGTGACGCTTCAACAGCTTGAGCAGGTCGCGCTGACCGACCAGTTCGTACTTTGTTCGCGACCGTGCCGAGATTGCCGAACGCAACTGTTCGGTACACAACCGCGCGATCGATCCATACGAGCTGCCGGGCAACGAGCCGTTATCAGCGTCCTCATTGCGCATGGCCAGGTCGGGCAGAGCCACCAGTTTGATACCGCTCTCATGCAATTGGGCTGCCAGTTTGTCGGCGAGATCGTCGATCATCTCCTCCAGCGTGATCGGCCTCTCCCGCGACAGTTCGGCCAGCCCGACATCGTCCCCGGACGTCAGAAGCAGCACCTTGCCGCCGCGATCTGTCACGCCGGCCGACGCATACGCATGCGTTTCTCCGAACGACACAATTCCGTCGAAGTCAGAGTCCGCTTCACCGGGCAGTCCTCGCTTCAGCAAGGTCACCAGCAGTGACCCACCAGCCTGGACCAGTTTGTCTGTTTCGAAACACGCAGCCACGATTCCGACGGACGTCTCGTTCGCGTTCCCGTTTGCGCGTGTCTGCAGCATCGCAGCCTGCAGAGCGGACCGCAGTAATGCGTCCCTGGAATCACATCCGACGTCCAGTACGAGGAATGCATTGCCGTGAACGCCACAATTGGCCATCAGACGCAACACATCGGTCACGGGAATCCCGCCGGACTTCGGCGAATGCGGATTGCAGTCACCCGCGGCGAGGTAAGCCTCTAATCCGTCAACGTAGACGTGACCGCGATAATACAACAGCACCTGTTTCGCAGATTTTGAGCTGTTCGCCCACTTGCGGATCACGTCGTAGGCAGCGAGTGCGTCGTCGGCGACGAGTCGCTCAACCTGATATCCACACCGCTTCGTCAAGAGGTCATCAAGCTGCCCGCAGTCCTAACTGGCGTATTCAATATCCGGGCAGCGATCGAAATCGTCGACTCCGATGACCAGCGCCTGACGCTGTTCACGGAATGAGTCGTCGGCAGACGATTGCATGACAGTCGCCGCCACCAGCGCGACAGCCCCGACAGCCCGCCGGACACTCACTCGCCCGCACGACAACATGCGATTCAGATTCAATCGACACATGGTTTCCGCTTCTTCCTGATGAGTTCAACCTTCGGACGTCCCGATACGACTAAGGAATAGTCCCGAAATAACTTCCCGGAATTGTGAGCCGTAGGCGCTAGCGGGGATTATTCAGACTTGCGGGATCTAAAAGGCCTCCATGGGCGTCTAAGTTTTGGTTGACGAAGAACTTAGGCACGGACATGGAGGCCCGCAGTGCAATCACAGTCTGTTTTGCAAAGTAC
>CAUZFZ010000103.1:0-39319 GCA_963579025.1 Planctomycetota bacterium | reverse complement strand
TACAAAGCCAACAAAAAAGACAAACCGTCGGCCACGCAACCGATACTGCTCAAGGCCACCGCCGCACAACGAAAGGCGTACCTTCAACTCAAACAAGTCACCTGGATTATCCTTAACGGCGTTGCCCGTAGGGGCTGTGGTTCAGAAATGGCTGATTTTCCCGGGGTTGAAACCCCGGGCTATTTGCCCACGTCCCTTCGGGACTGAAGTGTGCAACTTCAAAAACCGCAAGCGAGTGAATCACTTACGGTCAGGTTCACTTGCTTGCGCTTCGGGCTTGTATTCTCAACGCCAGCCGCTGGTCATTCTTCCAACCGACCGGCCGCCCATTGGATGCCGCGTGTCAGAGCATTCAGGAACACGGGATCCGCAAACGTCTCGTTGGAGTGCCCGTAGGTCGTCCCGAACACGCGAGCCTTGCCGTACTGATTCGTCCACAGCACCGGGTGCAGTTCGCCGGACTTCTCGCTGATCGATGAGGCCAGCCTTTGGTCTTCGGCCAGACCTTCTCGATCACGTACAGCTCGTCTTTGGGAGTCTTCCAGTCGGCGGGAAAGCCCTGCATAACGGGGTGCTTCTCAGCGACAACACGGACGGGGTACTCGGCCTTGTGTTCGTGCCGGCGGCTGGTAACGCCCAGAAATTCGCGCCAGTCATCAATCTTCGCTGCCCGATACGTATGCATGGCGCAATGAATGACAACCGCATTCACGCCTGCCTTATGTGCGTCTGTGATCTTGCGGATGTACTCTGGGTTGTCGGTGTTCGCGAAACATTCGTTGTGGATAACGACGTCGAACCCCTTCGCCCAGTCGGGATCGTCGTAGAACTTGATCTCGGCCTGTGTGCCTTTTCCGCCTTCAGCCACGACCGTCCACTCGGCCGCCACGTCAGCGCGTTTGAAGGCCTTCTGCATCGACTCGGTCTGGTACGCATAGTCGTGGCAGCAGCCGTCGGTGATGACCAGAATCTGCAGCGGTGCGTCGTCAGCCTGCAGCGACGAGGAAACGACGGAGCACAGGATCAGACCAGCAAGGCATTCGATCAGACAGCGTTTCATTAAATTGTCCCTAAGGAGTTCCAGTTCGGTCACGAGGTTGGAGAGCCACAGTCCTCTAACCGGAAAGACCTACATTGGTCGGCAGGACCGGTGACCGCAAGCGATCCGCCTGGAAAGGGCAGATTCGGCCTCTCTATCGACCGTTTCCGGCAGCTCTCGTCATTCCCCGCGTGGAAAATTCTTCTCGACTCAGTGGTACATCGACAGGCCGATCTTACGATCCGTATTCATCGTATTGATCCGGTCCAGAGCGCCCGTCACATCAGTGGACGAACCATGAAATCACTCCGAGTTGCCACGTGCCAGTATTCCATTGAGCCTGAGATCAAGCACAACCGCAAGGAAGTACTGCGGTTGATGCGACAGGCGCATTCCGACGGGGCTGACATTGCTCACTTCTCCGAATGCGGGCTGTCGGGGTATGCGGGCGTTGATATTCCCGATACCGATGCGATTGACTGGGAGGAGCTGACCGCGGCGACTCGCGACATTCAGCAACTCGCGAAGGAACTTAAATTGTGGGTGCTGCTGGGTTCGACTCATCGCCTGACCGACGGGAACAAGCCTCACAATTCGGTTTATGTCATCAATTCGCGCGGACAGATCGTCAATCGGTACGACAAGCGGTTCTGCACCGGAGTGGATAGCAGGCGTCCAACGCTGGACCTGAAGTACTACTCGCCGGGTAATCGCAATTGTGTGTTCCGCATCAAGGGCATCACCTGTGGTGTCTTGATCTGCTACGACTACCGATTCCCCGAGTTGTATCGCGATCTGAAGCGCGAAAACGTGCAGATCATCTTCCAGTCCTTCCACAACGCACGGGCGACGGTTGTGGATGATCAGGACTACAACATCTGGAAGACAATCGTCCCTGCGACCATGAGCTGCCGCGCCGCGGAGAATCACTTCTGGATCAGTGCCAACAACAGCACGACGCGGCCGTCGCGTTGGGGCAACTTCGCTGTCAGGCCTGATGGAGCAATCACCGGTCAACTCCCTGTGCATCGCTCCGGACTGCTGATCACCGACATGGAGATGCGGAAGGATTTCTTCGACGCTCCCGGCCCGTGGCGTGAATCGGCAATGAATGGACAGCTTCACAGTGGCTGCGTGGTAGACGACCCGCGGTCAACAGATGTGACGTGTCTATGAGCGGCGACGAGTACGAGACTCGTTTAACCGCGACCCAAAGGAAGTTGCCTCGATAACGCCTTGGGTTTGACTCGCACACGTCGTCGGCAACTTCCGTCGGGAAGCGCGGCGACAGGTGATTGAGTCCCCGAGCCACTTACGCACGACGCGCTTCCCGACGGAGTCTGCCGATCCAGTCCACTCAAAGTTGGTCGGTCGGAGGCGGCAGACTCCTTTGGGTCGCGGTTAAACGATTCGAGACTGGACGATCGACCCGATCTCGCGAAAGTCGTGTACGGAGTCGACGCAGGCATGAATCTCGGACGGAAGATCGCTCGCGCGAAATGCGATGACGCGCATCCCCGCAGCGATTCCGGCCTGGATGCCCGGCAGACTGTCTTCCACGACAATGCACCGCTGCGGCGACGTTTCAAGTTCGCGGGCTGCGTGCAGGAACAGATCAGGCGCCGGCTTCCATGAGTTGATTGTATAAGCGCTGTAGACGCGATCCTCAAAGAAGCGTTTCAGCCCGGTCAGGCCCAGTGTCAGTTCGAGCTTCTCGAGTGGTCCATTGGAAGCCACACAGTACGGCAGTTGCAGCCCGCTCAGGACATCGACCACGCCGTCGATCGGTTTCAGACCGGCTTCGAATTCGACTCGGCAGCGACGTCGGAACTCAGGCACGAATTCGGCCGGCAACGACTTGCCCGTCATTGCTTCGATCATCTCGACACACTCAGACATCTTCACGCCAGCGAATTTGCAGACGGCTTCTTCGAGCGTTAACGAGAGACCGAATTCTCGTGCGTACTGAAGGAGCACGGTGTTCTCGATCGACTCCGTGTCGACCAGTGTGCCGTCGCAATCAAAGATGACGGCTTCAATGCACATTCGAATTTGAGGTCTGTCCGTTGACACTACGAACGGGCACACTCGTGCTTGAGGGGCAGCCAGGCACCGCCCTGCTGGCTGGAAGCGACGGACTGCTGGATGAAGTACATGCCCTCGCAGCCGTCGTACACGTTCGGGTAGATCGTGTGCTTCGTTTCGAACGATTCGCCGGCCGCTCGCTTGATCATGCTGTCGTAAGCGAATCGATAGACGTTGGCGAAAGCCTCGAAGAATGCTTCCGGGTGCCCCGAGGGCAGGCGACAGGCGGCCGCACCGGATGCTTTCAGATAGGGAGCGTTCGGATCACGCGTGTGGATCGCGTGCGGCTCACCATTGCGACGGACGATCATTTCGTTGGGGTTTTCCTGTCGCCATGAGAGCGCGCCCTTTGTGCCATCGATTTCGATGAACAGGTCGTTCTCACGGCCATGTGAAATCTGACTGGCCGTGACTGTGCCGATTCCGCCGTTTTCCATGCGGATGACAGCGTGGCCATAGTCATCCAGCGCGCGACCCTCTTCGAAGGCCTTCAGATTGCACGAGATTTCCGCCGGAATCAGACCGGTCATGTAGCGGGCCAGGTTGTAGGCGTGAGTGCCGATGTCGCCGAAACAACCAGCGGCTCCGGAGCGGGCGGGGTCTGTTCGCCAGGCAGCCTGCTTCTGATCTTCCTCTTCCAGTCGCGTGCGCAACCAGCCCTGAATGTAATTCGATCGGAAAGCCTGAATCTCACCGAGTTCTCCACCGAGGATCATCTCGCGGGCATGCCGCACCAGTGGATATCCCGTGTAGTTGTGAGTCACGGCAAAGACGACGCCGGATGATTCGACGGCGGCCACCAGCTCCTCGGCCTGAGCCGTATCGAAGGTCATTGGCTTGTCGCAAATGACGTTGAAGCCCGCTTCGACGGCGGCTTTCGCAATTTCGAAGTGCGTGTGATTCGGTGTTGCGACCGAAATGAAATCGACCCGCTCACCTTCCGGACGCTTTCCCTCTACCTCGATCAGTTCCTGATACGAACCGTAGGCCCGGTCCAGAGGGATGTCGTACGCGGGTGCGGAAGCCTTCGCCCGTTCGGCGTTCGAGGACAATGCACCGGCCACCAGGGCCGCACGATTATCCAGTACGGCGGCCGTCGCATGCACTCGGCCGATAAACGAACCCTGACCTCCGCCAACCAATGCCATATTCAGCTTGCGGTTCAAAGATCCATTCGTTGTTTCGGTCATCTCTCAGGTGCTCCGGCTGCAGTTGGTGACGCGTCCTGCGCTGATTTCCGTCGCAGGCAGGCGGGCAGAGTAAATCCCACACCGTGGCGCTTCAACGAATCGACAGGAAAATCCAGGATCGCGGGAGGGGGACACTGCCTGAAGCACAGCGTGAGACGCCCAAACTCAAGTTGACGCATTGCCAATTCGATGCAGTTTGCCCCGCTTGTGAGACCGTCAAACTGAATGGCGAGAGGGTCGCGCTCGCGCATCTGAATCGAGGGAATGGGCTGGCGTCAGCCGCTCAGAATTCCGATGTCCAGATCACGGGGATCTGTTGTCCGATGTCTTCGAGTTGTCGTCGCCTTCTTCGTTGGCCTGCGGAACTCCCGTCGATTGGCTCAATTGAAGCATGTCCTGGCCGTGACCTGCGGGGTAGCTCCGCAGAGTCCGCCTCTCAGGGGAAGCGTGATGAGCGGGGCAACAACCGACTCACAACTTACCGTTGTCGTAGCAACATCGAATCGCCCGGCCGTGCTGCGCCGGCAACTGAGGTATCTGTCCGACGTGGAATTTCGCTTTCGTGTCGTGATCGCTGATTCGAGCAGTCCGGAATTCGCGCGGGAGAACCGAACGGCTGTCGCCACGACCACGGGTCTGAAACTGCATTATGGCTACTCAGAAGCCGGTCATCTGCAGGTCTGCCGGAACGTGCTGAAACGGCTGATCACACCGTATGCCGCCGTCTTCAGCGACGGAGACTTCGCGTTTCCGACGACCCTCGAAATGGCTATCGATTTTCTGGAGGCGCATCCTGGATTCGGATCGGCCGTCGGAATCACCGTCAGTGATCTGGCTCGCAAGGGGCGCTGCTACGTCTTGCCAGCTCGATCCATCAAGAACGACAGCCCCGTCGTCCGGTTTCGAACGCTCGCGCGTGACTGGTTTTCAACCGTCCCGGGAGTCCATCGAACCAAACTTGCCTACGAGACCTACCGCAACGCATCAGAATGCAGCGACTTCCTGAACGGCCGGCAATTCTCAGAAGTCATCCTCTCGCAAATGGCGGCGTTGCAAAGCCGCATTCATCTGATTCCTCGGATCGCCTGTCTGCAGGAGGATCGCGAACCGGCATTGGCACCCCGGCTGGCGACGGCCGAAGACTCTCAACACAGGGAACATTTCCAACGGTTTCACCAGAATCTGGTCGACCAACTGGAAGCGGCCGGAGCAACGCTGGACCACGCGGAACTGATGATCGAGCAGCTTTACGGACACCTGCGAGCTGTGTCTGCTTCGATCGTGGCCCGTAAACCACCCGGGATGCTGGGCAAGATTCAGCGGGAGACGATTCGTCACTATGGACATCTCGTCAATCTCATCCGCAGCGATCGTATTCTGCAGCGACGCACTCTCCGCAGCTCGGACCTGATCGGTTTGAAGACCGAATGGAAACAGGCGAGACATTTAATCGCCCGCTACCCGGATGGCATGTCTGACGACCAGCGCACTCCGATCGCTGCGTAACCGGCTGCCACTGACCGTGATCCGAGCACGCCTGCTGAAGCTCTGCGCACCCGATGCCCGGAGCAACACGAATTTTCGGAGTTTTCGGATCGATTGGCGTCGTTCGATTTGCTGCAAGTACTTGTCTTGCAGCACATTGCCAACTCATCGTGCATTTGCAGCACAAGTCTGGCACGGCCCTTGCTTAGAGCCGGTGTGGGGACTCTGTGGCTCATTTCGGCGCCGTAGCCACTGAGTCCACCACACGTTTCCGGGGGCGCTTTCCCACAGGAATTGATTCCGGGCAGCCTCCGTCTGACGAGCACGGCTTTTGATGCGCCAGTGTGCCGTCTTTCATGTCCACAAATGCGAAAGGTTCTGCAATGAGGCTGTCAGGTATTCTTTTAGCGGCAGGCGTTTTGCTGCTGACCACGATGATCACCATTCCCATGGCGTCCGCCCAGGACGCGGAGACTCCGGAGCCCGCCGCTGCCGTCGACGCACCGGCCGATGAAGCTCCTGCTGCGATTGAAGATGTTCCGGCCGACGCCGAGCCAATCGGCGCCGATGCCCAGTCAAAGGCCGACGAAGTCGGTTACGCACTCGACAACCTGGCTCTGTTTTTGTGCGCGATTCTTGTCCTGTTCATGCAGGCTGGCTTCGCGATGGTCGAATCCGGATTCAATGCTGCCAAGAACACAGTCAACATTCTGTTCAAGAACGTGATGGACCTGTCGGTCGGCGCGCTGCTGTTCTGGGCCATCGGCTTCGGACTCATGTATCCGGGTAGCTACGTGTCAGGCGACCTTAACCCGTACTTCGCCTTCGGCGGCACGGGTATTTACGGCGACGCTGCTGGCACGACTTCAGGATTTAGTCCTCAGGTCGACTGGTTCTTCCAGGCGGTGTTCGCTGCGACGGCTGCGACGATCGTTTCGGGTGCGGTTGCCGGACGCATGAAGTTCGGTTCCTACCTCGTGTACAGCGCCATTCTAACGGGCATCATTTATCCGATCAGTGGCTACTGGAAATGGGGCGGCGGCTGGCTGACACAGTTCGCCGACAACATGGCCTTCCAGGACTTTGCTGGCTCGGCCGTGGTACACGCCGTCGGCGGATTCGCTGGACTGGCCGGTGCCATCATCCTTGGGCCGAGGATTGGCCGCTTCAATTCAGAAGGCAAGTCCGTCCCGATGCCCGGTCACAACCTGACCTTCGCGACTCTGGGCGTTTTCATTCTGTGGGTCGGCTGGTACGGCTTTAACCCGGGCAGTCAGCTCGCGTTCCAGTCTGCGAGCGACATAAATGCGACTGTCCTGATCGCCGTGAACACGACGCTGGCCGCTGCCGCTGGTGTTGTTGCCGCGACTCTGATCAGTTGGGTCATGTTCAAGAAGCCGGACCTGTCGATGGGTCTGAACGGTGCCCTGGGTGGTCTCGTCGGCATCACTGCCTGCTGTGACTGCTTCACGAACGGAATGTCGATCGTGGTCGGTGCGATCGCCGGCGTGCTGGTTGTCGCCGCGATTCTGCTGCTCGACAAGCTGAAGATCGATGATCCGGTTGGTGCGTTTCCTGTGCATGGTGTCTGCGGCATCTGGGGCTGCATGGCCATCGGCATTCTGCCCAACACTCATCTGGCAGGAGCTTCCACCAGCTTCGCGATTCAGGCCATCGGAACTCTGTCGATCTGTGGCTGGGCGTTCGGAACGATGTTTATTGTCTTCAGTGTTCTGAAGGCCGTCGGAATGCTGCGTGTCACGGCTGATGAAGAGTCTCGTGGTCTAGACGTGAGCGAGCACGGAATGCGCGCTTACGACGGTCTGGCGACCGCGTAATCAACGTCGGCGTTTGCCCTGTGGGAGGTGGGATCGGTACTGACAATTCATTTCGGTGAGTTGTCCCGGCGTCCCCGGAAGTCTGCCGGTCCGGTCCCACCTTTTCCCGCAGTACGTCAGTTTGTTTGAAAAGGGATGGTCAGCGATGGCCATCCCTTTCTTCGTTCAGGCGTCCTGTTCGCAGCACCGGCATATTGCCAGAGGTCAGGCCAGACCCTACCGTCAAGTCGCGGCGGAAGTGGGTTCCAGCAAACGCTATGCGAGTGGAGTCGTGTCCCGTGAATGCGGCTGAGAAGATTCTGATCGATCAGGTTCGCACCGGAGACCAGCACGCATGGGAACAGTTCATCCATCGATTCGAAGGCAGGCTGCTGGCGTTTGTCGACTCGCGCCTGCGGAATCGCACTCAGAGTGAAGACGTTGTTCAGGAAACATTCGTGGGATTCCTGACGAGTCTGCCGAACTACTCGGAAGAAACTCCGGTCGATTCCTTTCTGTTTTCGATTGCCGCTCACAAGCTGACGGACGTGCTGCGGCGGCAGGGGCGCCGACCAACCGTCCCGCTGATGCCAGCCAGAGATACCGGTGGCACGTCAGAACCGGCCGGTCCGTCCCGTCGCGCGTCCAGCATGCTGCGGAGTCGGGACGATCGAGTTGCCGAGCAGCAGGTTGTCGCGAACTGCCTGTCGTCGCTCATTCGCGACTGGCTGAAAGAGGGCGAGTTCGAGCGACTCAAGTGCGCCGAAATGCTGTTTGTTCTCGGCCAACGGAACCGGGATGTCGCCACTCAACTGGACATCACCGAGCAGGCCGTCGCCAACCACAAATTCTTCATCGTGTCGAAGCTCAAAGATGCAGCCGAACGCGCCCGACTTAACGACCCTCTGATTCCAGAATTGCGGTCGTAAAGTGCGGGGCGGAGCTGCCGTCGTTGACTCCGTTAGCTGGTAGTGCGCCGCGCATCAGCGCCGGGTCGCCCAGCGTGCGTGGTAGGGATACACCACGTACGGGTGTCCGCCATGCGGTGTTGTGGATGCATCCGTTCCGCGGAACTGCACGGTTTCGTACGCCTGCAGAGGCGAACGAGCTACCCAGGACGATCGGAAGTAAGGCAACTGCTCCTGCAGATGCGGGTTGTTGTCCATCCCGAGGGCAGCCGTCGACTGCACGAACCCGACACCGGCCGAGTTTACGTATCCAAACGACGACGGCGCATAGTTCACCGCAGCACCGCCCGCGAACGTCTGAACCGGAGCGGAGAATGTCTGAACCGGCGCCGCGAAGGTCTGGATCGGAGCAGAGAATGTCTGAACCGGCGCGGAGAAGGTCTGGATCGGAGCGGAAGACAGGACTGATCCGCCCAGTGGTTGTGATTGGAGGACTGTCGTTGGTGCCGCAAACGCTCCCACAGTCGACTGCGTGATCGGAGCGGACTGGCCGAGCACAGCTGCGCCCGTAACCGGCGCTGCCGCAGTAATCGGAATCCGCGGCGTGATTCCGTTCGTGTCTGTCCACAGCTCAAGCCCCAAAGCCTGAGCCTGTGATTCCGGCATCCACACGACGCGCCTCCGCAGCGTCGCATTCACGGTTTGAGTGCCTGTTGCACAAGCAGCCGCTTTCCTCAAATCCGCTTCCACGCGTGCCAGTTCCGCTCGGACTGCACGCAGTTCCGCCAGTTGATCTGGAGTCTGTGCCGCCACCTGTCCCGAGGCAGCCGCCAGTAACACAACTGCCACCGTCAATTCGCGTTTCATGGCTCTCTCCCTCGTCTTCCCTTTGTTGGGATAGGTGAAATAGAGAAGATGGATATTCTGAATTGACAGGTTATTCCGGTTTGTCAGGTGATGCAAGTCGGTTTCCTGACTCAGCATTGCCTCCCAGCCGAGGTCAGAGTGTGGTTACACTTGTGGCTCGGTAAAGACCGCCAGTCATGGAGATCAGTATGTCCCGAATCAGGCACTTGTTCGCGTTCTTCCTGGTATGCATCGCGACCACAGCGATGGCTGCCGACGAGGCTGAGCTGCTTGGGCCGATGGCGGCCGAGGAAGCCCGCACTCGAACACTCAACTGGCTGTCCAGCCAGGGCGTCACAGATCAGCAGCAGGTGGCAACTGCCGGTCAGTTGTGGGCCTTCGGAAACGAGCCACCCTCTACAGCCGAATTGCATGAACGTGTCATCCGCACGTTTGGTCTGATCAGACCGGACGTGGAACAACTACTGGCCGCATGCCAGTTCGGGTCGCTGGCAGTTCCACCGACGTCCCTGTTCGCCGGTGAGTTACCGGATGCGTTTTTCGCGTCCAATTTGAAAGCTCACGTCGGACGGTTCTTCAGCCAGTCCGGCTTCTACGACGAGGCTCTGGAATTATTCAGCGGCGTCGAGCCACAGCAGCTGGTCGATCCCGCAGCGTATCTTTTTCACCGAGCGGTCTGTGAACATCGGTTGCTGAAAAAAGACGAGGGACTGGCGACACTTGAGCAGCTTCTGAAGAACACATCCGACGTGCCTGTACGGTACTCGTCCGTAGCAGAACTAATGCAGACGGACCTGCAACGTCTGAAAGACAAGTCGCTGGACGAGGTCTCCCGAATGATGTCGGACGTCGAACGGCGTCTCGGTCTGGGCCGCGGCGGAGCGAGAGTGCAGAAGGTCGAAGAAGAAATCGTCGCGCGTCTCGACGAGCTGATCAAGAAGCTCGAACAGCAGCAGGGCGGTGGTGGCGGAGGCGGTGCGAGCGGAAACCAGAACCAATCGGGAAGTCCGGCCAGTGACAGCCGCATTAAGGGCTCGACGGCTCCAGGCGAGGTGGACGAGCGAGATATCGGTCATCGCAGCGGCTGGGGCGAGCTGCCACCCAAGCAGCAGACACGGGCACGAAATCTGATCGATCGTGAACTGCCGCCGCATTATCGCAATGCCATCGAACAGTACCTGAAGAAACTCGCTGCCCGTCCCCGGAAGAGTTCCGGGAGCTGATCAGGATCCGGCCTTGATTGAAAACGGTTAGCCTGACCGACGGGGCGTCTATCGGGCGGATTCCATCGCAACGACTCGGACCATTGAGGCCGTTATGAATCTGTTGACGACGCTGCTGCTGGTCACACTTGCGGATGCTCCGCAACTCGAAATCACGACGCTCACCGGCAAAACGGTCACAGGCAGTCTGAACTCCGCGGATCAGACGACATGGAAACTCACGGGTGAATCGGGACCGATCGAACTTCCAGCGAATCAGGTTCTGGAAGCGCGCGTGCGAGGATCCGACGTACCTCCGGAATCATCCGCGGCGCATGAAGTCATCCTGCGGGATGGGTCTCGGCTGCGTGTCGACCAGGTCGTCATCAAGGGCGATTCCGTTCAGGTCACTTCGAGTTTGCTGGGAGACCTGGCAGTCCCTCGGACACAACTGTCCGACGTGCGGCTGGCCGAGTCGCCAAGTGCTGTTGATGCTGACTGGGTCGAGTTGGTTGCGAAGGAGCGCCGGCAGGACATGCTCGTTCTGCAGAAGGATGACAAGCTCGATTTTGTGGAAGGCGTCATTGGTGACATTACGGCCGAGCAGGTCAGCTTCCTGCTGAATGGACAGAATGTGCCCGTCCCCCGAGACCGCGTTTTCGGCATCCTTTTCCGAAAGACAGAAGAAGATGCAACCCGGCCCGCGGGTCTTGTGGAAACCGCGCGAGGCGACCGTCTGACCTTCACCCAACTGACATCCGACGGAACCGTTCTCAGTCTGACGCTCGCAACCGGCCCAAAGACAACCGTCCCGCTGGCCGCCGTGCGCGACATCGATTTCAGCTTCGGAAAACTGACGTGGCTGTCGTCGCTCAAGCCGCGCGTTGTGAAGCATGAGTGGGTCTGGATCGACCTCTATCGACTCTCCGGGAGGGAAGAAGACATCTACGAGAACGACGGGGCAATCAATTCGCCCAATGCTCTGTCACTCAATGACCAGACGTACTCTCGTGGTGTCTGCGTCCGGTCCCGCACACTTCTGCGATACCGACTGGATGGTGACTACGGCCGGTTTCAGGCAATGATGGGCATCCAGGATGGACGACCCGGCCTCGTCCGTGTCGAGATTTCGCTCGACGGTCAAAAGGTCCTGGAACAGACCGTGGCCGCGAAAGCGGACATGCCTGTGCCTGTTGACCTGGATGTCTCTGACAAGTTTGTCCTCGACATTCTGGTCGACTATGGCGAACCCGAGAGCGACATCGGTGACCACCTGGTCCTGGCGAACGCCCGGCTCCTGCGCTGATTGGAAATCGATATGGCATCCGTGGTCACGTCGCGAGATCGACGGCAGCAGCGCGAGCGCAGAATCATCGCCATGACGATTCTGTCCTGTGTGGCTTTGACCGCTGGTGTCTTCGCCTCAGTGCTCGGCCCGGCATACATTGCGTTTCAGGACTATAAGCCGCACGAAGGGGATGTCGTCTTTCAGTCACTGCCACGCAATCTTCTCGTCAATACTATCGAGGGTGTTACCGAATCAAGTTTTTCGCATTGCGGCATCGTGGCCCAGCGTGACGGCGAGTGGGTCGTTTACGAGGCTTTCGACGGCGTCGAAGCAACACCACTGAGCGACTTCATATTTCGCGGGCGCGGCGATGGGTTTGCTGTGTATCGCTTGAAGCTTGAGCATCAGAAAGCTGTGCCGGCAATGCTTGCGAGCACACGCAATATGCTCGGTCGACCGTACGATGCCCGTTACCGCATGGACGATGAGCGAATTTACTGTTCTGAGTTAGTCTATAAGGCATATCGTGAGGCGACGGGAAAGTCCCTCGGCAAACTTGTTCAGTTTGGCGACCTTCGCTGGCAGCCCTTCGAAGCAGCGATCGTTCAAATCGAGGGCGGCCCCGTGCCAGTCACCCGCCGTATGATCACGCCAAAGGATTTGGCATTGGCGACGCAATTGAAGCTGGTGACGTCGTACGGAATCGACGTACCGAAAGATCCTCGGGACGATGATTAACCGATACTCTCCCAACTGGCGAAATCGTCGAATCCACAACTGTTAAACGGACGCGCAAGACAATGATCACTGCCCGAAACATGCTGATCGTCGTTGCTTCTGTTCTCGTCGCGCGGACACCAGCGGCAGCCATTGATCAGAAAGTCATCGATGCCCAGGAGCGGCGCGTCCGCGTGATTCAGACGGCGGCACCTGCGGTCGTCGCGATCTTTGGGAATGGCGGCAAGGGCGGTGGATCGGGCGTGGTCATCACTCCCGATGGTTACGCCTTAAGTAATTTTCACGTCACCAGTGGCGCCGGCACGTTCATGAAGTGCGGGCTCAACGATGGCGTTCTGTACGACGCGGTCATTGTCGGCATCGATCCAACCGGTGACGTGGCTCTGCTCAAGTTGCTGGGCCGTGACGATTTTCCGACGGCAGTGATGGGCGACAGCGATCTGGTTCGCGTGGGCGATTGGGCCTACGCGATGGGCAATCCGTTTCTGCTCGCGACCGATTTTCAGCCGACTGTGACCTACGGCATCGTCAGCGGAGTGCACCGCTATCAATACCCGGCCGGGTCATTTCTGGAATATGCCGACTGCATCCAGGTCGATTCATCGATCAACCCGGGCAACTCGGGTGGTCCGCTGTTCAACGACAATGGAGAACTGATTGGCATTAATGGCCGCGGTTCGTTCGAGAAACGTGGTCGCGTCAACTCGGGCGCTGGCTACGCAATATCGATCAATCAGATCCGCCACTTCATCGACCACCTGCGCAGCGGCCGCGTGGTCGATCACGCGACGCTCGGTGCCACGGTCACAACGAATCCCGATGGCGGCGTTGTGATCGACAGCATCATCGAATCGTCCGAAGCCTACCGTCGCGGTCTAAGACTGAGTGACGAAGTCGTTTCATTCGCGGGTCGACCGATTCGCTCCGTCAATCAGTTCAAGAACATCCTGGGCATCTATCCGAAAGGCTGGCGTCTGCCGCTGACGTATCGTCGCGACGAACAGAAGTTCGAGATGCTCGCGCGGCTCCGGGGTGTCCACACCAAAGCCGAACTGATGCCGAAGCGTGCGAAGCAGCCACAGCGACCGGCACAGCCGAAACCCGACAAACCGGATCCAGATCAGCCCGATTCCGAGAAGCCAAAGCCGGAAAAGCCCCAACAACCCAATCCACACGCGAAGAAGCAACCAAAGCCGCCCGAGCAATACAAACACATGTTTGTGAAGAAGGATGGTTACGCGAATTACTGGTTCAACGAGCAGGAGCAGAATCGCCTGAAGCCACTCGTGAAGAGCTGGGGCGACTGGGCCGCCGTGCCGGAAGGTACCTGGAAGATCACCGGTCAGACGGGCATGGGAGACGCGTTTCGTCTGGGTCTGGCCGAAGACAAAATCGGACTCGTGATCGGCGAGGAGCCGTACTTACAGCTACTCGATGGCACCGACTTTGAAAACACGCCGCCAGGCAGCGGCGGATTTCTCGTCGCGATGCATCAGCTCAAACTGATGCTGAAACAGTTGGATGCCGGATTCTCCGAGTTCTATTACCTGGGCAGCGAACCACTGGACCTCACCGGCGACGTGGTGGATGTTCTGATCACGAACGTCAACGGCGTCCAGACCCGCTGGTATTTCGCTCGGCAGCCGACGGCCTTCGTGGGCTTCTCCAGTCAGCTCTTCGAGGACACGGATGAATGCGAAGTTTACTTCGCGACAATGGAGGAATTCGGCGGCCGCTTCTTCCCGGGCCGTATCCTTGTCCGTTCCGGAGGACGCGAGTACATGCAACTGGTCGTCGAGCATGTCGAGGTGTCTGCGCCGGACAACACTGAAAACGCGGCGAAAAAGTAACGCCCCAGCCAGCCACGCCGCTCGAATCACGGTCTGAATTGATGCCCACCGAGACACGGATCGTCGCTCCTGGTCCGCATCCGCATGCTGTTCGCACAGCCGATGGCCAAGTCCTGCAGACTCCGGCCGGATGGGAACTATTGCCGCCAGGTGATGCCGCCCTGACTCGTCGAGTCAAAGCGGGCGGGCCAAGCTGGACGGTGCAGGAGAAGAAGGGACGCCGCACGTTTTCGGGTGGTGTCTGGGCACCCGCTGATCGGATTGCCGCAGTGCGAGTTGAACTGAACGCCCAGCGATCGACCGAGGCCTACGCAAAACGCCGCAAGTCGGATGTGGATCGACGCGAGCGGAAGCAGGCCCACTACGTTGAAGATTTCGCCGCCGCGGTTTTCGCATTCCTCGACTTTGCTGCGTGTCATGCGGACATCGCCACTCGACTCGCCGATGCTGTCACGAAGCATGCAACACCCGTGGGAAGCGGTACGGTCGCGCGTACGCAGCGGATTCCGATTGAACGACGAGCTGAATCGGCAGTCATCGCCTGGCTGCGTCACCAAACGACCGCGTATGAGAATTTGCGAATCCCGCGAGTCAGAGGCAAACGTCGCGAAGTACGGCGCATGCTGGCGGAGCAGTCACGGCGCCTACTGGAGGACTACCGTGCGGGAGTCCCCGTCATAGCTGAGCAATGCCCGTTGCGGACCGCGCTTCGCTGTGGGGACGAGTCCATGAGTCATGAAGATTGACCGGTCACGGGAAAAGTACACCGTGAGACGCGCGATCTGCTGTGTTTGGTGCGGCTCGGCGTTTGCCGCACTCCCCCTGCGCCTGATACAAGACGGTCTTGTCTTCCCGCCAGTCCCCTCACAATGAAGTAACGAGATGAACGATTCGGAACTGAAGGCCTGTCTTGAGTCTGTTGTTGACCCGGAGCTGGGTCGTCCGCTGGGCGAACTCGGAATGCTCAGACAGGCAACAAATATTGACGGAACACCACGCGTCCTGATCGAACTTCCCACGCCTGCGTATCCGGGACAGGACCGGTTTCAGGGGCTGGTCGACGACGCCATCCGCTCGCAGTTCGGCGACACGCCGTCCGCGCAACTGGATATCACATGGAACGTCAAAGGCAACGAATCCGGCGGCAAGATCGGATTGCGAGTCAAGAATGTGATCGCCGTCGGCAGTGGCAAAGGCGGAGTGGGTAAGAGCACAACCGCAGCGATGCTGGCGTACGGTTTGCATTCCTTCGGCGCGAAAGTCGGGCTGCTGGATGCTGATGTCTACGGACCCAGCATCCCGCATCTGTGCGGAGCCGGCGGCGAACCCGGGATCACCGAACATCGTGGTGAAGACGGCAACGTCATGCAGCGCATCCAGCCGATCGAAAAAGACGGCCTGAAACTACTGTCCGTCGGTTTCATGGTTAAGGCCGACCAGGCGGTCGTGTGGCGCGGGCCGATGCTGCACCGATTGCTCACACAGTTCATGCAACAGACCGACTGGGGCGAACTGGATTACCTCATCGTCGACATGCCGCCGGGTACAGGTGACGTGGCACTCACTTTGTCGCAGTTGCTCAGCCTGGCTGGCGCGGTTGTGGTCTGCACACCGCAGAAGGTCGCGCTGCTGGATGCCGTCAAGGCGATCAGCATGTTCGACCAGGTGAAGATTCCCGTGATCGGGATCGTCGAGAACATGACCGGGGACATCTTCGGTCGCGGCGGTGCTCGGGAGCACGCTGAGAAAACCAATGTGCCATTTCTGGGTGAAGTGCCGATTGACAAGAGCATCCGGGAACTGGGCGACGCCGGTCGTATTGCGGACGTTCTGAGCGATGCCTGTCCCGTGCGAGACGACCTGCGCACGGTCTGTCAGAACATTGCGATGCAGGTCGCTAAAGAACAGCTTGAATCACCCGAGCTTCCGACGCTCGAGATACTGTGACCGAACTGCAACTCTCGCCAATGTGATCAACGGGGCCTTTGGCGTAACTCATGTCAGCAATCGGCAAAGTTTATCTGGTGGGTGCTGGACCTGGTGATCCCGGGCTGATTTCTTTGCGCGCGGTCGATTGTCTGCAGAAAGCCGACGTCGTTCTGTATGACGGGTTGGTCAACCCGCTACTGCTCCGACATACCCAGGCTGCATGCGAGCGCACGTGCCGCTCGCCGTCTCCGGATGGTCGCGTGCTCCTCCAGGACGAAATCAATGAGCGGCTCGTTGCCAACGCGCATGCGGGCAAGACTGTTGTGCGACTCAAAGGCGGGGACCCGTACATCTTCGGTCGCGGGTCCGAAGAGGCGGCCTACCTGAAATCACACGGCATTCCATTCGAAGTCGTGCCGGGGATCACCGCCGCGGTGGCCGCCGGCGAATATGCCGGGCTGTCGCTGACGCATCGCGACTCCGCGTCGACGGTGACGTTCGTGACCGGACACGAAGCTCCCGACAAGCCGGACAACGAGGTCGATTACGAACTGCTGGCGGGAACACCAGGCACACTGGTCTTTTACATGGGGCTGGCCCGACTCCCACAGATCGTGCAGTCGTTGCTCGACCACGGCAAATCCAGCGAAACTCCTACGGCGGTGATCAGTCGCGCGACGACGCCGCTGCAACGGACAGTCAGCGGGACTCTGGAAGATATTTCCGCAATCGTTTCGGACGCTGGTCTGCACGCTCCGTCATTGATCATCGTCGGCAAGTGTGTTCTTCAGCGTGAGCAATTGGCCTGGTTCGAAGACCGTCCGTTGTTCGGGCTCCGGATCGGGATCACAAGACCGGCGGCTCAATCTGATCCACAAATCGCCCGCGCGATCGAATCTGGCGCCCAACCGATTCTCATGCCGACGATCGAAATCCGGCCGGTCGATGACTCGTCTGATGTCGATTCCGTGCTGGCGCGAATTGACGAATTCGACTGGCTGATTTTTACGAGCGTCAATGGCGTCAACGCTTTGTTCAGCCGACTCTGGGAAACGGGCGGAGACACGCGACGACTGGCGCATCTCAAGTTTGCGGCGATCGGGACATCCACCGGACGAGCACTCGAACAGTTCCACATCCGTCCCGATGTCATTCCTGATGAATTCCGAGCTGAAGCGCTGGCTGTCTCCCTGCGCCCACTCGTTTCCGGCCAGCGAGTCCTGTGGGCTCGTGCGAGCCGCGGTCGCGACGTCCTGCCCCAGGAACTGACCAATGCGGGAGCCACCGTCGAAGAAGTGGTTGTCTATCAGAATCTCGATGTTTCCTCACTCGACACGAGCGTGTTGGATGCGATCACCAACGGTGAGCTGGACTGGATCGGACTAAGCAGCCCGTCCATCGCCCGCGGCCTGGCGAATCTGTTGCCCGAGTCCGCGAAGTCTCAATTTGGCGTGACTCTGCGGATCGCCAGCATCAGTCCGGTGACCAGCGAAGCAGCTCGAGATGCGGGCCTGCCCGTCCATGCGGAAGCCACCACCTATACGTGGGATGGCGTCTTTGACGCGATCGAGACGGTCCACCGAACAGATTCCCTGCCCGCAGTTGGAACTCGCGGATAGAATGCATGGCATCCCGCGAGCGATATCTCGCTGTCACTGCTTCACCACCAGGTTTCTCCGTATGCGTCATCTCAACTCCTTACGTGGGCTGCTTGTGCTGGTCAGTCTGACGTCTCTTGCGCAGGCGGAGACGATCGTGACGCCGCAGCAGGTCGAGTTGACGGATGCATACGCCCGGCGGCAGTTGCTGGTGTCGATCGACGGCCGCGACGTGACGCGGCGAGCGGACTGGAAGAGTCTCCATCCTGACATCGTCTCCGTCGACGCAACGGGTTACGCAACTCCCATTGCCGATGGTGCCGGCGCGATCGTCGTCACGTTCGACGGGAAGGAAATTCGCGTTCCTGTCACCGTCTCCGGATTGAGCAGTCGCCGACCTGTCGATTTTTCGACGGAGATCGTGCCGTTGCTGAGTCGATACGGCTGCAACTCGGGCGGTTGTCACGGCAAAGCCACTGGGCAGAACGGGTTCAAACTGTCGCTGTTTGGCTTTGACCGGGCATTCGATTATCAGGCGATTGCCCAGGAGGCCCGCGGTCGGCGCGTGTTTGCTGCCGCAGCCGGTCAGAGTCTGCTCGTACAGAAATCCATCGCCGCAGTTCCTCACGGAGGCGGCAAACGATTCAACGCCGACTCAGAAGCATTCCGGCTGTTCACGAGCTGGATTGAAGGCGGAGCGCCACCTTCAGCTGAAGATGCGGCCCTTGTCACACGGCTCAAGCTGTTGCCCGCCGAAGGATCGTTCACGCCGGGGCAGGAACAGCAGTTGTCTGTTGTGGCCGAATACTCCGACGGTTCACGCCGCGACGTGACTCGCCAGGCCGACTTTGAAACGAATCTCGATGTCGTCGCCCGTGTCGATCACGACGGCTTTGTGACTGCGGGCAAGGAGACGGGCGAAGCAACCATCATGGCTCGTTTCATGGGCCAGGTTGCAGTGTTCCGAGCGATCCGGCCACATGCGTCTCCGCTGAATGCGTTGCCGGAATTTGAGCCGGCGGGGCGCATCGATGAACTCGCAGCCGCCCGCTGGATGAAACTCGGACTGCAGCCGTCGGCCACGTGCGACGACGCCACGTTCGTTCGCCGCGCCACGCTGGACATCGCCGGCCGACTGCCGATCGTCGACGAGACGCGGGCATTCCTTGCTGATCAATCTCCTCAGAAACGCAATCAGCTGATCGATCGGCTGCTGAATTCCGCGGACCATGCCGGCTTCTTTGCACTGCGCTGGGGCACGATTCTGCGGAACTCGAAACTGGCCGGATCGGAGGATGCAGCCTACGCGTTTCACAACTGGTTGAAGGATCGCATCGCCCGCAATGTGCCGTATGACGAGTTCGTACGTGGCATCGTCGCAGCGGCCGGAGAATGGCAGGACGCTCCGGCCATCAACTGGTTCTGGCAGTCGCGTGATGATCAGCTCCATCAGGTCACGGCCGATACAGCGCAGGTGTTCCTCGGACTGCGACTGCAATGTGCCCGCTGTCACCACCACCCGTACGAACGCTGGGGGCAGGAAGACTATTACGGTCTGGCCGGCTTCTTTACGCGACTGGGACGCAAGAGCTTCGGTCAGCCGCCGCCGTATTTCGCGTCGAGTAAAGTGACCACCGGCGAACGCAACCCGCTGACCGGGAAAGTTCCCGAACCAAAATACCTCGACGGTAAGTATGCCGAGTTCACTCCCGACGAAGACCCGCGACACGCACTGGTTGACTGGATGGCCCAGTCGGACAACCCGTTCTTTGCCCGCACTCTGGTGAATCGTTTGTGGGGCCACTTCATGGGTCGCGGCCTGGTCGACGAAGTGGACGACATGCGGGCGACCAACCCGGCCTCGAATCCTGAACTGCTCGACCTGCTGGCCCGTGAGTTTGTGGAACACGGTTTCGATCAGCGGCACATCATCCGACAGATTGTGCAAAGCCGGGTGTACCAGCTCGCATCCGAACCGACGGAGCACAACAAAGACGATCGGCAGAATTTTGCGAGATTCTACGGACGCAGGCTGTACGCCGAGGTCTTTTTAGACGCGGTAGATCAGGCAACAGATTCGAAGACGCGATTCAGCGGAGTCAGCGGGTCGGCCCGCGCGGTGGACCTGCCTCACGAAGGCTTCGGGTCGTATTTCCTGGACACATTCGATCGGCCGCAACGTGTGACAGGTTGCGAATGTGAGCGTTCCAGCGGAGCGACTCTCGCCCAGGTGCTGCTGCTTTCGAACTCAGACGAAATCGAAAACAAGATCACGGACGGCAACGGCCGCGTGGCCCGACATTTCAAGGCAGCAACGCCAATTCCACAGGTCATCGAGGAGCTGTATTTGGCAGCTCTTTCGCGTCGACCCAATGCCGACGAACGGCACAGAATCGAGATCTTCCTGGAAAGTGAAGCGGACAAGCAGAAGGCCGTTCAGGATGTTCTATGGGTGCTGATCAATTCAAAAGAATTCAGCTTCAACCATTGATGGGCCGCGAATTGGCGGGTCTGTCGGCGAGGCGATCTAACTACCCGCCGGCTTCAGACACCTGTCGATCTGACGCACGGCCTGGCGGAGGCGTTGCTCGTTCTCGACGATCGCCAGACGTAGGTGGCCTTCGCCTTCGGGACCGAAGCCGCGGCCTGGACTGACGGCGACTCCCGCTTCATCAAGCAGCTTGAGTGCAAAGTCGATCGAGCCCATTTCCGACCAGGGCGCGGGGATCTTCGTCCACACGAACATCGACGCGCGTGGAGCGTCCACCGCCCAGCCGATGCGTTCCAGTGACGAGCACAGTGCGTCGCGACGCTTCTGGTACTCAGCGACGACGCTTTCGATTGCCGTGTCGCAGTGACGCATGGCAATGATCGCTGCGATCTGTGCCGCCTGAAAAATGCCATAGTCGTAATAGCCCTTAATCGTTCCCAGGGCTCGCACCATTTCAGAGTTGCCGGCACAGAAACCGATCCGCCAGCCGGCCATGCTGTAGCCCTTGCTCATCGTCGTGAACTCGACACCCACTTCGCTCGCCCCGGGAGTGGCGAGGAAACTCGGGGCGGTGTATCCGTCAAAGCAGATGTCGGCATACGCAAAATCGCTGATTACCATGAACTCGTACTTGCGGGCCAGCTTGACCAGCTCGGTGTAAAACTCCTGCTCGACACAGGTCGTCGTGGGGTTGTGTGGGAAATTGACGATGACCAGTTTCGGCTTCGGAAACAGGTGCTCGCAGGTGTAGGCGATCTTGTCGAGGAATTGATCGGGCTCGCGGCAATCCAGAGCGATCACATTGCCAGCCGCCAGCACGACGCCGTAGACGTGAATTGGAAAAGACGGCGACGGCACGATGGCCGCGTCGCCCGGGCCCATCAAAGCCAGGCACAGGTGACTGAAGCCCTCCTTCGACCCAAGACACGCGATGACTTCGTTGTCCGGGTCCAGCCGCACGCCGTACTTCTTCCAGTAGCGTTTCGCGACTTCCTTCCGCAGATTGCCGATGCCGCTGGACACCGAGTAGCGGTGGTTCCGGGGATCGCGAACGGCTTCAGCCAGTTTGTCCGAGATCATGGGGTCCGGCGCGTCCGTCGGGTTACCCATCCCCAGGTCAATGACATCGACTCCAGCAACGCGTTTTTCGTGCTTGAGCTTGTTGATCTTGCCGAACATGTACGGCGGCAGACGCTTCAAACGGTCTGACACCGGAATCGAAAAAGGTGCGTCTTCGAAATGGACTTCAGATTCACTGCGCATGACTAGGGCCTGAAAACAGCGGATTCGACGACGTGCGGAGAAGTACCGACACAGGCAATCTTCTCGTGGTGCGCGCGGATTCTAGCCAGCTTTGGATTCCGATGTAGCTCCATTCCGCTCTGATTAGAACGTCAGGAATCGGGCGTGATGGCCGGCAAATCCCTACTCTTCGCTCGATTCTGAACCGGTCGCCGCAGACTTTCGGCCGGGCCAGAAACGACGAAACGCCCCGATCAGCCGGCGAATGGCAGTCGGACCAGCGATCGCTGCGCCGCCCCACCAGGCAACCTGCACGGCCACGAATGTGGAGAACCCGAGCGCCGATTTCTGAGCGACGGTCAGCGGCAGGAAGGGGATGGCCAGCAGAGCAAACCACAGAACGCACGACAGGACGATCAACGCGATCCCGACTCGAACGCGCAAGAGCGGACGTTCCGTTGTCGCGGTAATCGTCGCCGGGTCAGGTTGTGCTGATTCCAAGTCTGGCATTGCGGCGCAAGGCTATCAGGAGGAACCCTGCCAACAACCCTTCGTTCGAGCAATTGCCAATGGAACACAAAGGTACGGGCATCGCGTGAATCGCCGAATCCTGCGGTATCGACACCGTACGGCACGATGGAATCGTGACGGCAACGTGTTGGGGATCGTTCGGCCTGCTCTCATCCGCGACGTACCTGAGCGTTCCTTATGGGGAAACGAGGTCCCACCGAGCGGACGTCGCTGGAAACCAGCTCGACCACTCAGTCCTCGTCCCGGACGATCGGGATGCGCGCGTCGACTCCCAGCGCTGCCGTGCCGGCGATCACGAACGCAGCGGCTCCTGCCAGGAAGGCTGCGTTCCAGCCAAAGTTCTTAATCACGGCCTGCAGAAACAGCGGCGACACCGCAGCTCCGAAGTTGCCCCACATGTTGGCCCAGCCGTGAATCGCTCCCACATGCCGCCCGCCCACGTCCTGCTTGTAGGACCATGACGACGGGTTCCCCATGTCGTTCGTGAAGGCGATCAGCGCGAAGGCCGCAGTCGCCACCCAGGCGTTCGGCACAAACAGGCATGACAGGTAAGCCAGGGCGGCCGCGTATCGACCGATCACAATCGGAGCCGTGCGCCAGCGAAGTCCGTATCGCCCGGTGATGCGATCTGTCAGCCAGCCGCCCATCAGAATACCGATCCAACCTACCCCGAGCGGGATGGCCGCCATCCAGCTCCGTTCGACAAACGGCACCGAATGGACTTCCAGCAGATACCGCGGCAGCCACGTCAGCAGAAAGACCCAACCCACGTTGCCACCAAACTGATTGACGCACATCAGCCACAGACTGCGACTGCTGACCATCGCCATGATGGGAACGCCGCCCCCGGCCGCTTTCGCAGATGTATCTGGCCGGCCGGCTACGATCAGCTCACGTTCTGCGTCGTTGCACCATGGATGATCTGCAGGACGCTCGCGGAAGCAGATCCAGAAAACGGCGGCGACGAACAGTCCGGCCGAGCCGTACACAAACATCACCGGACGCCAGCCATGCACATACAGCTTGCGGATCGACTTCGGAAACGTGGCCTCCAGGATCAGGCGATTCAATCGGTTCGTCTGCTCAGGGCTCCGCACCGAAAGGTCCGCCAGCGAACGGGCTTCGCGCTGCAGAGGCAACAGAGTCAGCTCGTCCGTCGTGACCAGTTCGGAAACGACTTGCAGTTTCTGCAGAGCTGCGATCAGTTCGGTGGGAGGTCGCGTCGGTTTGTCACGCGCAGAAATGTCGTGTATGTCTCGGCGCGCCGCGTCACCCAGTCGTGAATAGAGACTCGCCCGCACATGGTGCTGAGCCGCCGTCTGCTCATCCAGATGCCGAACACCGCTGGGAGTACTGTTGAGTGCGTCCGTGAAGTCCTGACACAGGATTTTCGGGTCGAGAATATCCTGCTCGGAAATCCCGACCGTTTCCGAGTCGGCCGGGACGAAGAACACCACCAGGTACGCCGTCAGCACGGGAGCAAGGAATCCCCCCAGCCGACCTCCGAAGGCCACACAACTGTTGGCCTTGCCCCGCGACGAGAACGGAACCCAGCGTCCCACAAGTGCCGCACTGGTCGGATAAGCCCCGGCCTGGCCGAGCCCGATGCCCACGCGTGTCAGCAGCAGCATCACGAACCCGGTACTCAGCCCGATCAAAGCGGTAAACGCGGACCAGACCAGGATGTAAGTGGTCAGCATGACGCGGGCGCCGAAGCGATCACTCATCCAGCCGGACGGCACTTGTCCCAAAGCGTACGCGAAGAAAAAAGCCGACAGGCACCAACTGAACTGATCGTTCGAAATGCCAAGATCTTCCTTGATGAACTGCTGTGTGAACGACAGACAAAACCGATGCAGATACAGCAGCAGCGCCGACAGAAACGCAACAAACACCACCAGGTGCCGGATACGCGTCGGTTGGAGAGAATTCTCAATAGTCATGCCGCCGACAGGTTACAGCACACGCCACATGGATTCTCTCGTGCCATAGCAACCGGGAATCCTGCTGGTCAGGCTTTTTTGGCTGATGGGCCGCTTCTACACTCGTCCCCGCAGGCGGTTCGACGTGTGATCTGTCCGCTCTAATTCTGCCAGGGACCGCATCAGATGGACGAGACTAATCCCGTTGACGCATCGACCGGCGACACCGCCCGGTCGCCGGAATTGGCGTCATCCGCCGCTATACCGGACGGATTGCCGGATGACCTGCCGCCTGTCGAGCCGCCGTCGGCCGGGTTTATCGTGCAACTGTTTCTCATTCCCGGTCTGATTGTGGTTGCCGTCATTGGCGTGTGGGCACTGTTTGGCAAGCTGTCCAGCAGTGAGCAGGACTGGCGGGAACTGGTCCAGGAGATCCGTAGCAGCAATGAACATCGCCGCTGGCGAGGCGCCACGGGACTGGCTCACATGCTGCGGGCTGACGCCGAAATGAGGGAATCCGGGCAGAATCTGGCCGCCAACGCCCAGATCGCAAAGGAACTGACCGCACTACTAACGGAACTGCTCGATGAGACGTCGCGTGACGAGGAGCTGATCAGCCAGCAGTCGTTCGTGACACGGACGCTGGGCTGGCTCGATTCGTACGAAACGGTGCTGCCAGTACTCGGCCGGGCGATGCAGCCCGAGCAGGAGCTGATTGTGCGAGCTGACGCTATTCGATCAGTGGCCGTGATGTCCGGACGAGCGGCCGAACGTGATCAGCCATTCGATGATCCTCAGGTCTCGGAGCTGCTGGTTGACCTGTCACGAGACAAAGAGCCGCTCATCCGTCAGGCGGTGGCGTTCACGCTGGGGCTCATTCCCGGCGATCAGATCGACCAGCGTCTGCGCGTGATGGCGGAAGACTCGGACAGGAACACACGTGTCAATGCGGCCCTCGGGATGGCCCGTCGGGGCATGCCTGACGGGTTTCGGATCTACGTTGATGTCCTGCAGAACGTCTCAGAATCCATCGATCCGGAGACGATGGAAGGTCGCACGCCCGAGGAACGCCTTAGTGAGGCCCGCCAACGCGAGAATATGAAGCTGGTCATTCTGGGGAATACGCTGAACGCGCTGCAGGACATTTCCGGGCTGCTCAGTCCGGGGCAGCGTGAGCAGGCCCTGGGGCTGTGCAGGCCACTCGCAGACGAGCATCCGGAACCGCGCATCCGCATCGAAGCACTGAATGCGATCCGCACGCTGACCGCCGGAACGACGGCCGATTGACGCCTGTGAAGTCGGGCAAGGACACCGTGAATCCCTGATTCGCAGCAAGCCGCGGAAATAGAATTCGTTCCTCGCACTGGCATCTCAGACCGTCGCGACCCCGAGGCTTCCGCAGAATTCGTCGAGCGTCAATGCCAATTCGAGTTTCGGTGGGGTGCCCTTCGTTGTACTATTCTGAGCCCCGATGTGTCTTCCGGCTCAAGTTGCTGACTCATTTCGTCGACGATGGTCGATTCGAGTCGTGATTAAGCCGAAGGAGCATCACACCCCACCTGATGTTCCGAGCCCGGATATGAGAGACGATTCACTCCAGTTTTGACGGAGTGTTCGTCACCCATCCCAGAGCAATCCTGCCTCGATTTTCCGGCGTCTCCCGTTTTGTCATGTCTGATTCTGCGGAACCTTTGTCTCCGCAGCCGGTCAGAACCAGCAGATTTCATGACCTGCCGGGAGCTTCCGGTGCCGGCGATTTCCGCGCCGGGGACGTCTTTCTGCACATTTCACGGCCGTGTGTCGCGGCCGACGCGTTTCTCTCGCGGTTCGATGGTCGAGTCGCACTGTTTCGTTTCAGGTTCAATCCGATGACTGCCCTCAGCAAACTCCGCAACATTGGCATTTCAGCCCACATCGACTCGGGCAAGACCACACTGACCGAGCGCATCCTGTACTACTCCGGGAGGATCCACAAAACCCGGGAAGTGAAAGGGGATGACGGCGGAGCCACCATGGACTTCATGGACCTGGAGCGTGAGCGAGGCATCACGATCCAGTCGGCATGCACGCGAGTGGAATGGAATGGTCACCCGATCAACGTCATTGACACGCCGGGGCACGTTGACTTCACCGTCGAAGTCGAACGCAGCCTGCGCGTCCTGGACGGTGCCGTACTCGTTTTGTGCGCCGTCGGTGGTGTGCAGAGTCAGTCACTGACGGTCGACCGTCAGATGAAGCGTTACGGAGTTCCTCGCATCGCGTTCATCAACAAGATGGACCGCACGGGAGCCGATCCGTTCAAAGTCACCGCTCAGGTCGAAGACAAGCTGAAAGTGACGCCTGTCCCGCTGCAGTATCCGATGGGTGCGGAAGCCGAGTTCGAGGGCGTCATCGATCTGATCGAAATGCAGGCTGTGTACTTCGAGGGTGAGAAGGGCGAAGAGGTTGTCCGTAAGGACATCCCAGCCGAATTCGCCGACGGAGCTGCCGCAGCCCGTACGAAGATGCTGGAAACGCTCTCGTTGTTCGACGACGAGTTGATGGTCACGCTGCTTGAAGAGGCAGAGCCGGAAGCGGATCACGTCCGCAGGATCATCCGCGCAGCCACGCTGTCGCAGGAGATTACGCCCGTCATGATGGGCACTGCCTTCAAGAACAAGGGCGTGCAGGAACTGCTTGACGCATGTACGGCGTTCCTGCCGAGTCCGCTTGATCGCGATATCGTTGCTCAGGACCTGTCGAACATCGGCGAATCCGGCAAGGGTGAACAAATCAAGCTGTCGACCGACGAAGGCGACCCGCTTGTCACGATGGCTTTCAAGACCGTGCTGGAGCAATTCGGCCAGCTCACATTCTGCCGAGTGTATCAAGGCAAAATCGAAAAGGGTGGGACCTACATCAATGCCCGAACGGGCCGGAAAGTCCGCTTCGGTCGACTGCTCCGCATGCATGCGAACGATCGCGAAGAGATCGATGTTGCCGGACCTGGAGAAATTGTTGCGGTCGTCGGCGTCGACTGTGCGACGGGCGATACGTTCTGCGGCGACCGTGCCGAGATTGCTCTGGAGAACATCTTCGTCCCCGAAGCGGTGCTGCGTCTGTCAGTCGAGCCGCTCACGCAGGGCGGCGGAGACCGCATGGGCAAAGCTCTCGAACGTTTTCGTCGCGAAGACCCGACGTTCCGCGTGCTGTCCGATCCAGAAACCAGCGAAACGATCATCGCCGGCATGGGGCAGTTGCACCTGGAGGTCTACGTTGAGCGAATGCGTCGTGAGTACAACGTCGACGTCCTCGTCGGTGAGCCCAAAGTCGCGTATCGCGAATCTCCGACTAAAGAAGTCCAGTTCAATTTCCGTCACCGCAAGCAGACTGGTGGTTCTGGCCAGTACGCGCATGTCGTCGGGCGTCTGCGTCCGATCGCAGAAGAGAACAGCGAAGACACGTTCCGATTTGTGAACGAAGTCTCGCAGGGCCGCATTCCGAAGGAATACATCCCGGCCGTTGAGCAGGGATTCAAACGGGCCATCGAAAAAGGCCCGCTGTGCGAGACTGAAGTGGTCGGAGCCGAGTTCGTCCTCGAAGACGGTAGCTACCACGAAGTCGACTCGTCCGAGATGGCGTTCAAGACGTGTGGTTTCAACTGTGCCCGCGAGCATCTGCGGAAGGCAGGCATGGCTCTACTCGAACCGATCATGAAGCTGGAGATCGAAGCGCCGGAAGAATTCCAGGGCCCAATCTGCGGACACGTGTCGAGCAAACGCGGCCTGATCAATTCGACGGAAGCCCAGTATGGAACGACCGTAATCCTCGCCGAAGTCCCACTGGCTGAGATGTTCGACTACGCCAACGAACTGCGTTCCATGACGCAGGGCAAAGGTCAGTTCTCGATGGAGTTCCTGAAGTACAAACAGACTCCGAAGAGCGTCCAGACCGAAGTCGTCGAACGCCGCCGCATGGAACGCGAAGGACGCATGGCGATGGCATAACCGCCAGACGCCATCCAGAAGTACGATTCCAGAAGCCCGGCTTTCCACCAGAAGGCCGCGCTTCTGCACGCGCGGCAGGCTGACGGCGCAGGCCAGTATCCGCTTCGACCAGTATCCAGCTCCGTTGAAGAGGGACTTGAAGTCGGGCGGCGATTACGCATTGATCAGCCGTTCGTACTCAGCATGATCGCCAATCCAAAACCAGAGCACACCGTCTTCGACTTCGACGGCCAAAACGCGATGTTGCAGGCCAACACGAGCCGATCGAAATCGCCCGACTCTTTTGAAATGTAGCGAAGGATGCGTCGAGTCTGCTTGCAACAGTGCGAAGTTCTTGTCGGCAAGCTCTCTGATCTGCGCCGGCAATGCGTGATAACACTTCCAGAAACCAGAACTGGCGAAGTGGTTCATAATCTGGTCGACTTGCCAGCCTGATGATCGGCAATCGCTTCGTCGGCCAATCGGTCGAGTTGGCCGGCAGCAACATCATCCTCGAACTGCTGGTCCCATTTATCCGCGTCGAACGCAAGGAACCACTCGCGGAATTTCAAGAGCTGATCAGGAGGCAGTTCAGAAACCGTCTTTTCGAGCTTTTGAAGTGTCATATATGGATCCTACCAAACCGTACTCAAGCTGGGAAAATACGGCCCACCCAGCTGGGAGCATTGACGCCGCCGCCCCACAACGGAGCGAAGACTGTTGGCCTGAACAGACAATTGTACAACCGGAACGCGCGTGGCAGAACAGAGTTCGCGCGGCACCTCATCTGCTTGTGACGCCGCAGCCATTCTGCCGGTTTTGTGTTCCCGCCAACGCCACGCGCCAGCATGCTCGGCGTGTCGCAACGGCTCGAACTCAGCGCTTCCGACCCGGCGGTCGATGTCGGTCCGGAGTCCCTGACGCGCTCCGGACGAAGCAATACGCTGAGAGCACTGACCACCGCACGACCAGAATTCGGCTCCGTTGAACAGGGATTTGAAGTCGGCCGGAACCACGCTTTAACCGAGATCAACGTCCACACCCGCCGACTTCAAATCCTTAATTATTGGCCGCCGCTACTTTCGTTTGTTCCAAGCTGGTTGTAGGTCGTGAACAATTGCGTCCTCAAGTCCAGCCGCAAGATCAACACGGAATCCCGCGTATGTCATCAAACCATCGCAAGGCCAAACAAACACTTCGACCGACGAAGCTGGAAGTTGTTCGCGTATGAGCGCGTTCGCGCGGATATTGGTTGTTTGCGTTGCACCGGGACGCTTGTAGCCGTAAAGACGTTTAGCCAATCCTTGGACAGTTTTGCCAACATAGAGGACACCACCGTTGGCGACAAACGCATAAAGCACGTTGCGTCCGTCGGGAACTAGATCAAGTTTCAGGTCGAGTTCGTCATGGTCGTCGAGGAACCATGAACCGCAATGAGTGAACCCAAGGTGTTCTATGCGTTCAAGGGGGTCCAAGAGATTCACCTGAGGCGAACAACGAGGTTCTGGGTGACACCCTGTCGCAAGTCAGATTGCGAGTGCGACAATGTACAGCAATCGTACCGAGGCTGGTTCGCATCGACAATTGGCATGTTCAGCGAATGTGCGAGCTAAGTAGCTGTCCAGGAACAAGACCGTGAAGCTGTAGGCGGGTTTCTCCGAAATCCGCACGCGGCGGGTCCCGATTTCGGAGAAATCGGGCTACGGCTCAGGCACGGTCTACCTCACGGTTTTGTTTCTCAACAGGTGCTATGTAACTCGGAATCAGTTTGTTGCCGGCCTGCGTGTTATTTGATTGGATGTGAACGACCTGCACCTGAATCGACGGACGGAGATGACTTGATGAGGACACTCGCATGGTTGCTGGTTGTTGTGTTGTCGTCGATTGCCGGTGCGCGTGGCTACGAACTGCCGCCGGATATCCGGCGTGACACGCTGAGTCCTGTCTACGACTGGAAAGTTCTGCCCCTGTCCTGGGACGACATCGTTGCTGGCAGGTTGCCGGTTTCACCCACGCACTGGCAGCGACACTCGGGGAATCCGATCGTTCCGCGTGGAATGAACTGCCGCCCCGTGCTGTGGGACGACAACACGATTCGTGTTTTCTACGGTCGCCGCGGACGTGGAGGTGGAATCTGTTTTTTTGACGTTGCTCCGGATCAACCAGCGGAGATCGTCAATGGACCCGTCGGGCCGATCATCACGACTGGCGAGCAGGGCAGCTATGACGATGAATGGCTGATTGCTCCCGAACTGGTGCGCATCAGCGATTCACATCTGCGGATGTACTACTCGGCGAAGCGGTCCGGTCGCGATTTCTTTAAGCAGGCATGGAGCCTGGCGATGGCCGAGAGCTTCGACTCCGGGCAGACGTGGCGTAAGCATGCCTCCAATCCGATACTCACCGTCGGTGAGGATGAGTGGGAATCCGGTGCGGTTGGATTCTGCTCAATCGAGCGCGACGCTCGCGGCTGGCGGATGTGGTATCTGGGCACGAACACTCAGCAGAACGCCGTCAAGCAGGTCGGATTTGCGACGTCGAAGGATGGCCTCGACTGGAAGCGGCACGCATCCAACCCGGTCATTCGAATTCGTCCGGACTTTCAATGGGAGGCGGGTGCGATCGCGGTTCCGCGTGTCATTCGCGACGGACAACTCTACAAGGTCTGGTACTGCAGCTATCCGCAGAACAACACGTACGTAGTGGGTCAGGCAGAGTCCTTTGATGGACTCAAGTGGTTCCGCTCGCCAGGAAACCCGGTGCTGCGTGGTTCCGGCAAGGGCTGGGACAGTGGCATGACCGCATACCCTGGCGTCATTCGAGTCGGCGATCGTTACCTGATGTGGTACTCGGGCAACGGCTATGGTTCCCAGGGGATCGGCCTCGCGACAGCCGACGCGCCTCGGGGGCATTGGCTGGTTCGTACCGCGGAACACTCAGAAGGAGCCGATCGCAAGTGGTCGGACTGGCAACCATTGCCGCAGAAAGAGCCACAGCGAACGGGTGTGATTCAGTTCGCAATCATCAACGACTCACCACAGAAATGATGGGCGACTATGAAGTCGATGACACTTACGGTCTGTGCTGTGCTGGCCGTGCCGCCGACCGTTCCGGTACACGCCGGTGAAATTACTGCCACAACCAGCAGTTTCAGTATCGATCTGAAACGAGGCGACCTGCAGCAACTTGAACTCGACAAACATGGCCGACTGCGTCTGATTAATAGCGACGGCAAGTACGCACAGACCGGTGAGTTCGTGTCCTCTGTTGTTGATCTGTCCTCGATTGCCGCATTGAAAGAAGCGAAGACGATCAGAGTTCGGTGGGTCGAACAGTGGACAACACCGCTGACATGGAAAAAGCACACGAAGAATCCGGTTTACGGTCCAAAGCAGTCAGGTGCATGGGACAACTGGACCAACGGTGTTTCCGTCGTTCGCACACCCGACAATCTTCACTACCGCATGTTCTACAGCGGGCGCAATGGAGCCGGGATTGGGTTCGCCGAGGCATCCATCGACGATCCACTTACGTGGAAAGAACACGCGGCCAGTCCCGTCCTTCGACCGCGAACCGACAACTGGGAAGGGAATCTGCTGAATCAGCCGCGAGTCGTGAAAGTCACTGACACGCACTGGCGGATGTACTACACGGGCTGGGGTGATCGCGGCAAACCGGGAAGTGCCTGGGCCTTTGGCCTGGCTGAATCACTTGATGCCGGAGTGACCTGGAAACGGGTCGGTAATGGAGATCCGCTACTGGATCGGGGTGGTGAAGGTTCACCTGACGAGGGCGGTGTGTTTGTGCCTGAGGTCCGCCGCATCGGCGATCGTTGGATGATGTGGTACACGGCCATGAAGGCCGTCCCGGGTAAGCAGTACATTCATTTGTGCCTGGCCACATCGGACGACGGTGTGCAGTGGAAGAAGCACGAGCACAACCCGGTCGTGAGTGAAGATTTCGCAGCCGGCCCCGGTCGCAATGTCATGTCACGCTGTTTCGTTCGCCACGAACACGGCGTCTTTAAGATGTGGTTTTCACACGCCCGGTCCGCTTATCGCATTCGGTACGCCGAGAGTCTCAATGGGATCGACTGGGAGCACTCGCCGATGACTCCAGTCCTTGGGCCCGGAGCGGCAAGTAGCTGGGATTCTGACAAGGTCGAGTACCCTGAAATCGACGTCGTCGATGGGAAGTACCGCATGTGGTTCTGCGGGAACGGCTACGGGACGGTTGGCTACGCCGAAGGTGTGCCGGAGGCTGGTGCGCAGCTGTTCGTCCGCAGTGGCAACGTCGCAGCGCCGGACGCGAGCTGGACCGAGTGGAAGTCGATAAAACGTGACACCCCGATCAATCCCGGCCGTTACGCTCAGATTCAGGCCCGGCTCTGGTCCAGGAACGAGAAGACCAGTCCTGCGATCGTGGGTGTGGAACTGACGCCTTAGAACACTCTCAGAGTTAGCATTCAACCTCGATACAAGCCCGAAGCGCAAGCGAGTGAATCCATGCAACAGATTCACTCGCTTGCGCTTCGGGCTTGTATGATTAGACGATCTAAGAGACTGAGTAGTGCTCCTCTGAGAGCGTCACGCGTCGAAGGGCTTCTTCGTCAATTGAGATGCCCAGACCCGGCCCGACGATCGCTGGAGCCATGCCACCGCGGCCAAACGTCAGGTCCTCGTGCGTCAGCCGCTCTTTGACGAGGTAGCGATCGTAACTGCCTTCCAGATAGCGAATGCCACTAACAGACGTGGCAAAGTGCCGACCCGCTGCTGACAGGATTCCCGTTTCTCCCACATGACAGCCGAACTGAAACCCGAGTCCGGCCTGATTTGCGGTCGCCGCAAGTCGGAGTGATCGCAGGAATCCACCGCACTTGGACAATCGGATGTTGAACAGGTCGCACGTGCCGCGCTCGATCGCCTGCCTGGCGTCGAGCAGACTGCAAAGCGATTCGTCGAGCATGATGGGCGTCTCGATGCGGGATCGAACCTCGGCCAGGCCATTGACATCGGCGTGTGGAACGGGCTGCTCGATACACGAAATCTCGAACGGCAGAAGTGGTTCCAGGTTCTTTTCGAGGTTCTGGCACGTCCATGCTTCATTGGCGTCGACGCGAATGTCCATTCGGCGACCACAGACGCGTCGGATGCGCTTCAGCGATGAGGCATCATCAACGTCCGCCGCTCTGACTTTGACCTTCGTCTGCCGGAATCCGTACATCCGAATCAGCGATGCCATGACACGCTGCTTCAACCGAGACGTAGATGTGATCACGGCGCCGTACCGAACTTCAGTGCTCTCTGCGCGAACACCGACGGCTGGAGCGTACCTGGAAGTGATCGTGGAGACGGGGACACCCAGCGCACGACATGCTGCGTCCAACACGCTCAGCTCCACAGCGCAGCGAATCGCATTGCCATAGCACTCGCGCGGATCGACTTCGGGACGAGTCAGTTCGAACGGATCGAGCAGCGCGAGGGCGTCATCGAGTGTCTGGAATTCCGCACCAAGCTGCTCGCTTATCGGTGTGCCGCGGAGCAGGTCAAAACCAGTTTCGACAGTCTCTCCGGTGACATAGTGACGGGGCAGTCCTTCACCCCAGCCCTCGGTGCCGTCGATCAGAACACAACGAATGATGATCGAATCGCTGGTGTGGCGTGTATACGACGCATGTCGAATGCGGCGCTTCAGTGGAATCTGCACGTGGTACGCAACCAGCTCGGCAATACGCATCCCGGTGTCCGTTCGACTGAGTTCTCAAACGCGACCTGATCAGCCCGACGCGCTGCCGGAAATCGTCCCGCTGGAATTCGGATGACTTCTGTGATTTCGTGTTCGTCAGCCCGCTTCGACGAGGAGTATGATAGTCGGTCTCATGGCGAAACGCCGTACGCAGAAACTGCATTCGTGTGGTAGTGCCGCGGCTGGAAGTTCATAGCGGATTTCGAAGGCTGGCCGGGCACGAGTGAACCGCCTGGGCGGCCGCGAACGAAGAACCGGTTTCGTTTCCTGTTTCCCGAAAGGGGAGGCCATGATCAATCTTCGGCGAGTCCTTGTGCCAACGAATTTCAGCGAGCACGCCCGGAACGCCGTGCGTTACGGTTGCGAACTGGCGTCGCGGTTCGATGCGGAACTGCATTTACTGCATGTCGTGGAAATGATCCCTGTGATGTATCACGAAGGCATCGTGTTTACTCCCGAGTCCGAAACTCAGATGAGAGAGCATGCCGAAGCCAGCCTGAACACGGTACCGGGTAATGACTGGCACGATCGGTTGAACGTCACTCGGACGACGGTGGAGGGGCATCCCCTGGTGGAGATCATCCGTGTCGCCAGGGACCTGACAATCGATCTGCTGGTGATCGGAACACACGGACGAACTGGTCTGGCACACATGCTGCTGGGCAGTAACGCCGAGAAAATCGTGCGTAAAGCCCCGTGTCCGGTGCTGACGGTGCATTGTCCGGAGCACGAATTCGTGATGCCTTAACCTTGTCGTGACGAATGGTTGACGCCGGACATCACCCCTGCGCGAATACCTCGCATTGACGCTCGTCGAAGTATCGGGCGAGCTTGTTAAAGCGAATGCAGGGGATGGCTGATGGACCCGCGAGCATTGGAGAACTTCGTAGACGGCCAGTTCACGGGAACGCCGGACTGTGCCACGCTGGACGTTTCGTCGCCGCTGGATGGTTCCCTGATCGCCACCGTTCCGGATTCCGGCGCGGCCGAACTGGATGCCGCCGTGAAAAGCGCCAGGCGTGCGTTTCCCGAATGGTCCTCGCTCACGGCCCGGCAACGGTCGCAGGTCGCCTACAGGTATCGCGAGTTGCTGCTGCGCGATCTGGACGAACTGGCTCAATTGATTCACATGGAGAATGGCAAGACCGTCGGCGAAGCGCGGGGTGAGTTGATTCGCTCGATCGAAGTCACCGAATTCGCATGTTCGCTGCCTCAGCTTGTGGCCGGTCAGGTCCTGGAAGTGAGCCCCGGCGTCGAGTGTCGAGTCGACCGATCGCCTGTGGGAGTGGTGGCTTCCGTCACACCATTCAACTTTCCGAGCATGGTGCCGCACTGGACGATTCCGATCGCCATCACGCTGGGAAACACATTCGTCTGGAAACCATCCGAGCACGTTCCGCTGACCGCCGTACGTACGGCCGAGTTGCTGCAGGAAGCCGGGCTGCCTCCGGGCGTCTTCAATATCGTGCATGGCCAGCGGCCAGTTGTTGAAGCTATGTGCGACCATCCGGATATTGCCGCGATGACGTTTGTCGGTTCCACACCAGTCGCCAAGAGCGTTTACGCGCGGGCCACCGGTCAGTTGAAGAGGGCCCTGTGTCTGGGTGGAGCGAAGAACCATCTGATCGTGCTGTCCGATGCCGACGTCGAACAGACTGCGGTGAACGTCGTGGGCTCAATGGCCGGATGTGCCGGTCAGCGGTGCATGGCCGCCGCAACGATGGTAGGCGTCGGTGACGTGCGGCCGATCATCGAGCAGGTGTGCGAACAGGCCCGACAGATGATCCCAGGGGAAACACTGGGACCCGTCATCTCCGCAGCCGCGAAATCACGGATTGAAGAGTTCATTACCGAGGCCGAGCAGTCCGGCGCGCGGGTTCTGGTCGATGGTCGCAACACAGTCGTGCGCGGTCGAGAAGGTGGGTTCTATGTGGGAGCAACTGTCATCGATCAGGTCACACCCGACATGCGAATCGCTCAGGAAGAAGTCTTCGGACCCGTGCTGGCGATTATCCGAACTGACAACATCGACGAGGCCGTGCAGATTGAGAATGCTTCACCGTTCGGCAATGCAGCGGCGGTGTATACTCAGAACGGCGCGACGGCCCGTGAGGTTGTTCGCAGTGCCAGTGCCGGAATGATCGGCGTCAACGTCGGCGTGCCCGTGCCCCTTGAGCCGTTCGGTTTTGGAGGCTGGAACGATTCGAAGTTCGGCGTCGGCGATATCACTGGGCCGAGTTCAATCGAATTCTGGACACAGTCTCAGAAAGTCACGACTCGCTGGACACTTCCGTCATGACGACCGAGTCCAACTTTGCCCGGGATCCCGAATTCCGTGGCCTGTTATCACGGCAGCCCGACGTGGACCTGACGCGGGCAGCGCTTGAGCTGGCGCGGGATTCGTATCCTGATCTCGACTTTCAGCCGACCCTCGACTGGATCGCAGCCCGTGCGGATCAACTCAGGCCGCTGGTTCTGCGATCGTCGTCCGAACGTGAAGCTCTAAGCTTGGTCGCGCAGTCGCTTTCGATCGAGTACCAGATCACCGGTTCGCACGCCGCCTATGCCGAGGCGGATGGCAGTTTCCTGCATCGGATTATCGACAAGCGTCGCGGAATACCGATCAGCCTCTCCGTCTTATACATGGCAGTCTGCCAGGGAGTGGGAATCGACCTGACCGGGGTGGCGTCGCCCATGCACTTTCTAACGCGTGTTGAATCACCCGCAGGGCCGCTGTTTCTGGATGCGTTTGCCGGGCGAAGAATCCTGACGCTCGAAGAAACGGTCGAGTGGCTGACCGGGCTGACGACAATGCCAACGCATGTCATCGTGAGGTTACTTGAACCGACGGATACGCGGACGATCATCACCCGGATGCTGACGAACCTGAAGGTCCTGTTCGCTCGACAGGAAAACTGGTCTGCAGCCTGGCCCGTGCAACAGCGTCTCGTGGCATTGGGCCCGGGGCGGTATGCCGATCGACGTGATCTGGCTCTGATCGCGTTGAAGTCCGACCATCCAGGGATGGCTGTCCGCTTGCTGGAACCACTACTGAAAACATGCCCGGATGATGAGCGTGAATTGCTCCAATCACAGCTTGAAGTCGCGAAAAAGCAGTTGCATCGTTGGAATTAAGACAACTCTGACCAACCCGGTCGCGACCCATAGCGAAAGAGATATTGCACTATGCTCAGAATCATGACCGTCGCATCGACTGGTCGGCACGTTCATCCGGATTCCAGCGACGGCAGCCCGGGTGTACCACTGGAACAGTAATGCCGAAACGTACCACCTAATCGGCGACCGCATTGGGAAAGCCATGCTGCGACTGCTTGAGTAATGCGACGTCGCAATCACACTTCGACTTCACCATCCCACATGAGAGACGACTTCGTGAAACTGATTCCGTTATTGGCCGTGCTGGCTGCTCTGCTCGACATCTGCATGGAGACAGTTGAGGCGGCAGGGAAGCCGAATGTTCTGATCATCGTTGCTGACGATCTGGGTTACAGCGACCTGGGTTGCTACGGCGGAGAAATCAACACACCGCATCTGGATTCTCTGGCGAGTAACGGTCTACGCCTGACTCACTTTTACAACACGGGGCGCTGCTGCCCGTCCCGCACGAGTATTCTGACCGGCCACTACCCGCATCGCGTGGGCGTCGGACACAAAGTTGCCGACCTGGGCCAGCCAGGCTACCGCGGTCGGGTCAGCCCGGATGCCCCAACGATCGCTGAGTCACTCAAGCCAGCGGGGTATCGGTCTTTCATCTCCGGGAAATGGCATCTGGGGACGCCCGACCCGACGCAGCATGGGTTTGAGGAGTTCTATGGCACTCTGGTGAGTGCCCAGACATTCTGGGATCCCGACCACTACATGCGACTTCCCGCTGGGCGTCCGAAACAGAAATACGACAGCAACAAGTTCTACGGAACAGACGCGGTCACCGACCATGCGCTGGCATTCCTGTCTCAGGCCCGACAGACACCAGCAAAGCCGTGGTTCCTGTATGTCGCCTACCATGCTCCACATTTTCCGCTGCAGGCTCCTCAGGAAGACATTCAGAAATACGCGGACGCGTATCACGGTGGTTGGGATCAGGCTCGCGAACAGCGACTGACTCGCATGAAGCAAATCGGAATCGTTCCCGACACCACAAAGCTGACTCCGCGTTCGCGTTACTGGGATTACGGTGAGAAAAACACCGGGACGAATCCATCCTGGGACTCACTCCCCAAAGAGCGCCGGGCGGACCTCGCACGCCGCATGGCGATCTACGCCGCCATGATCGACCGGATCGATCAGAACGTTGGCCGCGTTCTCAGCGATTTGGCAGCCACCAATGAACTGAACAACACACTGATCGTCTTCATGTCCGACAATGGTGCGTGTGCTGAATGGGATCCTCTTGGGTTTGATGTCAAATCCAGCCCGAACAACATTCTTCATCGCGGTGACCAGATCGAACAAATGGGTGGCCACGGCACATATCACAGTGCCGGATCAGGCTGGTCCAACGCCAGCAACACTCCCTGGCGTCTCTACAAACACTACACACACGAAGGCGGCGTTGCTTCACCCTGTATTATTCATTGGCCGGAAGGGCTGAAGCGGCGAGGCGAGATCGACCACCGTCCGACTCACATCATCGACCTGATGCCGACACTCAACGAGATCGCCGGCGCAGAATACCCGGGCCCGATTGATTTACCGGGACAGAGTCTGATGCCAATACTCAAGGGTCGGTCGACGAAGCCACGGACTCTTTACTTCGAACACGAATCGAACCGCGCGATTCTCGACGGCAAGTGGAAACTGGTCGCCCTCAAGCAACAGGACTGGGAACTGTACGACACGGACAATGATCGCACGGAACTCGACGATCTGGCCCGGAAGCGTCCCACACTCGTGAAGCAACTGGCCACCAAATGGGATCGCTGGGCGGAAGCCAACTACGTCACACCATTGCCCCGAGACTACGGTGTCAAGTACCTGAAGCCGCTCGACTGATGATCGGACGCTGGGCTCCGATCACGTGTATTCGACGCATCCGACTGTACTGTTCTGAAACGTCGTACCAGGTGGGCCTGAAGTTGCCGCGGATGACGCCGTAGCCCTTCAGAGATGGACGGATCAGGGCAAGTCGTTCGAACGCATCGGTCAGGTCCGCATTCACGGCACACGAGTCGATGAGCACATGATCGTCGAGCGTGGTGACGGCAGCCTGTGGATGCTGCTGCGAAATACGGGCGGAATCGCACAGAGCGTCTCCACCAATGGCGACCGAACGTGGAGTCACGGATCGCCCTACCTGCAGGGCCGAACGTTCGCCAACAAACGATTCTTCATTCGCCGGCTGAAATCCGGAGTGCAGTAGGGCCGGTTCCCACCGGCCAGAACCGACAATACGCGGCCGGTGGGAAC
>CAUZFZ010000102.1:0-39434 GCA_963579025.1 Planctomycetota bacterium | reverse complement strand
CATGAACTTTTCGTGGCTTCTTTTCGCTCATTCGCGTCTTGTAGCGAAAACGGTCTCCAGCGCCTGGCCCTGAAATGAAAGTATTTCGACTATTTTCTGGCTACAGCACGCAGAAAAGCACGCGGGTCTGAGCCATCGAATACGGCCTTTTCAAGGCTGAAACCCTCAAGAGGCCGTTTCAAGTCCGGATTAAGGACTAGAGAATCTCTTTCACGACCTGTCCGTACACGTCGGTTAAACGGAAGTCTCGACCGGCGTAGCGGTAGGTCAGGCGTTCGTGATCGAGGCCAAGCTGGTGCAGCATTGTTGCGTGCAGGTCGTGGACGTGGACCTTGCCCCGCACGGCTCGATAGCCGTACTCGTCCGTCGCGCCGTGGACGATGCCGCCTTTTATGCCTCCACCAGCCATCAGCGTTGTAAAACCAAACGGGTTATGGCCACGACCGTAGCTGTCTATCGATCCCTGGCCGCTCGTCAAATCCTGCTCGTACGGCGTTCGTCCAAACTCACCGGTCCAGACTAGCAGCGTGTCATCCAGCATGCCGCGTGCTTTGAGGTCCTGAATCAGGCCGGCAACTGGTTTATCCACGGACTTCGCGTTCTTTGGCAACAGGCTGCTGATGCGACTGTGGTGGTCCCAGCCGCCCGAGTTGACCTGAATGAAACGCACACCGGATTCGGCCAGTCTGCGTGCCAGCAGACATTGCCGACCAAATGCGTCAGTCGCCCCTTCACCAATTCCGTACAGCTTCCGGGTGGATTCCGTTTCTCCATCAAGTTTGAGTATCTCCGGAGCTTCACTCTGCATGCGAAATGCGAGTTCGAAGGACTCGATCATGCCTTCGAGTTGTGCGTCCTCACACGTGGCTTCGATGTGGCGTCGATTCAGTCGTTGCAGAAAGTCGACTTGTTTTCGTTGCCGTGTGAGTGGAAACGACTTGTCCCGCAGGTAGCGAATATCGGCGTTGGCGCCGGGGTTGTCTGGCAGACTGACCGCCGTGCCCTGATAGATGGCCGGAAGAAATGCACTGCCGAAATGCTGAGGACTACCACCATCGCCGCTGAGCGATGGGTTGATAGTAATAAAGCCTGGCAGGTTTTGATTGGCCGTCCCCAGTCCGTAGAGCAACCAGGCGCCGATCGAAGGCCTGACGACGTTGGTCGCTCCCGTATGGATCTGCATGCAGGCCGGCGCGTGAGCCAGATTGTCGGTCTGCATGCCATTTAGCACGGCGATGTCATCAATCGCGCCGCTGATGTGTGGAAACAGCTCTGAGACCCATGTTCCGGACTCACCGTGCTGCTTGAACTTCCAGCTTGATCCAAACAGTCGCATCGTTCCGACACCCGGCTGTTCGATCTTTGTATCTCTCTGAAACGGTGTTGGCTTGCCGTGATCAGCGTTCAATTGAGGCTTGTAATCAAACGTCTCCATTGGCGATGGTCCTCCCTGCATAAACAGGAAGATAATCCGCCGCGCTTTCGGGGCCTGATGCGGTTCACGAGCTACCAGCGGGTTCGCAGCCTTTGCCGATTCGCTCAGTAATGCTGACAGGGCCGTATAACCGAAACCACAGGCTGACGCCTGAAGCAGTGACCGCCGAGATGTGTACATGGCAAGAATCCTCGTAGCGCAACTCACCAGGTCGAGCAGTCGTCTGATTGATCCCTGGCTGTGCTACTCGATGCGGAGCGTCACGCCACGGATTCAATCGCAAAATAGAAACTCGTTTGAGATCAGCAACGTCTGACTGAGTCTGGACCAGGCATCCAGCTCAGACGTCTGACCCGAATCGTCGCCAGTTGTTGACTGCTGCAGGTCCGTGACGAAGTTGAGTGCGTCGTTCGCCTCGGTGTCGGATGGCTGCCTGCCAATAATATTCAGGTAGACCCACGTGATTCGCTGGCGAGTGTCCGACTTCTGTTTGATGGCCCGCCTGGCTGTGGTTGTCGCGCAGTCCTGCACGAAGGGGGAGTTCAACAGATAGAGAGCCTGAGTGGGGACAGTTGTCGTGTTTCGATAGCCAGTTTCGTGACTTGGGTCCGGCAGATCGAATGCGCCCAGAAAATCGAGCTCGTTGAATGGACCTTTCCGTTTCTGTGGCAGGTAGATCGAACGACGATGCTTCAAATCGTCGGGCATCCGACTTTCATCCCGCATGTTGCCCGTGCCTCCGGGACTGAGGTTCCCAGGCACATCAACCGGCAGACTGGGCCCGCCGCGGCCAGCGTCAAGCAGTCCGCTGACCAGCAGCATCGAATCCCGCAGACTTTCAGCCGGCAGTCGCAGGCGATTGGTTCGCCACAGAAGACGGTTGTCGGGATCACGTTCCTTCACCCGACGCCCCTCGCCGGGCATTCGAGTAACGGCCTGATTAATCGAAGATTGCTGCCACGTGCGCGATGTCACGATGCGCCGTATCAGTCGTTTCGTGGACCATCCGTCGTTCATGAACTCAGATGCGAGGTAATCCAACAGTTCGGAATGATCGGGTGTTTCGCCACGCGCTCCGAAGTTGTCAACCGAACGCACCAGCCCCGCACCAAACAGGTAATACCAGACTCGGTTCACCCACACGCGGGCTGTCAGCGGATTACGTTTGTCCGTCAGCCACTCGGCCAGTTGCACACGGCCACTGCCGCCACGGGTGAACGACGGCTTGTCCGTGGGTGCAATGTTGTGTGGAAAACCACGTGGCACCAAAGGCCCCAACTGATGCGCGTTGCCGCGGATGTTGATGTAACAATCTTCCGGTTCGGGAGCATCGACGACCGCGAGTGCCAGTGACTGAGTCCGATGCTGCTTCAGGTACCTCAGAGTGTTGATCCGCTCTGAATGCCGTTTGGCGAGGTCGGATGCGGCATTACGCTGCTGTTCAAGTTTCTTGATTTGATCCGAGTCATCGCCGCCTTCTTTGAGTGACTCGATCTGCTTGCTGAGTTCACTGACCTTCGCGTTCGCCTGCTGCTGTTGCTCCGTTGTTTCTTTCAGTTCGGCGTAAAACGCTCTTGACCGGTCGGCCCTGGCGATCAGCTCTTCGGGAGATTCCGGCAATGCCGTGTGATTGATGGCACTGAAGACTCCATTGATACGACCGTTCAAGGTGATAGTGCTTCTAAACAGGCCGGCAAGTCCGAAATAGTCTTCGTGGCTAACGGGATCAAACTTGTGAGCGTGGCACCGCGCACATTCGAAAGTCATGCCAAGAAACGCCTTTCCCACACGATTGACCTGCCGATCCACGACATCCATTCGAAGCTGGACCTTGTCACCACCGACAAGTTCCCACGGACCAATTGCCAGGAAACCCGTGGCAGTGATGCTCTCCGCTGTGGGCTCCGGTCCTCTGGAAACTCCGGGTGCGGATGGCACTTGAATATCACCAGCGATCTGCTGGCGAATGAATTCGTCAAATGGCTTGTCCGAGTTGAACGCGTTGATGACATAGTCACGAAACCGCCACGCTTCGAGTGCAGGGATTGCGCGACCTACACCAATCGTGTCCGCGTATCCGGTCAGGTCCAGCCAGTGTCGTCCCCAGTGTTCTCCAAACTCAGGCGCGTCAAGAAGTCGATCGATGAGATCAGCAACGCTGTTTTGCAGCCGGGCATTTGGCGGCAGTCCGGTCAGTTTGAGATGCAGCCGCCGCGACAGGATGCGTGGTTCGGCGGTATCCGCTGGCGGGACGTCCTCCCGTTTCAGCCGCGCCCGGATGAATCGGTCAATCGGGTGGTCAACCCCTTCGAGATAGGGTGGCTCTACAACTTTGATCGGTTGCAGCGACCAGAGTTGAGATGCGTCGAGAGCTCCGTTTCCCTTTTTGGGTCCACTCACTGGTTTGCGTGGATCCGGGGCTCCCATCGTTGTCCACGTGACGAAGTTGTGGACGACTCGATCAGGCAACTTGCCACTCGGTGGCATTTCGAGAGACTCGTATCTCAACGCTTTAATGAGCAGACTCTCCATCGGCTTGCCAGGTACGATCGCTGGTCCGGTTTCACCACCGCGCAGCAGGCCCTGTCGGAATGAGAGATTGAGACCGCCTTTCTGCTTCTTCCCACCAGAGTGGCATTCGAGGCAATGTTCGATCAGCACCGGTCGAATATGCGATTCGAAGAAATCGAGCTGCCTGGTTGTGAACTCGTTGTCGCCCACTGCTGACGCGGTGGACCCCGATGTCAGTCCGCAGAGTGTGACAACCAGACAACCCAGTCTTCGGAGCGACGCTGCATCGCAGAGGGATCGAAACATGTCATGTGTCCCCGGATACGGGCGTGGTTCCGTTACCTGGCCAGGGCCTTTTGAATCGAGGTTACAGCCTGCTTCGCCAGTTCCCTGGAACCATCCTTCGAAAAGTGGACGTTGGCAGGTAGTTGGATTTTCTTCAGGTTATCGAGGGCAAACGAATACTGATCGTCGATGGCAATGTCGTGCTCGGCCATTATCGCTTTTGCGACCGCGTTGTACTTCACGGAATCTCCGACTGCGCGGCCTTTGGCACCCTCCGGGACTGGTGTTGTCGATCGCCAGATCAGTGTTGCGTCAGTCTTCTTCAGGCGAGCTACCAGCTTCCGCAGGTTGGCTTCGTATTCATCGATCGGAACCTGTTGCCGACTACCGGCTGCTTGTGGATCGGCGAGGTTCTTTCCATCCGGACCAAGGTACTTCAGGTCGTGCAGACCCCAGTTGAAGTGAATGACGTCCCACTTGCCATCACCCAGCCACTTGTCCATCTCTGCAAGTCCTCTTGTGGTCGGGCCACAGTTGGTCAACGGTCGATGCACGTTGGCTTTGCCTTTCAACATTTCACGAACGGGAACGGTGTAGCCGATCGAGATCGAGTCGCCGATCAGCAGGACACGCGGCAGCCCGGGCACATCCTCGATCTTCGCCATTGCCGGGTTGGGCTTCCGTTTCGGGCGGGACTTCTTCTTCACGTCATCAGCGTACGCACCGCTGGGCGCGAACAATGCAGATACCACAAGGCAGAGGACTGCCGTCTTAACAACCTTCATTGGTATTCCCTCTACGCAGATACAGGATGGCACACGATGTGACGGGACTCAGTCCGCTTTCGATGAGTGTCCATCAATAAACTCTCGTGTGCGGTCGATGACTTCCTCTGTGATTCCCATGTGTCCCGCGTCGGGATAACGGTGAAACGAGTACGAGGCCCCCGTCTTCTGCAGGGCCTCGACCATACCCAGCGCGTTTTCGATGGGCACGGATCGGTCATTGTTCGAGTGCAGGATGAGCAGCGGCTTCGAGTCCTTCTTCACATGATTGACGGGCGATGCCAGCACGCGGGCCTTAACCGGATCACTATCGGCTGGCGTCCAGATGCCGCCCCAGCTCAGCGTCGTCAGTTCGTAGTTTGCCGCTACGCTGATCGCCGCGCGAAAATCGTTACTGGATTCTTCCCAGCCGCCGGTGCGTTTGAATGGACCGTCTCCCAGCGTCGCAGCCAGCGACACCATATGGCCTCCGGCGGACTGGCCGATCACGAAGATGCGATCCGTGTCGATGTGGTAGTCCTTTGCATGAGCATGCACGTAGCGGATCGCGCATTGAAAATCCTGGTAGCACGCCGGAGCTGGTGAGCAGCCAACGAGTCGATAGTCGATCGACATGGCGAAGAACCCGAACTCTGCCCATTGCTTGACGACAACCGTGGACTTGTCGCGTTTGTCGCCGCCGCGCCAACGACCGCCATGCACCGAGATAATTGCGGTCAACGGTTTCTTTGACTCCGCTGGATGCGCGATGTCGGCCAGTAGTCCGGCCCCGTGAACGCGACCGTAGGCAACGTCGTTCAATTCAACGATTGGCGGACCTGCTTCGCTTTCGCCTTTGGACTCTTCAGCCATTGACAGTGTTCCCATCGAAAACAGAACGACGGTTGCGGTGAAGCAACCAGTAACGAAACATTTCATCTGAAGCTCCTCGTAAGATGGTCCGGCGCTGCTGTTTCACTTCCCTGTCTTCTGTGATTCCAGGAACGACAACAAGTCGACAAATTCGCGGTCCGTCAGCTTCTTTTCGAGACCTTCGGGCATTGTGCTTTCTGCTTTAGAAACGACTTCATCAATATCGGATTTCAGGATTTCGTGCAGCTTCCCCTGGTTGTCGCCGACAACCAGCAGGTCATTGTTCTCGGAGACGCGCACTCCGGCCACTGTACGACCATTGTTCAGAACCACGACGACGGTGGAGTAGCTCGGTGCAACAGTGCGGCTGGGCTCAAGAATCGACTCGATCAGGTGAATGCGGGAAAAACGCCGGCCGATGCCCGACAAGTCTGGACCGATACGACCGCCTTTGTCGACAAGCCAGTGGCAATTGACGCACGCCGCTTTCTGCACATTGGCAAAGACCTCTCGACCGCGATTCGAATTGCCTCGACTTTGCAGAGCCAGTTGTGTCATTCGTTCATGCTCGGCCTTGGAGCTGCGTCGTCGGAACCGCAGATGGAATCGCGGCGCCGCGTCATCCGACTGCACGGCCACCACAACGACGTTCATTCCACGCCGCAGTGTTGTCGTGAATCGATCTGAGTCCGCGCGAAATGCCGCGGATCCCTTGCGTTTGTGGACCTGGTCGTAATTCAACCAGACGGACAGTCGGCCGGTTGCAGATGCGAGCATCACGACCGGCGTCTCGTCAGGAACGCTCACCAATGACCACGCGACTCGCACGCCCGGCTTTTTCGACGCTGCCCATTGCACTTCTGCTCCACCACCATCCGCGATCACGGTCGTGATGTGGGAAGCATCTTCATCCGACGCACCTTGTTCTACCGACAGTTGTTTCTTCAACGTTTCCCAGAGATCACCCACGATGGGTTCGCTTGTTCGCCAGGCGAATGGTTGACCGCTTTGTCCATGAACACTCGCCAGCGCCGTGCGAATTTGCGGGCGGGCGTCGGGAAACTTCTGATCCCAAACCGTCAGCGTGCGAGCGACTTCCCGCTGGACCTCAAAAGACAAGTTCGTTTTCGCGGTGTCTACGACCCGCTCCATTGCTGTGGGTTGTCCGAAATCGCGGAGGTAGGCGATGGCGGCCAACTGTGTGTCGTTTTGATCGAGCGCACTTGTCGCCGCCGCAGCGGCCCGGCCGTCGCGCAATCTCCGCAGTGAGTTGAGGCTCGCTTCGACCACCGCGCGATCATCGCCGGTTGCCAGCATCAGAAGTGACTCCGCCGCATCTTTGGCATTAAGCAGTCCGGCCGATTCCGCCGCTGCCAGACGTACGTCTCGATTCTCGTCCAGTAACATTTTCGCCACACGACGTTGAGCTTGCGATTCGCCTCGTATCCCCAGCGCGCGGATGGCCTCAGCTCGGACGACGGCCTGCATCGAATCAAGCTTACTTAGCAGCAGGTCATTAACGTCGAGCTTCGGACGTCGACCATATTCACGTATGAGAGCTGCGAGCACTGGTCCGTCTTCAATCCCATCAGCCAGTTCCATGAGCTGCGGTTCTACGTCTGCTGGCGTCTGGGCAATGAGTGCCGCAAGCGCACCAGTGCGGCCGGTTTCCGGCACTGTCCGGCGCAGAACAGTTTCCATCAGCAGCGGTTGAACGTCCGTTGCGTCCTGAGCTTTCAATGCAACGAGAATCCCGGCGACGCGGGCATCGTCGGTTTCCTGACGGAGCCAGTCGGCAAGTAACGGCAACTCCGGCACTGCTCCTTCACGCAGCATGCACTGCAGAACGAATGACCGGATATCGAAGTCGCGGTCGGCCAGTCGAGCGTTCAAGGCCTGAACAATCGCCGGTGTCTTTTCCCAGTCGACGGTCGCGGCTGGTCTGGGAGCCGGGCGGAATCCCCAGTACTTCCACGGCGGTAGTTCGCGGACGATCCGACTGAGAGCATCGGCATATTCTCGTCGATGTTGTGGATCGTCCGCCGCAACCAGTCGTTCGATCAAACGATCGGCAAGGTATTCGACGCGCTGCTCAGCCATCGAATGCAGAGCAAGTCGTCGGAGTCGCGGCGAACCGTCTAGCAATTTGACTGCGCCGATCCAGTCTCGCGCATGACGAAGCGTCTGAGTTGCCGCGTGATTCACTGCGGAATCATCGGCTGTCAGGTGCAATTCGATCCACTCGGCGGCCAGGCACCAGCGCAGCCGACGCAGCACGATCAAGGAATCCAGCACAACTCGCGCGTCCGCGTTCTGACGGACTAGTTCTGCAATCCGTTCCGCGACTTTGTGATCTCCTCGTCCCGCTTTGATTCGACCGTCGATCAGCACCGGATCCGTCGCGTCACCGATCGCCCGAATCGCCTGCGCCCGTACGCGTGGATCTGCATCTGACTCCGCAATCGCGAAAAGCGAGTCCAGCGCGGTTTTCGAGTCGGAACGTGCGATGACCCACACACCATGCAATCGTCCGTGCGGACTGAGGCGTTGTGCCTGCATCGCTGTCTTAACGGATCCGACGGCCGACGCTCCGTGTCGCTCAAGTTCAAGTTGAGCGGCCACTCGCTGGTGGTAACTGAGTGAGTCGAGTTGCTTCAGCAGGTCCTCCAGGCTGCGGTCACCGGGGGCACGAAGTTTCTTACCAGCCGCCACTCTCGCATCACTGGCGTATGTCAGTCGGTAGATTCGGCCGCGGCCTCGTTTCGGGCGTTGTCCATCAGCCCAGTCGGAAATCAGCATCGATCCGTCGTAGTCCACGACCAGATCGGTCGGCTTGAACCCGTAAGGGTCGTCTGCTGCCCCAGCTGCGACATCGACTTCGGACATCGGCGCAAAGGTGCTTCCTGAGCGTGACTTCGGATACCGCACAACAGCCCGACCCCATTCGCAGAAGAACAGACTCTCCTGAAACTCCTTTGGGAACGCCGTTTCCAGATAGCTTGTTCCGCCAGCCGATGACCCTCGACCGAGATCCGCAAGTGCCGGCATCAACTCGTCCGGACGTTCATAGTAGTGGTACGGGTAACCGTGATCCGAACCGAAGAAGCAGTGACACACACGGATCATGTAGTCCCCGCCGTCGTTCTCGTTGTCGCGCACAAAGACGTTCAATTCATCGTCAAGCGCCACGTCGTAGATGTTGCGCAGGCCGGTTGAGAACACATGCAGGTCGGATCCGTCCGTGCGACATCGCAGAATGCCGCCTTGCCGAAATAACAGTCGATCACCTTCCGGGCGTTTGACGTCACAGCCTCGGTCACCCAAAGCCAGATACAGCCAGCCGTCGTGTCCGGCGGTGACTCCGTTGGCGCAGTGGAGCCGGTTGGAATTCTCCTCGGGTGGTAAGCCAAGACCCTTGAACAGATCGCGACGCTCGTCGGCCGTGCCGTCGCCGTCCGTGTCCCGCAACGATGTCAGCAGTGGAGCGTGCATGACGAACACCGATCCGTCATAGAACGCCAGCCCCTGAATCGAATTGAATCCCCCGGCGAACACAGTCGAGCGGTCCGCGTAGCCGTCTTTGTCGGAATCCTCAATCAGTCGTACCTCATCACGACGGACGATTTCGATTCCCAGTCCGGTTACATAATCGTGAGCGACAAACAGAGTACCCGCACGTGGGCCGAGCGAGATGACTGAGGGGTATTCGATCAACGGGTCGCATGCGAAGAGTGTTGCTTTGAAACCGTCAGGAACGACCAGCGGCGGAAACCTCTCTTCAGTTTGCGGCCCGACCAGCGGCATTGCGGACGCGTCGGACTTCGAATCGTCCTGACTTGCCGCGGGCCGTACAGGGATCAGCGTCACACTGACGAGAGCACAAATCGCGATCCACCTGGTCGACGGCGCAGGCATGGTTCTGTTCTCCATCGGGAAGCCATCACAAGGGCTTGCACGTTCCTGCTGCACAACCCGACTTTGTTCGGCGTTTGCCGGATCACAGTACTCTGAGTTGCGCTCGCGGTCGACGAAGAAGGCCCGACGTCGTGCAACCTGTGATCCTGCCCGACGGTTCTGCTTTCAGTTTCTGAGCGCGCTTACTGAAAATGACATCTCTGATCGCACTGTCTGAAAGTGTCGCTTGCTACTCGTCGACGTTGTACCAGGCCGCAAAATGCCCGTCATGACGGCAGTCCGATCGGGCGAACACACAGCCGACGAACGACTGGCATTTTCATGACAGCAGGTCGTGGATAACTCGGCCGGCGACGTCGGTCAGGCGAAAGTCTCGGCCGAGGTGTCGCCACGTGAGGTGTTCGTGGTTGATTCCGAGCGTGTGCAGCAACGTCGCGTGCAGGTCGTGCATCGACATTTGACCATCAACCGGGAAGTAGCCGATGTCATCCGTTTTGCCGTATGTGAGGCCAGAACGGAACCCACCGCCAGCGACCAGCATGGTGAATCCGCTACGGTGATGATCTCGGCCCAGGTACGTCGTCAGAACAGATTTCTGCCGCACGGGCGTACGCCCGAATTCACCGCCCCATACAACCAGCGTGTCCTCAAGGAGTCCACGCTCACGGAGATCGGTGATCAGGCCGGCCGTGGCCTGATCCACGTCGCGGCAGCGTTCGGGCAGGCCGACGTCGATGCCACCGATGTGCCCGAAACCGTGATGATCCCAGCCACGGTGGAACAACTGCACGAATCGGACACCTTGTTCAACCATGCGGCGGGCGAGCAGGCAGTTGGCCGCGAACGACGGTTGGCCCGGCTGGGCACCGTATAGCCTGTGCGTTGCTGCCGTTTCCTGCGACAAATCGACGAGCTGCGGGACACTGGTCTGCATCCGGAAAGCCAGCTCGTACGCCTTGATGCGGGTTTCGATTTCCCGGTCGCGGGTCTGCTGCTGTTCAATCTGATTCAGCGCGTGGAGTGCATTGAGCGATCGTCTGCGTGATGTGCGGCTCATCCATGTTGGATCGCTCAGAAAGAGGACGGGATCGTGAGCCGATCGAAACTGCACTCCCTGATGAGATGTCGGCAGAAACCCGCTGCCCCATGCGTGTGAACCCAGCGCCCCGCCTGCTCCGGAGATCAGCACGACAAATCCAGGCAGGTCCTTGTTCTCACTGCCCAGGCCGTACGACAGCCACGCACCCATGCTCGGTCGCCCGGGTCGTGTGCTGCCCGTGTTCAGCATGGTCATCGCGGGATCGTGATTGAATGATTCGGTCGTCAGTGACCGCACGATTGTGAAGTCGTCGGCGACACCCGCCATGTGCGGCAGCAGTTCGGAGAAGGCTGCTCCGGATTCCCCGTGCCGTGAAAACTGATACGGCGATGCCATCAACATCGGCTCGCCGCGGATCTGTGCAAACTTTTCGTTGTATGTCTCCGGCAGCCGCTGGCCATCACGGCGGCTGAGTTCCGGTTTTGGATCGAACAGGTCGAGCTGTGATGGTCCTCCGGACATCGTGAGCACGATGACGTTCTTCGCTCGCGCCGGAAGAGCATCGGGTCGACTCTCGTCGGCTGCCCGTGACTGGTCGTCACACAGCAGCGAGTGCAGTGCGATGGCCCCGAGACCGAGGTGCGAGTTCGTCAGCACAGCGCGGCGAGACAGGGAAGCGTTGACATTCATTCGGCTCACCACCTCGTCAAGGTCGCATCGAGATTCAGCAGCACACTGGTCGTGACTCGCCATGCCTGTGCTTCGGCGGCGCTGCGCACGTCATCCGCCGATTCACCTTGGACAAGTTCTGCCAGCAGCGACCCAGAAGCCGCATGGAATTCCTGCTCCCAGAGCTGCAGCAACACTGCCGACTCGTCTGGAGTTGGAAACCGAGACACGCACAGCCGGAACGCCGTCACCAGTTTCAGGTGAACCGTGCCCGAGGAATCACGGCCAATCCGCTGAGCGAATTTTTCGGCGGCTTCCACCATGACTGGCTCGTTCATCGCGGCCAATGCCTGAAGTGGCGTGTTGGTTCTGTCGCGAACGACTGTGCACTCTTCACGTTGCGGTGCATCGAACGTGGTGAGGAATGGGTGAGGCATCGAGCGTCTCCAGAACGTGTACAGCCCGCGTCGATAACGGTCTGCTCCGGAACTCTCGACCCATTCCATATCCGAACCGGCGTTGGCTTCGATGTCGTCCCAGATGCCTTCCGGCTGTGGCGGGAAAACACTGCGACCGCCGACGCGTCGATACAGCAGGCCGCTGATCGCCAGCGCGTTGTCCCGCACGATCTCGCCATCAAGGCGGTAACGCGATGCTCGCGCCAGCAACCGGTTCTGGGGGTCAGCAGCAATCCGTTCGTCGGTGGCGATCGACGACTGACGGTACGTCGCCGACGAGACCATCAGCTCGATGACATGCTTCACGCTCCACTCGGTAGCGATGAATTCCCCGGCCAGCCAGTCGAGCAGTTGCGGGTGCGATGGTGGCTCTCCCTGCGTGCCAAGATTCTCGGCGGATCGAGCCAGTGCGTTCCCGAACAGTCGACCCCAGATGCGATTCACGGTCACTCGGGATGTCACACGTGCGGCGTCGGTGACCAACCATTCGGCCAGGCCCAGACGGTTCCGTGACCTCTCGTTCGACCAGTTGGGAAAGATCCGAGGGACGCCCGGCGTCACTCGCGGACCCGGGTGCGACGGGTCGCCGCGGAGCAGCACGGTCGTCATCCGTGGTACATCGAGTTCTTCCATGACGAGCGTCGAATCCGACTCAAGGAGCAGCCGTTGGTAGTCACTCCTCAAGTCGCCAAGCTCTTCGTGGATTTTCAGACTTTCGTCCCCTTGATCCATTCGCTCGACACAATCGTCGATGTCTGACTGAATCGCAGTCATTGCGTCCCTCTGTTCCCGAGACGGCCACAGGCGCAATGGCAAAGGTGGGTCGAAGCGTGCGGCACCACGGTCCGACGTGCTGTTGAAGAAGGCAAAGAAGCGGTAGTACTCGCGTTGTGTAATCGGTTCGTTGGGATGATTGTGACAGCGAGCACAGCGCAGCGTCAGGCCCAGCCAGACGGTCGCGGTGGTCTCTGCCCGGTCCGCGACGGCATGCGTGCGGAATTCGTTGTCATCGGCTCCGGATTCCTGGTTGAACATCGAATTCCGATGAAAGCCGGAGGCGATCAGGTTGGCTTTCGTTGGCTTGGGCAGCAGATCACCAGCCAGTTGACGCACTGTAAAGACGTCGAACGGCATGTTGTTGTTAAAGGCATTGATGACCCAGTCGCGATACATCCACATGGGTCGCTGCTGGTCGCGGTCGTAACCGTTCGAGTCGGCGTAGCGGGCCAGGTCCAGCCAGTAACGGCCCCAGTGCTCACCAAAGTGTGGCGAGATCATTAACTCGCGAGTGAATCGCTGCAGCGCGGCATTGCGGTCCGTTGCCGCGTCCTTCACGAGTCGATCGACCTCGACAAGAGTTGGTGGCAATCCGGTTAGGTCCAGCGACAGCCGTCGCGCGAGCGTCGCAACGTCGGCTTCGGGTGACGGAGCCAGCCCCGCCGCTGTCATCCGTGGGAGCACGAACTGATCGATCTGGTTACGTGTCCAGCCCGACTGGTTCGACGGCGGTTGCGTGCTGTCGAGTTCTTTCCAGGCCCAGTGCGACTCTGCCTCGGAAGGTCGCGGGACAGCATCCTGTGGTAGAGCAGCAATCCACTCGCGGATTTGCACGATCGTCGCGGAGTCAAGCGGCTTATCCGGCGGCATCGCGGGTTCATCGCCGGAGATCATCTGCACCAGCAGACTCCCGTCCGGATCACCTGGCGAGACAAGATCAGCGTTCAGCAGTGCGTCCAGTGACGTCAGCAGCACACCACTTTCCGGGTCGTCTCCGGAGTGGCATGCGTTGCAGTGCGACTTCAACAGCGGGTCCACGACGCTGTTGTATTCGGCTTTCCAGTCGTGATCTGGTGGAGACGCGACGGGATCATCCTCGCCGCCGCATCCGGCAATGAGAGCGCACAGGATGACCGCACCAATCAGTTTCATCGGGAATACCGGAAAGAACTCAACCGTCCGTTTCGGAACACTCGGAGCAACTATCATTCCCGCCGCAGTCCATAGGAGATCGTCCGCGTGCGCAATCTACTAAATCAGACTTGCCCGGAAGATTCGGTTATGCGGAATCGTCCGCGTGGTCAGCCGGCTCACAGCACCCGACCAGCGTCATCTGGCGAGTTGATCGGCCCGCGCGTCGGCCATCGGGCATCACGGGTTAGCAACCATCTTTCTTTACGCCGCCTGAATGGGAATCGGCTTCCGTGTACACACAGATGGTCGCGCTCAGGCAACTCGATACTGCTACCCGGCAGCACGCCACTGCTCGTCGAGAATGTTCGGATTGCGTATCACAGAGACGGAGTTCACCCGCATCTTCTTCGCTTCACTGTATAGCCAGCCTGACATTCAGCATTCAGTTTGCGTGACACTTTGACATTGGCTCGCGGAAACATGGCCCCTGTGAGCTGCGCGAAACACGTCGTGTCGACTCTGATCACCGGCACGACAAACAACACGCACAGGACACTCGAATTCAGGATGGCATTCATGCGTCCCTTCCAGTGTCCATTACCGAAGCCGTGCTACCTGACCTCGATGGTCATCTCGGGTCGCGATTTCCGCAGTTGCTCGATGGCGCCTTCTGAGACGTTTTTGAGTCGCTCTAAAGTCAGCTTCTTGAGGCTCTTCGATTCGGCCAGCGCGCCGATGCCCTCGTCGGTCACCTGAGCGCTGCCAATTTTGAACTCCTCAAGCCGTGGCATCTGTGCGATCAGTTTCATTGCGGCATCGCCGACGTTCGGTGCGTACGAAGCGTCCAGACGCCGCAAAGTTTTGATCTTCGACGCGTGGGCCAGGCCCTCCGGCGAAGCTTGCTCATCGAGCAGGTAGAGCTCTTCAAGAGGCAGCTTAATCAGGGAAGCGACCGCGTCTCCCGAACTCGCGGCCTCCTTGCTGCCGATTCCGCAGCGTCGGAGGCCCGTCATTGCCGACAGACTCTCGGCACCCTTGTCTGTGAAGTGCGTATGGGCAAACCAGAATCGTCCCGATACGCCGACTTTCGAAATCGCACGAAGGCCGGCGTCGTTGAGTGGCGTGTAGTGAAAGTTGACGTTTTCCAGTTTCTTCAGTGCAGTCAGGTGCGAAAAACCGGTTCCCGTGCATTGGGTTGAGGCGAGGCCAAGATTGCGAAGCTCGGTGAGCGTACCGAGATGAGCGAGACCATCGTCCGACACGGGTGTCAGTGTCAGATTGAGTGCCTGCAGTCCGGTCAGCGTTCCAACATGCCGCAGGCCATCGCCCTGAATCTGGCAATTGGAAATGTCGAGCTTCTGCAATGATGTGAGTCCAGACAGCCGCTCAAGCCATGCATCGGTGACTCGCTCGTTCTTTCCACCTCGTCCCTTGAGCGGATTATTTCCGTTGTAGAGATCGATCGTGATCGGTGTTTCAAAGAGATCCGTCGCCGCATCACTGGCAGCCAGGTACAGCCATTGCGGCGCACTCGACGCAAAATGGATCTTTCCACCGATGTCCTCAATCTCTGCCTGCAGAGCCAAGGTGCGACGTCGCAGACTGGCCGCGCGTTCGATCCGAGGCAGCAGGTCAGATGTTCGAGTCCTTAAATCGTCGTCCGAGATCTCTGCAACCAGCGACTGGCGATCAAGGTTGTCGGCAAGCGACAGAATCTGATTCAGCAGCTTCTCGTCAGATTGCTCGATCGTCAGCAGTGCCAGGACACCATTGAGATACCGCCGGACATTCGCGTCCATCTCTTTGAACCCGACTGCCGACATGGGCTGGCCGAGGGCGTGTCGCATGGCGTTGTGCATGAGATATTTGCCGCTCTCATGCTTCATGTGAATCACGTCTCGATGCAGGTCCGTGATGTCGTCGAACGGTGCTTTCTTTGCAGCGATGTCCTCGGCGATTTGTGCCAGCAGGTTGATGGCCCGCGTTTGCCGCAGCGTGCGACCAGGATGCAGTCTGCGCAGCTCGGCGACCAAAGCGCGGTAATACGCCGGGCTATGTTGCATCTTTTCTGTGGGATCGGGGTTTGCGAATTCCTCCTCGCGCGCCGCGTGATGCGCCCAACCTGAGTGAATGACGAACACCGCTTTCGGTTGCGTCTTCATCCAGGCAGAGATGGTCTCAACATCCTGTATCAGCGTGGATCCATAATGCGGCTGCACTGAAACAACGTCGTACTGTTTCTGTTTGAACGCCGCCGGCCAGAGCGTTGAGGATTTCACGCACGGCTTATCGGGATTCGCACGCAGGAACGGCAGGCTCTTCCCACAGTCGACGTGCCATTGCACATCGCCACTCAGCAGGCCCGGCACCGTGTCCCATGTGAGCGAATTGCCGATGACGAAGAAGCTCTTCTTCACTGGCTGATCAGATCGCGATTCATCCGCGCACATGGCAGCCACGATTGCGATCAGACACAGGCTCAGTGTTCTCGCTCGATACATCAGCATTTCGTCCAGTCTCCGTTTGTAATCCGGGTGATACGTATTCTGTTTCTACCGACACGGCACGCAGCCCTGCCGTTTCAGCTCGCGGCGGTAATCCACTTATTGAGGAGATCGCGTAGATACCGCGTCTCCTTTGCAAACGCCTGAGTATCTTCGTTCCAGTGCTCGATTGCCCAGGGACCGCGAAAGCCTGTTTTCCATGCCACGTCGAAACAGCGCCGGATGTCGTACTTCCGGTGCTCGCGGTTGCTGTCCAGATCGAAGACTTTGAAGTCGCACGTCACGGCGTCTGGGAATGACTTCGCGATGCCCTCGTAACGAACGTCGTCGTTCCAGTTGCCCGTACCCGGACCGGGAGCAATGTTCTTGCCAATGATCCTGACCAGGTCCGCGACCGATCCAGGTTCGGACTTCATCCAGCCGTTGTTCTCCACCAGCAATTGAATGCCCTGCGATTCAGCCACGCTGGCCAGTTCACGGTGCGCGGATAGCGAGGCGGTTCGGCTGCCAGGAATCGGTTTCGGAATCGAGAACCGCATCCAACGAACGCCGAGCAGGCGACCGGCCGTGATCAACTGACGCGCGTGCATCATGGCTTTCCGCCGCTCGCCCGCGTCGTCTGCGTAGAGATCACTGAATTTGTGGTTGACCTTCAAATTCGTGAAGAAACAGTCTGCATCCTCAGCGTCCTCACGGACGCGGCGGACGTAACTGTCTTCGTAGGATTCAAGCCAGTTCGTATTCAGGTCGATCAGTTGCATGCCAAGGTCGTCCCGGACGAACTTCGGCAAAGCGGACATCGTCAGAAGTTTGTTCCTTCTCTGGTAAGCCAGGCTGCCGGTTGTAAATCCGATTGCACCGGCAAGCGAACGGCGCTTCTCGTCGGCCGCAGTTGAATGCATGCCACATGTCGCAGTGGCAGCAACAGCGGTGACTGTTTTCTTCAGAAAACCGCGTCGAGTCGACTGGATCATATCTGAGGTCTCCCCAATTCGGCATCGGGCACTCGGAACTCGTTCCAACGCTCTGCGTTGGAATGCGCCGTCGGACGCTCTGCGTCCCGGCAGTGGAAACACGGGACGCGGAGCGTCCTGTGGATCGTCCCGACGCGGAGCGTTGGAACGAGAACATCCGGAACATTGTCGCTAACGCTCCTCGTTACCGGCCTACTCGATTCTCAGCGGACTCTGGTCGTTCCAGTGTCACGGGTTTGCCGGGCAGGTCGCCGGTCATCTTTCCACCCGCCAGAGTACGACGACCGAAAACAATGACTTCGGAAATCCCCGTTGAGTGGCGATGCGGCTCTGCAAAGGTCGCATGGGCGGTGACGGTCTTCGGGTCGAACACGACGACATCGGCCCATTGGCCGACGGCGATAAGTCCTCGATCGGTCCACCCGAGTCGCGATGCGGGCAGTTGTGTCATCTTGTGAATCGCCTGTTGCAAAGTGAGCAGTTTGCGCTCTCGAACGTAATGCCCGAGCACACGAGGAAAGCACCCATAGGATCGTGGATGAGGGCTGCCACTGCCGAATTCAAAGACGCTTCCGTCGGATCCAATGCACGTTTGCGGATGCAGCATCACACGATCGACGTCTCCACCGGGGCGATCCTGCAGAGTGTGATTGATGCCGCCGGTGCCGTGCCTGATCAGCTCGACGAGCAGTTCGCAGCCGTTGTCGAGGCTCACGGCCTGGTCCCGTTCGCGGAGTATCTGTGTCAGCGTTTTTCCTTCCAGAGATTCATCATGCTTTGCCCGGGCGATTCGGATGCGCGACAGGGCTTTGGCTGTGTGGGTTGGATTGTCCGGTGAGTGATCAGCCTCGTAGATCTTGCGCAGCAGCAGTTCTTCCACTCCGGCCAGGATGCGCGTTCTCGTCCTGGGATCTTCGAGTCGTTTTTCAAACTCCTTGAGTCCCCCGGACAGTGACCACAGCGGAACGTAAAGTGATAAACCGCCGCTGCCGGCTCCGTAGGGGTATTGGTCGAGAGTGACATCGCGACCGGACGCGCGCGCCTGATCAATCCTCGCGAGTGTTTGTCGCGTCAGACCGAACACGGAAGCCGACGATATCTTGTGGTGCGCGATATGAACCGGCACTCCCGCCTGCCTGCCGATGTCCAGTGCTTCTTCGACCGCTTCCAGAATCCTCGTTCCCTCATCGCGCATATGCGTTGCGTAGAACCCGCCGAACGGAGCGATCTCACGAGTGAGCGCGACGATTTCCTCGGTTGAAGCAAAAGCCCCGGATCCGTACCTCAGACTCGTCGACATGCCGACAGCACCGTCGTGCATGGCCTGTCGCACCAGACTGCGCATTGCTTCGAGTTCTTTAGGCGTCGGCGGCCGATTGACGACGCCCATCACCTGCTGGCGCACACTGCCGTGACCAATCAATAAAGCAACGTTCGGTCCGATTCCGGCTTCCCGTGAGTGTTCAAAGAACTTCGAAATATCCGTCGGCGAGCTTCCGCAGTTTCCGCACAACAGGGTGGTGACTCCCTGTCGGATGTAGTTCTCCGCGGCGCGATGCTGGAGCAGCCCGCGGTCGGCGTGACTGTGCAGGTCAATGAAACCGGGGCAGACGATCTGGCCGGTCGCATCGATGACCTGCGTGGCCTTCATGTCACTCAGCTTTCCGACGGCGGAAATGCGCCCGCGCTTGATGGCGACATCCGCAACCACACCAGGACGCCCTGTTCCGTCGATGACCGTCCCCCCACGGATGAGAATCTCGACTGGTTTGTCGTTCTTCCTGCTGGCGGGTGCGGTCGCAAGGGTCGGTTGTGTGAGCGTGCCCAGTGGCAGATCGAAGTAGAAAACACGCTTGGAATCGGCATCGGTTCCAACCTCATCCGGGGCAACCAGCAGCCGATTTCCGAGAATCGTGCGCTGCACGATGGAGCCATCGGGTCCCGTGACAAGAAACTCTGCCGGATGCACGAAGATGATGTAGCGTTCGTTTTCGCGCGAGCGTGCTTGCACGATCGGGTCATTTCGCTTCGGGCCGAACATGCCACCGGAGGGGCAGATCAGAAAGTCCGCGCCTCGTTTCCGGAACCGGCCGACCAGGTCGGGGTAGCGACGATCCGCGCAGATCATCATGCCCGTCTTGCCGAACGGCGTCCCGAAGACGAACGATTCCTTGCCGGCCGTGTTTCGTACGGACTCGTGTCCCAGTTGCTGCTTGTGATACCGCCCGACCAGTTGCCCGCGCGGGTCGATCAGGACGGCCGTGTTGAATCGCTCTGTGCCGTCGGCTTCGAGCATCCCCGCGATCAGGTGGATGTTGAGCTCGTCTGCCAGCCGGCTGAGTTTCTGAAAGTAGGGGCCGTCAGGAATGGACTCGCCGAGCGCCCGGTATTTGTCGAGCGGGATCGACTTGTCCGCAATCGCGTAGCCGTCAAGAAAACACTCCGTCGTGCAGACAAGCTTCGCACCGCCCTTCGCGGCTTCGCGAATCATCGCTTCCGCGCGTCGATAGTTCGCAGCCTTATCCGTGCGAACCCACTTCAGCACGATCCCGGCCACTCGAACCGTTTTCGCCCGACCGTCATCCGCGGCTCTAGCGTCCGATGTGCCGGCCAGCCCGACTGTCAGCGACAAAAGAAACAGAGGCAGCAACGGAATCACGTGTCTCATGGAAACACTCCACTTGCTTGGATCCTCGACTGATCGCGGCAGTGTTGTCGCGACAGGCCCTTTGTGCATGTTGCCGCGGCATCGAGGCCGGCAGAGTCGATTGATGATTGTCGATTGACGAATGTTGATTTTTGAAGTGAAAGCCCTGCGGGCAGTAGGGATCCCGGATGATGACCGGTCCTGACACTTCGCAGATCACAAAACATCAATCGACAATCATCAATCAAATCCGACGATCACGAAACGGACCCGGTTTCCGGGCACTCGCGAATCGACGCACTGGCGCAGGCTCGTCTTGTCGCGTTTCTCACACTTGAAGTACAACCCGCGCGCTGTGACGCACGGACGCGCAGACGGTGTGTCCGGACGTAACGCGGCCTCTCAAGGGATGGAGAGAACTATGGTGCTGCTTCAGACACATCGCTGGCCTGCCGTTTTATTGGGAATCGCTGCGTCCGTGGTCGGCTGTGGTCGCGATTCGGCGAATACCAACGATCCAGCGGGAATTGCCGCGACAGAGTCGGATACGGTGCTGCCTGCCGCTGCCATCAATGCGCCACCGCATTTGGCGGACGAAGAGATCCGTGTCACTCCACCGCAGCCGGGTACGCCTGAATCCGTCCTGTTGCAGATTATCCGGCTCTCGCAGCAGCCGATCCCCGAATCGGACGATCTGGATGTGCTGCGCGCTGCCCGGCGCGAACGGAATACCGAAATCATCGCGCTGGCGACCGATGTCATTGCCCAGACGCACAGCAATCCCGCTAAGGAACAGGTCTTCAACACGGCCGTGCATCGACTGATGGAGTCGACGTACCAGCTTGCCCTGCAGGGTGATCGCGATCGCGTTGACGAGCTATACGGTCATGCCGAAGCTTTGCATGACCGCGATCCCGCCTCCCGCGCCGCAGTCGAGGCCAACTGGGTTGTCGCTCGCTTTGCCAATGAGCAGGCCGAGCGTTTCGACAAGAACCGGTTGAGCTGGTTGCAGTCGTTTTCGCGACAGGCGCTGGTCTTTGCCGATCGGTTTCCGCACGAACAGGAGCGGGCCGTACGACTGCTCGATGAAGCGGCCGCGTCGTGCGACGCACACGCATTGATCGATGAAGCCACACAGTGCTACGCGATGCTCAGGGAGAAGTTTCCGAACGCGCCGCAGGCGGAACAGGCCATCGGTCCGCTGCGCCGGCTGAATCTGCCCGGTAAGCGGCTTGATCTGGGCGGACCAACGCTGGACGGCGGTTTTATCGATCCGTCCATGTTCGCCAATCGGCCGGCGCTGATTGTGTTCTGGTCGACCCAGGCCAAACCGTTTCTGGACTCCGCGTCGCTGATCATTCGCACGGCTGCCAAATACGAATCGCAATCATTGCAGGTCGTCGGAGTGAATATGGACACGGACGAAACCGCCGTCGATGCGTTTCTTGTGAAGTCCGGCGCAGACTGGAAGAACATCTTCCACACGGACCCGGCCCGGCGCGGCTGGAACAGTCCCGTGGCCTCGTACTACGGCGTACGGACGATCCCGCAGCTCTGGCTGATCGATGCGCGAGGCACCGTGGTCAGCACCACCGTGCAACCCAGAGACCTCGATGCAGCTCTTGCGCGATTGATCCCGTTGCGGGCCGCGCGCTGAAGGCTCTCCTGTTCCCTGTTCGGCGCGGGTCTCCTGACCCCGCCGGAGACCGGACCGAAGGACTCCACGATCGATGGAACTGGTCATGATTCGCCTGGTCAATGCGGGAGACCTGCGGTCAAGGCAGCGTCGGGGTCAGAGACCCGCGCCGAACGTGCGCCGAACGTGGAGATGTTCGCCGTTCGCCGGTCTGCTCGGTAATCTGCCGTGTTCCCGATTCACGTCCGGAGAGTGCGAATGCACGCAGAGATCATTTCCATTGGCAGCGAGCTGACCAGCGGAGCCAAGCTCGACACCAACAGTCAATGGCTCAGTCTTCAGCTTTCCGAAATCGGCATTCCAGTCCACTATCACGCCACGATGGCTGACGACCCGGCGGCGATGCTGGAAGTCTTTCGCACGGCCGTCGCGCGGTCGGACATTGTGCTGATCACGGGCGGACTGGGCCCCACTCTGGACGACCTGACGCGCGAACTGATCGGGCAGTTGCTGGATACCGAGCTGGTTCTTCATGAACCGTCGTTGAAGTTCATCGAAGAACTGTTCGCTTCGCGGAATCGGGAAATGCCCGAACGCAATCGTATTCAGGCAATGTTTCCGGCCGGGACGGAGCCGATCGAGAACCCCATCGGCACGGCGCCAGGCGTCTGGGCGGATGTCAAACGTGACGGGCAGGAATCGTGCCGCCTGGCAGCCATGCCGGGGGTTCCCAGCGAGATGAAGAAGATGTATCGCGAGCAGGTGCGGCCGCGACTGCCACCTGGATCGCGCGTCATTCGGCGTGCCTGCCTGCACTGCTTCGGTCAGGGCGAATCCAACATCGAAGAAATGCTCGGCGACCTGACCGCTCGTGACCGCAACCCGGAAGTCGGAATCACGGCTTCCGCCGCGACGATCACACTGCGCATTGCGGCCCATGGTTCGACGGCGCAGGAATGTGACCGACTGCTGAGTGAGACGCGTCAGCAGGCCCGTGAAACACTGGGCGATCTGGTGTTTGGCGACGACGACGACACACTGGAATCGGCCGTCTGTCGGCTCCTTGTCGAGTGTGGCAAGACGCTGTCGACGGTCGAGTCGGGCAGCCGAGGCATGCTGGCTCACATGCTCGCAGTCTGTCCCGAGGCCGAGCAGTGCTGTGTTGGCAGTCTGGTCGTCACGGGGCCTGTCGCGTTGAAGGAATCCATTCCCCCCGCGGACGTGTCGCGTCCGATGGCTGTGGCGATGGTTCAGAACTGCATGGCCGAATTCGGGTCGGATTTCGCACTGGCGGTTACGCCTTTCAGCACACCGGACGCTGATGGCGTCAGTCGAGGATTTGTTGCGATGACCGGCGACGACCACACCGTCGCCGTTGAACACCGGCTGCTGGGAGATCCCGCACTTGCCGGTCCGCGCGCGTCGAAAACAGCACTGAACCTGTTGCGTCTGCACCTGCTTCGCTCGACTTCCGATGCGCAGTCGTCGTGCTGATCGGGTGGGTAGCGCACACACTCAACCGAGCACGCCGGGAATCAGCTTCCAGCTTTGGGCCACTCCCGTAAGGCGTTCCTGTCGGCCGTGGTGTTCGAAGAAGAGATCGTCGGGATTCAGACCCATGGCAGTCAGAATCGTCGCGTGCAGGTTCTTCATGAGCTGAGGCTTCTCAGCCGCTCGCAAGCCAATCGCGTCTGTTGAACCAATTGACGTGCCGGCGTTCACACCGCCGCCCGCCATCCAGATATTGAACCCGTACGGATTGTGATTTCGACCGTCGCCGCCCTGCTTCATGGGCGTGCGGCCGAATTCACCCGCCCAGATCACCAGCGTGCTGTCGAGCAGACCGCGTTCTTTGAGGTCCGTCAGCAGAGTGGCAACGGGCTGGTCGGTTTGCGCCGAATTGCGACGGTGGAATTCGTGGTTCTTGCTGTGGCCGTCCCAGCCCAGTTTGTCGACCGCATTGTAGACCTGCACGAACCGCACACCTTTCTCGACCAGTCGCCGCGTGAGCAGACACATCCGACCGTATTTCGCTTTTGCAGTGTTCTTGTCATGCAGCCCGTAGGCGTCCTGTGTTGCCTGCGTCTCATGTGACAGCTCGCCGATGTCGAGTGCTTCAGACTGCATGCGGTAGGCCAGTTCATACGAAGCAATGCGGCCGTCCAGATCGAGCGTGCCCGGTCGCTTTGACGCATGTCGACGATTCAGTGCCTGGGCGAAGTCGAGCGTCGAACGTTGCACACCAGCGAACTGTTCCGGCGGAGACAGATTGAGGACCGGCGAGCCTGCGTGACGGAACTGCGTTCCCTGATAGGCGGCCGGCAGAAACCCGTTGCTCCAGTTGGCCGAACCGCCCAGTCCACCGACCTGATACAGCAGCACGAAACCCGGCAGATTCTGGTTCGCGGAACCCAGCCCGTATGTGACCCATGATCCCAGGCTTGGACGGCCACCAAGAATCGCGCCGGTATTCATCAGGTATGTTGCAGGCGCATGGTTGGAACTGTCACTGATCATTGACCGCACAACACACAACTCATCCGCATGCCGTGCCGTGTGCGGCAGCAGGTCAGAGAACCATTGACCGCTCTCGCCATGCTGAGCCCATTTCCATGGACCAGCCATCAGTTCATCTTTGCAGTGGTTGAAGACGCCGCCGACCAGGTCTTTCTGTTTCTTGAATGACTCGGGGACCGGTTTGCCGTGCAGCTTGACCAGGTCAGGTTTGTAATCCAGCAGGTCGAACGTGGATGGACCGCCGTATTGAAACAGGAAGATCACCTGTTTCGCCCGCGGCGCGAAATCGGCCGCTCGTTCGGCCAGCGGATTGAGTGGATCGACCGCGTTCTTATTTGGAGCCCCAGCCTGCAACTCATCCGACAGTAGCCCAGTCAACGCCACGCTGGCAAAACCGGCGCCGGTGCGTGTGAAGAAGTCTCGCCGAGACTGTTCCGGTCGCGGAGCAACAGATCTGCTGTCTGGCATTGCCAGCGAAATCGCGTTGAGATTGTCGGATCGCATAGCGGTGAACTCCGAATCCACCAGGCGACGACTCCGATGGAGTGGAGCCGTCAAAGTGGGACCGGTCAGTGTACCTGGATCTGATACAGGCTGCCCCCGACCGATCTCGCCCACGTTGGCATGAACTCCCCGATCCTCGGGGCATCACGTATCACCGAGTTCCCGGCGTAAGATCCTGTCGTTGTTCAAATCAGCCAGTGAGTACGTCGCATTGCACTGGTTGAGGTTCGTGCCGTTGCCTCGATCAGTTCGAACTGGCTGGCGTGCCCCGTTGTTCGTTCTCAGCGGCGTTGCAGGCACGTTGGTTTCTCCGTACGCCAGAGATAGACTCGGAGTGTCAGGCGCACTGTGTGGTCGTCTTTCAAAGCCGCTGGCACCGGTCAAAACATAAAGAGGCGTGCAGGAATGATGATGCATCGCTCGAAACTCCAACGCGGCACAACTCTCACGCTTGCAGCCCGGAGCTGGTGTCACGTGTTCGGCGTCTGGCTGGCTGTTTGTCTGGCCGTGTGTTCGGTCGCATCAGCGCAGCAACTGGATGATCTCGACTCACTGTTGGACAATCCCAACAAGAAGGACAAGGGCACGGGGATCAAGGGTCTTCTGAACGAAGACGGAAAACGGATCTCCGCAAGAGCGTTGTCTCGAGTCAAACTTACGGAGAGTCCCGAGCTGGTACGTATCCGGGAGCGAGAACCTGAGCCGGGGCCAGGCAAGCTGATCTACAAAGACAACTTCGAGTCGTACAAACACGGGGATACGCCAAAGTACTGGCCGGAGAAGACCTGCAGTGTCGCTCAGGTCGACACACCCGGTAACAAGACCCGAGTGCTGAAGTTCGCACCGGCTCTGCCGTATTGGACTCATTGCTACATGGATCGCGAAATCCATGCGACGAACTTCCGGCTGAAATTCGATTTCCTGTGCGGCCAGACCGGCGAAGTGACATGGCTCGGTCGGCGGCACGGCGGCACAGGTCATTCACTGTGGGAGAACGAGAATTACTACCAGATCGGCTTCTACACGAAAGAAGGGCAACCTCTTTCATTTGGCGCGCGGCACCTGTGGACCGGCGGCGGATATCCATTCGTGGGCGCGCCGCAACCCGGCGTCACGACTCAGCAACCATCATTCCGGCAGGCATGGCATTCCGCCGAAATTGTGATTGATGACGATCGCCTGATCCTGAAATTGAACGGAGTCCGAGTTCTGGATGGACACTACCCGGTTCTCATGGCGAGAACGCGGAAGAACGTTGAATATGGTTTCGGTCTTGTGGGACGAGACTCAGTCTCATCCAACGCGAAAGCCCAGTGGGTTTACAACGAATGGTACGACAACGTCGAAATCTACGACCTGGGTACGCCCGTACGAGAGCGGCGGTGGCCCAGAAAACTTCATGTCGCGACATGGGGCGACGACTCGAACACCGGTTCCGATCCCGCGCATCCATGGCGAACGTTGCGCAAAGCCTTTTCCGAACTTGGGCAGGGCGATCGTCTGACTCTTCAGGAAGGGACTTACGACGAGGACGTCACCTGGGTCGATCCCGTGGCCTCTGATTCTCCGACGCTGGGTGCCGTGCTTTCTGACTATCCGACCGTCATCCAGGCCAGCCCGCACGAACAGGTGACGATCAAAGGTGCGTGGCGATTTGCCAATGCGGGATGGTTACGGGTTGAAGACCTGACGTTCGCGGGAGAAGAACACGGTCTGTCGATCACCGCATCCAGTTCCCCGATCCGGCAGGTCGGGCAGCCGGTCCAATTGCCTGCAAAGGTCTCACTACGGCGACTGACGTTTCGTGATCAGTCCTCTGGACTTGCACTGGATGTGAACGAAGCCTGTCGCGCCGAATGCGGACGTAGTCTGTTTCTTGACGGAACCGGCGGCCTTGCCGTCGCTGGCGACGGAGAGGTCACGCTGATGCGGTGTGTGCTCAATCGTGCGTCGACGAAGGAGCCCGGTACGACTCGCATGCGTTTCATCCACTGCACTCTGATTGGTGAATCGTTCGCAGGCGATGACTCGACCGAGGTCAATTGTCTGGCTTTCAGCTCGTTGACCAAAGCGGGAAAGGCACTGCACGATCCTGCCGGGAGTCGCTTCGATCCGAAACCCGGCGCCTCCTTCCTCGATGCTGGAGAGTCTTTGCCCGTCGATCAAAGCATTCCGGGCTGGGCAGACATGCCGACTGCGGGAAAACCGGATTTGGGTGCCTTTGAGTATTACCCGCCGCGCAATCTGAAGTGCCACATGGTCATGGAGAAGGAAGACCTCTTATCCGACCAGCCGATCGCCGTGCCAATGCCGGAACGGGTAAAGGCGATCAACGACGCAATCAAGGCCCTGCGACCCGGCGATACTCTGCGCGTGTCGCCAGGTCTGTGGACCGAGAGCGGTCTTTCACTAACCAATCTGCGTGGTGAACCCAATGCACCAATTCGAATTGTGTCCGATCCGCCACTCGGCGCGATTGTTCATGGAACCGTTCGGTTTTCGAACTGCAACCATGTGTATCTGGAGGGGTTTCGAATTGCGGGATATCAGGGCCGGACACCTAAGAAAGTCGGGGCGGGAGTCGTGTGGGAGAATTGCGGTCGAACCTGGGTGGTGGGATGTGAGATTACTGAGTTCGGACACACGGGCGTTTCAGGTGAAGAGCAGGGCGTCACGTTGCTGCGGAACTGGATCCATCACAATGGTGTTGGCGGCCTGAATCACGGGATCTACTGGTCCGGAGAAGGGCCGAGCTGGGTGATTGGCAACACGTTCTACGGCAACGCTGGCTGGGGATTCCACAACCACCAGGGTGCCTACGATGGCTGGCGCGGATGGAAACACAACGTCCATCACAATCTGTTTGTCGGCCCCGGGGGTGCCATCGTCACAACCGGCAGTCGCGGGACGTATTTCAACAACACAATTATCCGTCCGTCGAATGCCTCGTTCTGGTTTTACAATGACGGGCACAGGGACAACCTGATCGCGAACAACATCATCGTCGACGGCGCGAACGGCGTGCATACTCGCGACGGCAACGTGTTTTCGCACAACCTGACGTTCGGACCGAACGAAACACTGCTGGGCAAGGACCCCGTGAAAGGCGACCCGCTGTTCGTGGACAGCAAAGCCAATGACTACCGGCTTAAGCCGCAGAGTCCGGCGATCAATGCCGGCAAGCCAGTCGGTTTATCCGACGCTCAGAATCCAACGCTGGGTGCCTATGACGGAAACGCACAATGGGCGCCGCCCAGACAGATTCCAGTCTATGTCCCCAAGGCGCTGAAGCAGCTGAACACAAAGCTCAAGGAACTCGACATCGACGGCTCTGGTCGCAAGAAGAGAAAACTGCCCCGCCCGTCTTTTCAGTGATGGTGAATCCGTGGAAAGACCATGCTGAATCACTGAACCTGGTCCCGTTACAAGCCCGAAGCGCAAGCGAGTGAACTTCGGATTCGGCAAGCGAGTGAACCAATTGCAACATGTCGGAGTTCACTCGCTTGCGCTTCGGGCTTGTATGGATTGGGACATCGCGAGGCGCTCCACGCGTGGGGTCGTGAAACGAATCCCAAACGCTGGACACCGCGGAACTCAATCGACGTACACGAACTCGTTCAGATTGAAGATGGCCCGGCACAGGTCTACCAATGCAAGTTGTTCTGCCCGATCTGCAGCACGGCCAGATTGGTGTATCTTCGTGTGGCGGGTCAGCAAGGCGCGGGCGAGTTGCAACTCGTCATTGTCGGGATTCCGCGCTAGCGCGTGTTGGAATACGGCCCTTACCAATTTCGCGGTTTTAATGTCGTCTCTGTACGACAGGTTGTCAGCCGGTCCCGCGATGCGCGCCGCAAAGGCATGGGCGAAGCGAACGGCGGCGGTACTGTTCAGAAGCATCAGTGCCTGCGCAGCGACAACCGTTGTGTCGCGGCGAGCACAGGAGACCGTTGTGTCGGGCAGATCAAAAGCCTGAAGAAACGGGATTGGCAAACAACGCTTACGAATCAGAAACACACTGCGGACGTCCGTCTCTTCGACCGGGTCAGTGTACCAACCCTGCATTCGCCCGCCGTCCTTGCCCTCCAGCGCTTCCAGAATCGCCGGTTGAGCCCGCAGCAGGTCTTTGGGAACTTCAGGCCACAACGATTTTCCACCGGCATACGGCTTCAACGATCCTGACACGAGCAGCAGACTGTCACGCAGCGTTTCGGCATCGAGGCGTCGGATGTTCTGCCGCCAGAGTAGATGATTGTCGGGGTCGACTCTCGCGGAATCAGCGATCGTGCTCGACGACTGCCGGTATGTCTTCGACATCACGATTGCACGGTGCAGCCGTTTGAGCGACCAACCGTTTTCAACAAATGCGACTGCCAGGCCGTCGAGGAGTTCGGGGTGCGTCGGACGGGAACCGGTGTAACCAAGATCGTTGGGCGTCGCGATGAGTCCCGTGCCAAAGTGCTGCTGCCAGATGCGATTCACGATCACCCGCGCGGTCCACGGGTTGCTTGCTGAGGCGATCCAGTTGGCCAGTGCCAGACGACGACCAGTCGTATTCCCGCGAGGTGCCTCTACATTGGCTGGTCCGGGATACAGCACAGACACAAATCCGGGCGGAACTGCATCCCGAGGCGAATGAAAGTCACCCTGGTAGAAGACGTGAGTCACCGGAACTGTCGCACCAGAGTCGCCGGCTCCCATCGCGGCACGCGGCTTACGCTTCGTTGCCTCAACCGCTGCAATCCGTCCGGCGATTTCCGCGTAACGTCCCTTGTCTGGCTCGGCGTCCTTGTTCAGCTTCGATTGCTCGGCCTTGAGTGTTTTGACCTGACCGTCCAGTTCGGCATTGTGCCGGTTGATTTCGTCCAGTGCCTCGGGCAGCTCGATAACAAGCTCGTCTCGCGGTGTGACGCCTGCGAAGAATGCGCGTAAACGGTAGTGGTCGGCCTGTGACAGCGGATCGTACTTGTGATCGTGACACTGGCAGCACGACACCGTCAGACCGAGGAATGCCGATGCGGTGGTGTTCGTGACGTCGGCCATCATCTCGGCTCGCAGGCGGTCTGCCTCCTGAAAAATAGAAGCCGTGCTGTCCCACTGACCCAGCCGTAGAAAGCCAGTGGCAATCAGCGCGTCGGCTTCTGACGGGTTTTGTGGCGGTCCACTGACCAGTTCATCACCCGCCAGTTGCTCGCGAATGAACTGATCGAACGGCTTGTCCTGGTTGAATGCCCGGATGACGTAATCGCGGTACTGCCAGATGAGTGGTCGAAATTCATCTCGTTCGTAACCGTGAGTGTCGGCGTAGCGAACAACATCCAGCCATAGTCTCGCCTGGCGTTCTCCATAGTGCGGCGATTCGAGCAAGCGTTTCACGAGTTTGCCATAAGCGTCAGCCGACTTATCGGCGACGAACGCCGCGACCTCGTGTAGAGTCGGTGGCAACCCGGTGAGATCAAACGTCAGTCGGCGGATGAGTGTTCGCTGATCGGCTTTGGGGGACAACTTCAGCCCGGCGGCATCGAGGCCCTCTTGAATGAGAGCATCGATAGCGGCGTCCATCGGTGAGTCACCGTGTGTAAATGCAGCCGACGCGACTGGGCTCTTCAGTGACCAGAGATCGAGGCGCTTCCCGCGATACAGTTTTCGAATCGGATTCCGCGCGTCGGTGAATGCATCGCCGATCGGTTCGCCTCCACGATCGGGTACTCCGGGTGAACCGGCACCTGGACGATACGCATCCAGCGAGGCCAGATCGGGTCCCAGAATCATCGCGTCGAAAAACGCTTCTTCACCACCATCGCACGTCGGAGCGATCCCTGTCAGCGTGAAGTCGCCGAGGTCCTTCCACAGATCGAATGTTGAGACTGTCCATTCCGTCGGTGCGGTGTCACTGATCGAGACCGATGACCAGCCCGTCGTGTTGGGGCCGGCGACGTAGCGCCCTCTTGCAACCTTCGCACTCGGCCACTGACCACTTGAGGCCAGTTCGATCATCACGCTTCCGCCGCCGCGCTTCTTCCACGCCAGCCTCAGATAGCGGTACTGGCCCGGTTGAGGCTTCTCGCGAATGACAAAGTGCCAGCCCGGAATTCGTTCAGAAAACCGTTGTGGTGGTGTCACCGCCAGAGCGGTCCGGCCCGAATACACGTCACCCTGCACCAGTCGCAACTTCCCTTTGCCGCTGTTCAGCGTTTTGAGAAACGCGGGATCGTCGTCGAAAAGCACGACGACCGGTTCCGGCCACGCCGCACCCGCTTTGACCCACTGCGTGAGGATGGCGATCTCTTTATTCGACAACTTCTGCTTCGGCGGCATTTGCAGGTCGGAATCGTCAAATGTGATGGCCGTGATCAGCAGGCTTTTCTCGACGTTCCCCGGCACCAGTGCCGCGCCGCGATCCCCGCCCGCCTTTGCTGCTGCCATTGAATCGAGTCGCAAACCGCCTTCCTGCTTTTCCGGCCCATGACACGAAACGCACCTGGCCTCAAGCAACGGCTGCACGTCATTCACAAACCGCGCGAATTCATCAACAGCGAGTGCCCGTGACCCGACACCAGACACAACAAGAAGCAAGCCAGACAACGAAAGTCTCAGGAGACTCTGCACGGGAACGCTCCCACAGTTTCACGGCACAGAACGGCTGTTTAAGCCAGGCACAGTATATCTCAGTTGCGACAGGTATTTCGTCGCATGCACCATATCATGTGCCTCGTGTCTTCAAATGTTGTCGCGACCGATCTGTCGAAGGAGGACCATTATGCGAGTCCCTGCCATGAGTTTGTGCCTTGGTTGTATCTGCCTGCTGAGTGCGCATCAGACTTCGGGACAGAATCCAGCAGCGGAAACTCTGGAGCCAGACCTGGCTGTTCGCATTGAACTGGACCAGCACGAGCACTGCTTCACCGTGCGCTTCTTTGTGAAGAACAACGGCGAGTCAGATGCGAAAGTGACCTACGGGAGGGGCGACAGCGGTCTGGAAGTTGTGCCGCACTTCAGGTTTGCCGGGTTGTACATTTCTCCGCCGACGTACCTCCGACTAGCACGGCGTGCTTTGCGACCAAACGTGCGGAAGATCCCGGCGACAGCGGAGATTCTGTACGGGACCTTCACGCTGGGTTACCCGCAGTTCTCGCGTCGCTTGAGACGGGATCGGGACGACGAGCTTTCCGCGTTCATCCGCTTCCCGGATTCGAAGAAAACGCTGTACGCGCCGCTGCAGCAATTGAAACTTCCGAACGAGGAGAAGCCGGAAGCACAGCGGTAACGCCCTGGGCTATGCTGCCCATGCGCGTACATGTTACGAGGACGACCCCAGACTGACAGAGACTGTTGTTCCGATCGGCAATGTCGGCCATACACGGCCCGCGGGGCGAATGGTCACGGCAATCTGTGACTCACCGTCGACGTTCGCCGGACGAGTCGCCTGGGGTGGAATCGCTTCAATTCGCCCGCTGCGAAGCTCCCCGCCGGGAAAGGTCAGCGAGACTTCACGATCGACACTCAACTCGGGGGCCAGGCGGCTGGGGAGTTCCACCTGGACGCTCTCATGGCTGCGATCGAAAATCCGCAACAAGGTGTATCCCTGTTGCACAGCGTCGCTGACATCGACCTGCACCAGTCCGGCCATGCCGTAGATGGGAGAACTCACCACTTGAGTGCTTTCAGTGTATTGCAGCTCCGAGACGCGCCCACGGACGTTCGCGAGTTGTTCTTCCATCGCAGGAAGACCCAGCGCCGCGTGCAGTTTGTCTGGCAGTTGTTCTTGTTCTGCCTGCAGGCGAGACAGTCGCGATTCGCTCAGGTTGATTCTGGCTTGTTTCGTGTCGAGGTCGTTTTCGATCCGGCCCCGTTCGATCATCACACCAAGCTGCATCGCTGGTCCGGGTGCATCTCGCAGCAGGCGCATCAGATCCATCGGGTCGGTGCTGGCGACGGGATTGTCGAGATGTCCGAGAAAATCAGAAAACGCGGTGTCTCGGAAACTCAGTTGAAAGCGGTCGCCTTCGAGCTGGGCCAGGTCGTCACGGATGTCGTGAACCACCGTCTCCATGTCCCCCAGAATCTGATGGAGTTCCAGTTCGTATTCCGCCTGGGCAATTCTCAGATCCGCAGCCAGGCGATCAACTTCTGACTGCGCGGACGCGATTCGGTCGGCGTGATCCAGATTGTCGATGACAAACAGCGCATCATCGGGATAGACGATCTGACCGGGTTTCACACTGACCTGGTCGACGACTCCGTTGACCGATGCTGTGACTTCGACTGATCGTGCCTGTAGCTCACCGGAGAACTGTTCCGGTATTTGACTGCGGACATACTGTGTCAACGCAGCACTCCCGGCCAGCGCCAGTCCGGCAAGGATGACTGTACGAAAGAGCGTGGCAGGACGGCCTGGCGAAGATCTGGTCGGGCCGGTGGATTTCTGGTGTGTCATGTCGCCTCTCCGCTGAGGTTTTCCGAATGGCCCGTGTCAGTGAATCGCCACGCGTGATCTCGGACGAGATCGAAGATGTGAGGGTGCGAAATGCCGTGGCGAAGGAATGTCAATCATTGGTGCAAGGCCCCGGATACTCATCGGGGTGTCCTGTCTTTCGGTGCGGAAGCGGAGCGTTGTCCACGCGAAGACTGGGGAACGCGAACATGTCGGCAGCGGCCGTTTTGAAATTGCGGAGAAAATCGGTTAGCCGCACAGTTTGACAGGCTTACCGCATTGACCGGTTATGCGACTGCTTCGGGCGATGGCCGCAGGACCGGCAAATGTGGAATGGGGTCGGCTCCGATAAACCTGACACAGGGTGCATCCGGCATGAGCCGCGTGCCCGGTGAAATCGGTCTCACCTCGATTCCGTATGGCAGCAGTCCCGGCTGAGCGGTCCGGTGCTGCTGCCGTCAGGAAACGCAGGTTTGACGCCTGCAGGGGTCGGTCAATTGAGGCAGGTCAGGGAGTTTCCGGTTGCTTTGACGGATTCGTCGTTTCAGGATGAGTCGTTCAACCACCAGCCGGATGCGTGCGCGCCGTATCCTCCGCGAGCCCGTCTCGCGGGACGTGCACGCATCGGGCTGGCGATTCAGCGACAGTGACACATTCTGGATATCGCGCATGCACTGCCGGTCAGTGGCTGTGATTCTTCTCACTGGAATGCTCCTGCATTCTCCGCTGTCGCTGCGCGCCCAGGATGCTGATCCGGCCGATCCGGCACCACTTCCGGCTGCCGAGGAATCGCCGTTGCTGGTTGAGCCGAAGTCGCCTTTAGCACTGTTCGACGCCATCGTGCTGATGGTTGATCTGGAGCGGCCGAATCTGGCTCGCAAATATCTGGAACAGTTGCTCGCACAGAATCCAGCCGACGCAGACATTCTGCGCATGCGGGACAAGCATGGTCCCGGCATCTTTCTGGAGATTGCCAACGACAAGCGCATGCAGCCGCTGTCGGTGCAGTTGCTCGATCGCATGAATGTGGTGTTTCGCCGCTACGCCGCGGATTCCACTCGGCTTGACACGTTGATCGCTGACCTGACCGGTGATCCCGGTCGGCGTGAAATTGCCATTGTGCAACTTCGCAGTGCCGGTTCGATTGCGGTCCCGCGGATGCTGACGGTGGCCGCTGGTTCTGGTGATTCCTCGACGCGCGACGCGATCGTCTACACGTTCGCCCGGATGGGCAAACAGATTGTGCCGCCGCTGCAGGGAGCCCTGGAAGCACCGCAGGAAGCCATCCGCACGGTTGCCATCGATGGACTGGGTTGGCTCCGGGCCATCGAGTCTGTGCCGTGGTTGTGGCATCACGCGTATGGACCGGGACGCTCACTGGGTGAACAGCAGGCTGCTCGCGGATCGCTGGCGCGAATCCTGCGAGGTGACGTCAAACGAACGTACGACATCAGTGCCTTCGGTGCAGTCGGTCAGCTTCAGGACATCGCTCAAACTCATTTTCGCAATGAGTACGCGTGGCTGAGCGATGAGAATGGACGGGTCGAGTTGTGGTCCTGGAATCGGCAGGCCAACGCGCTCGCCGCATGGCAGGTGGATGCGGAGACGGCGTCGCTCATTATTGGCAACCGCTTCGCTCAGCAGGCATTGTCCATGTCACCGGATCGACGTGATCTTCAGTCGCTGGCGCTGGCGCTGCGCCTTTGCTTCGAAGCGCACACTGTCGGCTGGGATCAGCCGCTGCCCACCGGTCCCGGAACGGCGCACGACCTGGCTCTACTGGCCGGCCCCGACACTGCGCTCGATATGCTCAGTCTGTCATTGAAAAACCTGAATCCGAAGTCGGCCCTGGCGGCTTTGAATGTGCTGGGACAGATTGGCAACCGAAATCAGCTCAGCACGCGGAACGGTCAGGCCTCGCCCATCATCCAGGCCATGAACCACCCCAGCTTTCGCGTGCAGTTCGCGGCGGCGTCCACGGTGATGCAGTTCGATCCTGTCGAACGGTTTCAAGGTTCTTCCCGAGTCGTCTCAATTCTCACACGGGCACTCAACGACAGTGGCACTGGTCAAGGGCTGGCCATCGACCCGAACGAGACACGGGGTCTGGGCACCGCGGCTCTGCTGGGCCAGATGGGATATCTCCCACAACAGGCCGTGACCGGGCAGGACGGATTCCGCATCGCGGCGGAACGCGGTGATATCGAGATGATCGCTGTTCACGCCGCCTGCATCCGCTGGGGCCTGAGTCAGACGATTGCCAATTTGCGAGCTGACTCGCGCACCGCGGGAATCCCAATCGTCATTTACGGCCCTGAATCGGTCGAGCCAAACGTCCGCCGACTGGTGGCCGAATATCCGCTGGTGGGTTTCGTACTGGAAGGCCCGCAGAGTTTCAAAATCGGAATCCGCACCTTCCTGACGCGATTGCAAACTCCGCCTGTGACGCAACAACAGCGAGCCGACCGAACGTCTGCCGCGGGATTCTGGTTCGCTCACATTGCCGATGGCCGTCGCATGAACGTGTTCGATATCTCGCGTTCGGAAGCGGCCCTGTTCGACGCCGTTGACGATCCCGGCGTCGCCGGCAACGCGATCGTTGCTCTGGGATCGATTGCCACAACTGGTGCCCAGCAACGACTGCAGGAACTGGCTGTCAGCCCGGCACGTGATCCAGCACTCAGTGAAACCGCTGCCGTACAGCTCGCATTTCACATTCAGAAACACGGCGTCCTGCTGGACAAAGCCCGCGTCAAGGAAGTGACAGCAGCTCTCGGAACGGCCACCGAACCGACTTTGCGCACAGCGCTGGCCACGGTGATCGGCTCATTCCGCCCGAACGCAGCACGTGTCGGCCAACTGCTGCAGAACCTGCCCGAAGCCACAGTCCCGAGCGGACCATAGTCTGGCTTGTGATACCCTCATTGGTGTCCGAATCACGAATAGCGCGGCCGGCGATTTTTCTCGGGTCCGCATGTCGAGGCATCGTGATGTGATGTCACCCAGCTTGTCTTCGTCCTCGTTGGCTCACAGACGAACCTCTACCCGGCGGCCGCGTCGACGACTCCGCGGTTGCAGCGGGGCGCAGGCCTGACGATGTCAGAATCTCGGAACGGCGTTGTGGTTGGTCCGGCCTGCTTTTCGGAGAAGACAAAAACGCACCAGGTCCATTTGATTCCCGGAAAGTGACCAGGGATGATGATTTGGGAAGCCAACAGGCAGGGCAAGACTCGACTTCTTACTTCGACGAGGATGTTTCATGTCCAAGCAGCGGATGACCGTTTTCATCACGTTTCTAATGTGCTCACTGCTGTTTTTGGAAACAGCCTTCACAGCGCCGCCGACCCGCCCGTTCGATGCTCCTGGTTCCCCGACCTTCGAGCGACTGGATGGGAAACCGGGCGTGAATCCGCCGCTCGATGTTGATGGTAACTTCCTCATCGGACCTGAGTACTCACCGGCCACTGAGCGTAAGGTTGTCGAAGGTGTCCCGCAGGGGAACGTGCAGCAATTCATCATCGATTCGAAGGACACGAGACTCTTAAACCCGGGGATTGCCCGAAAGGTCTTCGGCACGCTGGATCCCGCAAACCCGAAGACCCTGATCGTCGAAACCCATGAGATTGACTACAAGCGGCAGATCACTGTTTACGTTCCGGATCAATATGTGCCGGGCACCGACGCACCCTTCATGGTCTGCCACGATGGTCCCAGGGGCCGACCGAACATGTTGCTGCCGCGTATTCTCGACAATCTGATCGCGCAGAAGCGTGTCCCCGCGATGATCGCCATCATGGTCGCCAACGGAGGCGGCGATGCTCAGGGGCACGAACGAGGCAAAGAGTACGACAGATGTCGGGCCTGTTCGCCGAATACATTGAGAGCGAAGTACTGCCACGGGTGGAGAAACATTGCGAGGTCAAGCTGACCAGAGATCCCGACGGTCGCGCGACCATGGGTAGCAGTTCCGGAGGCTCGGCCGCGCTCATCATGGCCTGGTATCGCACGGATCTCTATCACCGCGTACTAACGACGTCAGGCACTTTTGTGAACCAGCAATGGCCTTTTGACCCGAAGACGCCCGATGGGGCCTGGGGCTTTCACAACAAGCTCATTCAAGAGACCCCAAAGAAGCCCATCCGGATTTTCATGGCCGTTGGCGACCGCGACAGTTTCAACCCCAACATCATGCGCGATGGCATGCACGACTGGGTCGAGGCAAACCACCGCATGGCTAAAGTGCTGAAGGCCAGGGGCTACCACTACCAATATCTGTTTTGCCAGAACTCCGGCCACGGCGTCGGCAACGCAAAGGCGCAATTCCTGCCTCACGCCATCGAATGGGTATGGAGAGGATACGCCCCCAAACAGAACAAGTGACTGGGAACAGAGGCGACTGACACGTCCAGTCATCACAGTTCTCGCCGACTTTGTGCTGCCGGAAGATGCGTGTTTTATGACGGTTGAGAGTCCTCGTAGCGAAAGTCACCAGGACTTTCGGCAAGTCAACCTAAGCTGACGTCAAAGCAGTTCCTTCACAGGCTCGCCGCCTTTGGTGATCGTTAGAGGCCGACCCAGCGGGCTGACGTTTTCCTTGCGAGGGTTGATTTTCAGAGCGCTGCAGAAGGTGCAGAATAAATCGGGAACCGTGACCGGGCGTTTATCGACCAACATACCGTCGGCGGTTGTGGCACCGATGACCTGACCACCTCGAAGGCCGCAACGCGGCAGCGGTATCGACTTCATCTTCGGGACGACCTCGCCGAGTTCGCCGGGCAGGTACCAGCGCACGCCAAGGCTTCGCAGATAGCCGCAGACCACATTGAACGAACTGCGTTCGTCGAACTGCCAGAGTTATTCGCGCTCGCCGCTGGCCAATGTCTCGGGCATCCGTTCGCGATACTTGTAAAGCCCGCCATTGGGCACGCCGAACGGCAATCCGCTCGCCTTTTCCCACTCGGATTGCAGTTTTTCGCCGCGTCCGGAGTTATTCTTCGCCCACGGCTCCTTTGGCGTGAAATCTGTGTCGTCGCCAATTAGCGCGAGCCACTTCTCACCGGAAGCAATGCGGTAAGCGCCGTGTTCGAGACGATCAGCGGTGACGCCGAGTTTCGCCGCGTGCGGGCTCTCGCCTACGTAGATCTGGACCGGAACATCGGCGGAAGGCTCGGCTCTGATTGGAAGCCGCGCGCCGGAGATCTTCGCAACGTAGGTTTGCAGCTCAGCTGCCGCCAACCGCGTCGAACGCGCCGGAGATTCGCTGATGATAACAAAGGGTAAGCCTTTCCTTCATTAAGGAGAAACTGGTCCTCGGCTTTCAGCTGCGCCAGGGAAAGACTGAATGCGCAGACGGCGGTAACAATTCGGAGCGGTTTCATGGTGATGTCTCGGGGCATCGGTTGACAAAAATGGAAACAATGAGTCCTGACCCCTTAGGATTCTTCTTCATAGCAATCCTCTTCTTTAATTGTCGCCTGAACCAGGCGTCCCCCTGGAAATCTCGAATGGTTGTGGTAAAACCACAGACACCAGACACTCGAACTCATGAACTCCACATACGGAATAAGATCAATCGTCGACAATGATCACCGCTGCAGCGTTTGCTCGACCGTCATCATCGCCAACACACAAACATAGCCCACGTTGAGCAGCGGTCGTGTTTTTTTGTGATGTTTAGTGGGGAAACGGGCGGATTCGTGAGACGTTGGTATCAGAGGGCGAGTTGTGGGGGGACGTAAGTTGTTTGGTGGAAGAGCTCGTGGGCTCGGCCGGCTTTGATCCAGGCTCGCAGACGGATCATGGTTTCGGCGTTTTCGCGGAGCCAGTAGATCGCGTTGCCTTTGACGCGAAGATTGATGACTCGGCGGATCACGCTTTCGATCGCTCCGCTGCCGATCGGCATGTGATGATGACGCGCCCGGCTGTAGTCCATGCGGCGATGCTCAAGGCCGTGGGTGATGAAGTAGTTCAACCACGTCGTCTGGTCTTTCGAACGTCGGCGTTTCGTGAGTTCGGTGATGGCGTCGACGACTGATCCGATTTCGCCTCGCAGCAGACGTTTCTTCTGAGTGGTCACCCAGCGTTTGCGAGCGGTGACGTCGAGTTTTGTACTTTCCGCCAGCTTGCCGAGATATTCCACCGCGTGCCAGAAGTCGATCAATTGCTGAACCTGATCGTCTCGCAGTCCGAGGGCTTCGACCAGGCCGGGCACGCGGTTCCAGATCCACGCGGCTCCGTCGGCCACGAATTCGACGCGTTCGGCCTGGGTGATCTTCAGCCCTTGCAGGTACGCCAGCAGCAGCGCGAACAACTCATCGCACGAACCCATGCTGCCGTCGATGATGGGTAGAAAGTCGCGGTC
>CAUZFZ010000101.1:0-39797 GCA_963579025.1 Planctomycetota bacterium | reverse complement strand
GGCTGCCCCGGACATGGGACAGGAAATGAAGTCCCCCCGCGACATCCAGCCGCCAACGCGGCAAACTCACACTCAACAACAACTTACGTCAGCATAACCACCGCCACGTAAAGGGATCACGCCCTTCACGGCCTCCATTGACCCTGTGTCGGTGGAGCCACGACTGATCGGCTCCGTCGCAGTGAGTCAACCGTGCTCCCACGGCACGGGGTCGGTGGAGAGCGGTAAACGCGTCAAGTTTGTCTTGTAGCTCGTCAGTCAATTCTCCACCGACGCTGGGTCGGTGGTGGAAACAATGTGTGAAACGGTCCATCACATCTCAATTGTGAATCGCTGCCGCTTTTCTCGTGCGACAAATGACTGAGCAACCGTGTCACCGACAATTGCCTCTTTCTCCGGATTCCATTGAATCTCCCGCCCGAGTCGTGCGGCAATCCCCGCAAGATGGCAAGTTGTCAGTGCTCGATGGTGGCTAAACACATCGGAGATCGGCTGCTTCCGAGCGGCAACTGATTCGAAAAAGTTGCTCACGTGGTCGGTCAGAGGCCGGTCTTTGTAGACCTTCTCAAGCGATCCGTCCGGGAGCGGGTTCGAGGCCAGGTCCTCTACAGGCTTACCAACCAGCTTTCCGCGATTCACAAAGATTCGACCTTCAGTGCCTTCAAACAGAATTCCGTTGTCGGTGTCGTGCCGAATTACGAGTTCCACTCCGTCGTCGTAGACTGCTTTGATGTTGAACTTCGTGGCAGTGTTATAGCGATTGCTGACCACCGGATAGCCGGCCTTGAACTCGACCGGGTGCTCGATCATGACAGGATCGATCGAGACCGGCCCCGTGTTAGTCTTGTCCATGCCCCAGGTGGCGATGTCGACATGATGGGCTCCCCAGTCCGTCAGTTTTCCGCCCGAGTACTCGTACCACCAGCGGAACTCGTAGTGAGACCGTGACCACGACCCGATGATGTTTGGTGCTTCGGGCTTGAACCGATAATCAGTGTCTGGAGCAGGTCCAAGCCAACGGTCCCAGTCGAGATACTCTGGTGGCCCGGCAATGGGCAACTCCGGGCTTTCGGGAGCACCGCCAATGGCACACTGAACTCGGAGAAGCTTGCCGAGTCGCCCCGCACGAATCAGGGCGATCGCTTTAATGAATTGTTTCGTACTGCGCTGCTGCGTACCCACCTGGAAAATCGCGCCCGTCTTTCGGCACACGTCACAAATCAACTGACCTTCCTCAATCGTCAACGTCATCGGCTTTTCGCAATAGACATCCTTGCCGGCCAGCATGGCCTCGATCGCAATCTTCGCATGCCAGTGGTCAGGAGTGCTGATGTGGACCACATCGATCTTCGGATCATCGATCACCTTGCGATAGTCGCCCGTGCCATCCGGGGCTTTCCCGTGCCAGTCCTTGACGACTCCTTTGGCCCTCTCAAGCCGCTGGGCGTCAACGTCACAGACCGCCACGATGTCGCCGAACTTCGGGAACTGCTTACCGACTCCGTATCGTCCATCCGGAACAAATACGCGCTTATCCCAGCGAACGCCGCAGCCAATCACACCGATCCGAGGTCGCGCATTAGCACTTTCAAAGCCGAAAGCTCGACCGACTGTTCCTGGACAAAGTGACGCCGCAGCCATCCCGACGGTGGCTTTGATGGCGCTACGGCGGCTGAGCAGATTCCGTTTCTGTGTCATACGTGTGTTGTTCCTCGTGCGGGCCACCATCGAGTTGCACACCGCAAAATGGTCAAGAAGGGTCTTCAAATTCGGAAGGCGGCCGCGTGGAAGTCTATCGCAGGTCGCGAATCAATGCGTCGGTTATCCCGTCCTGATACCGGCCGGAGAGCCGATGACCAACATAATGTTTGTCGCTCACGTTATAAGGTGAATGACTGAAACCAGACATTCCGCGATCGCGCGTGGGTTCAACCTGACAGGCAATCGCTGAGTCGTGTCTTTCGTGCTTGCCATCCGGCGTGTCGTTAAAGCGATAGACTTTGTCGCCAATGCGTATGTACCCCGGCAACAAATCAACGATACTTGATTCATCGATGCAAGCCGGTATCCGACCGGCCAACACCCCTCCATGTATCTCCCTGGAGGTCCGCAGGTAGATTCCTGCCCCGGTGATTCACTGCAGGCTTTGGTCGCGCTGCAGGTTCAAATCCGAAACGGTCTGGCCATGCTCTGATTGCCCCCAGTTCGGTCAAAACACGTGGAAGGTAAAACGAGGACAACGATTCATGACGAACGAGACAGACGATATTCAGGCCGTAGAGAAGCTCGGCCAGGCGAGGGATGCGATTGTTGCCGAATTGCGCAAGACGATTGTCGGCATGGACGATGTGATCGACGAGATGATGATCGCCATCTTTGCTCGGGGGCATTGCTTGCTCGTGGGTGTGCCGGGGCTGGCTAAGACGTTGCTGGTCAGCTCGCTGGCGAGGACGATGTCGCTTTCCTTCAAGCGTATTCAGTTCACTCCGGACTTGATGCCTTCAGACATCACCGGGACGGAGCTGCTGCAGGAGGATCCCGAGACGCACGAGCGCAGATTCAAGTTTCAGAAGGGGCCGGTGTTTACCAACCTGTTGCTGGCCGACGAGATCAACCGGACGCCTCCCAAGACTCAGGCCGCTCTGCTTGAGGCGATGCAGGAGAAGCGGGTCTCTTCTGGCGGTGAAGACTTTGTACTCGATAAACCGTTCTTCGTCCTCGCGACTCAGAACCCGATCGAGCAGGAAGGGACCTACCCGTTGCCGGAAGCTCAGCTCGACAGGTTCCTGTTCAACATCATGGTCAAGTACCCGAGCCATGCCGAAGAACTTGGCATCATGCGCAGTGTGACCACCGACGATGAGCCAGTGCTCAACGAGGTTGTCGACGGGGCCACCATTCAGGAATTCCAGCATGTGGTCCGCCGCATTCCGGTGGCTGATCATGTGTTTGAATACGCGGCGGCACTGGTTCGGGCAACACGTCCCGATGAATCGGAAGCGCCGGAGTTTGTGAAACGATTCATGGCCTGGGGTGCCGGACCGCGGGCATCGCTGAACCTGATTCTGGCGGGGAAAGCCAGAGCCGCTCTCCGCGGGCGGTGTCATGTTTCCGTCGACGATATTCGCGAGTTGTGCCTGCCGGTTTTGCGGCATCGGATCATCCCCAGCTTTGCGGCGCGTTCAGAAGGAATGACGTCCGATAGCCTGATCGAAACGCTTGTCGGCGAGATTCCGTCGGATGAAAAGCTGCTCGCACGGAAGACAGGCTGATGACTATTAGTCATTAGTTATTGGGGATTAGTCATTAGTCAGTTACGCAGCATTCTTCGGGTCGCCCAATGATAAATGACTATTTTCAAATAACTAATAACTAATTCAGTCGTCGCCAACGAAGTGGACGAAAGTAACGATGTCTGAACAGTTACCACAAACCGACTATCTCGACCCGGAAGTGCTGCAGAAGCTGGGCGACCTGGAACTCATCGCGCGCGAGGTCGTGGAAGGGTTACGAGTGGGAAGTCATCGCAGTCAACTGCGCGGCTTCAGCACTGAGTTCGCGCACCACCGGCAGTATGCCCCTGGCGATGCGCTTCGCACGATTGACTGGCGCGTGTTCGGCCGCACCGACCGTTATTACACCAAGCTGTACGAAGCAGAAACCAATTTCGATTGCCATGTTCTGCTCGATGCCAGTTCGTCGATGAACTATGCATCGGGGAAAGTCAGCAAGCTGGAGTACGCGAAGTATCTTGCGGCGTCTCTGGCGTACATGGTGCTCAAGCAACGCGATTCCGTGGGGCTGTCCATATTCGATTCTGAGGTCCGCGAGTATTTGCCGCCGCGTTCCACAATGAGCATCATCCTTCAGATCGACCAGCTTCTGCGCGACATCAAGCCTGTGCCGCGAAGCAGCATTGCGAAGCAGTTGCACGACATCGCGCTCTTGATGAAGCGCCGATCTTTTGTTGTGGTGATCTCGGACCTGCTTTCTGACGCAGACGATATTCTGGCCGGGCTCGACCATTTGAGGTTCGACGGTCACAACGTTGTCGTGCTGCACACATTGGATCCGTACGAACTCGAGTTTCCGTTCAAAGGTGCCTGGTGCTTCGAGGGGCTTGAGGAAGAAGAGCCACTGACCACACAAGCTGATCGGATTCGAGAAGACTATCTCGCCAACTTCAACACCTGGCTTGAGACGCTTCGCAACGGATGTATGGCGAGTCAGGTCGACTACACGACCGTCGATACGTCGCTTCCGCTCGATAAGGTCCTGAGCGAGTTCTTTTTTGAACGCCAGGCAACGATGAACGGAGGCCGGTCATGACCTTTCTCAACCCACTGCTTCTGCTGGCGGGGTTGGGAGTGGCGTTGCCGATCCTTGCTCACCTTCTGAACCGTCATCGGGTCAAGTACACGCCTTGGGCGGCGATGCAGTTCTTGAACCGAAACGTGCGCGTTCGATCACGTCAGTTGCGACTGCGTGATCTGCTGCTCCTTTGCCTTCGCTGCTTCGCTTTGCTGTTTCTAATTGCGGCGCTTGCTCGACCGGCTTGGCGGGACGGAATCGCCAGTTGGATTCCCGGCGAACCTCGGGCCGGGTTTGTCATCGGGCTGGATGCCTCGTTCAGCATGGAACACGGCGGGGAGGACGCGAGCCGCTTCCGCCGCGCCCTGGTTCAAGTCGAGGTGATCAGCGAACACATTCAACCCGGCGACCCGGTCTCCCTCATCCTGCTGGGTGGTGAAGACGAGGTCGTCATTCGCAACATGGCCTTCGACCGGGAACGGTTCCGCGACATCCTGCAGAAGGCAAAAGCGGCTCCGGTGGGGCTGGACCTCGACCGCGTTCCCAAACGACTCAAGGAACTGGCCGAGGATATGGAGGCACACCAGAAAGAGGTTTACTTCATCACCGACGTGCAGTCGCGCGACTGGAGGCAGTCGTCGGCGCGTTTCCAGGAAGCGCTCGCCGATCTGCGTAACAGCGCGGAGGTCTTCCTCGTTCCAGTCCCTGGCGATTCTGCAAACCTCGCCGTCACCGACCTCGACCTCATCTCCGGAGTGTTGCGCAAGGGCACCATCGCTCGCTATCAGGCCACCGTGAAAAACTACGGGACGGATCCGGTTGCTAACGTCGAGGTCCAGTGCCGCGTCGAGGGCGTGCAGATCGACAGCAAGACGATCCCTCTCGTCACCGCGGGCGGATCAGAAACGGTGTCACTCTTTGTTCCCTTTCACAACGCAGGTCCGACCCGCATCACTGCCGAGATCACCGGGGACCTGCTCCCGACCGACAACGTGCGGCGGGTCATGGCGGTCGTCCGGGACCGCGTCTCAGTGCTTTGTGTCGACGGCTCGGACGGTGATGCGGGCCGCCTGATCATGGCCGCGCTGCTTGCTCGCGGCGACGGGGCGCAGGACGAGGACTATGTGGTCCGCTCGGTGCCGTGGCTTTCCCTGCCAACCCAAAAGCTGGACGACGTCGACGTGATCGTTCTCGCCGATGTCCCGGTGGTCACGCCGGAGCAGGTCGAACAGCTCTCGCGCCATGTCCGACAAGGGAACGGCCTGGTCTGGTTCGCCGGGGAAAACGTGAAGGCCTCAGTCTGGAACGAACGCTCCGCGAGCGGCACCAACCCGCTGCTCCCGGCCACGCTCGGCCCGCCGGTCGACACGAGCACTACGCAGGGAGCCGGTCGGCCATTGGATCCCTCTATGCCAGACCACAGTGTCTGCCATCCCCTGCGTTCGCTTCCGGAAGACCTCTTCAGTGAAACGCGTTTCCTCATCCGGATGGACGTCACACCGACCCCCTCCAGCTTCCCGATTCTGAGCCTGGCTGGCAGCGGGGCGCCGATTTTGTTGGAGCATTCGCTCGGCCGCGGCCACGTCTTCATGTTCACCACCTCGGCGGAGACCAGCTGGAACAACATGGCCCTGACGCCGGTCTTCCCGATGCTCATGCAGCAGATCGTGACCTACCTGGCGGGTCGGGAATTCGAACAACCGCGCGTCGTTGGCGATTCCCTCTCGCTGTCCTATGTCGAACAGCCGGATGCCAGCGACGCGGTCTTCGACACGCCGTCGGGGGAGACGATCACCGTCCCTGTCCAGAAACACCGCAACCAGTTCGTGGCCCTGCTGGAAAATTCCCGGGAAGCCGGATTCTACGTCGCCCGAGTCAGCGTGCAGGCTCCCGGAATGCCGGTGGCAGTGAACGTCGACCACCGAGAGTCGGACGTCACATCGCTGACCGCCTCCGAGCTGATGACGAACCTCGAGGGAACCGACGTCACGGTGGCCAACTCGGAAGCAGATCTCGCCGCGGCGATCGAGACGACACGCACCGGACGGTCGTCCTGGCGACAGTTCATGATTGCGGGACTCGTCCTCCTGCTGATCGAGAGCCTCTTTGCCGACCGGCTCCGCAAACGAAAACGAGCGAGTAGCAAACAACCGGCCCCCGCCCATATGCCGGAAGCCCTCGCCGGAGCACAAGATGCCTGAAGCGTTTCCCATCATCGCCCAGATAGAGCACGTCTTCTGGGCGCGACCTCTGTCCACCGGCAGTCTCGTCGCGATTCTCGCCGCGATCGTCGTGTTGAGCCTCTACCTCTACCGCCAGCCGTGGGGCTTGCCGCTGTGGCTGCGGGGCTTGCTTGTGGTTTCCCGAGTGGCCGTGCTCGCCCTGGTTGTGGCCACCCTGCTCGAACCGACTGCCGTCGAGACGGAAACCCACACACGGGTGCGCAGCCTGCCGATCCTGCTCGATGTGTCGGAAAGCATGTCGATGAAGGATCAACGCAAGCGGCCCGAGGACCTCGTTGCCGCCGCTGCAGCGCTGGGCATGATCCCGCTCGGGGATGACACCGAGGCCGACCGCGCCGTGATGCAGCTTGATGCGAAACAACGTCTGGCAATCGATTCCTCTTCGCGCTTTGACCTTGCCGAAGCCGTCATCACCCAATCGGCCCGCCCGATCTTCGAATCACTCGGTGAATCGCTCGAGCTCAGCTACCACGCCTTCGGTCAATCCACGCGCCTGATTAGCGACGGCAAAGTGATGACCGCCGAGGACCTGGCCGGGCTGGAAGCCACCGAGCCGGGTACCTCGATCGCCGCTTCACTGGAGGCGGTTGCCAATTCCGGCGGAATTCCCCCGGCAGGCATCGTGTTGCTTTCCGATGGCATCGACAATGCAACGTCGCAGCGGTCCGAGGCCGTCCTGAAGGATCTCGGTGCGCGCGGCATTCCCGTTTACACCGTGCCATTCGGCCTGCCCGATCCCGATGATGTTTCGATCCGCAACATTGTCATGCAGGAAGTGGCCTTCTCAGGCGACCGCGTGCCGGTTCGAGTGCACTTACAATCCAAGGGCTACGAAAAACGGACAGCGCGGCTGTCGGTGCTTCTCAATGATCGACGCGTCTCCTCTCGCATTGTTCGCTTTGACGGCGGACTGCAATTCGAAGAGGTCGACTTTCGCGTTGATGTTTATGAGAAGGGCGCAGCACAGATCGACGTGATCATCGAGCCGTTTGACGACGAAGTCTCGATGGTAAACAACCGTATTACGCGAAGTATCCGGATCGTGAATGAAAAGGTGAACGTGCTCTACATCGAGGGTAATGCCCGATGGGAGTTTCGCTACCTGCGTGCCATCCTCAAACGCGACCCGCGCATCAATGCCACCTTTATCGCGTCCAATGTCGGGCCCGAGGTCGCACGAAACTCACCGGAGCACATCGTACGGTTTCCTGACAACCGAGATGACGCTTTCCAATACGACCTGGTGATTCTTGGTGACGTCGATGCATCCTTTTTCACCGATGAAGAGTTCGGGCTGCTGGAAGAACTCATCCGGGACCGCGGCGCATCGCTGCTGATGCTTTGTGGCCCGATGCATTCGCCCGGCTCCTATGTGGGTACGCCAGTGCAGACCATGCTGCCGGTGCGGTTTGATACCGAATCGGCGTGGGAACAAGTTGCAGAATCGGTTTACCCGGTGCTGACCCACGAAGGCCGAAGCAGTCTGGTGATGACACTGGAGAACGACGTGGAGCTCAACGACCGCATCTGGAGACGTATGGCACCGATGGATCAGTTGCCTCCACTGCTGTCTGCCAAGCCTGGCGCGACCGTGCTCGCGGTGCTCTCCGACAATACCGCGCGGGACCAGAGTTACCCGTTGGTCGCCTGGCAGCGCTACGGGACAGGCAAGTGCATGTCGATCGCTTCGGACCGGCTGTGGAGGCTGCGTTACAAGACCGGCGACAAGTACCACTGGCGCGTCTGGTCGCAGTGCATCCAGTTCATGACGCTCTCGCGGCTGATGGGCGAACACAAACGCATCCGATTGGAAACCGACCGCTCGGTGTACCCCGTCGACGGTCAGTGCCGCCTGTATGCTCATGTTCTGGACGATAACTTTGAGCCGATCGTGCAGCCGGTGTTTGAGGTTTACGTGACGAGCATTGATGGCGGAGCAAAGGAACTCGTCAGCCTTCGGCCAGACAGGTCGCAACCCGGTCTGTACGAGGGCTACTTCGCGGCGTCTGGCCCGGGCCGATACAGGCTCGAGGCCAACGAGAACGACCAGCGGATTTCCAGCACGACGGAGTTCCAGGTGGCGGATGTCAATCGGGAGTTGGCGGATACCAACGTGGATCTCGCGAACCTGGAACGGATTGCCAACCTGACTGGCGGCGAGCGCTTGAGCATGCAGGAAGTTTCAAAACTCGCCTCGTTAGTGAACGCCGAACCGGTGACGATCGAAGTGCGTTCCGAGCGTCCGCTGTGGGACAATGGATTGGTCGCGTTTTTGTTTGTTGGGTTGCTGGGGATGGAGTGGATTTGTCGGAGGAAATATGACCTGCCGTGAGGTGGAGAGAATTGTCAGTAGTTAATTGTCAATTGTCATTTGTCAATGAGGGATGCAATGGGAGACGTTGCTAAGTCGAATGACCTCGAACGGCGATTGATCGACTTTGCAGTTCGTGTGATCAAGGTGGCTGACGCGTTGCCGAAATCACCTGCCGGAAAACATATTGCTGGACAGCTATTGCGATCCGGCACATCGCCAGCACCAAACTATGCGGAAGCTCGTGGTGCGGAAAGCACTGCGGACTTTATTCATAAGATTAAGATCGCTCTGAAGGAGCTCAACGAGAGTTGCGTCTGGCTGAAGATGATCTGCCAGGCCGAATTGATGAAACCCGACTTACTGAATGACCTCATAGACGAAAACCAACAGCTTTGCCGAATGCTCAACGCCTCAGTCAAGACAGCAAACCAAGAGTAGCACGGTCGCGATTCCTCTTCTTCATTGATAAATGACAATTGACAATTAACTAATGACAATTCGATTCCCCATGCCTACACGAAAACACCGCGATCTGCCATGAGCGCCACGACTTCTTCACCCCAGCTCGATCACCTCGACTCGCGCATACACGCCGTATGGCGACGCACTCAACTCCTGCATCTCACCGCGGGCATACTGGCTCTTTGTCGTTGGGCGATCCCATTGTTTCTCGTCGGCATGACAATCGACTGGATGACGTACATGCCCACGCCGGGCCGCGTCGTCATCGTGACTACGCTGCTGGTCGTGTCGCTCTACAAAGCCTGGCAATGCGGGTGGCGGCATTTCTGCGCATTCGATGCAACGCATACCGCGCTGCGAATCGAAAAGCACCACGGCGGTCTTGAGAGTCTGCTTGTGTCGGCGATCCAACTCCGGGATTCCGACGCTGTCGCCGGAGCGTCTGAAGCACTGCGAAACAGAACGTGTCGCCTTGCCGAAGAAGCTGCCTCAGGTCTTCATCCGCAAGAAACTGTTTCTTACCAACGGCTTCATCATCCAGCGCTGATTGCTCTGGCGCTTGGCGTGGTCATCGGTGTCTGCGCCATTGTTAACGGCCCGTTTCTGGTCGCAGGGCTGACCCGAATTTTCACCCCGTGGATGCAAGTCGCCTATCCGACCAAGACAAAGATCGATCCTGGAGATGGCGACATCGTGGTCAAAGAGGGCGACAGTGCACAGATTGCGATTGGCGTATCTGGGATCGTTCCCGACAAGGCGAAGTTCTATCTCCGCACCGGCGATGGAAATCCTCGCGAAATAGAGCTCGATGTCGCCGACGGCAGCTGCGAATACACGCTTGCCTCCGCCTCGCGTGATTTCAGCTATCGGATCTATGCCGGTGACGCGCGCAGCGACTGGCATCAAGTGCGGGTGATTCCCGCACCACGAATCGAAAAGGCAGATGTTCGCCTCGAGTTCCCTGCCTACATCGAACGCGACACCGAAACAATCGAGGCCCTGACGTTGACCGTGCCGGAAGACACCAGGGTCCACTGGCAACTCACTCTCGACCGTCCGATCCGAGAAGCGGTCCTGCATCGCGACGGCAAGGATCCGCTGCCGCTGCAGGTGACCAGCGACGGCCGTCAGGTTGTCATTGATGAAGAGGTGGAAGCCTCGCGGGGCTACAGTTTCTCGTGGGTGGAAAAGGAACACGGGTTCGATTTCACCAGCTCGCGTTATTACCTGCAGGTCGCTTCGGACCAGGCGCCGCGGGTCGAATTAACTTCGCCGGAATCGAATCTCGTCGCGATGATCGGTCGCCCGCTCAGCCTCGCTGTCCGCGTCCAGGACGACCACGGCATTGGCTCAACAGCCGTCGCCTGGCGTGTGAATCAACGTGATGAAAAAGCCGTTGAACTTAAACTCTCCCCTCAGAGTGGGCAGGGCGACCAGCCAATCGACTGGGACTACCGCGAGACGCTACCCAACCTGGAACCTGGCGACACCGTATCCTTCACCGTGGAAGTCAGTGACCGTTACCCGGGGCAGAACGGCCCGCACGTCGTTCGCTCGGAGACACGGCGGATGACATTTCTCTCTAAAGAGGATTATCTCGAACAGATCCAGAAGAAGAAGGACCGCCTGCTATCGCGCGTACAGACGATGTACCGGCAGCAGCGTTCGGCGTTCGATGTCGTGCGCAACCTTGAGCCGGCCGACGACGCCTATATGCAGACCTGCCAGATCGAAGCGATCCGTCAGGAATTGGTACGGGACCAGCTCAAGCAGATCGCGGCACAGGTTCAATTCCTGCTTGATGACCTGGCCGCAAACAACGTCTCGGATGCGCCTGAGGGCGAGTCGCTCGACCACGTTCGGACAGCGTTGCGCGACATCGCGGACACACACCTGGCAAACGCGGCGTCCCGCCTGCGACACCAGTCCGGAGTCGTAGGGGGCGATACGCAGGAAACACCCGACCCTTCATCCGCAGCACGTGCAGTCAATACCGCCGCCCGCGAGTTGGGCAGCCTGGTCCTGCTCCGATCCATTGATACGGCCCAGGAAGTCTACGCACGGGAAGCCCGTATGCTGGCGCAGGTCCAGGCGTCCTTGCGTTGGCGCAGCGTCCAGGCCGAATCGGCTGAGGCGGGAGTATCTCTCTCCAAAGAACAGGATGAACTGGCGCAGTGGACCCATCGCTTGATCGCCGATCTTCAAAATGGGATGCGGTATGAGAAGCGACCGTTGGCCGTTCTCCGGCTGATCCGAAGTGTCAAGGATTTGCAGACTGCCCGGACTGAAGAACGGATGCATCAAGCTGCGGTATTAATCACGCAAGGCCCGGCCGATCAGGCGGAGCGTCTTCAGGCCGGGTTGGTCACGACCTTGCTCGATGCGGAGTTCAGTGTGCGCCTCAGTGGGGCGTACTCGACGCTGATCAAGACCCGAAATCAGATGCGTTTGATTGCCCATGCCCAGGCGATGCTCCGCGAACAGTGTGCCGGCATGTCAGCGCAAGCCTTCGAGGCACGCGGTCCTCAAGCCGCACAAGCCCAGGAAAAGCTTCGCATGCGCCTGCTGACCCTGCTCCTGCCAACCGTACCAGCGCCGCGGACCCAGCTGTTTGATGAAACTTTTCCGCAAGCGCCCCCGGTTCAAGCCCTGTTGAAGGGAGCGGATCGCGCGATGGCGGACGCGATTGAGCAATTCGCTGCCGGTCAACAGGCCGCGGCCATCTCACAGCAGCGCGAAGCAGAGGAGGCACTGACTCATCTGGCTGAGCTCGTGGATCGTTGGTCCGTGGAATTGGGACTCCAGACTCTGGGCCTGAGTACCCTGGTCGCAGTGACAGGCGAACGTCTCGCGCTCATCGAGGAGTACGAAGCGAAGGTGATCGCGATACTTGAGAAAACCGATATCGCTGCGGCAGACGAGCAGAAAGTCGATGGCCTGGCTGAGCCACAGCTTCTACTAACCGAGGAACTGGCCGCATTTAATAGCGACCTCGTGAAGCAAAGCCAGTCGAAGTCGGATCAAGACATTCCGCCGCTGCTAAGCCGAATGGAGCGGGCGGAACGAGCGACGCGTAGTGCGGTTGCGTCATTGGAAGCGAACGACGCTGACCAGGCGATCGGCCACCAGGAACAAGCGGCCGATATCCTGGCCGAGGCGTTGACGATCGTTGCCACGCAAAACGAACAGCTTGGGCTGCTGCAGAGTCTGTTGATGTTTCAGCGGTCGATCGGGTTTGCCAATGGCTATATGGCCGACATTGTCGCTCAGCAGCGGGACATGATTGCGGCGACCAAGGCGTTGGAATCAGACGACCCGTCACACCTGCTTCCGATGCTCAACAACCTGAGACGCTGTATGGATGACGTCGCGCCACTGCTGGACATGGTGGCCGCGCGAGTCGATGCCGGCTCGCCGTTGGCCTTCGCGGTCGCGGACCTTGAGGATGCAGTGGCTTCTCTGCAAAGCGGCGATAAGCTCGACGCTCTTGATGCTCAAGACGTCGCGGCCGAATCACTTGAAGAAGTACATGCGCTTGTCAAAGGCGTGAAATCGGAGACAGGCTATGTCGCTGAGATCGTTGAATTCCTGCATATCGCCGTCGCGGATACCGCCACGCTGGAGTATCAGCAAGGCGAACTGACGCGCAAGGCCGAGTCGGCCACGTCGAATCAAATAGAAGCCCTGGCAGGCGAGCAGCGCACGTTGCTTGCCAAGGCAGAAAAAGATGGGCAAGTCCTCGCGTCGGTTACGGGAATGTCAACGTATACCGAGCCCGCCAGGTTGATGCGTGAGGCCTCGGCCCGGCTGGAATCGAACGACGCGCCGGCGGCGATCGAGCAGATGGAGCTCGCGGGAGTGGCGCTCAAAGAGAACGCCGAATCCTTGTTTGCGGTGATCAGCATGCTCCACGGCCTGCCGAGTATCGAGATCATGGCCTATACCGATCCAGACATTAAGCGATTGGTTGATGTGCTGGCTGTCGCGAGTGCGCACAAGGTGTTGTTCCGCAATACGAACAACGCCGAGGCCCCGGCGAAGAAAGACCTTGCTCAGCAGCAAGGCGAACTCGCGACGCGTTGCCAGGAACTCTCCAGGGTGGGTGAACCACACGCGATGCTCAACACCGCGTCTTCACAGCTTGTGGCGTCCGCCACAGCCATGCAGTCATCCGATCAGGACGCGATCAAACGCCACCAGAAAGCTGCGATGCAAACGCTTCGGCATTTCATCATTGAACAGGCCCTGATCCTGGAAACTGCCGTGCCGCCGGCGGTAGCCCAGGACGCGGACCCGGCCGCTGATGGCGAGGGCAGTGACAGCGAGTCGGCCTTTACCGCCGGCTTTATCTCCGACTTTGTGAGCGGTGAAGCACCCAAAGATCAGCGAACGGGGTGGAAAGTTCGCGGCGACCGTAACCGAGCCGCGCTGAATCAGAACTTCGCACGCGAACTGCCGTTGGAATACCGCGGCTTGTTGAAAGACTATTACGAGAGGGTTGCAGAATGAATGTGATCAGCAACATCAAGCCGCGTTATTTCACCACGGTCTTGTGCTTTGTCACGGCCAGTTTCGTCGCGGCGTCACTTGCCGCGCAGCCACCTTCAACCGTTGAAGCGCCCGCGGATGCACCTTTAGCCGTCGAAGCGCCCGCCACCGCGGAAGCCGAGGCGCCCGAGTTGACCGAAGAGGCTGAAAAGGCCATCGAGCGCGGCCTGACATTCCTGATCGCCACCCAGAACAAGGACGGCTCATGGTCTTCGAAGGACAAAGAAAAGGGTGAGGCTGGGGGTTACGCGATCGCCGGCACCAGCCTCGGGCTGATGGCGTTCATGGTCGAGGGCCACTTCCCCGGTTTCGGTCGCTACGGCAAAGCGTTGGATCGCGCAAAGAATTATCTGCTCAAGAGATCCAAGGATTCCCCAACAGGTGCCATGGGCGTGAAGATGTATGAAATCGGCCTGTTCACCATCGCGATGTCCGAGCTTTGGGGGATGACCAGTGACCCCGAAGACAACAAGGTGATTCAGGAGTCGCTGGAGCGAGCAGTCCAGATCATCTTGAGATCGCAGAGCCCGCTTGGGGGCTGGCGCTACGCACCACGGCCGGACTCCGGCCAGGATACCTCGGTCACCGCCATGGTCTTTGTCTCCCTTGCGTCGGCACGCGAGGCGGGCGTCCTGGTTCCGGCCGAGACGATCGAGCGGGTGACTGGCTACCTCCGTGATCAGGCCTTCGACGAGCGAAGAGGCGGCTTCGGCTATCAGGGGAAAGGCTACACCATCGCCTGCACGGCCGGGGGCGTCTATGCCGCGCAGCTCGCTGGAAACCGTGACACCGAATGGGTCCTGGCGGCGCTCAACGCCCTTGAAAACGACCCAAACATGTTTTCGAGAAAAGACAACGGCCACTTCTACTACTCACACTACTACGCGATGCAGGCGATGGTCCAGGCCGGCGAAGAACGCTACGCCAATTGGTATCCCAGGATCCGTGACTCGCTGATCTCGCTGCAGAAGCCCAACGGATCGTGGCAGGAAAATGAGCTGGATTACCCGCACAAGACGCCCATGTCGATCATCATCCTCGGGACCCCGAACCGGTATATCCCGGTCTATCAGCGGTAAAGCACGAGAGTTCCAATGATTAATAGGCGAAGGAAAAACATTAAGCCAGACCGCCTGCTGAGCCTCGGCCTGGTCATTGCATTGACCTTCATTGCCCCGGCACGCGCGAGCGAAAAGAAGACTGGCAAGCACCTGTTCATCCTCTCAGGCCAATCGAATATGACCGGCACGGTCAAAGATGCGTTTGCCGATCGTGTTCAGGAGCGTTTCGGCGAGGAGAACGCCGTCGTCGTGATGCGCATGAAGAGTGGCCGCGGCATTCGTTTCTGGGTCGCCGACTACCGCCAGCCCACCGGTCGCGGTCTGACCGACAAGAAGATGAATTCTAATGGTCAGGAATACAAACCCCTGATCGAGGCCGTAATGGCCGCCGCAAAAGATGAATCCTTTGATACGGTCGGCTTCATCTGGATGCAGGGCGAGTCGGACGCCAACAACCGCCTCTCCGAGGTGTACGAAGAAAGCTTCCTCAAGCTAATCAAACAGCTCGAAAAGGATCTGGGTCGTGATGACCTGTACTTTGTCATTGGCCGCATCAACGACTATGCCCGAAGCAGACCAGACAACGAGCACTGGCACAGCGTCAGGGATGCTCAGGTCAAGCTAGGGAAAACCAGGGGCAACGCGTGGATCGATACGGATGACCTCAATGGCGGCGATGCAAAGCAGCCCGACGGTGACATCCATTTCCCCAGGGAAGGCGCCGTGATCGTGGGCCAGCGATTCGCAGATAAGGCGATGGAACTGATCGACAAGCAATAGAGACGGACATTCATACGGGGCCATCCCCGATGGATACACGTTAATAATTGGGCGGGAGTCAAGCTTCTGCCAGACAAAGAATAAGGGAGCACATGATGGCAACTTTACAACGATGGATGCGATCGCTCATGGTGGTTTGCGTCGGGTGCCTGGTCGGCCTGGCGACTCCTGCCTTTGCAAACTCTCCTGAACCCGAATTGAACGCGCAGGGCGAGCAAATCCGCGTCGGTTATGCCCGGATGCTCGATGCGTTGAGCAAGGAGATCGCCGGCGAGTTGCCGCAGTTGGATTCGGCGAAAGAGGCGGCGTTTAATGATGCTCGCGCCGCGCTTGCAGCGCTCAAGGCCCCCGGCGCAGACGCCGCGCCTCAGGCTCACTTGGCATTCCAGACGCAGAAGACATTAACCGAAGCGCAAGCCCTTGAGGCCGCGAGGGCGATCCTGGCCGAGACCGATGCGTTCCTCGCCAGCGACAAGCTGGACGCCACGCTCATCACGGTCGCGATCCTGCGTCACGGGACACCGGCCGCCCTGGCCGAGTTCGCCCAGCAGGGCGAGGCGCAACAGGCCTTGCTCGACAAGCTCTTCGCCGACAAGGCGCTGATGAAGCAGATGGTGATAGCCGGCGGCGCCAACGGTGGCGAATATGGCGAGGCGATGCAGGTCTATACCGCCATCCTCGAAGCAAGCGAACGTGCCCGTAAGCCCGGTATGCTCCAACGCCTGGCGCTGGGCACCGCTCTGCACATGCCCTGGATCCCCGGCAAGGACAAGGGCGCCGTGCCCGGCATCGTTTACCGGACGCAGACCAGGATCGACCAGGTCCCACGCTACCTGCACTACGAAAAAGCCTACCTCAATGATGAACTGGATCCGGCGTTCAAGGATATGACTACCTGGGAGTGCCGCTTCATCACGAACAGCGAGTACAGCAATGAGGAACTCGCATGGACGCGGGAGATGATCCGCAACTTCCGCCCGGATCACATCACGATGCCTGACTACAAATGGCGCTATTCGCGGATTGTGAAAAGCGATGTCCCGTATACGAGCACGCGTCACGACCCAAAGTTGGGCAGCCCAGCCCAGCAAGCGATTTGCCTTGGCGGCATCTGTGGGCGACGGGCGTTTTTTGGTCGCCTTGCGACACGTGCCTTTGGTATCCCCACACGCGCTTCCACCCAGACCGGCCACGCGGCGATGAGCCGTTGGACGCCAGACGGCTGGGCTATCAATCTGGGGGCCTGGTGGTCGATGGCATGGTGCGGTCCACAAGGCGGGCTTGATTTCCTCCTGGATTCGCAGGCGCGCGAGTTCCCGGAACACTACATGCAGGTACTCCGGGCCCAATGGATTGGCGAGGCCCTCGGCGAGGAAGACGTCAGCATCCGCCAATACGGTAAGGGCGGCGGGGTCTGGAACGGGCTGGCTTTTTACAAGAAACGGGCCGTCGTTGAAGACAATCAGGCCGCCGCAGTCGAAGCGGAACTCGCGGCCCTCTCTGCGGATGAAGCCCGTCTGCTCGGCGAGTCGGACAATGTCCTCGGCGATGCAGAGATCAAAGCGATCGAAATTCCCGAGGAGGACAAGAAGATTGTCGTCGCCGAGGACGGCACGATCACTGTCCCCGCGGTCGTCTGCACCAGCCCGAAGAACAACACCGACAAGGTCGCATTCCTGAAGAGCTGGGACGGCGGCATGCAGATCCACTACCAGCGGCTGGGCAACCGCCCCGAAATTCTGCGATACACGGTTCAGGCCCCTACGGCGGGGAAATACGAACTGACCTTGAATGTCTGTACGGTCTCGAAGAAGTATGAAGTCATTGCCCGGCTCAACAGACGCACGCTCGTCAACACGATGCTCCCTTACACCAAGGGGAGTTGGCAACGTACCGAACCGGAAATTATCGAGCTGCGCAAAGGAAGGAACACGATCATGCTGACCTTCCGCGCGCCCAATCGCGGCGTGAGCATCAAAGAGTTCCAGCTCAAACCGGTCGAGAAGTAAAACGAACGCAGAGTGAGAGGTAAACCGACGCGTGAGCGAGGGACCGATCGCAGGAAGAGATTTGTCATTAGTTAATTGTCATTAGTCATTTGTCATCGAGAACACGCGTCGCAATTTGACAAATGACAATTGACTAATGAAAAATGATTGGGGTTTCCTGGCCATTCCTTATGGGCCCAAGGATAAGAGGACATTTGTGCGATGAAAACACAACAAAAAACAATCGCCACCTGCGTGATCCTGGCCACGGTATGGACTTGCGCGTTCTCCGCGGGCGCTCAGGACAAAGCCCCGGCCATTCCTGGCAGCGAGATCGCTGCCTTGGATACGAAGCTTGGCGATCACGTAAAGGGAACATCAGCGGCGAGGAAGAAGCTCGCGATGCGGCGTGTGATCCGTGAAGCCGAGTCGCTGATCAAAAAGCATCCGTCCGCGCCCAACCGCTACGAAGTCCTGAGCACCCTCTTCCGCAGCCAGCAGGTGCTGGTCAGTCTGGATAACTCAAGCACGAATCGGAAAGCCTTCCTGACGACCTGCGAAAAGCTCGCCGCCGCGCCGGATGAATACGCTGCGATACGCCTTGACGCCGACCTCTTGCTGACCCAGGCCAAGTCGGCACGGCAGGGCGGGGACTCCCACGCCCGCTCCGATGCGCTCCGCCCCCTGGTCAAGCGCTACCTGGACACCGAGGTCGAGGCGAAGGTGATCCAGATCGCCATGATCATGGCGCTGGAGTTCGGCAATAACAAACTGGTTAATGACCTGCGGAAGGTCATCGCCCAACGCCTCCCTGGCGACATGGATCTGATCAATTTCCAACGCGACAAGCTCGCGGGCCAGGTCTTCGGCGCCCCTTTCGTGGGCACCTTTGAGCAGGCCGACGAAAGCGTCATTCGGTTCCCGATGGACTATATGGGGACGACCACCGGAGTCTATTTCTGGTCGAAAGACGATGGGGGGCTCGAAGACCTCAAGGAACTGGCTGAGGCATGGAAAAAGGCGGTCGTCGATCCCGAGATTGCCGCTTCGGGCCGATACCGTTTCGTCAGTATTAACGTGGACGATCTTCCCGATGCGGGCGAGAGCATCCTCCGTGAACACGGGCTCGATTGGCCCGCGCTGCGGTTGCAAGGCGGGCGCGCCCATCCGATCTATAAGACTTATTGCCGTCATGATCCTCGAGTTGTAACGGTCAGCCCGACCGGCTACGCCGCGATCTTTATGACCGGCGGCCGTCGCAGCCGGGGGTATGAGCGCAACCTGCAATCCTGGCTTGCGCGTCAATGGACCAAACCCAGGTACAACAGCCAACTCCAGTCAATATTCGCGGGCGAGTTTCTGGTCATGGACCCCCAGGGCGTATTTGACCCCGCCGCGCCGCCGGAGTGGAAGGCTGTCGCCGCGGGTGATTCTGTAACGGCTGACAAACTGCCCCGCACTGCAGGTTCAGTACCGGAGGGTAAGCTGCGCGCGATCCAGGCATGCTTCATCGATCCGCCGATTCGCTACCGCACGCCGCACGATCAGGTCATTACGAACTACGAGAAAGCCGATGCGCTCTGCCACGCAGCGATCGCGGCGCACTCGAAGGCGCCGGACCTGTGGATCGTTCGCAACCGCCGTATCGTCGCGCTGCTTGGCTTGTGGAAACTCAAAGGTGAGTATCAGCATTTTGCTGCCGCCGTCGAGGAAGCCAGGGTCGCTGTCGAGGCTGGCTACCCGCCCGGCACTGATGTGATCGCACGCTTCTGTTTGGCAAGGGAGTCACTTCGCAATGCGGATATCGATCCTGAATCTGTGATCCGCGGCTTTGCGGAGGCAGGCGGGCAGCACGCATCCGCCCCGGTGCTCGCGGCCGCCGCGCTGCTCGCCCTGGACGTCGCCGATCGAAAGCTTCACGAAGATTTCCGCCGGGCCTATCTGGACGAATACGCCGAACACCCCGCGATGTGGACGGCGACCGCGTTCCTGGTGGATCGCTATCACCGCTACTGGCAGTACCACCCGCCCTTTACCGCCGGCTGGACGTACGGCCGACGCCAGGGGCACTTCCTTGCGGTCGGCCTTCCCGAAGACGCGCAGCGCACCTTCCAGACCGAGTTCAAAACACTTGATGGCGAGACAGTCAAAATCCCCGAGTCGTCCGACGGCAAGTGGACCGTGATCTCGTTTGTCCCCAGCGCCGCGGGCAATGGGTATCTGCAGCGCTATGCCACACCCGTTGCGGGTCGGCCCTTTGATGATGTCAACCTGATCGCCGCGGTCCTGGATGATGATGCCGATGCGGCACGCAAGCTACTCGAAGAGAAGAAGAAGCCCGACACCTTCCCGACGCTGCTCGTGCCCGACGGGATGCACAACCCGATCGTGCGCAAGCTCGGCATCCTCGCGGAGGAGACAAGACCCAACATCGTGATGATCCGACCCGATGGCAGTATCGCGGTCGCGTTGTCGGGCCTGACGATGAGCGCTCAAAAGGGCTACGTGATCCAGAACGTGATCGAGTTGCACGACGAAAAAGCCGTCGATGAGGCGCTGGCCCGCGGCGATCTCGACGAGGCCAGGCGTCTGGCCTTCGCGTTCGCGCCGCTCGAAGAGCCGACACCAGCGGGTGAAAAAAAGAAGCCCGCGACTAAGATCTCCATCCCGCACCTGCGCAGCCGGGCCAAGGTCTACCTTGCGATGGGGGATCTGGAAGCAGCCTTAACCGACGCCGAGCAGTGCTACCTGACGGTCAACATCCAGGCCGGTTACATCAGCATGCGAACGGACGAACTGGAAGAGACCGAAGCACTCAAAGCAACCATTCTCACTGCCCTGAAACAGGCAGAGTCAAAAAAGTAATCGACCATGCTTTGTATCATGTCGAGTTGGTCCCGCCCTTTGATCCCGATGCGGTCGACGAGAAGGGCAACAAACCGAAGAAGCCGGTGTTCAGTGTCTCCCACGTCCGTGCCCGCGCCCGGTTCTACATGGCTCTCAAGGACTGGGATGCGGCCCTGGCCGATGCCGAGGAGGTCGTGAACCGCCTGACGGCAAGTGGCGGATTTCTGAGCATGCGCCCCGAAGCTCTGGACGAAGCCGAGGAATTACTCGATGTCATCTGCATAAAAGCTCAACGAGCCGAGGCGGTAAACGTTGCTGCCACCTGCTGACACTCGCATCGAAGGCAACAACCCATGTTTGACCGCAGAGAGTTCCTCACTGGCGGCGCGGCCACTGCGGCAGCACGCTTTAATCTCAGCACCCGTCCATGATTCGTCGTTCGGCCGTGGCTGCGTCTCGTCGAGGTCAGATGTGCGGGTATGAATCCGCCAGACGGCGTCACGCTGTTGGCCGTTTGGCAGATCAACGAAAAGACACCAGCAGGCTGACCTGAGCGACACCAAGCGGCTAGATAAGAGCGTCGCGCACCACTTCGCCGACGTCGCGAAGTTTCAGCTCAGGTCCGTATCCGAAATACCCTCCCGATATTGCGTCGGCTCACGGAAATCGGCAACTTATTTCGGACCCGTTCCCCAGGTCCGGCCTGCCGCGCAGGGGAGAAAACCGGTCAGTTGACGCTAACCGCTCGCCAACCTGAATTGCTATAAGCCGTTCCTGATCACCAGGAGCCAGCATATGCGAGACATCCGCGTCGCCACCGCTCAATTTGAGAACAAAGACAACGATCCTGAATACAACCTCGGTCGAGTCAGGGAACTGACTCGTCGCGCGGTTGATCAGGGTGCCGAGATTGTCAGCTTTCACGAAGGCTGCGTTCCCGCCTACACGTGGCTTCAGCCGCTCAGCTACGACGAACTGGCGGCGGTTGCAGAGCCTGTGCCCGACGGACCATCCGTGAAGAAGCTGATCGAGATCGCGCGCGAGTTTAAAACGGTTGTCATGGCAGGGCTGGTGGAGATCGATGCGGACGGGAACATCTACAATTGTTACGTCACTGTCAGTGCCGACGGGTTCATCACGAAATACCGGAAGTTGCATACATTCGTGAATCCGCATCTCTCACCCGGCAACGAGTACAACGTCATCGATCTACTTGGCTGCAAGGTCGGATTCCTGATCTGCTACGACAACAACCTGCCGGAGAACGGACGCATCACGGCGATGCTTGGTGCAGAGATCGTGTTCATGCCGCATGTCACGTGCGGTTTGCCATCACCCATGCCCGGTCGGGGTGTGATTGATCGAGACCTGTGGGAAAACCGTCACAGCGATCCTGTCCGCTTACGTCAGGAATTCGACGGCCCGAAGGGCCGCGGCTGGTTGATGCGCTGGCTTCCAGCGCGCTGCTGGGAGAACGGCTATTACGGAGTCTTCAGCAATCCGATTGGCTGGGACTACGACACCGTCAAGCCCGGCTTGTCCATGATCCTCGACCCCTTCGGCGAAGTGCTGACCGAATGCCATGCGCTGGAAGACGACGTTGTGGTTGGCCTCCTGACACCGGACAAGCTCGATCAGTCGTCCGGTCACCGCTACATCAACGCCCGCCGACCGGAGCTGTACGACAAACTCGTCGAGCCGCACGAGTCCGTCACATCGCCGGGCTGGACGATGGAGCATGAGAAGACGTGAGCTGGTGGCATACAAGCCCGAAGCGCGAGCGAACCGCGAATGTCGTAAGAGAGACTCGATTGCGCAAAACGCGAGGCAGCATACAGTGCCGTGGCGATACGAGCGGCTCCTAACCGATCATGTGTGTCGGTGCAAATGGGGCGAATTCTGCCATGCCGCGCGAATCTAAGACGACGGCGATCAACAGTATCGGGACAAATGATTCGCCCGATTGAGCTCAGCCGGCAATTTCAGTCTTGACGATCTTGATCTGAGATGTCCTTTGAGTCAGGAAGATCCAAGGCGCGAAGAGATTCACGGATTTTCATACCGATATCAGCAATTCGATGGCCAATCTGTTTGATTTCTGGCGCAACACCTTGATCAATTGGGCCTCCTTTCTCAAGGTCTTCCAAGCGGTGGATCACGAATTCAAACTCTTCCACTGCCTGCCTAGCTCGCTGAAAAACAGCTACCAATTGTGGATGTGGATATTGCTTCTGCAGCTCTTCGAGTTGTGAGGTGCTGCGATCTCTTGAAACAGCACAGATTGCGACGAAAGAGCGGATCGCCGCTGAGAGTCGGCTAGGTGAAATCTTGGAAGTGCTTTCGGTGTAGTTGTAGTGGTTACCGATCGCGATCTTGGCGATGTGTGCTAGCTTTATGGCAAGCGTTGGGAGTTGCAGCCTCACAATTTCCAGTTTCAAATCGGTGTTTTCAACCTCGATTTGTTCCAGCCGTCTCGACTGAAGTTCCCTTCTCTCGATGGACAGCTCCCTTTCTTCGATTTCTTCTTCTCGCTTCTTGAGACGAGTCTCCCGCTCGTCAAGTTGGTTCTGTTCCTCTTGGACGGCGGCTCGTTTACATACAAGTTCTTTACGAATCTCGAGTACTGAAAGTTCCAGGTCAGCTCGGTGTCGCTTGCGGATCAAGTGTGGTTTGCTTCTTGCGCTGTCGACCAACAACGCGAGCCATGGCATTCCCAACACGTAGATTAACGCCCCAACAAATGGGACAAGGTGGAGATTGAGGTTGTGCCAATCCGTCAGCTGTCTGGCCTTAACCAGTTCCAAACGCTGCGACATGGGTTCGGCGGCCACGAATATCACTGCAATCAAATCCCAGTTACAGATGCACCAAGTAATGGCGAATGATCCAATGAGGGGATTCGTGACACGTTCAGACAGTGAATTCTGAATCGACTCGATTGTTTCTTTGATCATGACTCAGCGCACAAAAAAGCCCGACCTGAAGCCGGGCCAAAATGGACTCTTAAAAAAGCAAGGTTCAGGTGAGTTGCAGAAGCTTCTCAAGGCACTCCATCGCATTTTCTTCGTTCCCTGCGAATAGCTCACGGAATGCCTCCGTACGGATACGTGTGCTCTCGACCGCGTGAAGCAAGAACTCATGGTCTCCAGCAGATGCTTCAATGCTTTTCATTGCCTCGATTGCTTTTGGCAAACCGTCGACGAATGACCTGAAGAACTCGCGGTCGTCTCCCTGCAGAAAATCATCCCAATCAGGAAAAAGCAATCCCCATGCCTCTCTGTGGGTCATGCAAAGATTCTCGGCATCGGCAACAGTCTTGACGGATTGGGCTCTTTCACCAAACTCGCTTAGCTTGTTTTCGATTCTCTCACGCACTGTTTTCGACAACATGCAAATGCCCTTTGCGACACGACTACCTCGCATCAACGAATGTTGATGGAAGATGTTACCCAGTAAGGAATTATGTCTCAGTATCGGCACCAGTCAAGGTCTGGCTCGATGACTTGAGCTGCCATTCACCTATCGCCGTCCGAATTTGTTGCGCAAGCCGCACACACTGTGCGAGTTTCGCCTCAGGACCGGCGTCCATCTCACGATCTCCGTTAACTGAAGTTAACATATGTAACAGATGTGAAACGGTTGCGTGGCCATTGTGTTCCTGAAGTCGCCGAACTCCTGCCGAACGAGTGTCGCTCCAGACAGAGAGCAGGTTTTGTACCGATTCAACCTGCGAACGCGGCGAGGCTTTATTCGCAGTGGTGAACACTTGGAACGAACGCAGCATGTTGTCCAGATGGCGGAGCTCACGTTCCACGCAGGGTCTCCCGCTTACACTTTCGGTGTGCGTCTCAGTGATCTTCAAACCTCGCGCACGAGCCACGTCCGTCCGTACATGCAGCCGAACCAGACGCTCCGACATGCGTTCAGATCATTCGGCGGCAGCATGAGACAGGTTCCGGTACCCGTCAACTGATCTGTCGCCGCAAACTCGCGACTCGATTCACGTCGAATCGCAAGTTAAAACCCGACGCAGCAACCGGGCTCGGGACACGACAACTGTCGGCGATCGAAAGCTATCATTTGCTGCAGTCGCTTTGCTCGTTCATAGACGAGTCGACCGCCCACGAAGACGTGTGTGACGTGCGTCGCGTGTTCGAACGGGTCGCCATCGTACAGAACGAGATCGGCAACTTTGCCCTTCTCGATCGAACCGTAATCCTGATCGATTCCCAGAATACGGGCCGCGTCGAGTGTGATGCTGCTGAGTGCTCGCTGATGGCCCAGTCCGTAGACCATGCCGATGGCCGCTTCCCAGCGAATCACTCGGGTCTTCGGAACGTAGCCTTCGAAACTGCTGCAGATCGCCACTCGCAGTCCCGCGTCGGACATCGCCGCCGCATTGCCCAGGAACGAGTTGTACGTCTCGATGCTGCCGACACGTTGCATCGGCGGATGAGCGATGATCGGGACGTTCGCTTTCTTGAGTTGATCGGCGATCAGGTAGCCCTCGGTCGCCAGCGCCAGCACGGGATTCAAGCCAAACTCGCGCGAGAGCCGCAGGCTGGTCAGCATGTCATCCGCACGGTGAGCAGTGAACAACGACGGAATCTTCTTCTCGATCGCGAGACTGAGTGCTTCACTCTTCAGATCAAGGTCCGGCGCGGGTTCGTCTTTCTTCTTCGCCGCTGCCTTCTTGCGTGAGTAATTCACTGCCGACTGCAGCGCCTTGCGAATGATCGACGCGGTCCCCATGCGTGTTCCCGGTGCCTTGTCGCCGTACGTCTTCTTGGGAGCCGTTCCCAGATTGAAGACCATCGCCTGAGGAAACCGGATCGTCATTTCCTCGGCCGAGTTGCCATGTGTGCGGAACACGCCGCTGAGTCCGCCGATCACGTTCGCGTGTCCGGGCGTCGCGTGAACGACGGTGACGCCCTGTTCGAGCAGAAACCGCAACAGCCGTTCGGACGGATTGAAACCGTCCAGCACGCGAATGTCCGCCTGATTGGGGTCTGTCTTCTCGTCGCCGTCCTGATCCGCAGGAATGTTGTATTCCCCGGACAGCGGCACGACCGTGTGCGTGTCGATCAGCCCCGGTGTGACTTCAGCCGCGGCGATCAGAGGAAAATCACGATACACCTCGACCTGGTCACCGGAGACGACGTCGACAATCCGGCCGTCCTTCACGACGACCAGACTGTTGTTTTGCGGTTTACCAGAGACCGTGTGAACGCGACCGGCCCACACGACGAAATCGTCGGCGCCGTCTTTCAGCGGAACTCCGTTATCCGGTTTGGCAGGTGAGGCGACGGGCTGCAGCGGAGCGATCAGGTTTTCCTGAGCCGGTACGCGTTCCGGCGCTCCCAACGGAAATCCGCCGGTTTGAAACAGCCGCTGCCGATCGTCGGATAGATCAAACACCTGCACGCCATCGATCCATGTTTCGAGCACTCGCGTGTAGATGCTGAACGGTTCGCCGCTCAGGATCGCGAAGTCCGCATCTTTGCCTCGCTCCAGCGAGCCAACTCGATGCGACAGGTGCATGGCCTGAGCCGGATTCAGCGTGATGGCTTTCAGTGCGGCCGCGGGATCAAGTGCTCCGCGGACCGTTGCTGCTGCCGTTCTCAGGAAGAATCGACTTTCCGTCACGGGATCATCGGTGTTGACGTGGACTGGAACGCCAGCCGCGGTCAAGTCTCGACCGGTTGACTCGACGAAATCAACAACCTCGGCCTTCCCGCCCGGGCTGTCGACGATCGTCATCGAAACCGGCACCTTCGCGGCGGCGAGTTCCTTCAGGACCTTGTAGCCCTCAGTACCATGCTGAATGACCAGTTCGAATCCGAATTCACGCCGCAGTCGTAGCACGGAGAGAATGTCATCAGCTCGGTGCGTGTGGAAATGCACGGTCCGTTTGCCCTGCAGCACTTCGACGAGCGGTTCCATTGCCAGGTCCGTTTCAGGAGGACTGGCGTCTTCGTCATCAGCCAGCTTCTCGCGGTATCGCTGCCATTTGCGCATGTAGTCGCGGGCCTTCATGAATTCGGTCCGCTGCATCGCGGCCACCTTCATTCGCGTCATCGGCTCCTTGTTCTTCTGGCCGTAGCGCTTCGGGTTCTCACCATTCGCCATCTTCAGCCCACCGAGAACTCCGTCGGCCTTAAACAGCATTTCGTCGATCGTGTTGCCACGGAGTTTGACATAGGCCGTCTGTCCGCCAATCACATTGCTGCTGCCCGGCATAATGTTCGCCGTCGTCACTCCGCCGGCCTGGGCCATGCGGATCCCAGGATCGTGCGGGTTGATGGAGTCGATTGCCCGGACGATGGACTGGACAGCTCCGGTTCGCTCGTTGCCATCGCTGTTGGACGGGACATGCGGACGCGATGCCACGCCCAGATGCGAATGTGAATCGACCAGCCCCGGGATGATCGTCTTACCGGAAACGTCGCGGACTACGGCGCCGGCCGGCAATGGCGTCTGCTTTGAGTCGCCTACGGCCACAATCTTTCCGTCGGCAATCACCAGGACGCCATTCTCGATAACAGGCCCGGCCACCGTGTGGATGCGTGCTCCTTTGAGAACAATGGTGTCGGCAGCAGTCAGCGAGGTGCTGATCAGAACGATGGCGGGCAGAGTCAGTTGTAGAAGTCTCATCGCTGGTCGCCTCCCTGAGTCATCGAATCTGTGTCAAATCACGCAGGGGATGTTAGCGGGCTCGTCGCCGGAAGTGAGAACGTTCGCCACCGACGCTAGACTAGCTGTCCGCCCTGCTCCCACGAGATGACACCGCCGATGCCTGCTGTTCCGAATCAGCTTTGGGAAATTACGAGTCTATCGCTCCGTGTATCCGGTACGGCGGTCGTGCTGAGTTCGGCCGTCGGAATTCCGTGCGGCGTGTGGCTGGCATTTGCTCGACCAAAGTACCGACGGTCTCTATCAGTGCTCGTGCATACGGGCATGGCGCTGCCACCGGTTGTCGTGGGACTTTTGCTGTATCTGACGTTGTCACGCAGCGGTCCGTTGGGCAATCTGAACTGGCTGTACGAGCCGGCGGCCATGATCACCGCGCAGTTCATCCTGTCAGTCCCGTTCGTCATCGGAGTCACGGCTGCGGCCGTCGCTGCCGTTCCCGGCGAACTGGTGTGGCAGCTCCGTAGCCTGGGCGCGACGCCGTGGCAGTCGCGGCTGACAGTGCTGCGTGAGGCTCGCGCTGGTGTCGCGCTGGCCGTGGCGACGGCATTCGGTCGCAGCATCTCGGAAGTGGGAGCCGTCATGATTGTGGGCGGCAACATCGAGCATCACACACGCGTGCTCACGACGTCCATTGTGCTGGAAACGCGTCAGGGACACTTCGCGCTGGCATTGTGGCTGTCCGCCGTGCTGCTGACACTCGCGGTGCTGGTCAACGTGGCGATCGTCCGTGCGCAGGGGCGGCTGCCGGCATGAGTGAGTCGCCTCTGATTCTCATCCAATCACTACGAAAACGGCACAGTCCGGATTTCGAACTGTCGATTCAATCGTTGCACGTGGATGCGGGAGACGTGCTGTGCCTGCTGGGACCGACGGGCTCCGGCAAGAGTACGCTATTGCGACTGCTCTCCGGTCTTGACCGCCCGGACAGCGGAGATGTGCGGTTCGACAATCAAAGTGTGTTCGCAGCTGCGCCAGATGTCACTCGCCGCATTGTCACGGTTTCTCAGCGTCCGCAGCTCTTGTCCGACACTGTGCGAAGCAACGTTGAGTACGGATTGAAGGTACGAGGCCACCGGGAGCGTGCTGCGAATGTTGATGCGGCGTTAAAGCAATGCCGTTTGACGACGCTCGCGAGTCGTGACTGCCGCACACTGTCTGGCGGGCAGATGCAACTGGTCGCTCTGGCTCGGGCGCTGGTGGTTGAACCGGACCTGTTACTGCTTGACGAACCGACCGCGAACCTCGACCCGGCGCACGTCGAGCTGGTTGAGGAGATCATTCGAGAATCGTGTGCCGCGCGCCAGTTGACGGTCATCCTGGCCACTCACAATCTGTTCCAGGCCCGGCGTCTGGCGAATCGCGTCGCCTTGATCCTCGACGGCTCACTTGTTGAAACTGCGGTCACCGCCGACTTCTTCGATCGACCGACCGATTCTCGAACCAGCGCATTCATCGAAGGCCGGATGATCTACTGAGACTCTCATCAGAAACCTGGAAGGACATGTGACATGTCAGAAAACCGCCGCGAGTGGATGTTGCGATCTGCCGGTCAACTGGCCGCCGTTGGGGCAACGGCCGCTGGAGTTGCATCGGCCCAGGACGCACAGCCCCAGGCGGCGGCCAGCGCCGCGACGCCTCCGGATGGGAAAGCCTGGAAAGTGGGTGTCATCTCAGCCCGCAGGAACGGCGAGCCGCAGAAGATCAACGGGCACACATGGCACTTCGCGCAGTACCTGCATCCGACAATCGATCTGCCGACCGCCCAGAAACACCTCGATCCCGCCAACCAGAGGTACTTCGAGGAGGTCGTGCGGAATCCGGCCTGCGACTTTGGCATCCTGCCGTTTGCCGACACGCAGATCACGCATTACTACGAGGGCGACCCCGAAGTCTCGCAACTGTTCGCCGATTCGTTCCCCGGCGTCCAGGTGGCGACGTCGCTGGAGAAGATGGTCGATGAAGTCGATGCCATTTGGCTGGGCGACGCGTCTGGAACGGGCGACGACCACTTCGATCTGATTGCACCGGCACTGGAAAGAGGTCTGCCCACGTTCTGCGATAAGCCGATCGGCCAGACCGTCGCGGGCACCCAAAAGATTCTGGAGCTGGCGCGGAAACATCAGGCGCCGATCATGTCAGGCAGCATCTTCAGTTACGAATGGGGTGTCGAAGAGGTTCGGCGACTGCTGGCTCGAGGCGAGTTGGGCGACATTCAATATGTCGTCGCCAGCATGATGGGCGGTTACTCGCCGGAAGGCTGGTTCGTCTACGGCCAGCATCCGGCCTGGTCCATCGTCACGCTACTGGGTGCTGGCGTTGAGGCGGTCAGTCTGTACGCGCGCGGCAACTCGGCCCACGGACTCGTGACATATCCAGACGGGCCGCCAGCGGAGATCTGGTACGGTCGCCCGGACCTGTCCGTTGATTACAAATACAACGAGACCAGCGTGCATTTTCAGAAGGGTGTTTACCGTTACTCACCGGCAATCGAAAACAACTTCTGGTTCGGCCACCACTACGAAATGTTCAACATGGCGCGGGCCTTCCGCGAAATGATCCGCACGCGAGTCGAGCCAACACCGCACGAGGAGATTCTCGATGTCACGGCAATGATCTACGCGGGAGCAAAATCGCTGCAGGAAAGCAGTCGACTGGTTCCGCTCGCGGAAGTACTTGCGTGAATTCCATGGCGCGTACGGCGAGGACCGCTGTCCGGTCGTTGATGGTTCGTCGATTTGTCCTTACGAAAACAACTCACGAATTGGCCGCGCGTCTTCCAGGATATAACGAGGTCGGCCTGCGAAGTCGTCGAAAGTGCGAGTCGGGTCGATATCCAAATGTCGGTACACCGTGGCCAGCACGTCTTGCGGTCCATAGGGAGACGATGCCGGGATCTCCGCATTCGCGGACGACGATCCGATGACCTGACCCATTTTCAGGCCACCACCGGCAAACAGAACGCTGTACACGGCCGGCCAGTGGTCGCGGCCCGTTCGTTTGGGATTAATTCGAGGTGATCGGCCGAACTCACCCATCGCCACGACCAGCACGTCACGATCCAGACCCCGTTCGTGCAAATCGGAAATCAGCGCGGCGAGCCCACGATCGTAGGCCGGTCCCGCCTGGCGCATCGGTCCGACAATCCCATCGTGATCGTCCCAGCCTCCACCGGACCCACCCGCCGGTTGAACCTGCACGAACGTGACTCCGGCTTCGATCAGTCGCCGCGCCAGCAAGAACCGTTGCCCGGTTGGATTTCGGCCGTAGCGCTCCCGAACCCTCGCTTTTTCACGCGACAGATCGAAAGCCGTTTGTGCTCGCTGGCCCGTCACCATGTCGAATGCCTGCTGCCGAAATTGATCACCGGCATCGGTGAGGCCGGAAAGAACATCCACCTGCTGGCGGTCCAGCCGATCCAGGAGATCACGGCGATTTGACAGTCGCTGGAGATCCAGCCCGTTGACTGGTTTTAAGTTTGGAACTTCAAAGTCATCGGCGTTGGGATCTGCATCGAGCTTGAAGGGATCGTAGCCCTGGCCGAGATAAACGCCGCCTGCATATCCAATTCCACCCGGCAAATGTGGTAGCAGGACATAGGGCGGCACACCTCGATCTGCAGTACCTCGCAATCTGGCCGCTACCGATCCACAGGAAGGATTTCGCGGGTACTCGTCGGCTCGACTCGTGGGAAAGATCGGATAGCCGGTTTGAACCAAGTGGCTGGCCACCCGGTGATTGCTCGATTGATCGAAGTCGTGATGGACCGAACGAACCACCGCCAGCTTGTCCATCAATTGAGCCTGGTCGGACATGAACTCGCTGAACAACACGCCTGGCACACTCGTCTGGATGGCCCCCAGTGGTCCCCGGAATCCTTCCGGAGCATTCGGTTTTGGATCGTACGTCTCCAGTTGCGATGGTCCACCAGCAAGAAAGACGTAGATTACAGACGTCTCTCGTAATGACCGACCCTCAGCGGCGGACGTTGCCCGGCAACGCAGTATGTCGGCGAGAGACAGACCACCAAGTGAAATGGCTCCAGCTTTGAGCCAGCTACGGCGACTGAGTCCGCGGCCGCTCTGAAAAGGACTCTTTATCAAGGCCATGCCATCCTCAGTCATATGTGGACTTCGCCATCAATCGAGACTGACCTTCGTGCCGTGACCACTTGAATTCCGAGTTTTGGCCAACTCGGCAAAGGAGTAGCAAGCCGAGGACACCGCATTCCGATTACCCTGTTCGCTCGCGGTCTCCCCCGCCACCACACTGGCGATGGACCGGATAAACTGCAAACAACAGCGACCTTCGACTCAGAGACTGACCAATGAACAGTTTTTTTCGTGCCGCGATCTCGTCGCTGACAGTTCTGTTGCTATCTGTGACCTGCCAGGTGGCCCGCTCCGCTGATCCCGTTCGAGTCGGAATTGTCGGGATCGACAGTTATCAGTGTGTCGCGTTCACTCAACTGTGGCATAAGCCGCCTGAAGACAACGCGGACATTGGCGGCCTGAAAGTCGTCGCGGCCTGGAAAGGCGGCAGCCCGGACATCGAGAAGACGATCACTGACGTTGAACGCTGGGTGCCGCGACTGACGGGTCTGGGTGTGACGATCGAAGAGTCGATTGACGACGTTCTGCGTCAATGCGATGCCGTGATCATCATGACGGTCGATGGTCGTGCTCACCTGAAACTTGCGGAGCACGTGCTTAAGGCTCGTAAGCCGACTTACATCGGACGACCGATGGCGGCGTCACTGGAAGATGTCATCGCGATTTTCGACCTGGCGAAGAAGTACGACACGCCCGTCTTCTCATGCTCACAGCATCGCTACAGTCCCGGTTTTATCGGTATGCGAAATCATCCGGAGGTGGGTGAAGTCATTGGCTGCAACGTCTTTGGTGGATGCCCGACCGTTGAGCATCATCCGGACCTCTTCTGGCACGCGATCCACAGCTTCGAAACGCTGTACACGATCATGCGGCCGGGAGCCGTTTCGGTGACTCGCGCACGCACCGACGATGCGGAACTGGTGACCGGTGTCTGGAAGGATGGCCGGATCGGTTCGTACCGCGGGATTCGGCGAGGAAAGCCCAAATACAGTGCCACTGTGTTCGGAGACAAAGGCGTCGCACCGGCCGGCATCTATGGCTACGAAGCTCCGGTCAACGGTGTTGTTCCCAAGGGCCGGTACAAGGGCTACGAAAACGTCTCGACGGAGATCGCCAGATTCTTCAAGACCGGCATATTGCCCATCGATCCGGCTGAGACGATTGAACTGTTCGCCTTCATGGAAGCAGCTCACGAAAGCCATCGACGTGGTGGCGTGCCCGTTCGAATCGACGAAGTGATCGCGAACGCACGGCAGAAACTCGATGACGGTAACTGAACGCTGTGCGGAACTCGGAAGGTTCGCCTCAGACGTTTTTGAAGAGCAGGGTCTTAGCGCGGCCTTCGGCCGCAACCGGAAGGAACACTAATCGACGCTGATAAACGCTAATGAAGTGCGGTAAAGGGATTAGCGTTTATCAGCGTCAATTAGTGTTCCCCAAAACATGTGTTGAATGGGAAGAAGCCTGATGACTGCCAGCCGACCGAACATCCTGTGGTACTGCACTGACCAGCAACGCTTCGACACGATCGCGTCGCTGGGCACTCCTCACGTTCAGACGCCGACGATCGACGGTCTGGTCAATGAAGGCGTTGCGTTTACACACGCGTATTGCCAGAGCCCGATCTGCACTCCCAGCCGCGCGAGTTTCATGACCGGGCAGTATCCCAGTCGAGTACACAACACGCGAAATGGGAACGACACGTTTCCTGCCGAGGCGCCTCCGCTCATCACGCGCATGATTGCGGACGCCGGTTACGAATGTGGGCTGATCGGCAAGTTCCACCTGGTCAGTGCGGGAATGCGTCCCGAACCTCGTCTGGATGATGGCTTCACCGACTGGTGGCACAGCCATGCGCCGCGCGACGACTGGGCGCCGGGGACTCATGACTATGCCGATTGGGTGCGGGCCAGGGGCGGCGACCTGAATGCGCTGCGGGAAACCGAGGAACGCGTTCCGACCGAACTGCATCAGACGACCTGGGCGTCGGAACGTGCGATTGAATTCATCACGCGGGAGCGTGCGGACGTGCAGCCCTGGCTGCTGAACATCAACGTCTATGACCCGCATCCACCATTCATTCCGCCAAAGTCCTACGCCGACCGCTTCAAGGCCGAGGACATGCCCGGGCCGTACTTTCGCGAGAGTGATCTGGCCCATCAGGCGAAGCTGGCGTCGGTCGACTTCCAGGGTGATGTCAAGACGCCCGAGGAACACGACGCGCACGACGCGCAGGCGAAGTACTACGCAATGATCGCTCAGATCGACGATCAGTTCGCCCGTATTCTGCAAACGCTGGAAGAGACCGGACAGCGAGACAACACGGTCATCATCTTCACCAGCGATCACGGCGAGACGCTGGGCGATCACGGCCTGATGTGGAAAGGCTGCCGCTTCTACGAGGGCCTGGTGCGCGTGCCACTCATCTTCTCGTGGCCCGGCCAGTTCCAACAGAACGTCCAGGCAAACGGTCTGGTCGAGCTGCTCGATATGTCGGCGACGATTCTCGATCTGTGTGGCGTCGAAATTCCGGACTATTTCCAGGGCCGCAGTCTGTTACCGGTTCTGCGCGGTGAGCAGTCTGGTGAGCATGTCCGTGACTTCGTGCGGTGCGAGTACTTCGAGGCGTTGGATCCGTTCTTCACAGATGGAGTCGGCAGTCACGCGACCATGTATCGCAACGATCGCTTCAAACTGTCGCTGTATCACGATCAGAAGCTTGGCGAACTGTTCGACCTGCAGAATGACCCGTGGGAGTTCGACGATCTGTGGGACCACCCGGACTATCAGGACGTCAGGAACGAACTCGTTCTGGAGAGCTTTCATTCGCACGCGGTCATGACAACCGACGTCGGCACACGACGCATCGCGCCAATGTGAGCCGCAACGATGCGCCACCATAGCTTCCTGTTCACCTGCGGAATGGCTGTCCTCGGAGCGATTGCCCTCGGCATGGCCTATGTCCAGGCGAGCTTTGTCGAGGGCGGTGCCGGCTCATTATTCGTCTGTTACGGCCTGACCGTTGTCTTGCCAGCGGGAGCGGTCATGGGTGGCTGCCTTGCCATGCTGCTGCAGTGGATTGCCGGATATCGAAAACTGTGACACAGCCTCACCTGTCAGAAGCTGTCCGTAGCTGAGCCGGACTCCACGTTCTGTGACAGACGTCGTGAAGCTCGCCAGGCTAAGGCGATCGTCGTGCAGGCTACGATTCCACCCCGCTCGCTGTAATTGTTGCAACCTGGAACGGGGCAAATCGTGTCTTCGCAGACACGTACCTCAGGGCTTCAAACTGCCGTCGCTGGAAATCCTTGTCAATTTTTCAAACACCCCCAGCAACACTGCAGAGCCCGTTGACCAAAAAATCGGGCCTCGGATACACATCCGCCACACTTGAGCGACACACATCTGAGAGCTTTGCAACCACCGCGTCGTCACAGTCACGTCCCCTCCTCGGAGCCCACTCGCTCTGCCAGACACGCGTCAGCGGAACGAACCCCTCGGGACCTTCCGGTGAAGAGTTCTCTTCGCCAGGTCCTGTTCCGCAGACCGAACACAACTCCCTCCGGTCGATCATCACGATCGACTCCCTGGTCATCCATCAAATATCCCACCGCATTCCTGCAGGAAGATTCCTCATGCTGCGTCTGACTCGCATTGCTTTGAAATCGATCAGCGCAACCGCCGTGGTTGTGTCCACGACAACTGCCTTCGGTCAGTGGTTCTCGCCGGCCAATCCGTGTGGTTGTGGCGTGGCACCGCGACGGGTCGCGGTTGCACGGCCGATCATGCAGCAATGTGTGCAGCAGGTGCCGGTCACTCAGTACCAGCAGGTGAAGCAGATGGTTCGCCGGCCTGTGACTGAGGTCGAATACGTCGACCAGCAGGTCACAAGCTACCGCCCCGTCACCGAGACTCGGACGATCGATGTTCCGGTGACGACGTATCAGAACGTCGTCCATTACCGCCAGGTGGCTCAGCAGGGCGGATACTGGAAGACGAATTACTACAACCGACCGAAGCAGTCCCCGTGTGCCTACGACCCGCGGCCGGGTCTGTTGGGATGGGTGAATCGCTCGGCCTATCGGGTGCGAGCGTCATTTACGCCGCGGACCGTTGCCGCTCGACAGTTCGTGCCAACAAATTGCACGGCTCAGGTGCCGGTGCATCAACGCGTCGCCGTCCAGAGCACACAGAAGCGACAGATTCAGGTCACGAAGTATGTCCCCGAGACGACGACCAGACGCGTTGCGGTGAACAAGGTTCGCTGGGTCGAAGAAGAACGAACTGCCCTGCGACCAGTGACGGTGATGCAGACCGTTCCAGTCACTCGCACCGCCTGGGGCTGGGGTGGTTATGGAGCCGGATTTGGCTCGACCGCCATCGGCTTTGCTCCCACTGCCACAACGATCACGCTGGCACCGTCCGCGTCGGCAACTCAAACCAGCCTGGCTCCCAGCCCCGATCCCGTCAGTTCTGCTCGCAGGCCCGCGACATCCCGGACAGCGACTCGTCCGAACGAGGGCGGTCAGAATGGTGACGCCATCGACGACCGCAACGACATTAACCGAATTGAATCTGACCAGGCCCCGCTGCGTCGCAGTGCGGCCGATCCGATTGACCGCACCATGGGCCAGCGTCGCTCGCTGTTCGAGCCCGTTGGTCGCAGTAGCAGCCGCACTCCAGGACTCGTTCGAGTCAGCGGCTGGCGAGCCACAGGTGGTCAGAATTCCGAAGCTCCCCTTCTCCTGCCGGTTCAAATGTCTGTTGCAGTGGCTGACTGAACCGGACCACTTTCGCATTCGCGAAAACCTCCCTCCCTCCCCTCCCTCCTCACTTCTTCTCTCCCTCCCTTCTCGCGGACCACTCCCTCCCTGGTCGTCCGTGAGGCAGTCTCCCTCCACTGCGATTTTTTCCCCGCGGCACCGGTATCACGCCGGTGCCCTTTTTTTTGGTACATGCTCGATTTCCAGGGAACGGGGCTCGAATAAGTTCCCGACCTGGATTCCGCGAGACCTCTGAGCCGTAGGCGGATTTCTCCGAAATCCGCTGCCCTGGACCTGGGAAAACTGAGCGGCGGTCGATGTGCCGGCAGGTTGCGATGTCGTCTGGTCCCGATTTCGGAGAAATCGGGCTACGGCTACGGCTCGCAATTCCGGGACTCTTCAGTGAAGAGCAGCCGCGTCGATGTCAGTCAACTCCGGTTGCCCCGGTTGTGGCAGGTGCTTCGTCGAGCACGATCACGCATGGGTCGTATTCATCGCCGACACTGTTGAGGTCGGGAGTCGGGATGAGGCTCTGTGCGAGTCGGTCATAGAGATAGATGTCGCGCTCCCCCACAGCATCCAGTCGTTCCGAGACGAACGCGATGAAGCGGCCGTCCGCGCTGATCGACGGAGATTGCTCCTGGCCGGCCGAATTCAAACCGGGAAGTGGCAACAGTTGCTGTTCCTGTCGATCGTAGAGATAGACGTCGCGAACTCCTTTCCCGCCGGGGCGATCGGAGACAAACGCGAAAAACCGACCGTCGTTGCTCAACGCTGGCTCGGTTTCCATTGCTGCCGAGTTCAACTCGGGCAGAGGAACAACTTCGTCGCGCTCGCGGTTGTAGAGCCGGATGTCAGTCAGTGAGGCTTCAGTGGTCTCGTTGGTCGTGAACGCGATCCAGCTCCCGTCCGGACTGATGAGTGGCTTTCGCTCGTCGAACTTCGCGCTGTTCAGACTGGGCGTATCAACAAATCGTTGGCCGGCAACGTCGTACAGCAACACATCCCAGCGACCAGCGATTCCCGGGCGATTCCATGCTTCGCAGGCAATTAACCCCGTGGCTGAAGAATACGACGGAGCCATTTGCGCGGTGGTCGTCACGTTGAACGAAGGCAACGGGACCATGGCTTTCTTCGTGAAGTCCCAGAAGTGAATCTGATTGACAACACCCACAACCTCACCGGCAAGGACGCCCATGCTGCCGTCCTGGCTGAGAGACGGATGATGGTCGCTGCGCTTGGGGCCGGGAGTCACCTTGCCCGTGATCTTTCCTTCTCCCGTTGACGAAAGTTCGTAACGAAAGACGTTCGCGTAGCGGTTGTCGTCGCGGAACGACGTGAACGCGATAACGATTGTCGGTCGTGGGGGTAGTTCGTCGTCGGCAGTCGTGCGCGAGAATGGAATCACGACAGCGGCAATCAGCCAGAATAAGCAGCGCTGGCGGACTCTATCAGGCTGTCGAAAAAGGTAACCCGACGCGTCAGCGAGGGATTTAGATCTCCGGTTCTCCCCGACATTCGTCCCTCGCTGACGCGTCGGGTTACCATAAGGAGCGTTCTTCAACAGACTGCTAAGCACCGGTCAATTCTCCGACCGGAAGAGCGTTGTTGATGTAGGGGCGAATCCGGGCGTCGTTCGTCGTGTCGATGCCCAGGATGTTGTAAATCGTGGCAGCGAACTCGGTCGGGCTGACCGGACGTCTGGCCGGATAAGCTCCTTTCCGATCACTTGCCCCGACAATGGTCCCGCCGGGTATTCCGCCACCTGCCATCAGTGCGGAAAAGCAGTGTGGCCAGTGGTCTCGCGCACCGGACTTGTTGATTTTCGGTGTGCGTCCAAATTCGCCGGCGACCACCACCAGCGTCGAATCGAGCATTCCGCGGTCGTCCAAGTCGTCGATGAATGCTGCCAGGCCCTGATCCAGACGCGGACAAAGCTGTTGCTCCATGCGCATCATGCCCGGCAATTCGGCGCCATGGCAGTCCCAGGCATCGAAGGCGACCACGTCGTACCACTTGATCTGCACGTATCGAGTGCCCGCTTCGACCAGTCGTCGTGCCATCAGACAAGCCTGGCCGAAGAAGTTTGCACCGTAGCGCATCCGCAACGTCGCCTTCTCGCGGTTGAGATCGAAGGCATCGCGTACGCGCGTGGATGTCAGCATCTCGATCGCGCGGCGATAATAAGTCTCCATGCGTTCGACCGACGGACTCTGATCAAGCTCACGTCTCGATTGATCCACGGCGTCCAGGAGCGCCTGTCGCTGCTGGAATCGATCGGCGGTGATATCGGCGGAAAGTGAGAAGTTCGGCAGCTCGACTTTCTTTCCAGACGGGTCCCGAACAGAGATCGGTCCGTAAGCTGAACCCAGTGACCCGCCACCGACGCGATCAATGTTGGACGTGACTTGCGAACCGTCGCCGGGCGTCGATCCAACATGCACGTAAGGAGGCATGGCACGCTGGGCTCCCTGCAGTCGAGTGACGACTGCGCCAAACGCCTCCAGCTTGTTATCGAAACCGGTCAGCATGGCCGTCGAGCCATGGCTGGTGTTCTTGTGCGTCATCGAGCGAATGACCGAGTACTTTTCCATCCGCTGCGCCAGCATGGGCAACAACTCGGAAATCTGCACGCCGGCCACCGGAGTGTTGATGCAACCATACGGTCCACGGACCGTATCGTCCGTGTCTGGTTTTGGATCGAACGTCTCAAAATGACTTGGTCCACCATTTAACCAGATGAACACACAGGACCTGTCGCTAACTGGTTTTTGCTCTGCGGCCTGAACGGCACCTCGGCGCAGAGACTCAGCGAGCGAAAGTCCCAGCAGATTCAGCCCACCGACCTGGAACACGTCACGTCGCGTGACTCCCTGGCAGTTGCTCGAAAATGTCCGTCCAAAATTCCACATCGACCACGACCCTCAATCTCACTCAGAGAATACACAGCGAGGAACTCCCCCACCGACCCCGCGTCGGTGGAAACATGACCGGCAGCTACCACAACGGCGCCGTAGCTGCCGATCATGGATCCACCGACACAAGGTCGGTGGGGTTTGGTTGTCGGCCGCAGGCAGCGACGTTGTACGGCTGATGCGTATCCCCAATTTTAGCGGATCTGAAGAATGCGAGAGTCACATCGGTGTCCGCCACAGTGACGGATGAGCGATATGGATTCCACTCCGCCGCTTTCGGCGCGTGCGTGACAATCACAAAGCGCTGGCCTCCTCAATTCCTCGCCGCGTGCGCACAGAAGGCAACGTCTGAAATAATGCCTCGCTGGACTGTTAGTTCGAACAGTGCGACCATCTTGCGTCGGTGTGGTCAGAACGGACTACGGTACACGACTGCGGCAAGGACCATGACTTATGCCCGATGCAATCACCATTCTCCATGTTTCCGACATGCAGTTCGGCAAGTTCCACCGCTTCGCTGAGGAAAACGGTGACCTGCCCAACCCTCGCGACACACTCACAGCCCGTCTAATTGACGATCTGCAACACCTCGCAGAACACAACCAACTAAGTCCCAATCTCATCATCTGCACTGGTGACCTGGCAGAGTGGGGCATGCCTAAAGAGGGCTCTCCCACGGAATGAATGGGTAGATTCACGCATTCCGACCTCGGCTCAGGATCAGCAGAAGTGGGCCGCCCCTTCCGCCTCACCGTCGCTTCGG
>CAUZFZ010000100.1:0-39997 GCA_963579025.1 Planctomycetota bacterium | reverse complement strand
TTTCCGTTCAGAAATCAGGATCGCAAAGGACGCCGCTTTCTCCAAGACCACTTCAACTCACGGCAAAAGCCGAAGAACTCCAACTCACAACTCCCACGTGTTGTCGCCTCAGAGAGATCACACCCTATGAACCTTGCCGAGAAGTACCAGCCAGGCCAGGAACTTGGACATGCCTGTGGTTACCACGCGATCGTCATGACCGCCATTCCGATGGCAGGACGCGGAACCCGCTACGCGGAGCGTGCCTGCGAGATTCACGCGAATTTGGGCGACCGGGTTGGAGAGGGAATGGCTCGCAGTCGCAAGGGCATGTCGCTGACAACACTGGGACGCTTTCGTGAAGCCGTCGAATCGGGACGCGAAGCGGTGCGTCTGCTGGAAGAAGCAGGCGATGTCTGGGAAGCCAACATGGCCCGCATCATTCTCAGCGTGCCCACTTATTACAGCGGTGAACTGGAAGAGGCATGCAGACTGGCGCGGACCGTCCTGCGGGTGGGATATGAAACCGGCGACTACATGGCGATCGCCTGTGCCGTACTGTTCGGGCCGCCGACAGCGACCCGTTTTCTGGACGACGCTCTGATTCAGTCTGAAGTTGAGCGGCCACGAACCGATCCGTTGTCGATCTGTGCCCTCATGCAGGGTCGAGGGCTGGACCAGTTGCTTCGTCAGGACAAGCCGGCCGAGGCTGCCGCAACGATCAAGGAGAGTCTTGACTTTGCCTGGAAGAAGAAGTTCCGTAACCCGTACATCAACTGCGGCTATGCGTGGCGGGCTGAAGCACTGCGTATCGTGGCCGAGCGGGAACCGGAAGGGGCTTCACGACAGAAGGCACTTAAGGCTGCCAGGAAGGCCGCCCGGACAGCTCTGTTCGTCACAAAGCTTTATCACACGTCGCGAGCACAGGCCTTGCGAGAGATGGGGACAGTGCTTGCCATGCAGGGGCACCAGTCAAAGTCACGTCGCTGTTTCGACGAGAGCATTCGCGTGGCTGAATTGCAGGAAGCCCGCTACGAACTGGCCCGGGCGCGTCTTTTCCGTGGCCGTGCAGGTCTTCAATTCGGCTGGAACGGCGCGGAGGAACAACTCGCGAGTGCGGAAGCGGAGGTGGAACGAATCACGGCCTTCTGGCGTGCGTAAGGATGCTCCCGGCAGCTCGGCACCCGGTGCCGCCCGCGCACAATAAATCAGACTGTCACGGTTTGTGGTGTGGGCCTGACACCAGTCGGCTTCAGCCGACTTTCTTGATTTGCCACTGGCTTTAGCCGTTGGGGTCCGTTTGACGTTTCGATTCGAGCCGGCTTTGTGTTGTCGCGGCAGGCCTCCACCACCGGCTGAAGCCCAATGGCCCCAGAGTTGTAGCGGAACGGCGCGAGCCGTCCGGCCCACGCACAGAGCATCGCTGCTAAAACCGGGCGGCTCGCGCCGCTCCGCTACAGCATTCTCCACAACTCTGGGGACATTGGGCTGAAGCCGGTGGCATTCGGGAGTCGGCTGAAGCCGACTTGTCATCCGTGCCCAAAACAAACCAAGTGCCGCCCGCGAACAAAAAAGCCCGGATTCGTGAATGAATCCGGGCGACATGGACGGTCAGTCTGTTTTGGTGGCTCTCAGAATGCTGCTGTGAACCCAGCCGTCAGGAAGTGGGCTGAGACCTGCTGTGAGAGCGTGCTGCCGCCCACAGGGCCAGCCGGCCCCTGAATCGGGCCGTTAAGTTCGTTTTCGATGGCGTACGTATAGGCGACGTGCATCGACAGGGCATCGCTGATGCGTACCGACGTACCTGCTGACAATATGTGCTCCAGAATGAGCGGAGTGCCAACATTCAGGCCGCTCTCCGGGTTGCCGTCAATCGGGCTCGGTCCATAGGCGTATCCGGCACGAACAGTCAGACGTTCCGAGAGCAGATACTGGCCACCCACGGACACGTTCCAGGTGCTGTCCCAGCCCAGTCCACGCAAGGCACCGTTACTGAACGACGCCGGATCGCCAAACAGGTCAGCGTGTGACCATCCGATGTGTCGCACGTCGACACCAAGTAGCACGTTCTGCATGCCCGTGTATGACGCTCCGAATGACACGATTTGCGGCAGATCGAGGCTGAAATTCAAATTGCGTGTGCGACCGATTTCATCTGTCGAGTTGGCCGTAAAGTTCTCAAACCACTGAGGGCTTTTGTATGACACACCGAAGTTCACGCACTGATCTGTTTCCAGATACGCACCCATCTGAAATCCGCCACCCCAGTGGTATCGGGCGTTTGTCCCATCAGGAAACGTCGGAAATCCAATCGCATTCGCGTTGTCGGGCGGAGCAAACGCGAAGGGTGATGCCTGCACGCGACCGATGGTGACCGTCGGGCCAAACCCGATCGACAGGTTCTCCGTCACTTGCAAGGCCAGCACCGGGGCGATTTCTATAAAGGCCGCCTCGGCAAAGATGTTACCGAATCCGGGAATTCCCCCATTCTCAGCCAGTCCATCCCCGGGGAACAGAACGGGATTCGTGGTCCCGGTTGCGCTGCTGGCGGGGAAGTTCTGCCCGAATCCTGCCACGGTCATGATGCCCAGACCGTATGTCCATTCAGAGTCGTCCACCTGTTGCACGACTCCGAACAAGGGTGCTGCGAACCAGCCGCCGTCGCTGTCGTCACCTCCGGCGAACGGACCCAGAGACGAAGTGATGTCTACGACCGGAAGGACGCCATCAACTCCGAAGGACATTTCCGACGACGGCAACGCAGCGATCGTCGCAGGATTCCAGTGAATCGCTCCGAGTGAGTCGATCGGCGTTGCTGTCGCCACGCCGCCCATACTGCGATTGACCGGGCCCACGCCACTGAAATTCAGGCCGAATTGAGCAAAGGCTGGCTGCCACTGCAGACAGCAAACCACAAACATCAGGGGAAACAGAATCCGACGCATCTCAACCTCCCTGCCGAGACGAACGACCGCGCTCCGAAGATCGCGGGCCCAACGTACACCGATTGTTGAGTATCAATCAGCATGTTCCGCCTCCGGCGGCATGCTTCTCGCACCCGCATCCACATCGTCCGTTCCGAATGGACCGGCTCGCATAATTCTGACGGATCTGTCGGTTCTCCCAGACGTAGCGCCCGATTGGGCAGAATGGACGGACCAATCCGCCTCTTCTTGTGTGTTTGAGCAGGATTCGGCGGCGGACGAGTTGTCGGTGGTGCGTCTCGGTGGAAGCCGCCCGTCGATCTGCTGAGACTGACATGCCGCTGGCAGGTCTACTCACCGATGCACTGCAATCTCAACTCCGCCCACTTGACGCACGCTGCGAAGGACTAGAATTCGACCGCCTCGGACGCGACTTCGTCACGTGTCCATGAATCTGTGAGCGGTTTCACGGACGAATGAATCGCCGAACGACAGTCTGCGGGCCTCTCAACAACACGTTCCGCCTGACAAACAATGGAGCCACGGAGTGACTCAAGTAACCGCCCCGGCAACGACTGCCGCCCCTGCTCAACCCCTGAATGTCGAAGCCGCCGTACGAGAACGCTATGGCGCTGCTGCCAATGAGAAAGAGGTGGCGCTGTGCTGCCCGGTCGATTACGACGCGCGATATCTGGAGGCCATCCCTGACGAGATCATCGAGCGGGATTACGGCTGTGGTGATCCGTCGCAGTACGTTGAGCCTGGTGACACGGTGCTTGACGTGGGTTCGGGCGGTGGAAAGATCTGCTACATCGCCGCGCAGGTAGTCGGAGCTCAGGGACGTGTCATCGGTGTTGACTGCACCGACGACATGCTGGGCCTGGCTCGCAGCTATCAGGCGGAAATGGCAACCCGTCTCGGCTTTGGCAACGTCGAATTCCACAAGGGCCGGATTCAGGATCTGAAGCTCAGTCTGGATCAGCTCGATCTCTATCTCAGTGGCAATCCAGTGCAGACCAGCACGGACTGGCTGAATGTCGAGACACACGCTCAACAGCTCCGTGACACATCACCCATGATCGCGGACGAATCGGTCGACGTGATTGTCTCGAATTGCGTTTTGAACCTCGTACACAACGAGCACCGCCAGCAGTTGTTCTCGGAGATGCATCGCGTGTTGAAACGCGGCGGTCGGGCGGTCATCAGCGACATTGTCTGTGACGAGGACGTGCCGCAAGAACTGCAGAATGATCCGCGTCTGTGGAGCGGATGTATGAGCGGTGCTTTTCGTGAAGACCGCTTCCTGCAGGCATTCGAGCAGGCGGGCCTGTACGGCGTCGAGATCGTCAAACGGCAGGCAGAACCCTGGGCGGTCGTGGACGGGATCGAATTTCGCAGCATGACTGTGCGTGCCTGGAAGGGCAAAGAGGGTCCGTGCCTGGAACGCAATCAGGCGGTGATTTACCAGGGTCCGTGGAAGGCAGTGATTGACGACGACGGGCACCGGCTCGATCGAGGCAAACGCATGGCGGCGTGTGACAAGACGTTTCGAATCTACACTCGGGCTCCCTACGCCGATCAGATCATCGCCGTCCCGCCGCAGGAAGAAGTTCCGCTGAATGGAGCAGCCTCGTTTGATTGCTCAAAGTTCACGATCCGCGACCCGCGACAAACGAAATCCGCCGCCTCAATCGAGTTGACCATTCTTCCGGACGGCGACTGCTGCGGCCCCGGCGAATGCTGCTGACGATCTGGACTCCGGCTGACCATTCTCGCACTCATACGCGCTCGTCGGCTCAAGACATGGCGGTAATCCGACTCCGGAGTATCATTCGTGTGATACGATCTGCTGCATCGAGTGAATACCACCGGGACTGACCACTGTGGATACGGGGCGCTTTGAACTTCTGACACAACTGAGTGCCGGCCCGGATGGCATTGCCTATGCGGCTTATGACCCCGAAAGCGGGGACACTGTCGGGTTCCATCTGCTGTCAACGCTTGAGAACGATCCGGCACGGCGAGCGCAACTTGTCCGTCAGACGCGGTTGCTGGAACTGACCGACCATCCCGCGATTTCAAAACTCCGTGCCTCGGACTTCAACGCCGCCGAACCATATATCGTCACGGATTGCCCCGGCGAACAGACTTTGCAGGATGTCGGCGGCGGTGCGTATCACAACTCGGCGACGAAATTGCTCGAGACGGGCGTGCAACTGTCGCTGGCTCTGGCGGAAATCCACCGCGTGGGGCTCGTCCATGGCCATTTGATGCCAGGCCGAATCTGGTGGAACGGTCGACCGCAGATCGACATTCTGCCCGTTGACAACGCGAGGTTTCCGAAACCAAATGAGGATCTGGCCGGCAGCATCCTGATCGACCCTCGACAGGCGGAGTTCGGACCCCTGGGGGACATCTACAGTCTGGCCGGACTGATGTACTGGCTGGCGACGGGTAAACCAACGGACGGACCGCTGACCTCGGCGTCCGGTAGCAGCCTGCAGGTGAACTGGAGCCTCGACGAAAAGATCAGCAAGGTCACGGGGGATTTTCGCCAACTGCTGGGAGCGATGCTTTCGCAGGATGAGCTGGACCGGCCAGGCGCAAGCGAAGTCGCCAAACGTCTCGTCTCGATGATTCGGCTGATCAATGAGTTCGAGTTTGACAGGACGGTCGAGTCTGATTCGGACTCGATCACTGATCAGACATTGATTCGCGCTCCCGTGAACTCGGCCGCTCCCGAACAACTGGGGCGTTTTCGGATTCTCAGTCTGCTCGGCCAGGGTGGTATGGGCGCCGTCTACAAAGCAGAAGATCCGGTCGACGACACTATCGTCGCAATCAAGACGCTGAAGCCGGCAGTCGCGGAAGATCCCAAACAGCGCAGACGCTTCCTGAAGGAAGCCCGAGTTCTGGCGCAGATTCAAAGCGAGTACGTCACACAGTTCATCGAAGCCAATGAAGACAACGGTGTCGCGTACATGGCACTTGAGTTTGTCGAAGGCCCCTCGGTCGGAAGCTACCTGGCCGATCACGGGGCGTTTTCGGAACTGGATGCGGCCACGATTGTGTCCGACGTCGCCCGGGCCCTGAGCGACGCACACCGGCGCGGCATCGTTCACCGCGACATCAAGCCCGATAACATCCTGCTCTCCAGAGTGGAGACGGATTCCGGCGGCGAAAACGACGCCTCGACCCCCGTGGCGGCATTTCGCGGCCGGCTGACAGACTTCGGCCTGGCCCGGCATCAGGATCAGTCCGAATCAATGAACGTCACTCAGGCCGGCACCGTGCTGGGGACTCCGCTGTATATGTCTCCGGAGCAGTGGCAGGGCGAACCGGTTGATGCTCGGGCCGACATCTATTCGCTGGGAGTCACGTTCTACTACATGCTGGCGGGGCAGCCGCCATATACGGCGGATCAGATGTCCGTGCTGATGGCCAAGCATCTCCGCGACCCGCTGCCCTCTCTTCAGCGGCAGAACGACAATATCAGCGATGGCGTCGTGACCATCATCGAGAAAGCTTTGGCCAAGTCCCGCAGCGACCGGTACCAGGACGCGGGCGAGATGCTCGACGAGCTGGAGCGTCTGCTGAAAGGCGAAGCGACCAGCATTGTGTTGCACCCGCAGCTTCCGAATCTCGCCGATAGCGAACGATTCATGTCATGGGAGTTCAAGTGGGAACTGTCGAGTTCGCCACATCAGCTCTGGCCGTACGTCGCAAACACAGACCGCTTCAACCGGGCCATGGGATTGCCCCCGGCAAGTTTTCGAACCGAAGTCGATCCGCATGCCGGCGTCCGGCGATTCGGCGAGGCGAAGATCGGGCCGGTGGTGATGGCATGGGAAGAGCACCCGTTCGAGTGGATTGAAGGGCGACGGTTCGGAGTCCTGCGTGAATTCAGCCAGGGCCCGTTTGTATGGTTCATCTCGACCACGGAACTGTCCGAACGCCCGACTGGTGGCACGCTTGTGACGCACAGTTTTCGGATCGAACCGCGCGGTGTGACCGGCCGCTTCGCGACCAAGCTGCAGATGGGTCGCCAGACACAGAACTCGCTCGACCGACTCTATCGACGAATCGACCAGGTCGCCTCTTCGCAGTCGGCCGATGCCGATGCCTTCGAAAAGCAGGCTCGATCGCGGACGGCCATGCATCGTCGTATGGAACAGCGAATCGAGTCGCTGATTGACGTCGGTGTGGATGCCGAGGTTGCCGATCGACTCGGACGTTTTCTACTCGAAGCACCTGATCCGGAAGTCGCGAGAATTCGGCCAATCGCTCTGGCTCGACGGTTCGACTTTGCGGAACGCGATGTCATCGAAGTCTGCCTGCGGGCCGCGCGGGAAGGTGTGCTGAGCCTTGTGTGGGATATCCTGTGCCCGGTCTGTCGCGTGCCGTCCGACGTGAAGGATACGCTCAAAGCTCTGGGCGAACATGAGCACTGCCCGGCGTGCAACATCGACTTCGAAGCGGATTTCTCATCCAACATCGAGCTGATCTTCCGAGTCCATCCGGAAATCCGTCGAGTCAAGACGGGAACGTATTGCATTGGTGGCCCGGCAAACTTTCCACACATCGTTGCGCAAACTCGCTTGCAGCCGGATGAACGCGTTAAGTGGAATCTGGCGATGCCACCCGGCGCGTACAGAATGCGCAGCCCGAATCTGCCGTACACGATTGACTTTCACGTCAGCGAGTCGCGTGGTGTGTCACGCTGGGACGTCGACCTGGGCGGCCCGCGCCCCGACGCACCTCCGCCGCTCGATCCAACACGTCAGGCGATTGTGTTGCAGAATCAGTCCGGGCAGGAACTCCTCGCCAGAATCGAACGGACGGTCCAGCGCGATGATGCGCTGACGGCGGCCCAGGCATCCTCACTGGCCCTGTTTCGAGATCTGTTCCCGAACGAAGTCATGGCTCCGGGACAACTCGCCAATGTCACGCGCGTCACGTTGATGGCCGTGTCGATTGCGCGGCTCGCATCAATCTACAGTTCCGAAGGTGACACGGGGACGTTTGCCGTCGTACATGAATGCCTGCAGATTGCCGAGAAAGCCATTCGTCGTGAATCCGGCGCGATCGTAAAAATCACTGCCGACGGTTTTCTGGCCGCATTTGAGGACCCCGCCGGAGCGGTCCGAGTCGCGCTCGATCTGCCGCAACTGGTCACCGAATCGCCGTCAACACGTGGTCTGCCGGTCAAAATGGCACTGCATCGGGGTGATGCAATGCTGACCACAATCAACGACCGGCTGGACTACTTCGGCATGACCGTCAACAGCGTGTTTGAGCTGTTGAACAGCGGCGAATCCGACGATCTGCTGCTGACGCAATCCGTCACACGCGATCCAGCCGTTGCGGACGTACTCGGGGAAAGCGGCCGGCAATGCGAGATCGTCCAGAATCGAACGGTCGGACCGGGACAGGAGCCCGTGCTCCGCCTGCAGCGGATCGACTGAGCAATCGATGGTCGCGTATGGAGTGAATAAGGAATAACTGGCGCATTTGTAGGAGGGGCTCCCAGCCCGTCCCCGGCAAAACGAACGGGCTGGGAGCCCACTCTGCTCCAGTATTTGATTATTCACTCATAACCCGGAGGAGCCGGAACCAAAGAGGTCTAAGTTTCAGGAAGTGGTTCATGCGCTCGGACCTCAAGTCAACGACACGGCATCGGTGACACGGTGCCTTCGCCGAGTCCGAGCATCGCGACGGTCTCCCGGCGATCCGCATCGCTTCGTCCCGTGAGCAGTTCGCAAATTCTGGCAACGATCTCGTTCACCAGATCGTCCCGCTCGAATCTCTCACGCCCGGATTGAACTTGATGGGCCTCCATGAGGACGAACTCGGCCAGATAGCCGCGACCTGTACCCTTCCGCAAAACACGCCGCACAAAGCGAACGAGTCCCGCACCAAACGTATCGGACAGACGCGCCGCGGCACTCGCATCCCCTGCCAGCCCGTCGTCGTGGTGAGCTTCGAATTGCCGTCGAATCGATTGAATATCCATCAACTCTGCCTCTTTGAAATGTCCGGGATTGAAGCGTCCTGATGATCACCACTCAGGTTCAGACGAAGAACGTGTAGGGATTGCTGGACAATCCGCCGCCCGACGCATTGGCCTCAACCAATCCACTGTCCGACCCGTAATAAATGAAATCGAAAGACCCATCAGACGCGGTTGTTGCCGTCCCGCTGAATGCCCCGGTAAACGCGACCGTGAATCCGCTGAGACTGCTGCCTCCGTGTAGGATTTTGCCGTGGATCTCGACACCCGCCGATGTGACTTCAACACTGATGCCGTAGATAAACAGCTCGTTTGCACCGACTTCGATCATCCCCGGACCGTTGCTGGACGCCGCGGCTGGCGGAGGTGGACCTGCGAGCGCCGCAACCGAGGCACCACCAACTCCGAAGCTGGCCGTATCCGCTGCATCGTCGCTCAAGCCCGCGTCGTCGGTCATACCCATGTCGTAGTTCGTGTCCACGTCGTCAGTCATGCCCATGCCGTAGCTCATGTCCGCGTCGTCGACCGGTGAATCCACGTCGTCGATCGCCAGTCCATGTCCGCCCGCCCGATCAGACCTGCCGGGCCCCGTCGCTGAATCCGACCATCTGCCGTGGCCCGCGCCTCGGTCAGATGCAGCATCGCTGCTCGCGCCACCAGGGACGTGAGCGAAATAATCGTCTGCCGATCGATTCCATCGGCTATGACCGGATGAGTCTTCGGTGGACGCGTCATCGTCAGCCGAACTGTCGTCGGCCGAAATGGCATACGAGTCGGCGGCGCACGGGTCGTACGCGCTCGCGTAGTCGGCGTAGTCAAACACTGGCATCGCGGATTCGGTTGCGTAGCCATCGGTAGCCGCGTCGGCGTGGTCGGGGCTCCAGTCAGACACCATCGCCGCCATCGTTCCTGCGCTCAAAACGAGCCGCGGTTCACATTTCTCAATGGCCACAAGTGGCTTCATCAACCGCCGAGGCCGTGTCATCATCAAGTGTTGAAACAATCCGACTCTAAGCATTGTCTGCTCTCCGAAGTCAATGTGTGGTGACCCGAAATTTCCTGAGGGCGCATCAGGCCGGGGACTATCCAAAGCCCACCTGGACGAGAAGGTCCGGTTGTACCGGATATACGGATAAAATGGCCACGTTCAGTGCCGATCGGATCCATTCGCCCGACAAATATTTTTCGGGATTCGTTAAATTGGCGAACTTCCGTCAAGTGGGGAGGTGTTCGCCGCACGACGTGCTCCGACATCCGGCCGTTTCAGAGGGCAGCACTTGACCCGCAACCACGTCGGAATCGAGCAACCTCGGCCTGTTCGCGCGAGCTTTCACGGTTCGCGATTCCCGATGACGGTTCAGCCGCGGTTAAGCGTGCGGGGCACCCACTCCTGCTGGAAGCGGTAGGCGGATTTCTCCGAAATCCGCGCACGGCACAGCCCGATTTCGGAGTAATCGGGCTACGGCTCAGGCATCACGCAGCGTGTCAGAGGATGAACTGGCTGAGATCCTCGCTCGCCGTGATCTCGGCGAGTCGTTCCTGCACGTAGGCCGCGTCAATCTGGACGCGGCGTTCCTTCATGTCCGGCGCTTCGAAGCTGACGTCTTCCAGCAGACGCTCCAGAACCGTATGCAGACGCCGGGCACCGATGTTCTGAGTCGACTGATTGACCTGCCAGGCCGTGTCCGCCAGGGCCTCAATGGCGTCCTGGCCGAATTCGAGCTGAACGCCATCCGCTTCCAGCAGTGCCTGATACTGCCGAATCAGGGATCCACTGGGTTCTGTCAGGATACGGAGCAGATCGTCTCGGGTCAGTTCTGTCAGTTCGACGCGAATCGGAAAGCGGCCCTGCAGTTCCGGCATCATGTCTGCGGGTCGCGCCTTGTGAAACGCGCCTGCCGCGATGAAAAGGATGTGATCGGTCTGCAGGTAACCGTAGCGGGTCTGCACCGTGGTTCCCTCGACGATCGGCAGCAGGTCCCGCTGTACTCCCTGCCGGCTGACATCCGCGCCGCGTGAACCACCTTCAGCACCACAGACTTTGTCGATCTCGTCAATGAAGATGACACCCGTGTCCTCGGCCAGCCGCAGAGCTTCCTCCTGGATCGCATCCTGATCCAGCAGGGCCTCCATTTCCTCTTCGAACAGAGCGCGGCGGGCCTCCGAGACTTTCAGCTCGCGCGTGCGTGCTTTCTTCGGCATCAGCCGGTCGAGCATGCCCTGCATATCGAGGTCCATCTGCTCGATGCCCATGTTGGACATGATCTGCACAGGCACCTGTCGCTGCTCGACATTCAGTTCCACGGTCCGGTCTTCAAGCTTGCCTGCCTCCAGCATGCCTCGGAATTTTTCGCGCGTGCGAGCCTGCCGCTCGGCTCGTTCACGCGCCTCGGCTTCCATGCTCTGAGCGCTTTCGTACGAGTCGGTTGTCGTCAGGTCTGTCGTCACAGGTGTTGTCGGAGTCGGTTCGACGTTCTGCACATCGCTCGTATGCAGCAACAGATCGAGCAGACGCTCTTCGGCCCGCTGTTTCGCCTCGGATTCCACGTCTTTCCGTTTGCGCTCGCGCACCAGGTTGACGGCCGCCTCAACGAGGTCACGCACGATCGACTCAACGTCCCGGCCGTAGTACCCGACTTCCGTGTACTTACTGGCTTCGACTTTGACGAACGGTGCCCCGGTCAGCGTGGCCAGCCGTCGTGTGATCTCCGTCTTACCGACGCCCGTCGGGCCAATCATGAGGATGTTCTTGGGGGTGACTTCTTTCTGGATTTCCTCGGCCAGTTGCTTCCACCGCCAGCGGTTGCGCAGCGCGATCGCGACAGCTCGCTTAGCGTCGTTCTGGCCGACGATATGCCGATCGAGTTCCCTGACGATCTCACGAGGCGTCAGCTCGGACACGGCAGCTCCTCCACAATGATGTTTTCGTTGGTGTAGACATCGATACCGGCCGCAATCCGCAACGACTTCTGGACGATTTCCGCTGCCGACAGTTCGGTATTCTCAAGCAGAGCCCGCGCGGCCGACACAGCGTAAGGACCACCGGACCCAATCCCCAGGACACCGTCGGTTGGTTGCACTACGTCGCCCTGTCCGCTGATCAGCAGGCTGTGGGAGGCATCCACCGCGATCATCATGGCCTCGAGCTTCCGCAGCACGCGGTCGGTTCGCCAGTCTCGCGCCAGTTCGGTGGCCGCCCGCGGCATGTTGCCGGGAAAGTCCTTGAGCTTTGTCTCGAACCGCTCGATCAGAGCGAACGCATCGGCCGTTGATCCCGCGAAACCAACCAGCACGCGTTTCTCCAGCATCCAGCGGATTTTGCGTGTGTCCGCCTTCATGATGGTGTTGCCATGCGTGACCTGGCCGTCTCCACCGAGGGCAACGGTGTCGCCCTTGCGGACGCTGACAATCGTTGTGGACCGCCAGACCGCCTGGCTGGACTTGGGCATGCGTGGTGCTCCGCGAGTTGAGGTGACGGATCATGGATGCGGATGATAGCGGTAGGTGCCGGCGCCGGAAGTGCCCCGCGATTCGGCTCTTCTGAACGTGATTGAACGAGTCATGCAACACAGGGCCGCCAGCTCACCTGTCAATTGAGTCTGGCGACTGCAATCTGCATACGTACGTATATTGCCGAGTGGACCGGCCAGCCGGCAAATCCGCCAGCATCGGCGTGTTAAGCTTTAGCGGACGAACGGCGAGTGACGATGAATCCGCTGGAAGGAGTCAATCCGTTCGCGACTTGCCGTCTACAGGGATCAGAGCCTGCCTCGGATTTTCTGTGGTGACAGTTGTGGTGTGTGATTTGGGTCCATTCGCGGAGTGCTTGTCGACGGGCGCAGCTCCTCGATTCCGGAATGACTTTCGGCGTCGAGGCGAGCCAGCAGATCGTGACTGTATCGCGGACAGGACTGTCCGTTTCCGTAGACACGAACCGGGACACAGAACAGGTACGGATACCATGAGAGTCCAACGCTTCGTCAATACAACACTTGTCGGTCTTGCGTGCATCGGAACGCTGTTGCCAGCGTCGCTTGTCCATGCCGCTCCGCCACAGAAGTCTGAAAAGTCCCGCAAAGACGTGACAGTGCTCGACATTCAACTGGATGCCGACGGCGTACTGCGGGGCGAAGTCTTCAATGCGAAAAAGCAGGCGGTCGGAAATGCCGTCGTCCTGGTTCGGGCCTCGCGTAAAGATGTTGTCCGCGTCCGCACAACGGACAAAGGGACATTCGAGATTCGCGACCTGAAGCCCGGCGTGTATTACATCATTGCCGGCACGGGACACGGCGTTTATCGAGTCTGGGCTGCGAAGTCCGCTCCCCCGAAATCACACAAGCTGGTTCGCATCGTCTCGGACCGCACGCTGATCCGTGCTCAGAACCTGGACGGAGCTCCCCCGGGAACCGTCCGGATTGACGAAAACGGTGTCGCGTACGGCCAGGTCCACGTCATCGACAACGGCGGACTGGTCCCTGTCGGCCCGAACACACAGTTCGTGGGGTCCGGCGCCGGATTCCTGGACAGTGTCGGCGTGTACGACGTGCTGCTGCTCGGGGCAGCAACCGCGGGAGTCATCATTGGCGTCAAGGCTTTGGATGAAGCCGACGACGCAGACAACCGCATCGACAACATCGTGAATTCGCCGTAATCGAGAACGGCGGGTCACGTCCCCTGAACTTGACTTGATACACAAAAGAACCGGAGCTGGTCATCGAGACCGGCTCCGGTTTTTTCTGTATGCGAAACGCCAACGACAACATGTTGGTCGCCCCAGGATCGAAGGGCCTGCACTCGGAATCCTCTTCGGCTTTGATCAAAACGGACCTCACTGCCACGGGACGCGGCATCAATCTGACCGCTCGCCTTAGCCGTCAGAGCATTTCCGGCGATGAAAGTTCTCGACTCGACGTGATACCTTGCGGGAAAGTTCCGTACGCTGCGTCATTGATGAACTCAATGACAATGCGATCGAGGGGCACCCGGGATGCGACTTTCCTGCTGGATTCTGATGCTTGCGGTGCCGGTCTCGACGCAGGCCGATGATCTGCCGAAGACATTTGAGACGACGCGCTCACTGGCGAGGCAGTGTCTCGAACAGTTACAGGCACACGAACTGGACGACGCACTCGCGACACTGGGCCAGGCGGCTGATCTTAATCCGCCGCTGCATTTCAATGACGACGACGGACTCGCTCCGGCTGCCGGCGGGGTCTACCGGCGGTTGGCTCAGATGGATGCCGCCGAGCAGTTCGATGTACTTCTGAAATGGACGCTGCCGGCTGACAACACGGTACGGCTGCTGAGTAAGGTCGTCCCGGTGCAAGCGCCGCCAAAGTCATTCGCCCGGGCGCTGCAGGAACGGCCGCGGGATAACTCGTTTCCGATCGCTGAGATCAACGGCGTGCGAGGGCTGCTCAGCACTGGCTGGCTGCTGGTTGAAGCTGCCGAAGACTCGGGGCAGTTGAACTCGCTGATTGCAAAGCTCGAGCCGCTGGCCGAGGCCGGAGTTCGCAATGCTCAGCCGCTGCTGCTGCTCGCGCGGCTGGCCGACTCGCGGAGTGACATCACCGAGCTGCAGCAGCGACTCAATGGTTTCGCAGCTCAACTGGCCGCGAAGGCCCGGGACCCCGCAGCGACGAAGATGACGTCGGTCGATCCGTCTCTCGTAGTCGTTGCGGCGGCGGCTCTCAGACACAGGCCGCTGAGGACTCCGGCGCGACGCGTGCTGTCGTCGCTCGTCAAATCGAGTTACGGACGACCGGCGACATTGCTGCGTCCGTTTCTTCGCGCGGCGTATGCCACCGCGATCCAGTGGCAGCGGGGCGAGTCCGGGCCAGAGACACTGCGGCAGAACCGTCTTAAGTACTGGGTTGTGGCCAGTGGTCAGGCCGGGTGGCTGAGTGCTCGGGGTGCCGTCGAGCCGATGTGGCTCGCGCAGGACGGTCACATTCTGCACATGACCGGCACGCGCAACGATGTCCTGTTTCTGCGCTTCCCGCTGGTCGGCGAGTTTGACTTCACTTGCGAGGCCCATCAGGGAGGCACCATCGGCACGGATGGCGGACTCGTGTACGGCGGGCTGCAGTTTCAGCCGGTCAGCGATCAACTGATGGTTTACGACGCGGACATTGCTCATTCCGCTGTCCGACAGAACCCGTTTCTGCAACACGGCGTCTGGGCCGCCTTCAACCGGTTGTCGATCGTCTCGAATACCACCGGTGCGAGTTTCGAGGCCAACCGGCATCCCGTCTGGTTCGACGGCGCCGCCGCGCGGCAGAGCCCCTGGATCGGCCTGCGTGCCTTCGACGATCGGCGGCCTCTGTTTCGCAACGTGACACTGACGGGGCGCCCCGAAATTCCCCGAGCAGTGCGCATGTCTGAGGGCAACGAACTGCGCGGCTGGCGATCACACTTTCATAACGAGACTCAGCCGCCGTTTGCCGGGGCCGCCGTTCCACAAGCTGCTGAGGGAGAGCTGGCCCCGGCTTATGCCTGGACGATCCAGGACGCAGTCATTCAAGCGGCGAAGTCTGAAGGCTCGTTCCGACAAAGTCTGCTGCGGTACCAGCGGCCAGTTCTGGAAGGCGAGTCCGTTTCATACGAGTTCTATTACCAGCCGGGTGAACTCGAAGTGCATCCGGTTCTGGATCGTCTGGCATTCCTGATCGAGCCGCGCGGCATACGTGTGCACTGGATCACGGACAACTCGCGCGAATGGACGGGGCTCGCCGCCGACAACGCCATCATTGAACCATTGAATCGGCGAGGCTCCGGACCGCTGCCGCTGAAGAGCGACGACTGGAATCTCGTGACGCTTGCCCGGACCGATGGCAAGGCAGCAATCTCGCTCAACGACACACTCGTCTACGAACGGCCTCTCGAAGTCACCGGGCCGATTGAACCCGCGTTCGGTTTCTATCGCGATGCCGGAACGTCCGGCGTGAAGGTCCGCAATGTCGTCATGACCGGCGACTGGCCGGAGTCCGTGCCTGACGAATTCCTCGCGAATCCTGCCAGCACCAGTGACAAACAGTCCGCGCGCGACCGTGTGGCAACAGCGGACGTCATAGCCGACCACTACCTCATCGCGAACACGCGTCCGATCCGTCGACGTGCTGCGTCACTTCCGCGCGGCGACCGCTTCGAGTTTCTTGCCGACTGGATTCTGCCGGATGCCGGTCGGGGATTTCGCGTCAGTGGCGAGTTCACTCCGTTGGAAGCGCCGCTGCCTGCACGGGGATCGCAGCCAGGAGACTCGAGCAGCAGATCGATTGTGCTGTCGCCGGTCTACGACCTGATCGACGCGGTCAGCGACACGAATCAACTGGATCAACTGCGTGAGCGAGTCACGTCGGCCGTCGTACCGATCGATAACTCGTATCAGAAGCGGTCGCGTGCGGCGCTGCTTGTGCTGATCGATTTTGAGTCGCGCGATGCCAAAGCCATCGATCAGTCTCTCGAACTGTTCGACGGTCTGGTCGACGGGCATCGGCCGGGACATCCGAACGATCAATGGCCCGAGACGCTGGTTGTCGACCGCGGGCTGCACCGGTTTCCGGACAACGACGCACTCGGCGACCTGGCCATTCTGTTGCATCAGCAACGATCGTCGAAAAGCACTCCGCCGGATTCCAACAACTGGCACACGCACATCGGAGAACTCATCGGCCGCTATCGGCACGTTGGCGGCGGCGGCTCCGTGGAATCGTTCGAGTCGCCACAGCCGCTGACGGACTGGATTCCCGTCGCCGTCAAAAGTTCGAAGTCTCGAGGACTCGGAAACGCAACCCCGCACTGGATTCCCGACGACGATCACGGAGTCAGTCACCTGCCCGGTCACGAGAACGAGTTTCTGCTGTTCCGGTCACCGCTGCGGGGCAACTTCGAGATCGTGGGCGAGATCGGCGCCATCGGAGCCTGCGATGTGTTCTTCGGCGGGCAGTACGCTGGCCCGAAGTCGAGTCGCGATGCGCTGCAGATCGGGCAGTTCCGCCCCGGCCCGATTGAGTACCGGCCGCTTGAACCGGCGTTGTCGGTGCTGCGCGAGCCGCCCCGGTTTCGGGCTCAGGTTCGTGATCGGACATTCCGGCTGTGGGTCAACGGACGGGACATTTACCGCACAGAGCTGGAAGAACACTCGATTCCCTGGTTCGGATTTCACACGCGCTGGTATGGCAGGGCCCGTCCGCGCGACATCCGGATCAGCGGAACTCCGCTGGTACCTGAGGAAGTCCTGATGTCGGGCTCGAAAGATTTGACCGGGTGGCTGCCGTACTTCGGCGGTCGGATCGCGAGCGATGGCGGTGCGTGGGAGCAGGTCGACGACGACGAGATCATCGGACGCAGACAGCCCCACACAGCCGGCGGCACGCGCGAAAGTCTGCTGCGTTATCTGCGTCCGCTGATGGAAGACGGCACTGTCGAATACGAGTTCCTGTACAACCCCGCGGCCGGCAGCGAAACCGTAGCGCATCCGGCGCTTGACCGGCTTGCGTTTCTGCTCGAACCCGATGGCGTGCGTATCCACTGGGTGACCGACGGGCGACACAACCGCAGCGATCTCCGGCCCGACAATCGCTTCGACGAGCCGGACAATCGTCGTGGTCCCGAACGTCTGCCGCTGAAAGCCGGCGAATGGAATCGCATGCTGGTCACAATCGTGGGCGATACCGCGACGCTCGAACTCAACGGCGAACTGATTTACGAACGAGCCCTCGAAGCGGACAACGATCGGACATTCGGCCTGTTTCACTTCGCGGATGTCTCACAGCTTCGGGTCCGCAACGTCACGCTGCGGGGCGACTGGCCGAACGCCGTTTCGTCAGTCATCGATCAGGAACTCGCCGACCCGACAGTCTCCGGTCTCATTGCCCGCGCATCGCGTCTGAAGTCTTCGTTTGAGCACGACTTCGCTGCCGACGGCTTGCCGGACCGGTTCTTCAATGTGCGGACTCCCGAAGTCCGGCAGGGTCTGCGTGAGCAACCCGACGGCCTGCACACAACGATTCGGGGAGGCGGGCCCCGGCAGCACATCTCGGTGTCTCCGCGATTCGCTGTGCACGGCGATTTCGAAATCGAGGCCCGTTTTGACAATCTCGATATCCGTTCGAAACAGAACTGCAGCATTCAACTGGGAGTGCGTCTGAACGATTCGCGCACGCGCGAGATCCGGGCCATGCGGGCTCTGAACTCAGACGGACGGCACTACCTGTACGGCTCGCTGTGGGCCCGACGAACAGACGGTGGTCGCGACCAGAAGGACCGCGTGTCGAATAGTGAAGCTCCATCGGGACGACTGCGTCTGGTCCGTCTCGGTGACACGATTTACACGATGTTTGCTGAAGGCGATTCCAGTCAGTTTCAGATCATCGAGAAGTTTCAGGCGTCCAGCAGCGAGGTCGGGCTCGGCGGTGTCCAGTTCTTCACGGTTGCCAACGGAGCGGGCAGTCAGACAGACGTCCTCTGGAAAAGCATCCGGCTGCGAGCCGAAAAGCTGATGCATCTGCCGGGGTCTGAGGTCGCCAGCAAACGAACTCTGCATGTGCTCGAAGTGCCCGACATGCGAAAGGTGCGCGACCCCGATGTGCCGTTGTGGGAGCAGTACACGCGGCTGCGAATGAAGCAGTTCGAACTGTCAGCGAAAGGCGAAGGCGGCGATGAGATTCCTGCCGTCGCAACGATCATCGGCGTGTCGAAACAGTCGACGTACAGTCACGGCCAGCTCGGACTCTGGACGGACAAAGTCGGTCGTCCGGTCGCGATTGGCACGGCGATTGTGCTCGGTGAACTGGATTCGTCGCGTTTGAAGGAAGTCGATGAGTTTCATTCGCTGCACTCGGGGCCGATCCGCATGACGGATGCTGGCAAAGAGGTGTGGAACGTTTTCACGCCGGGACTGCAGTGGCAGCTCGTACCGGACGCGCCCGCACCGGCAGCCGGTGAGGACGATCTGTTCGCGCAGGCGACGGAGCTGACAGAACGCTTCACCGCCTCAACCGGAGCGCCCGGCCGTCCGGGGCCCGAACTGCAGACCGAGCCGCTGCATCAGTTCGCGTACCGATCTGACGCAGGGCTGCGGGGCGGGATTCTCGCGGCATGGTCGATCGACCGGAATCCGGAGACCCTGCTCGCGCTCGAAGTCCGTCCGGATGATGATGACGGTCAACTCAAGTGGCACTTTGCCGCGGCGAACTATTCGTCGTCCGGGCAGTTCCTGTCGCTCGGTGATCAGCCTGTCTGGAGCGAATCGCCACCGCGGTTCGGTGCAAAGATTCCGCACCTGGGCTGGATCACAGACAACCTGGTCCTCGAGGACGGCCTGCGACGCGTCATTCCCACCGAGATCAACGAGCTGACAACTCCGTACGCTCCATTCACCCATCTGGGTTCACCGGAATGGTCGGCTGACGGAAAGCAGATCGTGATCGACATGTCACAGGGCGGCACGGACACGTCGCACATCGTGCTGCTGAATGCGGACGGCACCGAAGTGCGCGACCTCGGCGCCGGCTGCATGCCGAGCCTTTCGCACGATGGCAAACAGGTTGTCTTCAGCCAGCCGGGTCAGGGCATCGTGAAGATGAACCTCGACGGCTCTGAGCGGGAAGTCATCGAACGCAACGGCTGGGGAACGCAGTGGTCTCCCGACGGTCGGTTCATTGCATTCGGATCCGACAACAACATTGTGCTCGTCGATCAGAAAACGAATGAACGTCGCAAACTGCTGACCGATGAGCAGGCATCGGAACTCAGTTCCATTTACTGGAACCTCGGCTGGTCTCACGACAGCAACTGGATTGCCTTCAAGACCCGCACTCGCGGCGGCGACGAATCTGTCGCGATCGCCCGTGTCGATTCGTCTGACGGCTTCAAACTGGTCCACAAGGGAACCGGGATCAACGCGGACTTCAGTTGGCACCCGGACAGCAAACGAATTCTATTCGCGGCCCAGGATCCGGCTCTGGCAAAGCATCGGCTCTACACCATCGATCGAACGAAAGACGATCCACCCCAACAGGTCCCCGGCCAGCCGCGCGAGTGGCAACTGTTCGACGGCGACTGGTCACCGGACGGACGTCACATCATCTTCAGCGCAACTGTCCCGCCGGTGCTGACCGAGTGGCGGAATTAAGGCCGGAGTGAGCTATTTGGACAGAGCCACTTTGTAGGGTGTGACAAGCGGGCCGATCAGCCATCGTGGTGTGCCGGCGCGGAGATCTCCCGGGAAATGTTGGGCTTCAGGCGATTGGAGATCGCCCGCGCCGGCACACCGGATGGACCATTCGCTCCGCTTGTCACACCCTACGTCCCCCCGCAATCGGCGAAAGTGGCGCTGTCCAACTATTCCTGAACTCGGAATCCACTTCGGCTGTGATCAAAGCGGGCCTCACTGCCACGGACCGCGGCATCGACCTGACCGTCGGCAAATACGGACGCGCCCATCACCCAGGTTCGCACGGGCCAGCCGGTCAGAGCCGTACCGTCCCAGGGACTCCATCCGCTTTTCGAAAGCTGATCCTCGTTACGAATGGTCGCGACTCGATTCAGGTCGACCAGCACCAGGTCCGCATCGTAGCCCTCTTGAATGCGGCCCTTGTCGACGATGTCCCAAACGCGTGCGGGCGCGTCGCACATCCATGACACGACCTGCTCCAGCGTGCAACTCCCGCGGTTCACCTGGTCCAGCATGAGTGCCAGGGAGTTCTCCACGGCCGGCAGCCCGGACGGCGACTTTGGATACGGCTGCTGTTTCTCTTCGAACGTATGCGGTGCGTGGTCCGTAGCGATGACCTGGATGCGACCATTCTGCAGGCCACGCCACAGTGCGGCGTTATCCGCCGATGTCTTGATCGACGGGTTCATCTGGACCAGTGAGCCCAGTCGCGCGTAATCGTCGATGTTAAAGAACAGATGGTGCGGGCAGGCTTCGGCTGTCACCAGGCCGGCTGCATCGCCGAGCAATTCCACTTCGTCCGCCGTCGAAACGTGCACTACGTGAAACCGGTGATTGTGCCGCTTCGCCAGGTCGATCGCTCTGGCCGTCGCGATTCGCGCTGCTGCATGATCACGGATCTTCGAATGATCTGTGAAATCGCTGCCGCCGCCGATCCGGTCGCGATTTGCCCGCACGGTCGACTCGTCTTCGCAGTGTGCACAGATTGGCAGCGTCGTGTTGGCGAAGATGCGTTCGAGAGCGTCCTGGTCGTCGACCAGCAGGTCGCCCGTGCTCGATCCAATGAAAATCTTGATACCCGGCGTGCGTTTGGCCGCGGCCAGTTCCGCCACATTGTCCGGAGTCGCCCCGACGTAGAACCCGTAATTCACCACGCATTTTGACGCGGCCAGCTTGAGCTTTTCTTCCAGCCGCTGGCAGGTGGTCGTCGTGGGATTCGTATTTGGCATTTCGAGGAACGTCGTCACGCCGCCTTTCGCACATGCCAGGCTGCCCGTGTGCAGATCCTCTTTGTGCGTCAGTCCCGGATCTCGAAAGTGGACATGATCGTCAATGACACCGGGAATCAAATGGAGTCCCGATGCATCCACCGTATCGTCAGCACTGACCTCGGAAGGCGGATCGATTGCTGCGATTCGGGAACCGTCGATCAGGACATCGACCGATTGAGTACCGTCTGGCAGAACGCACCTGGCATTGCGAATCAGAGTCTTCATGACCAGTCGGCGTCCTTCAATGGGCAATGTTCCGGAGTGCCGTGGTTCGAGGCTTCGCCTGTCGCCACGGGCTGTTTTCGACGTGCCGAAGTGTGCTGCTCGGAGCTGCGCGAGTCAAACTTGTCGCTCGGACTGACGCAGGAGTAGACTCCGATCCGTTTCGTCTGGGCACGTCCCGGCCGACCCCGCACGATCAGTCATCCATCAGGGAAGTTGCATGCCTCCGCTGCAAATGGATTGCCGTTACCGCATCGTTTGTTTTCTGATCGCTCTCGCTGCTGCCGGCCGCTCAAGCGTGTTTGCGGCAGGCCCGGAACATGCAGTCGTGCCAGGGTACGAACGGGTCTTCGCTGGCGAAGAAGTTGATGCGGTCACTGCCGGTCGCATTCTGCTGACGGAACTGAGTTGCGTGTCCTGTCACGCGACCGATGCCAGTCTCGCCAGTGAGCTGAAGTCAAAACGCGGCCCAATTCTTTCGCAGGTCGGGACCCGGGCGCGGCCTGAATGGCTTGCCGAGTTTCTCACGTCGCCACACACGACGAAGGCGGGGACGACAATGCCCGACCTGCTCGCCGGCAGTCCCGACGCTGATCGAAAACACAATGCCCTGGCATTGGCGCATTTCCTGACACGCTCGGGAAAGCCGGCCGACGCGTTGGGAGACACCGCCGCAGCCAGACGCGGCGAGCAGCTCTTTCATCAGATTGGCTGCGTCGCCTGCCACAATTCTCAGCAGGCCGATGCGGTCATCCTGCCGACGTCCGTTCCGCTCGGAGGTCTGGACAGGAAGTACACGATCCCCAGCCTGGCGGCGTTCCTGAAGAATCCACTTGCCGTTCGACCGGGCGGACGCATGCCGAGTTTCAACCTGAACGATCAGCAGGCGCGGGATCTGGCCTGCTTCTTTTTGCGTGACATCAAAGTCCCGACAAACCTCAAGTATGCCTACTACGAAGGCAGTTGGCAGAACCTGCCCGATTTCAGTCAGCTCAAGCCGAAAACGACCGGCATGTCGAGCGGCTTCGATGTTGGCGTGCGGGAACGCAATGACCAGTTCGGGCTGGTATTCAGTGGTTTCCTGCAGGTTCCGACGGATGGCAATTATCGGTTCTTTCTCGGCTCGGACGATGGCAGCCGGTTGTTGATTGACGGAAAGGAAGTCGTCCGTGTCGACGGAGTCCACCCGCACACGGTCAAGGAAGGCCGACACGTGTTGAAGCAGGGAGCACGGGCAGTCGTCGTCGAATACTTTGAAGGAGGCGGCGAGGAATCTCTCGGTGTCGAGTTCGAAGGGCCAGGCTTTGCGCGCCAACCCCTCGCATCCATCGCGACTCCGACCAAAGAGCCGCCGAAGGCCGAGGAAGGCGATCTGGTATTTACGTTGGATGATGACCTTGCCGAGCTTGGGCAGCGGTTGTTTTCCACGCGTGGCTGTGCGTCGTGTCACGAAATGGCTGTCGACGGAAAGGCAGTGCGGTCCGCATCACGTGCGAAGAAACTGGCCGAACTGACCAATATGACCGGCGGGTGTCTTGCAAAGGAAACCGTCGCTGGTGTGCCTCGCTATCAGCTCAGTGAACGGCAGCGCAAACACCTTGCATCGGCCATTCAGTCGCTGCAGGAACCTGGTGCCCCGGTCGATGTCTCCCCCGAGGCTCGCATTCACCAGTCATTTGTCCGCTTCAATTGCTACGGCTGCCACAAGCGCAGGAAGGTCGGCGGACCGGAAGAGGAACGCGACGCATTCTTTCTCAGCACAATGAAAGAGATGGGCGATGAAGGTCGATTGCCGCCGCCGCTCGATGGCGTCGGTGACAAACTCACGGAGGCCTACCTGAAAGGCATCCTCGACAACGGAGTCGAGGACCGTCCCTACATGCTGACGGCCATGCCAAAGTTCGGCGGCGCCAGTGTGGGTCACCTGCTGGCTGATTTTCGGGCTGCGGATCTCAAGACTGAGGCGGAACTCGCCGACATCGTCCTCCCCGTCACGAAGATGAAGTCGATTGGTCGGCGGTTGAGCGGTGAGAAGGGACTTGGTTGCATCAAGTGCCACACGTTCGGCAAACACAAGGCCACCGGCATCCAGTCCATTGATCTGCAGAAGATGACACAACGGCTGCGTAAAGACTGGTTTCACCGGTACATGGCGAGTCCGCAGGACTTCCGGCCGGGAACTCGGATGCCGGCGCCCTGGCCTTTCGGTCAGGCCACGATTCGCGATGTGCTGGAGGGGAATGTCGGACAGCAGATGCAGGCCTCATGGCTTTACCTGGCCGACGGTGCGAAAGCCGGCATTCCGGCGGGCCTCACTCAGGGAGCCATCATCCTGACACCGACTGATGAGCCGATCGTCTACCGCAACTTCATCGAAGGCGTCAGCGCGCGTGGCATTGCCGTGGGATATCCCGAGCAGGCCAACCTGTGCTTCGATGCGGACCAGATGTGTCTCGCCCTGATCTGGGAGAATGGATTCATCGATGCAGCCAAACACTGGGTCGGCCGCGGACCCGGCTTTCAGCGACCTCACGGTGACAACGTCCTGAGTCTCGTCCGCGGCGTGCCATTCGCGACGCTGGAAGACATGGACGCGTCCTGGCCGGCAACCGCTCCCGCCGAACTCGGATACCGCTTTCGCGGATACCGATTCAACGCAAAACGGCAGCCCATCTTTCTGTACTCCGTCGGCGATGTTTCGATCTCGGACGAAATCGTTCCGCAAACAAACGAACGCGGGTTAACCGAGTTTCAACGGACCCTGTCACTCAAGTCAGACGGCGCCGCCGGTGTGATGCTGTATCGAGCAGCAGCCGGTAACAGCATCGAGGCTAAGGATGGCTGGTTCGTCGTCGATGAGCATCTACAGGTTCAAATTAAAGCGACGAACGCGGCCCCGGTCCTGAGAAAACTCGGAGGCAAAGCAGAACTGCTGCTTCGCTTCGACCTGACGAACGGCCCGATAGAGATTCTGCAGCGATACGCCTGGTAAACAACGTGGCGGCGTTCGTCAGCGCACCGGCTGCGAGATATCCAATCCTGTGTTCCACACGAAACAGGGAATGTTTCCATGAAGTCAATACTCACTCTGACAGTACTCGTCAGTTGTTTTGCGATAACGGCCTCCGCGCAGGAGTCGCCGACCGAAGACGACTATTACCGGCTCGATCACTTCAGGATCCCGGACGGCATCGTGCTTGAGGGCGGTGGCATCGAATGGCTGGGTGACAAACTCGCTGTGTCCACTCGCCGGGGCGACATCTACACGATCCAGAATGCTCTGTCGTTGGACGTCAGCTCGGCGAAGTTTTCACCCTTCGCGATTGGCATGCACGAAGTCCTCGGCCTGGCTCAGAAGGACGGCTGGCTCTACGCCACGCAACGCTGTGAAGTGTCCCGATTGAAAGATGAGGACGGCGACGGCCGCGCGGATATTATCGAATCCGTCTGCGATCAGTGGGGCATCACCGGGGACTACCACGAGTACGCGTTCGGATCGAAATTCGATAAGGACGGAAACATCTGGGTCGTGCTGTGTCTGACTGGCTCGTTCAACAGCAACACGAAGTACCGTGGCTGGTGCGTGCGAGTGACGCCCGACGGCGAGATGATCCCGACCTGCAGCGGCATACGCTCACCCGGCGGAATGGGGCTGAACCATGCTGGCGACGTCTTCTACACGGACAACCAGGGACCGTGGAATGGCACGTGCAGCCTGAAATGGTTGCGGCCAGGTTCGTTTCAGGGACATCCCGGTGGCAACCGCTGGTACGACACGACAAGCGTCATCGGCCCAAGACCGATCGAACCACAAAGCGGCAGCCGCATGATGGTCGAAGCAAAGAAGATTCCCGAACTCGAACCGCCAGCGGTGTATTTCCCCTACAAGAAAATGGGCCAGTCCGCGAGCGGCGTCGCGTGCGACATGTCGGCCGGAAAGTTCGGTCCGTTCGAACATCAACTGTTCGTCGGTGATCAGACTTTCAGCACAGTCATGCGTGTGTATCTCGAAACGATTGACGGTCACTACCAGGGAGTGTGTTTCCCGTTCCGATCCGGGATGGGCTCCGGCAGTCTGGCTGTCGAATTCACGCCCGATGGCAGCATGTTCGTAGGCGGCACCAATCGCGGTTGGGGTTCGCGCGGCAATAAACCGTTCTCGCTCGACCGCATCCGTTGGACAGGGAAAGTTCCTTTTGAGATTCACGAGATGCACGCGCGGCCCGATGGCTTCGAGCTGACGTTCACACATCCGATCGACCGGGAATCCGCGGCCAGCCCCGAAGCATGGCAACTGACCACGTACGCCTATATCTACCAGGCCGCTTACGGCAGCCCGGAGGTCGATCATACGACGCCGTCGATTAACCGAATTCAAGTTTCAGACGACGCTCAAAGCGTCCGATTATTTGTGACAGGCCTGCAGGAAGGCCACGTTCACGAACTGCACGCAACTGGAGTCCGCTCGAAAGCAGGACTGCCGCTACTCCACAAAGAGGCGTACTACACGCTGAACTACATTCCTGCAGAATGAGGCCGCATCTGGCTGATTCCGTTGGGACGTGCTAGCGTGGAACTCTTCAGCCCTGCTGGAACTGCAACTCTATTTGAAGGCTTGAGAAATGCCGCAGCACGAGTCTCACTGCCCCGGCCCTGTGAATCGCCGGGACTTTCTTCGCGCGGGGACACTCGGCCTGTCCGGCGTCTCGCTGGCCGACTTCCTGCGTCGGAAAGCGAATGCCGAAGCCTCGTTCAACGACCCCGATACATCCGTAATCTTTGTCTGGTTGCCCGGAGGACCGCCACACATGGAGACGTTCGATATGAAACCGAACGCTCCGTCTGATTACCGCGGGATCTTCAATCCAGTCGCCACGAACGTGCCAGGTATCGACGTGTGCGAGTTGATGCCGCGTCTGGCACAGGTCGCGGATCGTTACACGCTGATTCGCTCGATCGCGCATAAGTTTGCCGATCACGGTGGCGGCCACAAACGCTTCATGACGTCTCGAGTTCCGGCCACGCCGACCGGTACGGTGAACGATGCACCGGCTGTCGGTTCACTGGTTTCGAAGTGGTTTGAGAATCGCGACGTCGGTATCCCGAACTACATCTGCAACGCACCCAATGGCCGGCATGGAGTGGATGTGTTCGCCATGGGCTCTGCATGGCTGGGGCCGGCTTATCAGCCCTTCACCGTTCCCGGCAATCCCGCCGATGACAAATTCGAAGTTAAGAACCTCTCACTGTCGAAAGAGCTTGAAGGCCGGCTGGGCGATCGGACGGCTCTGCTGAATGGATTCGACCGGCTGCGCCGCGATATCGACAGTTCCGGTTTGATGGATGCCACGGACCGTTTTAATCAGCAGGCCGTCGGGCTCATCACCAGCAACCGTATGCGAGATGCGTTCGACCTTTCGAAAGAACCTGACAAGCTGCGTGATCACTACGGTCGCCATTGCTGGGGGCAGCGGGCACTTCTGGCCCGTCGACTTGTCGAAGCAGGCTCCAAGTTCGTCACGATGGTGATGGAGAATCCTTACGGCAAGAACGGCGTGCCGTGGATTAAGAACGGCACCTACAACTGGGATTCGCACGCCGTCAACTGTCACCTGTTCGACGATGCGAAGGTGCGCTTGCCGCTGTTCGACCGGGCCATTGCGGCACTTGTCGAAGACATCCACAACCGCGGACTGGACAAGAAGGTGTTGCTGGTTGTCACGGGTGAATTCGGACGCACGCCGCGCATCAGTGTCACGAAGGGATCACAGACGGGTGTGGATCAACCGGGCCGGGATCACTGGCCGCAGGCCATGTCCGTGCTGGTCACTGGCGGCGGAATGCCCACCGGGCAAGTCATCGGTTCTACTAATGCGAAGGGCGAACATCCACAGTCTCGTCCGTTCACGCCGAACGACTTCTGGGCGTCGGTCTACAGCCATCTGGGCATCGACACCGAACATGCCTGGCCGGATCACGGCGGACGTCCAATGCCAATCCTTCCGTTCGGCAGCCCGATCCCCGAACTGGGTCTCCGTTCGTAGTAACCGCTGCTCGTAGTAACCGCATTTATGCGGTTTGAACGTGTAGCGAGTACTGAATTGACCGCGCCGCGTTCTGCGGTTGTGACCTCACCCTGAAATCGAACCGGACAAGTCCGGTTACTACAAACTACAAACGTGTCACGCATCATCCGAATCGGCGCGGCCCAGAGTGGCCCGATCACGCGGCAGGAATCACGCAGCGATGCCGTCGAGCGACTGATCCTGCAGATGTGCAACGCACACGCTCAGGGCTGTCAGCTTGTCGTTTTCACCGAGTGCGCGCTGACGGCTTTCTTTCCACACTGGTGGATCGACGACGAAGACGAACTCGATGCATGGTTCGAGCGAGACATGCCGAACCCTGCGACACAGCCGCTGTTCGACGAAGCCGCCCGCCTGGGCATTGGCTTCTATCTCGGCTTCGCGGAACTGACAGTTGAGGACGGGAGTCAGCGGCACTTCAACGCCAGTGTGCTGGTCGGTGCTGACGGATGCGTCATCGGAAAGTTCCGCAAGGTGCATCTGCCAGGTCACTCGGACCATCGACCGGACAATCCATTCCAGAACCTGGAGAAGCGGTACTTCGAAACGGGCAACTTCGGATTTCCAACCTGGCGCGCGTTTGGTGGCGTGGTTGGCATGTGCATCTGCAACGATCGTCGCTGGCCGGAGACGTATCGGTCACTCGCGCTCCGCGGCGCCGAGCTCATACTACTGGGCTACAACACGCCGACGCATATCCCCGAGCATCCAGAACTCGACCATCTTGTCGGTTTCCATCACCAGTTGTGCCTGCAGTCGGGCGCCTATCAGAACGGATGCTGGGTGGTTGCGGTCGCTAAAGCGGGGACGGAAGAAGGCGTGTCTCAGCTCGGCCTGACTTCGATTGTTTCACCGGCGGGACAGGTTGTGGCACAAACCACAACGCTGGACGACGAGCTGATTGTCCACGACTGCGATCTCGACGCGAGCCGGGCGTTTCGTGACCTCTTCAACTTTGCCCGGAATCGCAAGATCGAACACTACTCGATCATTACGCAGCAGACGGATGCGCGTCCGCCGGATTGATGCGCACCGCTACTTGCCCGGAAGTACCCAGACGGGTGAGAAGTCTCCGGTTGCCGTGATGGCTTCTACAGCACGGGACAGGAGCAGCAGCGATGGTCCGTCCTCAGGCCAGTCGTTGAGCACATTCGCCAGGATGCCAATCGCTTTGCGGAAGTTGCCATGTTCAAAGTGTCGCAGTGCCTCTTCGTACGGCCTCATGAGCTGCGTGTCGCAATCCGCGCTTGTCTGCCGCAATTCGAAAATCGACACCGGCTTCTCGATGTTAACCACACGAATGTCGCACAGACGTCGGCCGGTGAAGTCGTCACCAATCAGCTCGCGCGTTTCTCCAGTGATCAGCATTGGAGACATCAGGTACTTGGTTGCACCCTGAACGCGGCTGGCCAGGTTCACCGCGTGACCCAGTGGACCGTATTTGAACTTGATCCGGGATCCCGTATTGCCGACACGTACTGGTCCGGTGTTGAGACCGATGCCGACTTTCGTCGGCCGTCCGACGATCGATTCCCACTTTCGATCAACCTCGGGCAACCGCTCGAACATCTGCATCGCCGCGAGACACGCCCGCTGAGCGTGATCGGACTGTTCAACCGGAGCTCCCCACATGGCCATCAGTTCGTCACCGATGTAGTCGACGATCACCCCGTCAAACTCATTCACGCACTCGGACAGGATGTCCATGACGTCGTTGATCCAACCAAATGTGCGTTGTGTCCCCAGAACTTCGCTGATCGCCGAGAAACTTCTCACGTCGCAGAACAGCGTCGTGACAACTGCATCACGTCCGTCGAGCAGTGTCGGATCGGCCTCGAGTTCTTCAGCAAGTTTCTTTGAGAAGAACTGTTCGAACTGGTTCTCCAGCGAGACGACACGCTCCTGCTGATTAAGACGCTGCATGCCGGAAGCGACCGAGCAGGCAAGCAGCTCGACGAGCATCGCCTCCCATTCGGAAATGGGCTCAACGGTGGCACCCATGCCGAGTTTGCGGTCTCCGTAGACGGCGCCGATCACGTCGCCAGACGGATTCATGATCGGAGCGACGACGACCGCGTCGAGCATCTCCATGCTTGCGGCGCCCGACTGATCACCTCCGTTCTCCCAGAAGACCTGCCGATGCGTTCGCACCGTGTCGAGCATACTTTGGCTTACTTCAAACGCAGCACTTTGCGTGCATTGCTGAGAGCATTGCATGACCTGCAGATGCCACTGCCCATCGCGCAGAAACAGGATTCGTCCGGTGTCGAGGCCGGCCAGATCAACAACGGCCTGAGCGGCCCGAAGGAAGAAGTCGGCCGAGGACATCGCGGTCTGCAACACGTCCATGACCTGTCCAACCGAGCGAATCAGAGGCAGCATTTCTGTGCCGGCGTCGCTTCGGCGCTGGGGTGGCAGGCTGGAGCCAACTGAACTGCCAAACATCTCTCCGGGCAGCGCCGACGGTGCGGTGCCGAGTGTCTGCAGGCTCCGGCCTGATGCAGCGGACGATTCGTCGATGTTAGACGTTCGCGGCGACTGCACGGCGAAACGAATCGAGTTTCCAATCGTGACCTCGTCACCGGTGTTCAGACGGTACTCCGTGACTTCCAGGCCGTTCACTCGAGTGCCGTTGTTACTGAGATTCGTGATCCAGCAGTGTGGCGGTGAAAAGTCGAGCTGGCAGTGCCGCCGCGAAACGGTTCGATCGACACGACAGTCAACAGCGCTGTCCGGGAAACGACCGACAAGCATTGGCTGGCCGGCAATCAGCGGAATGCGCGTGCCGGTTTGACCTTCTGTCCGGACATCAATCCATGCTGTTTCAGGCAATGAGACGTCGGTTGGAGGCATCGTCAATCACGATCGAGACTGGAAACAGTCACTGGAGGAAGATGTGTATACCGTGTCATGCTGTCCCGGAAGAACGGCGACGTCAACTTTGGTTGCCTGTTCTGTTTGCAATGCCTTGATGATCGAGGCGTCCGAGCCAGACGACGTACGTCAATTCTGTCCGCTACTCGGCCCTGACCAGTAGAGCCTGGAACCCGCCATCCGAAGGTCGCCCGGGGATGAACTCCCGGACTTCTTCGAGAGTGAACTCGGTCGACAAATCCAGTAGCGAACTGATAACGCTGGCGTTCTCCTGTTGCTCGATGCTGCACGTGGAATACACAAGCCGTCCCCCGGGCCTGACGCGCTGAGCCGCGTTCCGCAGTAGATTCTGCTGCAATCGAGCCAACTCCTCAATATCGCGTGGCATCAGACGTGTTCTCACCTCCGGTCGTTTTCCGATGACTCCGGTGTTCGAACACGGGACGTCGGCCAGAACGGCATCGAACAGCGTGATCGGCAGATCGCTCAAGTCATCGCTCACGTGGATTGGCTCGATGATGTCCAGACCCAGTCGCTGCACGTTGCCTTCAACTCGCCGCAGCCGTTCCGGGTCCTTGTCAGCGGCCATGATGCTGCCGGAATTCTGCATCAGCTCCGCGATGTGAGTCGACTTCGTGCCGGGCGCCGCACACAGATCCAGGACCGACTGTCCCGGTTGCGGGGCCAGCAGTTCAACCGCCGACATTGCGGTTTCGTCCTGAATTGTGAATCGCCCGTCATCGAAACCGGGAAGTTCTGTCACTCGCACAGACCCGAGCACATGGATCGATTCCGCCCGTTCTCCGGCAGTGAAGAAAACTCGGGAGCCGGTCGCATCCGGGTTGGCATCGGCGGCGGTTGACTCCCGCAGCAGTTTCAGAAGTTCATCGCGAGTCCCCTTCAGAGGATTGACTCGCAGCGTGAGCGGCGGGCGGCGTTCAAACCACTCCGCAATCTCCTGAAGTTCGTCATTCGTAAATCGAAGAGTCCACCGATCCAGCAGCCAGCCAGGTAGTCCAAATGCCGCCGCAAGGAAATCGGTCCATTGGTTGGGATCCGGCAGTACTGGCGAGGCAAGTCGACGGAAGCGTGTTTGCTCGAAATCGAGCATCTGTCCGGTTGCGTCACGTCGAGTGACGACGGGAACGCAGTCGCGGGCGGGGGCATCGGCAAACTCGTCTGTTACTTCGCGGCTGATCGTCCTGAGGACTCCGTTGAGGAATCCTTTCCACTGTGACTGGTCCAGCCAGGCAGCCAGTTCGACGGTTTCGCTCACGGCCGCGTGGCTGCTGACGCCGGTCATTAGAACAAGCTGGTACGTGCCCAGACGCAGCAGCGTCCATAACGCGGGCTCCACCTGGTCGCGACGTCGAGTGACATAGTGCGACAGAATCGAGTCCAGCGTTCGAGTCCGACGCGTCACACCGTTGATCAGCTCAGTCAGAAACCGACGGTCCACGACACTGAGTTCATCAATCCCCGGCTGCCTCTCGAGCAATTCGTCAATGTATTGCGCGGTCCGACGGGCCTCGTTGAGAATCACAAAAGCATACTGCCGGGCCGTAACGGGGTTGACGTCAAACGACTGCGGCGACGCGGGCACACTCGGCTCCGACAGCGGCGGCGCCCCTGGCGCAACCGGCTCGACGCGGCGTCCGCGACCTGGTTTCTTCTTGCTTCCTGGGTGACGACGAAATCGTCCACGTTCCTGAGGCGAACTCATGCTGCGCCTCCGCAGATCATTTCAAGGTCCGTCCAGAAACCGGGATACGTTTTTCCCGTGCATGCCGGATCGGCAATCTGCACACCCGGCACCCGCAACCCCGCGAGTGCGAAGCTCATCGCCATGCGATGGTCGTTGTAAGTCTCGATGATGGCGGACCGCGGTTCGCCAGGCTGTATCGTCATTCCGTCCTCGTGTTCTTCGACTTCAATGCCCAACCGTCGCAATTCAGTCACGACAGCGGTAATTCGGTCTGTTTCCTTATGTCGGTTATGGGCCACGTTGCGGATCCGCGTGGGACCGCTGGCGAATACGGCCACGACGGCCAGCGTCTGAGCCGTGTCACTGATCGCGTTCATATCAATGTCGATTCCGGACAGTTCGCTTCCGCGCAACGTGATCGAGTCGTCACCGTAATCCACTTGGCAGCCCATTTGGACCAGAGCATCAACGAATCCGACATCCCCCTGCAGTGCTTCAGTAGATAATCCCTGGACCGTGACTTCTCCACCCGTCACTGCGGCGGCCGCAAAGAAGTAGCTGGCAGCAGAAGCATCTGGTTCGATGTCGTAGTCAGCGGAACGGTACTGCTGTGGCGGAATGCGAAACAGTTTGGGTTCGGGACAGCCCACAGTGACACCAAACTGAGCCATGACGCCCATCGTCATGTCCACGTACGGTTGCGAAACGAGCTGGCCACTGACGTGAATATCGACCGGCTGCCGCGCACAGGGCGAAGCCATCAGCAGCCCGCTCAGGAACTGACTTGAAAGGCTTCCATCGACTGTTGTTTTCCCGCCCGACAGCCCCGATCCCTCGACAATGACCGGCGGGCAATCCGAATTCGACTCACACCTGACTTCGGCACCGAGAGCATTCAGTGCATCAACCAGATCTCCAATCGGTCGCTCCCGCATACGCTCGCTGCCGTCGAGCCGAAACCGTCCGTCGCCCAACGCACACAATGCCGTCAGAAAGCGAATGCTTGTCCCGCTGTTCTCCAGCCACAGTTCGGCTGCACTTGCCGCAGGCTTTCCAGCACATCCGGTTACCCGCATCGTGCATGACTGAGCATCGTGATCAACCGCGACTCCCAGGCGTCCCAGACTCTCGACCATCACGCGGGTGTCTTCGCTGTCCAGGACTCCGGTCAATCGGGACGTGCCACTGGCCAGCGCAGCGGTAATCAGAGCCCGGTTAGTCAGGCTCTTGGAGCCGGGCGGTCGAATCGATCCCCGGACCGGCTTGCTGACCGGCTTCACTTCGTAAGCGTTGCCCATTCGCTACGAGGACTCCTGCGTTTTGGCTTCCACCTTGATCTCTTTTTCCGACAGCTTGCGCATCTGAATTTTTCGCAGTGCGGCAGTCGTCTGCCAGGAAGAAAAGCCCAGTGGCTGAGACAGCTCCACCTCGCCACGCACCTTGATCTTCTTGCCTCGGATGTCCTGATCAACGATCTCCTTGTCGTCAATCCAGGCACGAATGCGAGTGTCCGTTACGCGCAGTCGGATTTTGTACCACTGCTTGCTCTTGAATTCGCGGTAACTGGTCGTGTCGTTCTCCGAAGCGTCGTAGCCATCGATGCACGAGATGCCGCAGACGCCGCCGCCCCAGCCGCCGACGATCAACGAGCAGAAGTCTTTCTTCACCGGCACGGTGAGTCCGCAGAAGAAGTCGAAGCCATCCACCCGCATGGCTTCCAGCGAGATCTCGTAATTCGTCTTCGGGAGTTTTTTCGCGTCTTTCCAGGTGATGCCGGTCAGGTCGGAGCCGAGTTCCATTACGAGCTGACCGTCTTTGACAAGAACCTCTCCTTCACCGCCAAACTCGGTCGCCGTCCAGCCGGCCAGTGTCTTGCCATCGAAGAGTTTCAGGACGCCCTTATCGGCGTTCTTCGGCTCCTTTTTCTTTGGTTTGTCGTCCGCAATAGCAGATGCACAGATCGCGACGATCAAAATGAGCAGCGCAGGTTTTCCAGACATGGTTTCCTCCCGACGTATTTCGATATCAGTTGCCGGTCACTGAAGTTGCCAGCATGCAGCCACTGTCGATCAGCCAATTTGACCTCTCGGGCCGGGGTCGCGTTCAGCGAGTGCCCGGCCCAATCACGGCGTGCAGATGCACTTCGTTATGCATTGTATACAGCCGAAACTGCCGACCGTCGTGGACGAGTATCCCACTGGACTTGTTCTCCGAGATCGGAAACAGCGGGTTCTGGGGATACTTCTTCCAGCGAATCAGGTCATCCGAAACCGCAATGGCAGTAGACCATAGTCCGGAGCCTCGCTTCGAACCGTGAAAATACGCGTAATAACGGCCTTTGTACCGCACGATCTGGTTCAGTGCGACCAGGTCGCGATCGTACTCTTCGGGCCCCGGAGAGAGCACGGGTTCGTCCTGCACGTTTCGCCAGACCTTCATGTCTTCGGACGTGGCCAGCCAGATGCCCAGATCTCGCCGCTCGTAAAACAGATGCCATTTTCCCTTTTCGAACCACGCAGCGGGAGTCCCGTACGGACCAGACTCAATCGGATGTCCGTTCGCCGTCCGCACGTCCAAAGGACCTTTGCGGGTCCATTTGATGCCATCTTTCGATGTCAGGAGATGGGCCTGATCTCTGGCTCCCTCGGCAAACATGTAAAGCGTGCCCTTATGCCGCACGACCATCATGTCCTCGACCCAGTGTTCCGAGTAAATCGGGTTCTTCGGATGCCGTTCCCAGCTGATGCCGTCGTCCGACGTCGCATAGCCGAGTTGTTTTTTTCCATCGCGCGTCCCATCGTAGCCCGTGAACCACATCTGCCATGCCGGGACGTCATCGGAGGCATCCGCGTTGAACAGAATCCAACCGCGTTCTCGAATCTTCACATCCCAGTGACCTTCGCCGCGGGCCGTGAAAATGGGATTACCGGGAGCTGGTCCGAATGCGACCAGTTCCCGCGGAAAATTTTCAGCGGTCGCACTGGCAAGAAAGGCGCACAGAAAGAGCGCCGTCCCGACACTGCTGTAGAGCGTGTATCTCATGATTGATCTTTCTACCGGGATATGGGTCATTGGCCCTGGCTGCTTTCGTCCACGCGGAAGAACCTTCTCCCCTTCAGCTCAAATCGCGGCAGGCTGTTCTCCTCCACAAGCTGCACTTCCGGATTGAAGTTCAACCGGTCACGAACCCTGGCACCCGCATCACTCGACAACGATTCCCGCTGCGCATCACTCAGCCCGGCAACTGGTTCGATCTGAATCAGCATGTGCTGCATCGATCGAACCGTCCGCACTTCAATGCAGAATTCCGCGATGTCGTCGAATTCTCGCAGGACCGCCTCGACACTGGACGGAAACACGTTGTTGCCGCGGATCGTTAGCATGTCGTCCGCCCGGCCGAGGATGCCGCCCCGCAAGCGCAACAGTGCCCGACCACACGAACACGTCTGGGGATCAGTCTCGACCAGGTCACCGGTTCGATAGCGAATTAATGGCGATCCCAGTCGACCCAGATTCGTCAGAACCAGTTCTCCGTGCCGACTACCGGACTCATCGGGAACCGCAACCACTCCGGTCGCCGGATCGATGATCTCTGCGATGCATTCGGATTCGAGCAGGTGCATGCCACTGGGGTTCTCGACGCATTCCGTAGCGAGCGCCCCGATCTCGGTCATGCCCCAGTGATCGAACATCCGCGCGCCCCATGCCTGCTCGATGCGGTTGCGGATCGCGGGGATACTTCCACCAGGTTCACCCGCAACAACGAGCATTCGTACGGACCCACGCTGCAGGTCGACTCCCTGCTCGGCGGCGATTTCGGCCAGACGCAGCAGGTATGTGGGTGTGCCACAAATGACGGTCGCCTCATTGTCTTCGATGAGGCGGAGACGCTGCTGACTCGTCATGCCACCGCCAGCCAGGCACAGATTTCCAAGTCGATTCGCGCCTTCGAATGCCGCCCAGAATCCAACAAACGGACCGAACGAAAACGGGAACGCCAGCCGGTCGTCCTGTGTCAGTCCGACCATGCGGAAAATCTGAGCCCAGCAGTCCATGAACCACTGCCAACTGTTTGGAGTATCCAGCCACCGCATCGGATGACCGGTCGTCGTCCCCGATGTCTGATGCAACCGCGAGTACCCTGATCGACCGTAAGTCAGATTCGTCCCGTACGGAGGACTCGCCTGCTGATCCGCGACGAGGTCTGACTTCTGTGTCAGCGGAATGACCGACAGACCGGCAACCGAGTCGATTGCGTCCAAATCGTCAGCCGACAGACCGGCCGTGGCAAAGTGGTTCTGCCAGAACGGATTCGACCTGGAAACTTCATCCAGCACGCCGCGCAGACAGGCAATCTGTCGTTGTTCGAGTGCTTCGCGGCTCAGGTTCTCGGGATGGTCTGTTTGTGAATCCACAGCTCATTTCCGTTCCGGAACAACGGTCATGCCAGTGCCGATCCATGTCGAGAGCACGACGCCCCACGACCCGTACTCCCACCATTGCTGGAATGCGATCAACTTTGGCAGCACGAATTCCTTGAGCTTCGTCTTATCTTCATCTTCGACAACGGCCGCCGGCACATGCGAGAGTGTGATCGACAGATCGACCAGCTTCCACAAAGCGACCGCGATTACGAGAGTCAGACCCGCCGAATAGAATGCCATCACTTTTTTCCGGTCCTTCGGCAAGCCAAATGTCTTCGACACAGGAATCACCAGGCCCAGAAACAGTGCGCCCGTCTGCCAGTACCAGGACGCGTCCCCCGAATATCGAAGGTGTCCAAACAGACCGACGGCCAGCGTCAGCACAATGCATAGGCCAGTTAGCCCGGCGGCCTGTTTCTCCTGGCGATTGAGAACGAGCCGGCCGAACCGATCCAGACAGAGCACCAGGTTGAACAGTGACGGCGCGACCCAGGTCATCCACGCGAACAGGACATACACCATCGCCAATGGCAAGTGAAACGGCTCCAGGGCCGGGTGGGACCGACACACCGCTGCGAGAATCTGATTGCCGAAGATCAGTCCCAGCATCATCGCGATCTGAACGCGCGGACTGAACCGGCTCATCCACAGGAACCACGCCAGCATCCAGCGGTAGATCGGATTACGAGCCTTCATGGCCTCGACAATGCCTGCGCGTGCCCATTCGAGCGTCGGGTCCAGACGCAATGCCTCGCGAAAGTGCTCCGCGGCTTTGTTCGGTTCTCCCGAGTGCAGCAGCGCCCAACCGCGATTTGCATGAGTGACTTCGTTGTCGGGTTCACTCGCCAGGGCCGCGTCAATCGATTGCCCCGCCTCCTCACGCCGTCCGAGTTTCACCAGAGCCATCGCTCGGAGATTCGTGCACTCGACATTTTCGGGCTCGAACTCGAGTCCCTGCTCGGCCGCGTCCAGACAGTCGTGCCACCGGCTGCGTGAGAACTCGATAGCCGCCAGCCGAGCGAAGTGCATCGAATTCCATGGTTCGATCCGCACGGCTTCCGAGATCGCTTCACGAGCCTCTTTCAGGCGATTTCGTTCATGCATGATCGTGGCGAGCGCATAAAACCCGATTGCCTCATCGGGACTCGCGTGGATCGCCTCCTGTGCTTCGGTCGTCGCGTCGTCATAGCGCTTTCGCTCCAGCAGACACAGAGCCAGAAGCGCATGAGCCAGGAAGTCCTCCGAGTCTTCGGCCAGAGCCATACGCAGCTGTTCTTCAGCCAGCTCGAAGCGAGACTGCTGAAGCAGCAATTGGGCGCGACTGATATGGATATTCATTGAGGACATTCTAAAGCATCTTCAACGTGGGCATTCATACAAGCTCGAAGCGCAAGCGAGTGAATCCCCCGTAACAGATTCACCCGCATGCGACTCCTGAAGTTGTACAGTCTTGAGTCGCGAAGCGAAGACAGCACGTGGCTGAGAGCATCAGCGCGCAGAAAAACAGCAGAATTGGCCACGAGCCGTAACGCCATCCTTCATCGGTAATGCGTTCAACCAGGGTACCCTGTGGATTACGCGAATAATGTTTCGGGGAGTCCCTCAGCAACTGACGGGTTTGCCGACGATCCAGACAAGTTCGTCGCGTGCTCCTTGAACGAGCAGCGTCAGGATCGTGCCGGCGTGGGACATCTCGATGGAATGGTGAGCGAGAATCTCGATGGCTCGCTCGGCCCCTTCAATGATGATCTCCGATGGGGATTCGGAAACATGCGAGACGGACTGGCGCGGAATCGGCTGGCCCTGCATCAACGCGTCAATGAGCCGACCGGCGACCTGAGCATCGAATTCCTTCGAGGTGCCCGCCACGATCGCCACCCGATCGCTTCTCCCTTCGTGCCAGACCGATTCACGCCCATCGAGACCATCAATCGCTGCTGGAATCGTGTCGTCGGGGGCCGTGACGTCCAGACCGTGCGGGCCTTCGGAGCCATCCACGCTGAATCCGTGTTGTCCCAGGCGAACCGTCTGGGAATAGTCCTTCATGATTCACCCAGCGGAATCAAACACGCCGCGATGTTTGGCGAGTGAAACGAACAGGATAGTCATGCCCGATCGGCTGGTACGCGGACGGCTGCCGGTACAAATAGGGAGTTTGCTCGTCACCGCCCCGCGTTCCTGACACAATACGCCGCTGTCGACGAAGTCGTGGTGCCGCTCTTCATGGCACACGACCGTCACGTCTGCCTGGATCGTCCGTCGGAGGCAAGTAAGTGATGAACGTCAGCGGGTCGGCGTATGCAGGTCGCGACTTCGAGTACGACGTGTTTGTCAGCTATGCCTGGGTGAACAATGACCCTGACGGCCCGGGCGGAACATGGGTCTCTGACTTTCGCAAGCGGCTGGGCCGCGCGCTTGATGAGCGACTGGGTCGCACTGGGTGCGCCCGGTTCTTTTTCGACCGTGAAACACTCGGTAAGCACGTCCAGTTCGGGACGTTGATTGAGGACGCGCTGCGGAAGTCGGCGGTGATGGTCATCGTGCTCTCGAAGGGATACGTGTCATCACCTGCCTGCAAGGACGAATTGCAGTTTTTCGATGAAGCCGTCCTTGGTGGGGCGGCGGCCACTTCCGGTCGACTCTTTGTAGTCTGGTACGACGATCGTCAGTCACACGCCGTATGGCCAGCTGAGTTCAGTGACGAGTTTTCCCGTCGGTTGCAGGGAGTGATCGGATACGAGTTTTTTGCTTCGCTTCCGGCAGTTCCCAGCGGACGTCCGTGTCAAACGACCGAGCCGGAATACCAGACGAGTCTGCTGCAGCTCACGACGGCAATGGCAGGCAGGCTGGCTGAACTCAGCACAGGCAAGTCGTCGATTCCTGGATCTGCCGGGCAGCCATCCGGGGATGTGTCCCTTGACCGATCGGCGGCACCGCTGAACGCAACGCTGTCCGATCATTCGCCGGCTGCGATCGCTTCAGCCGGATCGCAGCAGCCGACCATTTTGATTGCTCAATCGCTCCCAGATCGTGGATTTCGAAAGCGGCGGCGGCAGCTGGCTGACTGGTGTCGGAGTGTCGGCTGTCATGTTCTCGGTGAAACAGAATACGCCACGAGTTCGGCAGCATTTGCCGAGGGATATCGGACCGATCTGGAGCAGGCGGATGTGGTTGTGCAACTTTTCAACGACGCGTGGCTGCCTTGCGATTCGACGGCGTTTCCGGATGGGCTTGGGGCTGTCGATTTAATCGGGGCGATTGTCCCTGGCTGTTTGTCGACCATCGCGCTATCCTCCCGGTGGTTTCAGCCGGGAGGCTCCAATGGG
>CAUZFZ010000099.1:0-40314 GCA_963579025.1 Planctomycetota bacterium | reverse complement strand
AGGGCTGAAACTCACGCTCCTGACCCAGTCCGTGTGTCCTTTCAGTGTGAGCGTCTCCTGGCCGGTCTCCGCATCCCACACCTTCAACGTGTTGTCATCGCTGCCGCTGACGATCCGCTCACCGTCAGGGCTGAAACTCACGCTCGTGACCGGGTCCGTGTGTCCTTTCAGTGTGAGCGTCTCCTGGCCGGTCTCCGCATCCCACACCTTCAACGTGTTGTCCAAGCTGCCGCTGACGATCCGCTCACCGTCAGGGCTGAAACTCACGCTCGTGACCCAGTCCGTGTGTCCTTTCAGTGTGAGCGTCTCCTGGCCGGTCTCCGCATCCCACACCTTCAACGTGTTGTCATAGCTGCCGCTGACGATCCGCTCACCGTCAGGGCTGAAACTCACGCTCCTGACCGACCTCGTGTGTCCTTTCAGTGTGAGCGTCTCCTGGCCGGTCTCCGCATCCCACACCTTCAACGTGTTGTCATCGCTGCCGCTGACGATCCGCTCACCGTCAGGGCTGAAACTCACGCTCGTGACCGGGTCCGTGTGTCCTTTCAGTGTGAGCGTCTCCTGGCCGGTCTCCGTATCCCACACCTTCAACGTGTTGTCCAAGCTGCCGCTGACGATCCGCTCACCGTCTGGGCTGAAACTCACGCTCCTGACCGGGTCCGTGTGTCCTTTCAGTGTGAGCGTCTCCTGGCCGGTCTCCGCATCCCACACCTTCAACGTGTTGTCATCGCTGCCGCTGACGATCCGCTCACCGTCAGGGCTGAAACTCACGCTCAACACCGGTTCTGAGTGTCCTTTCAGTGTGAGCGTCTCCTGGCCGGTCTCCGCATCCCACACCTTCAACGTGTTGTCAAAGCTGCCGCTGACGATCCGCTCACCGTCAGGGCTGAAACTCACGCTCCAGACCGGACCTGAGTGTCCTTTCAGTGTGAGCGTCTCCTGGCCGGTCTCCGCATCCCACACCTTCAACGTGTTGTCCAAGCTGCCGCTGACGATCCGCTCACCGTCAGGGCTGAAACTCACGCTCAACACCGAGTTCGTGTGTCCTTGCAGTGTGGTTTGGGCCGCCGTGAACTTTGAGTAGAGATAGTCATGTTCCCAATGTCGCCGATTCCACTGGGACGCGTTCAAATGGCTCCATGCTTCGGTCACGTCGCCCCGTTCCCATGCGCTCTCCGCGAATCGGATCTGATTGACATACAGCAGCTTTTCGATCCGCCGCTTCTGGCTGACAGCGCGTTTTTCCGCCTGTGTGGCGCGTATTGTCTGTTTCACCGCCACTTGTTTCTGCTTCTCAGCCAGTTCTGCGTTGTCATCTGCCTTCTGCTTCTCTTTGAGTGCATCCGCCCCCGCCTTCTCAGCGGTCGCCTGCGCATCCTGTGCTGCCCTGGCAAACCAGATCGCCACGCCGCTTGCCACAACGGCAAGAATTGCGACCGTCCAGACACCAACGAGCCACCGTCGCCTGCTGCGTGCCTTCGCCTCCTGTTCGGCTGCAAGCTGCTTTGCGGCCTCAGCTTCCGCCTTCAGGCGTCGTTCTTCGGCCTGGCGTGCCTCACGTTCCAGTCGCTGCCTGTCACGCCGCGCCTGACGCTCCGCCTCTTTGCGTTTGTTCTCGGCAGTGCGGCTGGTCCTGAGAAACTCACGAGCGAGAGTGAAATCATGCGGCTCAGCGGAATACCGGCCGGCCCAGGCTGCCGTCGGCATCTCCCGGTCCCACCACGTCTCCAAAGACTCCAGCGTGGCCGGCGGCAACAGATCGCCCTGACGCTTGCCATCAATCATGCGTTCGTAGGCCAGCGCCGCATCCCGCAGTCTGCGGAAGTCTGCGGCCGACTTCTGCTCGTCGCTCAACCAGTTGCGGAAGGTCTGCCATTGTCGCAGGAGACTCTCGTGACTGACGTCCAGCGCTTCCTTTCCACCAGTCGTGGTTGACTGAAAAATGAAATTGTCGCCCTCAGCTGCGAACTCCTCGACAACGGCGCCGACCGCAGCCAGATGTTCTGGCTCAGGCGTGGAGCCCAGGTCTGTGTCGAAGACGTATGAAGCCACCTCCCTCACACTCGACAACCGTCGTTCCGGCTCTTCGTTGTTGTCGATCTGGGTGAGAGCACAGAACAGCACTCTTGCAATGTGCTCCCGCAGTCGACGCGTTTCATTCGAAACGTTGTCAGACAGTGAATCCAGGATCGAGTCGGCATGTGTTGAAATGGCGTCCGACACCCACGCCAGCCGTTCGTGCCTGCCTCTGCTGTCGTGCGTTGACCGGCATCGGTCCGCATGTGACTTCGTGATGTGACGCGGCGCATCTTTCGCTTTGCCTGCGGAAGCGAACTCCCACAGTTGTGCGAGTGCATGCTGGACGACGGGCAATTGATCCTGTCGGTCGCCCATGGCTTCCAGCAGATCCGATACAACCGCATCATCGATCGTGCTGTCGTAGGCCTGCAGTGGCCCGCGGATGGCATCCAGTAACTGCGGCTTCGTCATGCGGGGCGGCAGAAACTGGCAGCGTGTAATCGCCTCCGGCAGTCTGTGGAACAGGTCGCAGCGGCCGAGACTGTCGGACCGCATCGTGATCGCCACGTAGATATTCGGATGCTGTTCGTCGACCGCAGACAGCAGCGTGTTCACAAAGGCCAGAGCATCGTCGTGAAGACCGGTGCGTTCCAGTTCGCTGATGCTCGTGCGGGATGTGTCGCCGAACCGAAAGATCTCCTCGAACTGGTCGATCACAATCAGCACGTTGCGAGAGGCCATCCCCGGCACGCTGTAGATCGCATCGACGAGTCCGTTCGAACCCGCGCGCAGACGTCGTTCCACCTGACCGGTATCGATTTCATTCAGACCGTCAACGACATTTTTCCAGGCCGGGTCGGTCTTTGCTCGCTCGAACGGCGTCGCGGCCAGTTTGGCAGCCAGGTTGCGGTAAGGGCCTCCGCCAGGACGGGCGACCACATGCACCCAATCCTTGTCTGTCTCACCAACACGGAACCGCGGGTTGGTCAGTTCGGGCAACAGACCGGCTTTGACCAGCGACGACTTACCGCAGCCGCTGGTACCGACCACGGCCAGGAAATGCTGCCGCTTCAGAATGTTGAGCATGCGGACGAACTGACGACGTCGTCCGAAGAAGATCGCCTGCTCATCCGTCCGGAATGGACGCAGTCCGGGATACGGGCGTGGTGGAAGATCGAATGCGTCCGAAGCACTTCGTTGAGAGGCGTGCATCAGGCGTCACCTCCATTCGAGATGCGATCGGCCAGCTTTTGAAGGTCTTTCCTCCCGAAGTACTCCTGAAACTGTTCCAGATCAAAGGGAACAGGATCGGCGTCGAGATCGTCTTCTGACTTATGACAGTAGGCTCCGATCGGCGGCAGCGCGTCGACACTGTTGATTTCCATCTCATCGAGCCACGCCGAACATTCGTCAAGCCAGTCGTCGTCACCGTTCAGAATGACGACCAGCGCGTCGTAGGCTGAATGATCCTTCTTCAACCGCGTGGCGACGCGGTCCCATTCGCCGAGTGAGTCGCAGCGAATCTGACTGTCCTTCAGCTCGCCGGCAATCTGTCGTGCGAACGGCTTTCCGTTGCGGGGAAAACCGAGCACGGTCCGTTTTCGATCGGCGGCCTCACCGACAGCCGGAGGGTCCTGAACAGCGGCGTGTTGGCGTTCCGCGAAATGAGACTGCGCCGTTTGCGTCACGTGCTGGGCAAGTTGGAATGTCAGACAGGTCTCGATGTCCGTTGACCGAAAGCTGTCGGCCAATGGCCCTGCCGTTGGAATCTTCAGGTTCTCGGCACGCCACTGGATGACCTCAACACCGGCCTGCGTTGCAAACTGGCATGCTGCCGGAGCGACTCCGTTGTCGAAATCACCAAACGCGTCGAACGAATCGAGTGACAGCGTTGTCACGAGCACATCGGCATTGTCCAGTGCAGACATCAGCGACTGCTCAAACAGTGCACCGGTCGGATCGATGTGGCGGACTCGATGCAGAACATCGTGGCAGTAGCTGGTCACTCGCTGACGTGCCTCGTCCGATGAGGCATCGTCCAGCCTGCCCATCGTCAGCACGGTCGGCCGGTGATGGCCGATGGCCTCGCGGGAATCAATCGCACTCAGCAGCCGGCCAAACGGATCAGCTTCGATCTCGTCCAGCCGCAAGTCGATGCACTGAAACAAACGGAGGAACAAAGGAATCTCAGGCTCGATGTCTCCGCAGGAGGGCAGGATCAGCGGGATCACAGTGGCGTCTGTTTTCTTTCGCTCCTGGACAATCAACGCGATTTCGTCGTCCTGCCACGGACCGGTGTTGTGAGGCCCAAAGCAAATGATGACTGCGGGAGCCGCAATCAAGGCCTGCCCGAGATCACCCTGCCAGCCCGTGCCTGCCCCCAATTCGCATTCGTCGATCCACGTTTCAATGCCATTGGCATCCAGCAGTTCCCGCAGGCGTCGCACTGCCGGCTTGTCTCTGCTGTTGTGACACAGAAACACTCGGCCCGAATCGGGTGGCATCGCACGTCCTCTGATCAATCTGGAGTCAGTCCGAACTGGCGACAGCAGCAGAAAACGCTACTGATGACGAATTGCGTCAATCACACACCTGAACAGTCCATGCATTCTGCCAGTCGATGCGCCGGATTACGAGCATTCCAGCAGCAGTGGACAATGCTCAACAGAACATTCGCCATGCATCCGACGATACAGGCCTTCGAACGACCTCGACTGGAATCTGCGGCTTCCCAGCCACGACTAAGCTCGCACTTCCGTCATTGCGCCGGTGCTGTCGGCGAATCGTTCGATCGGCACGTCCACAGCGTTGAGCATCGAGACGAACAGGTTGGCCAGCGGCACGTCTTCCTTGCTGTTGCGGAAGTCGTGCAGGTTGCCGTGCTTCATGCCGAGCTTGTTGCCGCCGGCGATCTGGATCGGATACTGCCTGGTGCTGTGCGAGGCGTGGGGGTGGGCCGAGCCCCAGAGCACGACGCTGTAGTCGAGCATGTTGCCCTCGCCCTCGGGCGTGTCACGGAGACGCTGAAGGAAGCGGGCGTGTTGCTGAGCGCGCCAGTTGTCCCACAGGCCCGACTCTGTCGGGCGTTTGTGGGCGATGTCGTGTGTCGCGCCTTTGTAACCCAGGACGCGTGTCGCAAACGCGCCGACCTCGTTGCCTGTCGAATGCTCGCTCTCGGTCATGAAGGTGGCGAAGCGCGTCGAGTCGGTCTGCAGGGCGAGGAACAGCAGGTCGTACATGCAGCGGATGTATTCGGCCGGGTCGGCGTAGCTGGCCTCGAGGTTCAGTCCCTTGGTGTCGACGTCGGGCAGCGGCTGATGCGTCCAGGCGCTGGTGCGTTCGACACGCTGCTCGAGAGCGCGAACGGTTTCGAGGTACTCGTCCATCTTGCGTTTGTCTTCAACGCCGAGGCTGCTGTGTAACTGCTTGTAGTTCTCCATCATCGCGTCGAGGACGCTGGCCTCGCGTTTCAGCTCGGCGCGCACGTCGTTGACGGTCTTGTTGGCGTAGGGGCGGAACAAGCGGTTGAAGATCTCCTGGGGCCGATGCATCGCAGGGATCGGCCGGCCCGGCCCGTAGTGCGACAGGGTTTTGGCCATGCCGTAGGAACCGGTGCCGCCCTCGGTTCCCATCACCAGCGATCCGTAACGCGTGTTGTGGCCGTGGTGTTTCGCTGCCAGCTGGTCGATGGAGATGTTGTTCTTCGTCTCGCTGCCGGACATGTCGGCACCCGTCGCGAAGACGTCACCGCTGCTGTGCCCGCCCAGGCCGTAGCCCCCAGCGTGGTCCAGCCCGCGCAGGTAGGTGACATAATCCTTAAGTGGCTCGAAAGGCTTGGCCGACTTGTTAAACGTCAGCTTGCCCGGCTCTGCGCAGGGCCACCAGTTCCAGTCGTGGTGCTTGCCGTTTTCGCCTTTGGGCTCGTACACGCCGTAGGAGATATAGCTGACGACCATCCGCCTTGGCACTTCCTTGCCCGCTGCGGCTTTGGCCCAGCTCATGCTGTTCAATAGCGGCAGCGCCAAAGCGATGCCGCCACCACGAAGCAGCTCACGTCGATTCAGGTGCCAGGATTTCTGTGCCATGTTTCGTTCCTTCGTAGGTAGGACGGGCACTCTTGCCCGTCCATCCACATCACGGGACGGGCAGGAGTGCCTGTCCTACATTCGCGCCGCGTTACAGTTATTCGTCAACGAATCGCCATCTTACGGACTCCCAATCAGGGTGTATCCAACGCCGCCATTCTACTTCATCAGCTAGACCGGCCTTTTGCGGATTCCGCCCGATGTATTGGATGACTCGCCACAAGTGCTCTTCATCGCGAACGATTCGGTCATAACTTTCCTCTTCCCAAATCGCACCGTTTGTTCCTAACGCAGCATTGATATGCCGGGCTGCTACACCTTTCATCGCTCCGAGCAAATCTTCCAGCGCGTAATCGTCGAATGGCTGAATCACCGCATGGCAATGATTGGGCATGATCGCCCAGCACGAGAGGAAATACCGTTGGTCCTGAAAGTGATGGAGTCGTTCGCGCAAGTCTTCACACCAACGCCGCTCGCGAAAGTGACAAACGCCAAAGCCTTCATCCAACCACCGTTCGGCGGAAGTCGTGATCTCTCGGGCGTATGCCGTCCATGCTTCATCATCGCGCGGGTGTGAATAAGTTCGCTCCCATTCTTCCCGAATGCATTTTAGAAGTTGCAGTTTTGATTGTGGCAGGGAGTCGCCCAATCGGAAGGTGACGAAGTAGCTCGCGCCTTCCTGCCGCCAGTGAGGCAAGTGGCGATGATAGACCGTGATCGGCAAGTCCGGATGAAGCCCGCGAAAGTTCGCCGGGGCATCGAGATTGAACGTTTCTACTGTCATGGCTGTAGGACGGGCACTCCTGCCCGTCCACCTATATCACGGACGGGCAGGAGTGCCCGTCCTACATAAGTTTTGCTCTGACAAATCGCGACGATCATGTCCGCGAGTTTGTAATCGTTGTCCTTCGACTGCTGGAGCAAACGTTTCACGTCGAAACGATCCCGGTAGGTCAGTTCACGCCCGAGACCATAAGTCAGCAACCTCCGCAGGGCGTTTTCGGCAATGTCATCTCTGCGGTTCTTGAGCAGATACGCCTTGAGTTCTTTCATGCCGTCAACTTCGGGCCCATGCGGCACGCGTGCGTCCGCCTCAACCTCGATCGTGTTGATGCTGTCGAGGTATTCCCGGTAGCCCGCGTAGTCAACGTGCTGCTTCTTCCTGAATCCACTGACGCGTGTGCCTTCTTTTGGGACTTTGCGTTGATACTTGCCGATCGCGTTGTAGCGCTCGAAAGGAATGCCCCACGGGTCAAGCCGAACATGGCAGTCGTTGCAGCTCTCGACGGTGCGGTGCCTGGCCAGTAGGTCCTTGATCGTGACGGCCTGGTCCGCGGCATCACCCGCCGAGTCAGACAGGGCCGGCACCTCGGCTGGTGGCGGCTTGACGTCGTCACCCAGGATCGCCTCACGCAGCCAGACCGCCCGGTAGATGGGGTGCGGTGCCGAGCCGGTGCCGTTACCGATCAGCACCGAGCCGTGGGTGAGGAGTCCACCGAGATGGTGCTCGGGCCTGATCGGGACCGGGCGGAGCTTCAGACCCTGCACGCCCTCGACGCCGTAGTGCGCGGCCAACGGTTCATTGAGGTACGCGAAGTCGGAATCCACGACGTTCAGGACACTGGCATTGCGACGGATCAGTTCGGAGACAAAGCCAACCGTTTCGGCGTGCATATGGTCGCGGATCGTCGGCCGGAAACTGATTTCCTGCCCGCGACGTTCGCCGATGTGGACGTAGTAAAGAAACCGCGGGAACAGGTCCTGGTTGATATTGACCGACTTCATCTTGTCCAGACTCAACCACTGCGTCGTAAAGTTGTCGACGAACTGGCCCGAACGCTCGTCCGCCAACAGCCGCAGCACTTGCTGGCCGATCACCTTCGGGTCATCGAGCTTGCGTGCCTCTGCCAACGCCATCAGCTTCGCGTCGGGCATGCTGGACCACACGAAGTACGAGAGCCTCGAGGCCAGGGCGTACTGCGGATTGTGCTCGGGGTTGACCGAGACGGTGTGATACAAAAACTGCGGCGAGATCAACACCATCGCGAGCGTCTCGCGAATCGCACCTTCATACGTATCGAACTCGCTCTCAAATAGCCGGTAAATGTTTTCAAATCGCTCGACCTCATCGTCCGTCGCCGGTCTGCGGAACGCGCGGGAGATAAACCGCCGAAGCACCTCACGCAGATACGCATCGGGGTTGCTTTCACGCAGCGGCGAATCAAACAGAATGCGTGTGTGGTGCACTGGCGGCCAGACGTCCGTCACGGGCGCCTCGAACTCGAGTGACATCAAGACGACGCGCGGGGCGGACATCGCCCATGACGCATCGAACCCGCTCGCTCGGTGATCGTTAAGCTGGCCGTTATCAAAAAGGTTCTGCGCGGTGATGATGATCGACGGCGGCTTCTGTCCCTTGGCGGTGATCTGGCCGACCTGAATCGGGTGGTTCTCGATCCGCCCACGGAACTCGAACTCCTGAATATTGTCTACGTCATTGGTTAGATGCACCGTCCCGACCGGGCGATAGATACCAAAGCCCCCGTCGTGACGCAGGACCGTCCCCATCACCAACCGTAGCGGCACCTCGGCAAAGCCCGGCGGGAAGTTGCCCCCCGCCTTGATGCGGATGCGGTACTCGCCCGTCGCCGGCCAGCCCTTGAGCCCGACCGTTTTCCGGCCGACGCCCGGGCCCGCATACACGGCGATCTCCGCCTGCGTCAGGCCTCCCTTGCCTGGCTTGGCCGCATCCCATGTCGTGCTGGTCCGGTACACCTTCGGCTGGCCGGGATCAACGATCGCGCTGGCCATCGCCCGACGCGCGTTCTCCTTGTAGCGATCCATCTGCTCCGGGCCGATGAGCATGAACTGCGCCGTGTTGTTGAAGTGGTACGGCTTAAGCGGGTCTTCGGGCAGGTTCTTGATCAGGTTCAACTCGAACCCGAGTAGATCACGCATCGTGTTCTGATACTCAAAGTTCGTCAGGCGCCGCGTCGTAGGATGGGCACTCCTGCCCGTCCCCTTACCATCGACGGGCAAGAGTGCCCGTCGTACCGCTTCACGCAGCCCTGCTTCAATCCAATCGACAATCAGCTCCCGTTCGGTCCCGTCTGGTTGCGGTTCGCCTTCCGGCGGCATTTCCCCGCTTTCGAGCATCTCGAGGATCAGTTCCCACTTCTCAAGGTCGCGTCCGGTCGACCACCCGCCATCAAGGGTGTGCAGAGTGATCTCGCCTTTGCTCTTCTCCGGTCCGTGGCATCTGGTGCAGTGGGCCTGGAAGAACGGCGCGATCTTTGACTTAAAGCCACCGGTCGCCTCAGACTTCTCCGCGGCTGACGCGGGATGTGCTGCCAGCGAGGATGCCAATACGAACAACGGGACGGCGATCGACGTTCGAAACGTATGCAGTTTCGACGCCATCATTTCCCAACCTTAAGCAGTTCGAGCATTCCTCTGCCCATCGCCTCGCCGACGCGCATGTATGTCTCGGCGTTGCCGTGGTAATGGAAGCCCTGGTTCCGTGGCGACTCTTCGACCTTCGGCCAGAAGTCGCGTGTTTCGACCGTCAGCACGTTGCCGTTGAACTCGGGATACTTGCCCTTGTCGCCGCTTACCGCGAGCTGCGCCTCGGCGACTTTTCGATGCGCGCCGTGCATCTGCCATCCCTCGAACCCGATCGTCGCCACGACGAACGGTGCGTCGGGCGATTTGAACTCGTGGCGGAGCGTCTTGATCAGGTGAACCAGGTTCTGTTCGTACCGGCTCGCGTGCGGTTCACCGCCGTCCTTGTGGCCCTGCCACCAGCCGAAACCGGCGATCTCATAGCCTCGACCCTTCCAGTGCGGGAACTCGCCGTCGAAATTGTCGAGCACCTTGTGGGCTGCGGTGAAACAGTCGTCGTACTGCTTGCCGGCATACCAGTTGATGGGCGTTGGCTCTGTGCCTTTCTCCCAACGCGCCGGAGTGTCTTTGTAGCCCGCGTAGACGTATCCGTCGTGTTCGTACTGTTCGCTGCCGGGCGGAAGGAAGTCCCAGCCCAGCGACCGGTTGCCCTGCGACGCCTTGAGGATCAATACTGGCTCATCGTGGTGGTCGCCAACGACGTGGCCAAACCCAAGCTCGGGGCCGATGCTGCTGCTCCCGGCGCCGCAACCGACGCTCAGCCACTTGTTGGCCGCCGCGGTGACCACACCCTTGTACCAGACGTCCTTGCGATCGACCCAGTTGCCCTTGCGATCCACGAGGTACGCGAACTTTCCGTCCTGCTTCACGACCGTTGACAACGTCCCCGGAATGTCCATGCGAACGATCCAGCCCAGGCCGTTTGCCTGGCCCGTCAGATACGTGATCTTGAACGGAACTTTTTCACCGGCGGTCAGTTTGACGTTCGTGTGCGCCGCGTCCTGGCCGACCTCCCTGCGGTAAACCTCTTTGCCATCGACTTCCATGATGTTGTGCGTCGAACCGCCGTATCCAGGCCGCAGCTCGTACACTCCAGTCGTCTTGATGGCGATGAATCCTCGCGCGACCTGAGTACCGCCGCCGGGATAGGGTGTGGGCCTGACACCGCCGAAGCTCTCAAGCTTCAGCGTCTTCGTCGGTTTCAGCTTCTCGTAGTCCGACTTCGCGTCGTATGCCCCGGAGTAAACCGAGAGTTCCGGATCGACAAACTCCGATCCCCACCGACTGCTCCCGCCGGTCACCTGCCCGATGCCGACCATGTTCGACTGTCCGGCGAGGATGTAGACCTTCACTGGCTTGTCCGCCGCAGAAGCGGGCAGGGCGAACAGGCACATCAACACCGCGGCAAACCGCCAACGAGTCAACGGTCGATCGTATCGTTTCATGCGTTGAGCCTTCCTCGTGAATGGGACAGCACGCCGATCCAGCTCAGACCATGAACTGATCGATCGCACCTGTCTGGTCCAGCTTCTTACGCGACATCTCCAGATCGAGGTCGCCGTAGTGCTCGATCGGATTGCCGTGAGCATTGAGAAGCGTCGTGTACCAGTTACCCAGAGTCTTGTGGCCTTCCGTCCCGTGATAAGGCATGCGGATGTAACGACCGCCGATGTCCAGTTTGCAGTTATCGCCGGCCATGACGACGAACGGTGCTTCGGTGCCCCAACTGTGATGGCCTTCGCCGTTTTCGGGGAAGTAGAGGATCATGGTGTTATCAAACATGTTGCCCTTGCCTTCGGGCACCTGCTTGAGTTTGTCGATGATTGAGGCGACCTGATCGATGTGCCCGATGCGAATTTTCTCTCGAATCTTTTCGGCAGAGATTCCGCTGTAGCCTCCGTTGTGGCCCAGTTCGTGAATCGAGATGTGATCGCCTTCGTTGCCGGGCAGGCCTTTGATGGGAGTCGACAGTTCATCGATGGTGTAGGTCACCACGTTTGTCAGGCCGGTGGTCAAGGCCGCAACGAGGATGTCAGTGAATGCCTGCTGCTTCTCAGGAGTACTGGCGTTGGGACCGCCGTTTGCATGGACCTTGTCGATCGTCGGTAGATGCTTCGCGATGGTTGCGGACATCTTTTCAACTTGGCTGTTTCGCTCGCGAATCGCTTCGATGGATTTGATGTGATTGCTGAGTTTGAGTTTTTCACGGCCCTTCAGGACTTCCGCTTTAAATGCCTCGTCGTCCTGCAGGAATTTCAGCATCTGGTTTTCGGAATCCACCGCGCCGGTATCGGTGACAGATTTGAACAGCTCGTTGTAAGCCGTCTGCGGGTCGGCATAGCAGTAGTTGCGTTGATGCGGCCCCGGTGCGGAATAGCCTGCAACGATTCCCTTTCTAAAGCTGCTGTAGTTGCCGGTGAGTGACAACTCGACGTGCCCGAATGGCGACGGGACCAGTCGGGCGAGTTCAAAGTCGATGGTCGCGCGCTTAATGCCACTCAACGAGTTACGGCCTGACTTGTAGGCGCCCATAACCGAGGAATAGGACCAGTGGCCGTTCTCACTCATCTTGCAGGACAAACCCTGCAGGATGGTCATGTGCTGCTTATGTCCGTCTAAAGCACCCAGCCAGTCGGGCAGTTCGTGCTTATCCAGGTCGACTTCCATCGCCTGCTTCTTCGAGTCCAACGCTTTTTCTTCGTCGCTGAAGGAAGGCAACGCGACTTCGTTGGGGCGGACGCCGTTGGACTTTCTGATGAAGATGAATCGGCGAGGTGTAGCGGTGCTGGCGGGAGCGGCAATCAGACGATCCAGCGCAGAAGTGAGAGCAATAGTACCCGCGCCCAGAGCGGATGTTTTGAGGAAGTGTCTTCTCGTCGTCATGGTTATTTCCTTCGTAGGACGGGCACTCCTGCCCGTCTTGTCGTCGTGCCGGGACGGGCAAGAGTGCCCATCCTACACTCAATTGATTTCTTTACGGTAAATGAAGGAGTCAGACGTCAACAGCGCGACAATGACAGCATCAAAACTGCCGCCGCTCTCGACATAAGTCCGATCGGCATCGATCAGGGTTTTCGAATCGGACAGCAATTCGTTGCGGCCCATGAAGTAGCGGAAGGCGTAACGGATGATCGACTGCCGAACTCGCGTCGACTTCGACAGCCGTCCGGCCAGATCGATCGCGTTTTCAATGTCCCCGTCCAGACGCTCGTCACCCGTGCCCGACAGGTGACCGCGGGCGTCCACCGGCAGGGTTTTGTAGGTGTCTCGGAGATCGACATGGGCGGCGGCCTTGTCCGGTCCTTTTTTGAGCAGGTTATCCGGATGCTCCAATGATTCTTCGGTTCGGTAGCGACCGAAGTCGTCGTACATCTCGAATGCCAGCCCCAGCGGATTCATCTGCTTGTGGCACTTCCAGCAGTATTCCTCTCCGGTCTTCGTGTCGAGCCGCTGGCGCAGCGTCTTGTGATGATCTTCCGGAATCACCGCATCAACGGTGATGGGCACATCGGGCACTGTGCCGGCAAGCAGTTTCTCTCGCACCCACCTGCCGCGTTTCACCGGATCCGTTTCCGTGTTCTGTGCGTGAGCGATCAGCCATGCGGGGTGCGTGAGCATGCCTTTGCGATGGGCCACCTTCGCAGGTTGGACTGACGGATAATTCCAATTGTCCAATTGAATGTTGAAGAACTTGGCGACCTCAGGCGATCGTAACTGTAGCCCTGTCCGAGTGGATGCGTTGTAGGCGCCATGAGCCGGAAAGGACACAAATGGAGCGGCGGCTGTCTGGCCCTTATCGAATCGCAGCGTGAAACTGGCCAACGCCGTCTTGAATTCTCTGATCGAGTTACGGCGCCCCTTTGATGCAAGGTTCTTGACGTCAACCCCTCTCATCTTGACGACTTCGAGAAACTCCTTGTGCTCTACAAGGTCTTCCTGTTCGAAGTTCCGCCAGTCCAGATCCTTGAAGTATTCATAAATCGTGCGAATCCTCTCTGACGCCGCCGTCATGGCTTCGTTATCGCCGGAGTGATAGACGTAGAAGTCCTCTGTGCCCAGCAGTTCTTCAAAGACGTTCTCGTCTTCTTGCAGGATGTGATCCACCAGACGATCGGCCTCTCCAACAAGCCGCCCCTTCGCATTGTCGTAGTTGCCACCAAAGCGTTTGTTGTCTTTGAAGATAGGAAGCATCTTCGGGTAGCCGAAGAACTCCCTGAAGAAACGCAGCTTCCGGATCGGTGTGTTTGTGATACTGGCGGTGAGCTGAAGTCGCTGCACCGCCTCATCAATGACGTAATGCTGATCCCGATTATCCAGCAGGCGTACGACTTCACGCTCGTAATCTTCTCTCGTGTTGAGCCTGCCACTCTTAGCTGCCTCGATCAGTTGCTGGTCCGGGCTGCTGTCAGTGAGTGAGTAGGCGATGGCGTAACTCGCATCGCGCGGCGACAGCATTCGTCTGCCATGCTCATCCGCTTCGCCCTGTCCGAACTCATAGCGGTAAACAAAGTCCGACCTCAGAATGAGCGTCTGGATCAGCTTCTCGATCGCTTTCTGATTGCCCATGCCTTGCTGTAGGACGGGCACTCCTGCCCGTCTGCTGGGGACGGAATGGACGGGCAAGAGTGCCCGTCCTACATCCACACCAAAATAGGAGTGGGTCAGCGAAACGAATTGCTCGACCTCTTCCACGGTGGGCGAACGCTCGAGGAGCTTGACGAATAGCTGATCGACCAGCGCGGTCACCAGTTCGATTGCGGGCGGACCTGTGTCAATGCGTTGCTGCTTGAATTCTTCCCGCCATTGATCCATGCACATGTTGATGATGCTGTTGAAGCGATCGCCCATCCTGCGGTGTTTGAGAATCGTCTCCGTGATGGCCTTCATCTCGTCGGCTTGAGCAGGTCGATAGACGAACGGCTTGTACTTCTGCTCGTAACGATGCTGTTCAATCACGCCGCGCCACTCGACCATGTAGTTATTCAGGAAGGTGACACGTGCCTGAATCTTGCGTTCGTTGTGCCCGAGGTTGAACCACTCCTGCTCGCACTTCTCGATGAGCTGCTCATCGGTGTTACCTTCTTCTTCATACTTTCGCATGGTTCTGAAGATCAGGATCAGCTCTTGAGTTCCCGGATTCGCCGCGTGAAACGGCGCCTTCTTCGTTGGCTCGCCCGTTGTCGCAACGGCGGCGTTGACATCGACTCGGACGAATGTCGGCAAAAGATCGCCGTGCTTCTCCTTGTAGACGTCCTGGAGAATCCGATCGATGAAGTTGGTCAGGAAGGTCTCACGCGATGCGAGAATCCGATCGTGCTCCCACTCCTGAGCCATGACGTCAGCGATCGCGGGGAGATACCGTTTATCCCGCGTGGTCAGATAGACCATGTAGGTGGCCGTCTCTTTGGCGTTGGTGATCATCGTCAGCAGATGCCCGCCGTTGAGCGTCGTGTTGGCGTAATAGCGAACGCCGGTATTGGTCGGCAGCAGGAAGGGATTGGTCAGGTTGACACGCCGGTTGTTGTCTCCGATGACAAACTGCCGCTTACCATCGATGGTCTGGAATGGTGTGTGGTTCAGAATCCGATTGAACCTGGCGTCGAAGATGAACTCGCTGATCAACCAGCGTCGGTCGTACGTGAACCCAGGCAGGTCGGCATATTCACCGGAAAACAGCTTGTCGTGATCGACGTAGTTCCCGTACTCCGGTTTTTGCAGTTTGTCTTCCAGCCTCGATGAACCGAATCTCTTCAGCTCATGCGAAAACCAATCGGCCAGCAGTTCACGTTCAGACACTCTCGGCTGCTCAGCCTCATTCGGTGGCATCAATCCGAAATAGAGTTGCTCCTGAGCCTTGTTCAACAGCTCAAGTCGCTCGTCGTGACTGAGCTTCGCCAGGCTATCGAACCGCACGTTGCCTTCGACCGTGTCAGCTCCGTGGCAATCGATGCAGTACCGATTAAGAATGCTCGCGGCACTCTTGGGGACGGCAAAGGAGTCGTCCGCCTGTGCCGTCGCGCAAGCTGATACCACCATGACCAACGCGAACAATTGACACATCGACATGCTGGTGTTTCTCACTCGCTGTCCGCTTTCAACAGTTCGACTATCGCGTGGCCCATGGCTTCGCCGACGTTCATGTAGGTCTCTGCATTTCCGCCGTAGTGTCCGCCGGAACTGCCCCCTTTAGACAACGGGTGGCTGTAAACGGTGGCGACGTTGCCCTTGAACTCGGGGTACTTTCCAGATTTGCCGTCGACCGCGAACATGGCATCGAGGATCTTCCCGCCGCCGTCGGTTGCGCCTTTCTTAGTCTGGCCGAGCGTGGCACAGACGAACTTCGCGGCCGGCGCATTGAAGTCCCTGCGAAGCTGCTTGATGAGATGAACAAGGTTCTTCTCGTATCGACCAGAAAGCGCCGCACTGCGGCTGTCCCGATCGCCCTGCCACCAGAAGAAGCCCGCGACCTCGTACTGCTTCGCACCTGGGTAATACGTGTCGAGCTCAGCCAGGACTTTCTTGGCTCTGGCAATATCGCCGTCGTATTGCATGCCGGCGTACCAGTTGATCTTCTTCGGCTCTGTGCCCTTCACCCAGCGCTCAGGACTCCCCTTGTACCCGGGATGAGTCCAGGTGACGCCCTTGGCATCTGTAAACTCAAAGCCCTCGCTGCCCGGCGGTAGCAAGTCCCAGCCCAGAGCACGATTGCCGATACAACTCTTGAGGATCATCACCGGCGCGTCGGTGACGTGTGCCACGTGATGCCCAATGCCGATTTCCGGGCCAATGTTGCCGCCCTTGATCGTCATCCACTCGTTATTGAAGCCCCTCATGCCGCCCGTGCCGCTTCCCATGACGCGCACGTTGCGGACATCCTTGCGCTCGGTCCAGTTGCCGTCGTCGTCGACCAGGTAGGGGTAGAGCTTCTTTTCCGTCACCGCGTGCGTCAGCGAGCCTGGCTTGTCGGCGGCACCGACCTTGCCGAAACCCAGCATGTTGGACTGGCCCAGCAGGATGTAAACCTGCACCGGCTTGCTCATGTCGGCGGGTTTGCCATCGGGATCGGGCAACTGCGTCGGCTTGTCGGCGGCAGCTCCCGGTAAGGTCAGCAGGCTGATGATCGAGAGGACGGCGAGTCGTTTCGCAGTGGTAGAACAGTAGAACCTCGGGGACATCGGACTTCCTCGTCTCAGTGGCGCAGAATTTCTGCAGGATGGTTCGAACATGCGATGCATTGTAGCGATCCGATATGGCATAATCGGGCAAAACTCCAGCGGAAACAAGCCGATCCGGTTTGAGGCTCATTCCTTCAGAGGTCGTCATGTCAGTTCAGAAACGTGTAGCCGTGCAAATGGAAATCGGCCAGGCCTACAAGCGGCACACGGCCGTGTTTACGGGGATCCACGATTATGCCCGGGAGCAGGACGACTGGCGGTTGATCATCGATGAATGGGCCGATCACACACTGCCGGGCCGAGGCTCGAAAGCATCACCGTATGACGGGCTTGTTGGTCGCATTTCGGCTCAGGGAGCCCGACGTGCACGTCGCCTGGGGTTGCCGGTGGTCAACGTCTGGTTCAATTCTCCGGCGCGCGACCTGCCCGCCGTCTTCGCGGACCATGAAGCCTGCGGCAGAGCCCGTGCAGAACACCTGCTGTCGCGTGGGTTCCGAAACTTCGGCATCGTCTACCATCCGCCCTACCGGGCTTCCGTTGCCGAGGCCGACGCCTTCGAGACGACGGTGTGCGAGGCCGGTTGCGCGTGCACGAAAGTCACCGAAGGCAGCCGGGACGGAGAACTCAATCGGCGCAACGACAGTTACCGTGACTGGCAGCGAAGTGTCCGAGTGCTGGAACGCTGGCTGGATTCACTGCACCCGCCGGTCGGGCTGTTCATCTATCACATCGACACGGCCCGCCTGATCATCGAGATGTGCCGCAACCGCGGCTGGCGCGTGCCGGAAGACATCGCCATTGTCGCCGGCTCAAATGAAGCCATCTGCGAACGTCCGGAACCCGGCGTCACCAGTCTCGAGTATCCGTATGAGCAGATTGGCTTTGAGGCAGCACGTCTGCTGGATCAGATGATGAACGAGACGGACGCACTCGTGCCGAACGGCAGCGGGGACGCGAAGACCCGCAGCCTCCTGCTTCCGCCGGTCGGTATCGTGGCCCGAAGATCCACTGACTTTCGCGCCGTCGACGATCCGCTCGTCCGGCGTGCGTTGCGTTTCATTGATGAAAACCTGCACCGGCCGATCACGATCGAGATTCTGGCTGAGGCGACCAACGTCTCGCGCCGTACGCTCACAAATCGCTTTCGAAACAAGCTGCATCGCACCGTTGCCGCCGAGATCCAGCGTCTGCGCATCGAGCGAGTCAAACGCGAACTGATTGCAACGAACCAGCCCATCAAACAGATCGCTCGCAAAGCCGGCTTCGCCAGCCAGCGCACGTTGAATCAGGCCTTCCGTAACGAGGCTGGCTGCTCACCCCGCGACTTCCGGAAAAGACGCCTGATCTCGATGGACCGAGACTGAATCACGCTGGTGGCGAGAAATTGCGACTCCTTACGAGTCGACCGGCCCGATAGTCGGCGCACACGCTGTCGACATTGTTGCATCGTGCGTCAGTGGAATGCCTGAGCCGGTCACTCGCCAGCGCGGAAAATCAACGCCGGCAGTCCATCCTTGTTGAACAGGTTGGCCCAGGGCGAGGCCTTGTCCCAGGCATACTGCACGGCGACCGGCTGCGGGACGTCTTTGCTGGAGACGACCACGCTATCGCCATCGATCACCGCCGTGGCCCAGTGGTACGTGCCGTCCTTGCCTGCCACGGCAAACCCCTGCAAGCCATCACCGTATCTGGTGGCCAGTCCGCCGCCGACGTGTTTGAATTGAATGCGAATCCTGTCTTCCTCGACTTCGTGCGAAGCGTAGACGGGACCGTAGAATTCCACCTCGTGGTCATACGCAAACCCCAGCGCTATCTGTGCGGCACGATGACCATAGCCCGACTTGTTTCGCGGGTGAATTCCCGAACCAAGATCGCGAGCCGTGACCATGGCCGTGCCAGGGTGCTGCATGATGCGCACGTGATGCGCTCGATAACCGCCGGCACCCGCTTGCTGAGGAGCTGCGGGCAGCGCTACGAAATCATTGGCCATACGGGTGGTGGGATTCGACTTATCCCAGGCACAACCACCGCCGCTTGGCTTTTGCACGTACAGGAAGGGGAACTCACCCTGTCCCCATGCATCGCGCCAGCCGCCGATCAGCGCGCCCATCGTGTTGAACTGGTCCAGACCCTTGATGGCCGTGCCCGATTCGCCCTGATCCCACAGCACGCCGCGGATGCCATACGGCACCACCGGTAAAATGTGCTGTTTGTAGAGATCGCCGCCATTGGCCGCCTTGAATTCTCTGGATTGCGGAGTGTTGGCGAGCATCTCGTCGGTGAGCCAGCGGCCTGACGGTGTTCCGCCGACTGCACCCAGGATGAGCCCGACCGGCGCATCAAGATTCTTCTGCAATCGCTGTCCAAAAGAGAACAGCAGCGCAGAGAAACGCGGATTGGTTTCCGGGGTCGACTCCTGCCAGACGCCACCTCTGCCACGGCAAAGGCGCAACTGCGGATATGTCCCGGTCGCGAGTTCGGCCAGGACTTCATCCCCTTTGGCATAACCGCCCACTCCACCGGCCATATTCGATTGGCCCGAGCCGATCCAGACGTCGCCGACGAGTACATCCTTTAACTCGACAGTGTTGGTTCCCTTGATGCTCAGCACGTGCGGCCCACCCGCCTTCAGAGGTGTAAGCTTCACACTCCAATTGCCCTCAGCATCGGCCTTGGCCGAGTGCGACTGTCCAGCGACGGAAACGACGACGTCTTCACCTGCTTCGGCCGTACCCCAGACAGGAGCGGCCAGATCGCGTTGCAGCACCATGTGGTCGCTGAACACGGGCGGCAGCTTTACATCGGCCAGGACCGTGGACGTGACGGCAACAACAGTCAGCAAGGCAACAGACAACAGGTGGCGTCGTGGCATGATGTATTTTCCCTGGGCAGTGAAGCGGGGACGAACGTTATACCGCGATCATAGCAGGCGACGGGTCATCGGTTACGCAGACGAGCGCCGCCACGCCGCAGTCAACGGATTCTCTACGAAGACAAGACGCTGCAGCTCGACGAGATTGAGGTGAAGTCCTGCATCGGTGGACTGGTGAAAACGTTTGAGCAGGAGGTGGCTTGACCCATATGGCGCGTCGCCCCCTCTCCTTCTCATCTTTTCACAGACTTCTTCAATCGGGCGGAAATCTCTTTCGCCAGTTTCCGAGCCTCGGTGATCCGACCGGGCGTCATTTGTGACTCGATCGCGATCAGTTGCTTTTTTGCGGCTTCCCCGCCGCGTGGCACGACCACTTGAGTCCATGCGCAGCCCTGCACGAGGTCCTTGTCGACTCCTCGCCCGGTGGCGTATCGGTCGCCAATTATGCGCTGCGACCCCGCATCATTCTGATTGGCCGCCTTGAGGTACCAGGCCGAGGCCTGCACCTGATCCTGAGAGACGCCTTTCCCGACGGCATACATGTAGCCGAGATTGTATTGCGCGTGCGCGCTGTTCTGGGCCGCTGCCTTGCGAAACCAGGCGATCGCCTGACAGTAGTTCCGCTCGACCCCACGTGCGTTGGTATACATCACGCCCAGCATACTTTGCCCCCGCGCGTCCTTTTGCGCCGCGACACGCCGATACCACAACACAGCGTCTACTTCGCTTTTGGCCGTTCCCTTTCCGGAGCTGTAGAGTTTGGCCAGTTGATACTGCGCATCGACATCACCCGCCTCGGCGCTGGCTTTCGTCTTCTGAAACTCCTCGGCCAGAGTGTCTTTTGGCTCCGCGTGGCAAACGGGCGGAGCCACAGCCAGTGCTGCGAGCACAGCACCAAGGACGGCAGGACGGTTCATCGAAGTTTCCTCATCGCGTAAAGGAGATCGTCGAGCGACCCACCGTCAGATCAGTTCCTTGATCGGCTGACCATTCTCCAGCAGATAGACCGGTCTTCCCTGGAAGTCGACGATCTGCTGCTGAAGCGGGATGCCGAACAGATGGAAGATCGTAGCCATCAGGTCGTGCGGTCGTATGGGAGACGTATCCGGAACGACAGCTTTGGCTGATGAACGGCCGACGACCTGCCCCATATTCAGGCCGCCTCCCGAAAGCGCCAGCGTGCAGAGGTTACCCCAGTGATCGCGGCCTCCGTTCTTGTTGATGCGCGGCGTGCGGCCGAATTCACCGGTCACGACGACCAGCACATCGTCCTGCATACCTCGATCGTGGAGATCCTCGATGAGAGCGGACACGCCCTGATCGGTTGCGCCGCCTCTGCTTTTCATGTTCCGTTCGAGTCTGGCATGCATGTCCCATCCGCCATTATTGACGGTCACGAATGACGCTCCGGCCTCGCACAGACGGCGGGCGGACAGCAGGTTCTGCCCAAACCCGGGCCCGTAACGGTCAAGCGTTTTCTGGTCTTCACCCTTCGTGCCGAATGCGTCCTGGGCCTGTCCCAGCATCAGGTGGAAGGCCTGCTCTTCGAAACCGTCGACGGCTCGCACCTTGTCGAATGGATCGATGTCCCGATCGATGCGGTCGAGCTGCTTAAGAAGCTCTCGCCGATCGCTGACGCGCTCGGTCGGCAGAGTCACATTCATGTTGATCGCCGCCTGGCCGGTCGGGCTGAATGGACCGTACTGAGGACCAAGGAACGCCGGCCCGTCTCCGTAGACCGATCCCATTCTCATGTAGGTCGGAATGCCCGTTTCCGGGCTGAAGTTTCCGCCCACCTTCGCCACGATCGAGCCGATCGACGGCCTGTTCTCCTCGTTGTAGCCGGTCATCATCCAGCGAGAGCCCGAGCCGTGACTGCTGTTTCCGTGAGCGAACGACCGCACAACGGCCAGCTTGTCGGCCAGCTTCGCCATCTGCGGAAACGAACCGCCCAGCGTCATGCCGGCCACCGAAGTCTGCACTTCGCCCGTGATGCTGCGGTACCCGACCGGAGCGGTCATTTTCGGATCGAACGTCTCCACATGAGTCGGTCCTCCGGCCAGCCAGACCCAGATCACAGACTTATCTTTGATGGCTCGCCCGCTGGCAGTCGCTTCGAACTTGGCCTGCAGCAACTGCGGCAAAGCCAGCGCCCCGGCTCCCAGCGTCCCGACCCGCAGAAAATCCCGCCGCGTCGCTCCCTCACAATTCCGATACGTCCGACCAGATAGAAACGTAAGCATCGCCGTCTCCTTGAGTCACCCTGGGATTGAGAGCTCGGTCTGACGTCATCGCATCAACATGCGCGTATGCGATCTTGAAGTCTACTGAGCCTCATCGGCAGCTCAAACGCAAACATCGGACGGACACACCCGATTCTGTTCTCTGCTTCCGGGATGGTCACGTGCACCCTGATCGGTATCCTGTTCGAATCACCGCGTGGATCACCATGCCATGGGCCGTGAGTCGCAGGAGTTAGCGTATGACTCCGATGGGCTGTCTGCAGTGTCTTTTGACGTGCGTCTTTCGACGCGCGCCTCAGCGCAGAGTGATCCACTGGCGGCGTGATCGATACGGTTGGACGAACATGATGGCCCCCGCGGTCGCCGTAGCTTCAGCCTTGCTGGCAGGCGTCGCATCCGCCGACGAGACGGACTCAGGCAGCAGGGACGTCCTGACCTTCCGCCTGCTGACTGCAGATCGCCTGCTGTCGCTGAAACTCAGTCGCGCTGCCGAACATCTGCATGCGGGTCGATCGACTAAGGCAGTTGAACTCTGGCAGTCCGCGATCGATCAGGCTCGCCATGCATTCGTCACGGTCAATGACGGGCGGGAGGGAGACTCCGATCTTGAATTCCGCGTGCATCGCCCGTTGCCAGTTGCACTGGCTCGAGCCATCGCAGACCACAAGCCCGAGCTGATCCCGGATTGGAGACGGCAATTCGACGGTGAAGCACGCGGTGCACTGAGGCTGCAAAACGCAGCGCTGAATCCGGTGAACGTGCGGCGATTTCTGCTGACGAATCCGGGCTCGACTGCGCTGGAGCGGCTCGCCTGCGAGCGTCTCGATCGAGGCGACTTCGTTGGTGCGAGCCGCTTGAACCTGATGTATCTGCAACTGAACCCGCGCCGCACGCAGGCCTCGATCGGGATGAGAAAACGTCTCCTTGTGGCCAGTGCGCGACTGGGTGACGTCACGACTGCATCAGAACAACTTGAGATTCTGGCATCGCTGGGGCTCACGCCAGACAAGGCGATTGGGATCGCGCTGGCGCGGGAAATCGAGTCCGCATCCAACCGATTGCAGAAGGCCGATGATTCTGGAACCAATCGACCAGCAGGAATTCTCGAGCGTCTGACTTCCGGGTCAGGCACTGCGCAGCCGCCAGTTCACTCGACGAGTTGGACGACGACGGCCGGTGAACCGCCATGCGGACGTGCGGTCGATCATTCCCTCGCCGCCGCCAGGCCGTCTCCGGATGAAACCGCCCGACTCTGGAAGTCCACGCAGTGGCAACCGGCTCGACGCGTCGTGTTTTCCGACGGCGCCCTGTTAATCAAGAGTGATGAGCGTCTTGAATGCCGTGACGCGCGGTCCGGTGCGCAGCGATGGCGTGCGGCCGATCCAGGTGCTTACGCGCTCAACCCGTTGTCCCTCTTCAGTGGATCGCAGCAGGCCGGACACAAGTGCCGCACGCCGTCCGAGATGCAACTGTTTCACGATCGACTGCATCAGGACATAACTGTCATCGACGGGTCGGTTTACAGCGTCGAAGGAGACGCGACTCTCTCGGGAGTACCGGAATTCAAGCCGCCGGTGAGCAATGCGGCTCCGCGACACATCCCGCGCCGAACGGGAGCCAGCGTGCTGTCGGCATATGAGATGTCCACTGGCCGCCTGCGGTGGCAACTTCACACGCGTCAGTTTGCGGAGAAGGAGGGGCCATACGAGACTGGTTTTCTGGCAGCGCCGGTGTCTGGCGGCGAAAGTCTGTTTGTGCCGTTCACCGACCATGGTGAGCTTTGGCTGCTTGCTTTGAATCGTGCGGACGGAAAGCTGAAATGGAAACACTGGTTGACCCGTGAGCCGTACGGTGGCTGTTCGCCGTGGGAGACGGTCGGAATGATCGTCTCCGAGCGCGATCTGTATGTCGCGACCGGAGCCGGAAAGTTGTTTGCCTTCGATGCCCCGACGGGCATGCCACTGTGGGCCGTTACCTATCCACGCACCGGCCGCAGCACAAGCTGGCGAGGGCAGAAGACAATCACCGCTCCAAATCTGGACGGCTGGCGTGACAACCGTTTGATTCCACGTGGGCGCCGGTTGATCGCAGTGACGCCGGACTGCAACCTGATATTCGCCATCGACCGTCGTGACGGTGCTCTGCTGTGGCAGATGCCGCGCAGAACTGACGCACAAGCGACTCCAGCGGATTACGTTCTGGGTGCCACGGAAACACGGATCATCGTCGCGGGAGGCGGGATCGTCCGCTGCCACAAAGTCGCCACCGGAAACACCGTCTGGGAACGCACGCTGGAAGAGCCGTCCTACGGTCGCGGTTGCCTCACCATTGATGGCGTTTACGTCCCGATAGGCAGCGGCCTCATGCGTCTGGCCCTCGCTTCGGGTGAGCTGACCGGAAAGACCGATCTTGATTCGCTGCTGTTTCCTGGACGTGCCCCTGACGGTGTCGAAAACACCGCGGCCGCCACTCCCAATGGGAATCTGCAAACTGATGGCCAGGCCCTGGCCGTTCTGGGACCGAACTCCGTTACTCTTGTTGGTTCGTCTCCGCAGGACGCGAAAGACGTCGCAGTTGCGGCTGTGGGTTCTGGAAACAAGGTCGCGCGTACTGGGAACAAGGCAGAGCAACTCGTCAGTGCGCTGAGCAGCGCGTCCTGCATCGAACGCGAGCGTGCGACCTGCAAGCTTCTGCAGTCAGGAATCGACTCTGTCGATGACCTTGCCAGCATCGCTGCAGGCGACAGCGCCGAAGCGAGAACCCGCGCTTTTCAGGTGTTGCTTGAATTGACGCGTTCTGCCGACGACCGCATCGCCGCGACGGCCCGCATTGCAGTCGGGCAACTGGTCGGATCACCGAACCGCTTCATCGCGGAACGCGCCCGGCGCATTCTGAACTGGCCGCGTGACTATGCCATCAGCGTTCTGCGGAGTCGCGGCGCAAAATTCCCGGGTCCCAGGTCATTGCAGCTCCACACTGCAAAAATTGACGACAGTGACATGCCACTGATCGCCCGGCTGACCGAACTGCACGACATCACGCTCAACAATCAGCCTGTCACTGACGCCGGACTTGCTCACATCAGCAAGCTGATGGACTTGCGATCGCTGAGCCTGATCAACACTAGAATTACAAACGACGGTTTGAAGCACATCAGCGGCCTGACCGCGCTGGAGAATCTGTTCCTGCGAGAGACAGCCGTGTCAGACGCGGGCCTCAAGCACTTGTCCGGGCTCGGCGCGATGCGTCAATTGCGGCTGCAGGGGCTGGACGTCACTGACGCCGGACTACAACACCTCGCGGGCCTGGCAGAACTGCGACTGTTGTTTCTGGAAGGCACTCAGATCGGAGATGCCGGACTGGCTCATCTGCGGGACCTGAAAGAACTGGAGCATCTCTATATGCACGACACCCAGGTCACGAATGCCGGCCTGGTCCACATGCAGGTGTTCCCCGAGTTGTTCGCAGTCTCGCTGGATCGAACGGAAGTGACCGACGAGGGGCTGAAGCACTTCATTGGCCTGCCTCGCTTCAACCGGCTGTATCTGTCTGGCTGCAACATCACCGATGCCGGCCTGGCGTATCTTGGTCGCATCCCGACGCTGTCCGACATGAATCTGCAGAACACGAAGATCACCGACGCGGGTCTTGAGCACTTGAAGTTACTCAAGCGTCTCAGCCGTCTCGGCCTGCCCCGCGACCGCCTCACCGTCGAAGCGATCGCCAATCTGAAAAAAGCCCTTCCCGGTGCCGGAGACGTCTACTAAGGAATAGTCCCGAAATAACTTCCCGGAATTGTGAGCCGCAGGCGCTAGCCCAATGGTATTTGGTTTAGAGTTTTGTGAGCCGACGGCGCTAGCCGCGGGCTAATGTCAGAGACCCAACCTGCAGTTTCCTGACCGTCTTGCGCAAGATTTCACTGATAAGAGACTAAGAAACTCCTTCCCCCAGGCGTCTACCTGACGACGAGTGTCTTTTACCCGCGCAATCAGGAAGAGTGAATGATGAAAACCTGCCAACGAATCATCCTGTGGATCTGTTGCGCGTCGATGATCGTGGCCCCTGCGTTCGCCGCCGGTCCCGACCGCGATGTCGTGCTGAACAAGCTGGCTGCCGCCGTTGAGAGCAAGTCGATTGACCCCACCCGCCTCAACGTGCTCGCGGATCAGTGTGTGCGACTGAAGCTGCATGCTGCCGTGCCTCTGCTCATCCAGATGATCGAACACAAGCTGCGACGGCCTGAGTCTGCGAATGGGTTGGTCGCGTATCACATTGCGAGAGTTGTGGCGGCGATCTGTGAGCTGGGGGGACGCGATGACTATCGATCGATGGTCAAGTTGTTCGCAGCGGCACCACCGAACTCGGACCTTCAGAAAGCCTGCGTCAATACATTGCTCAGATACGGCTGCAAGTACGAGATCGCGGACGCCCTTGCAAAACCACGCAAGCAGGTACCCGTGTTTCCTGAGCTCGACGAACCGCTGCCGGAACACCTTCAGGAAGCGCCAGCGGAGCTTCAGGATGCCTGGCGATATTATCGGCGCGCATCGGCGCCATTCCGCGAGATTTCGAAGAATTCCGCCAAAGGAAGCGTTTCAGTCGGAATGAACTGGACGCAGTTCTACACAACGGTTGAGGACTCGCTCGTTGGGAAGAAGAAGGACAACTTCATCTGTGTCAATTCATTTCAATGGGGCCACTGGTGCGGCACGGGCAGCGAAATGTTGTACGGGCCAAAGTCGCGAGCCATCGTTCTCGAGTTGGTCCGCGACGGGCACTTTGCGGAGAGCGTCGGCGCCGCACTTGAGCTTTCGGAGTCCATGATGATGGGAGGTTCGACGAACGGCACCCGAGTGGAGTTCGACTGGAAACGGCAGTTGATCGAATCCTGTGGATTGGATTGGGAGCGGCTCTTCCTGGGCAAAGTGGTCAGCGGTGCGTCCAGAGATGAACTGCGTTCCCTGGCGGTCCATGGCGGTGAGGCGACCGTCAAGCGCCTGCTGATTCTGGTGAACGAGCCTCCGCGCAACGAATATACGTTGGCGACGCAACTGCCGATTCTGTCGCTGATGGTAGAAGCGACCGTGGCTCCGCCAGCCTTAAGCATTTACGGCGGAGCGCAGCCGATCACACGGGCGAGCGATGCTCCGGAGATCAGCGCCGAGAGTCAGAAGGCGATCCTGAAAGTCCTGCATTCGCATGTCAACGCAGACGGTGATCCCCGCCTGGTGAAGGAACTGGTCGACGAGCTGGTGCGTCTGAGACGGCCGGAGTCGATCCCGGCGCTCCGCAGAGTTGCAGCGATGGGCTATTACAAAGTGGCGAAGTCGGCAGCAGAGGCGCTGCGCGGCATGGGTGAAGACATCGCCCTGCCGAAGCCGCCCGTAGACGCCAGGTTTCGACTGCAACTGAGCGATGGCACGCAGTTGTCGGAGACGCAGGTTAAATACTCCACTGGCGAGGACGGCAAGTCTTCGACGACACGCAGCGGCGGACGGACCGATGCGAAGGGCGAGATTAAGATCGACGGATCGTGGTTCGCCGACCCACGGGTTAATGTGTCCGTCATGAAGTTCAGCAGCAATAACTTTACCGCGCTGGACCAGATCGTCTTCGCGACCAATGTGACCGTCCCGGCCGATCGGAAAGCGCCTGTCGACGTGCCCATCTCCACCCACCCGCTGCGACTGGTGCTCAACAATTCCCCCACGGGTCAGGAGACAAAGGTGGCTTTGGAATATCGCGGCCCGGTTGTAAAACCGGAGACCTCATCCAGTTTTTACATGTCGATGGGCGGACAGATCAGCGTTCCGTCGCGCGGCGTGCTCAACTTTCCGCGGCTGGGTGAGGGTCGCTATGTTATTTCGCTGGACGTTCCCGGGCGGGCTTTGTGGAGATCCGAGGAGATCGTCATGGACCAGCAGCGTGAACTCGTCATTGACCTGCGTCCGGGAGCGGCGTTGCGATTCGACCTGGTCGCCCCTGGAGGTGAAAAAGCCGACAAGCAGGTGCAGTATACTTTGGTCGGCTTGCCGACCAGGAATTACCATCGCTACACCGGCTATAAGACGAGAGGTTTTCGCGGGCTGCCGGTGGGCGAGTACACCTTAAAGGTCCTATCAAGCATCGAGAAACGGAGCAGTCAACGTCTGCCAGCGAACGACGACAAAACCAAGGTGCACGAGTGCCTTCCCGGTGACTACCAGGGGCAGGAAGTCAAAATCGTCATCACCAAAGACAAGCCCGTGGTGAATCTCGGCAGAATCAGGCTGCAGCCGGTTGCGAACTGAGTTCCACGCAGGATGAGCCAGTGGTACACGAATTCAGTAGATGCTGGCGTCTTGCCGCTCACTCATTCTGTCGAACGCACCGGACGCACGGTCGTTTTTCTGAGACCGTTTGTCGAAACGCCTGTTGTCGTAACCTGGCCCCATGTGAACATGGTGTCGCTCCAGCCGTTCATCAGGCTGCTGTTGCCGCCAGCGTGGCCGCGGACGAGCGGGGTATCACCAATCAGTCGCTTGCCTTTCCACTTCCCGCGTGAGGCGACAAGCAGACCGACGCGGGCCAGATCGCTGGCACTCATTGCCACCCACCCGCCGCCGCCTTGCACGCGGCAATCATTGATCCTGTACGGCGGGTCGCAGAAAAGTCCGTAACCCGGCATGCCCGGATACCACGCGCGGTTTTCGTGTAATTCCTGCCCGGTCGCCCATGTCCAGTCGTCTGGCTCGATGTTCATGTGGCTGAAGAGTCGCTCATCCAACACGTCCTTGAGTTCCTTCTTCCAGACGGCCGTGAGCGCCTGTGACAACCGCCAGCGCCCGCCACTGGAATAACGGCTCTGTGTGCCCGCTTCCACGTGAGCGTAATTGTCCGCGGTCGGGTCGCCGGTGCACTTCGCCCAGTTCGGCACATCTTTCTTCTGCGACCAGAACCAGCCATTGCTGATCGGAAAGCCGCCGCGCATCGCGTGCAGATGAAAAAACGTCAGAGACTGGTGATGGCCGCGGTCCATCTGTTTGTGCGGGGCGTCCAATTCACCTTCGCCCGTCCAGTACTTGTGGATCGGATCGTTGGCATTGCTGATCAAGCCTTCGTCGATCGCCAACTGCAGCGCGAACGAAGTGAACGCCTTTCCGACGGACGCACTCTGAACTTCACAATTCGCGTTTCCGAAGATCTTTAGCAGATACCCGCCACGAGTTACCACGACTCCAAAGTCACGCTTTGGATTCTGCCCCCAACTATCATTGCCAGCCGGTTTCTGCCGGGCGACCCACGCTTTCCACTTCACACTATCCAACCCGGCCGCCTGCGGAGTGATCGTCTTCCACTCCTTGTCCGGGTAGACGACCCATTCAGGCACTTGCGCTATTGTCTCACCACTCGCGAGACACGTTGTCGTGATGAGCAGTGCGATGACCATTGTCTGTGGAGACCTCATGTTCGTGTTTCTCCAGTCATGTGCGGTCGGACGTTAAGGTTGATTCACGGTTTGACCTTCAGTACGCGCAGTGCCCAATCGCCCGATGATGGTGCGGTAAACGATCTTTCTCCTCCGGCGATTCGGCCACCGTCTGCGAATTGCCCATGGAGTCCGTTGGATGGGTCCCACCATGCAATTTCGTACTCGGCGTTTGCCTGTAATTCGATCGTCACGTTTCCGCCTGTCGGCAGGTACAGCGCGTATGCCGTGCCGGGGCTGGCCAGGCAAAGGGCCTGGCCGGATGTCACGAGTTCGTTGTGCGGCCGCATCTCCCAGAAAGGCAGTGACTCCATGAAGGCCCGCGCGCCGCCCAGTTCGATCCAGGTTTTCTTCCAGGTGGACATAGGTCGGTCGTAGGGTCGCAGCACGTGTGCTTCCCAAACTCCGCCGGCCAGGTAGGCCGCCCACCACGCGGCGCGCTGCTGTTCCGGCCGGCCTTCGTCGAAATTGATCATCAACGTGCGTTTGCCGCGCGACTCGCAACGATGCTGCCAGTCGATCGCGAGCCGGTTGTGCTGCAAGGCGTTTTTCAACCCCCGCCGAGAGCCCGGACTGCCCGTTTGAATCGCAGTGAAGTCGATCTGCGGAGCATCGATGTAGTCGTTATTTGGCGAATTGACGTTGTGGATGCCGCGCGGATGATCATAAGGGTCGAGGTCGGCAAGTTGCTGCATGAGAGCGAGAGCAGCGGGCAGTTTGTAGTTCTCATTGTGTTCTTCGCCCATGTTGAAGACGAGCGCCGGCAGGAAGCCGAATCGGGCGACCATCTCGCGGTAGTAGCGTGCGTGGTCGTAGCCCTTCCAGGCACTGTCATCTTCCAGGATCAGGTACACAACCACGCCGCGGTTCTGCATGTGCTCGAACAGCAGACGCCAATCGTCGAGCTTTGCCACGTCAAAGCGGCTATTGGCAGCGCCGTTGGTCTTTGCTTCCTTTGCTGTCCTGCCCAGCCAGGGCCAGACATCTTTGTCGTCGCCGTCAACATTGTGACTCATGATGTACAGGGAATTGATGCCCTTCTCGGACAGGTAATCGATGGCGGCTTTGCGTTCTGCCAAAGTGTCGTAGTTCCTGTATTTGCCCAGAAAATTCTCCGGGTCGTCACAACCGGCTTTCAGCCAATAGGGCCCGTCGCGGAATTTCAAATAGCGAATCCTGTCCTCAGCAGTCCCCACAGCTTCCAGGCGGCCCCAGCGACTGAAGTCAGGAGCATTCACCGCGGCCTTCCCGACGGTGAACGATCCGGTCACGCCATCCAGCAAGCGGTTAACACTGCGCGACCGAAACGACCACTGGCCCACTTCGTCTGCCGAGAACCGCAGTTTCCAGATGTTTCCGTCCTGTCCACGTTTTCCGTCGCCGTCATAGAAACCGGGCACGGCGGTGTTCTTGCCACTTGGGGCGGTAAAGACTCCGTCCACCGCTATATCAAATGGATTCGAATTGCCCATGCCGGTTGAATCAGGACCGGTGAGGTTGATTTCGACCCTCGCCCATTTCGAGAATTCACCGAAGTTCTTGGCGCTCGACTGCGCTGGTGCGTTTCCCGGCCAGAGCAGCAGCGCGTTAGTGACAAGAAAGATCCCGACCAGCAAGTGCAAGACGTGGGTACGGGTTCTCATCCTGATGTCCTTCAGTGTGATGGATCACTGGCAGAGATTGCGTCGGCCAGCAGTTTTGTCTTATCCAGCCGGACACCGCCCCAGTTCCCTCGCGCCGCAACGACAAGCTTCCAACTGGGGACGATCAACATGACTTCGTTCCCTCGATGACCAATCCCGCAAAATGTGTCGTGTGGCACGTGCCGCACGAAGTGCTCATCGCCGCCGGCCATCCTGGCGTTGAACCACCAGTTGAATCCGTACACGCCCTGGCCCGGAAAATTCTGATCGGTCCCACCGCCGTGCGTGCCGATCTTCAGATAATCGGAGCCGGCTTTCCTGGTACGCGGCAGGTCCCGGGGCACGTCCGGTTTGCAGTATTGGATGAAAGACTCGCGCGGCAGGAGCTGCTTGCCGTTCCAATTCCCCTGGTTCAACCAGAACCATCCGATTCGTGCGAAGTCGCGAGGGCTGGTGTTCACACCCGCTCCACCGCGCGAGCCGAACAGGTCGCCGTCCTGAAATCCGAACGGCTTGAATCGTGACAGTGCGGCATCGTTCAACGACGTTCCCAGCACCTCGGTCAGTACATTGGCATACAGTTTGATTGCGTAGTCGTTATAGGCCCAATGCGTGCCGGGCCGTTCGCCCCGCGAATACCCGCTGGTCATGTCGGCCAACTGGCGAAACGTCATGTCGTGGTCTTTTTCGATCAGGTCCTTGCCCGGCCATCGCTTTCGCACCCACGGCCGGACGGGATCGTCGACGCTCTTGAGTTTGCCCTCCTGAACGGCGAACAACAGCAGCGTGCTGATGACCGGCTTGCACGACGATGCCCAGTCGGCCCGCCGCGACGGCTTTCCCCACGTCTTCACAAGATATCCATCACGGACCACGACACCGTCGCCACCGATCGCTTTGGCAAACGCATTCAGCTTGTCCGCGTCCAGTTTCACTTGACCCGGCGTCTTCGTCTGCCACGTGTCCTGTGGAAACACATCGGCAGCGTCCGCCTCGTGTGAATCAAGTGGAGCTGCTAATGCCAACAACGCGAAACAGCAGCGACAATACGCAGGCGAGAGTTTCTTCATGCGAGCACGTCTTTCAGCCTCGTCAGGTCCGAGCTGATCGACCATCGACCAGGTCGGACGTCGTCTCCGCTTTGGTTTGTCAATCCGTTCACGGACTAAGCGGTATCGCGGTGTCTGACCAGTTGTCTGTGCGAAATGGCGAGGCGGGCAGCCCGGCGGCGTTGACCAGATTCGGTTCGGCGAGCTGGTGCCAGGCGAAGCGAACCGCCACCGGTTGGGAAACCTTGCTCGAACGAACGATCACTCGGTCGCCAGAAATCGTCGCCTCGGCCGGATAGAATTTCTTGTCCTTGCCGGCAATGGTAAACCAGGTGAGCGGCTTGCGATCACTCGATCTCAGACCTCGACCGTGTTTGAACGTGATGTCTGCATCGTCGATGACCACTTCCATCGATGCGAACAACGGACCGGAGTATTCCAGGTCGCTCTGGCCATAGGTCCTGGCTAACGCCCACAACGCCAGACGGCGACCGACCTCCTGCTTGTTAGTTGGGTGGATGTTTCTGGTATTACCGATGTCGTGGATGACCGCCATACCCGTATTGGGAACTGCAAGCGTCGCTGCCTGGGCTTCCCAGATTTCCGGCAGTCGGGTGACGTTTCCACCGTAGCTGTAGGGAGCCAGTTGAACGAACAGGAACGGGAATGCGTCCTGGTCCCAGACCTTTCGCCAGCCATCAATCAATGCCTTCATCAGGACATGATACTTCTTGCCCATTCCGACGTTCGATTCGCCCTGGTACCAGATCGCACCTCGGATCGCCAGCGGCACGAGCGCGTGCACCATCCCGTTGTACAGGCCGGTGGGGGCGCCGTTGCTGTTGAGCGGATGATTCGGAATCGCGGGTGGTGTGGGAATTGGCGTGCCGGCCGCCTTAGCTGCTCGGGCGGTTCGGACCCAGCGTTCCAGGTCGTCGATTCTGGTTTCGAGTAATTCGCTGTAGCCGCGTTTTGAGTTTTCCAGATCGGCCAGATCCTGTTTCAATTCGGGTTGCGAAGCGTAACCCGCCGGCGGAATCCAGGGTTCGATCCGCGTGCCGCCCCACGAGGTGGCGATCAATCCAACGGGCTGCTTCAACTCTGAGTGCAGCGTGCGACCGAAGTAGTACAACACGGCCGAAAAAGACGAGATCGTTTCCGGAGTGCAGACGACCCAGCGGGCATCCACGTCGCTCGCGGGCGAACCAGACGGAACCAGCGGCACGAGGAACAGCCGGATTTCGGGGTGAACGGCCGCCGCGATTTCCTTCTCAGCGTCGTTCGACGCCTGAACTGACCACTGCATATTCGATTGCCCCGAGCCCACCCAGACTTCACCGACGAGAATGTCGGTGAGCTTGATTGTGTTTTTGCCCGCGACGGTCATTTCCACCGGATCGGCGCTCGCCTCAATCGGAGCCATGGTCACTCGCCATGCTCCCTGCTGGTCGGCTTTCGTGCTGGCATTGTTGGCGCCCAGTGTGACAGTCACCTCTTCACCTGGATCCGCCCAACCCCAAACAGGCAGCGGCTTGTCCTGTTGGAGCACCATGTGATCGCCGATCACCGCCGGCAAACGGACATCGGCCGGCGCAAGCGCGGGTACGGTGATCCAAACCAGAATTGCAAGCATCCAGCGTGTTTGTCGTTTCATGGCGTGAATCAACCTCTGAAAGTTTGGAAAACCAGGTGCTGCGTCCACTGTGAGCCAACAGGTGACTTATACCGTGATGGACGTGGACAATACCGCAACCCGCAACGTCAGCAAGGATACGTGACCGCAAGGACGCAGCGCACTTCGGCGATTACCGAGCATGCAGCGCGTGAGAGTTTCCAGACGCCCGATGGACGTAGAGCGCAGTCAGGGCATCCTGAGGAGTTGTCGAAGACGGGCCGTCCTGCGGCACGTTCGATGAGGCGTCGGTTCCGCTCTTCATCCAGAAGAACGTGGCGTCCTCGATGGGTCGCCTTAGCGGCCGATGGCTTTCAGGCGACGGTCGATTCGGAGACGGAGATCACCGGTCGCCCGCTGGAATGCCATGCGGTAGTACATTCGGGCGGTTGTTCTCGAACGGGCTTCCGCTTCAAGCCCCTTGCGGAAGTACAGGTCGGCGAGTGATTTTGGCTCGCCGCTGATAGGTGGTGGCGATGCAGACTGCCGCGACGTCGTTGTTGAACGTGGCGGTGAATCTGAAGCTGGTCTTGAACCCGATCCCTGAAAGAAACCAAAGGCCGCGGCTGCCCGACTCGCGGTGTCGAGTTCCCGTCGTGGTGCCGGCTCGGGTTCGGTACGGTCGGTTCGGCTGGACGGTTCAGTCCTGCGCCCTTCCGCGAGTCGCTCCTGCAACTGGCTGAGTCGGTAGGCGGGTCCCTGTCCCCGCACGATGTTCCCGCTCGGGACAGAAAAGAATGGCCCGCCTCCGCCGATCGTCGGCACTACGGAAGCAACGAATGGCCGCACGGTCCCGGCGAAGAAGTTCGACGGATAACCATTAAGCGACATGACCGTTGGGGCCACAGTCGTACTGGTCCGTGAATATCCCTGCGAGAAGTTGAAGTTCAGATTGCCGGAGAAGTCTCCGCGACGGAATGCAAACCCGGAGGTCAGGCCTGCGTTCGGATTGAACCCACCGAAGGGCGGCGGAGCGGGGGCATTGAAGCTGGCGAAGAAATTCCGTCCGCGGACGCTCCAGCCCACGCTGTTTGATTCAAAAAAACTGTCGCTGTTGGACTGCAGCGGGACTGTCGTCTGGATCATGGTCTGAGCCGTCGCGTTGTTCGCAGACAGCTCGAGTGTCAACAGCATCGAGGCGAGGATGACGAATCGCGTGACAGGCATCGGTCTCTCTCCAGTGAGAACCGGACGTGAGTTCCAGCGGCGAGTATGAGCAACGCGGCAGGGCGCTGCAAGACGCACTCGTTCACGCCTCGCGAAGTCGCTGCCTCCACACGGGAATGCTGGCGACGGCGTAAACAGTCGCCGCGGTGAAGCACATGACAGCAATCGTCGGGAACATCGCGTTGTAGCCGAATCGCTGAGCGATCATCCCCATGAGCGGTGCCCCGCCAATCATGCCAACGTCCAGAGCCATCAGCGAGAGGGCTGAGCCGGCACCGCGTGACTCGTTGGGGAACGGCTCGATGAACAGCGATGTCGATGTATGGAAGACCATCGCGTGTCCGGTTCCGCAGACCAGCGCCGGGAGGGCCAGTCTCCAGGGATGGGCGGCATCCACGACCAGAAACAGCAGCATACCCATTCCCATGATGAGCGTGCCGACCAGCAGCATTTTTCTGCGGCCCAGACGCTCGGGTATACGGCGCGAAATGATGCGGACGGTCAAACCCCAGCCGGCGTAGCAGAGAAAGAACAGGCCCACCTCGGAGACACCAGGAATCCGGATACCGGTCTCGTCGATGTACTTTGTGAGGAAAATGAACGGAACGGTCATGCACAGGCCAAACACTACCTGGATGGTGAAAATCGTGCCGGGCCAGTAACGACGCAATGTGCGGACAAACTCCCTGATGTCGACCGAGGCACCTCGCGCCTCGGTCGGCAGCGGCTGGATAAACAGGAGCAGGATGGCCGGGAGCAGCAGGCTGCCAGCCGCCGTTGTGAACAGCAGCACGAACGAAGCGTGTGATCGCTCACCCGCGAGAATCACATCGCCCAGGAATGGACCGAGGATCATCCCGGTGAAGCCGGCGACACCCAGACTCCCGATCGCTTCGGTGCGTCTCTCCGGCGGTGCATGATGCGTGATGAAAGCGAGACTCGCCGAGAAGACGATCGCTGGTCCGAGTACAAGAAACGACCGGCACACATAGATCATCGGTCCCAGGTCCGTGAGAACCAGGTTCAGTAACGAACCGATGGCAAACAGTGCGTACCCCAGCAGCCACATGTTGCGGGCGCCGATGCGATCGATCCACTGACCCATCCAGGGCCGCATCACCAGGCCCATGATAGAGCCCGCTCCCATGATCCAGCCGACCTGATTGACGTCACCGCCCAGAAAGTCGATCCACCGCGCATAGTGAGCCATCAGCGTGTTGCTCAGCACGAAGCCGATCTGGCTGAAGAAGGCAAACGCAAAGGTGCGGTTGTAAAGGCGACTCGAGGACACGGTCACGCTGGTATTGTCTGCGGGTGGGGATGATGTCGGTGGGAGTGCAGTTGTAGCGGGAAGACGCGACCGTGTCAGGTTTTGAGTGCATGGCCGGGCAGTGACAGAGAATCCAGCATGCCCGTCCGAATGCCGGACGAGTGTCGCCGGAATGGTCGATGCGTCATAGTTTGGCGCTCTGAAGCAAACGAACTGTCTGCGATTCGATCTGCAGTTGCGTGCTTCAGGTTGGCCGTTGCCACTCCATCGCCAATTCACTCTCCCCGGGAACTCGCCATGTTGATCCGACTTTCCGCGACGCTGATTATTATGGCCTGTTTCGGAGCCTCAGCCAGTTCCGATGACACAGCGTTCGAGTCCCTGTTTAACGGCAAGAACCTCGACGGGTGGGTTCGAGTCAACACAGCGCCGTCGACATGGACTGTCAAAGACGGCTTGCTGGTCTGCTCGGGCAAACCGATTGGTGAATTGAGAACGACTCGCATGTATCACAATTTTGTCATGGAAGTCGAATGGAGGCATATGAAGCCGAAGGGCAACGCCGGCATCTTTGTCTGGGCTGATGATATTACGGCGCGGGGTGTTCCGTTTCATCGCAGCATCGAGGTGCAGGTTCTTGAGAACGCGTATGGAAACTCGCGTGGCCACACGACTCACGGCGACATCTTTCCGATTCACGGTGCGAAGATGGAACCCATCAATGGGCGCGGTGGCAGTCGAGCCTTTCCGACAGAAGAGCGTTCAAAGCCCAGTCCCGAATGGAACCACTACCGTATCGAGTGCTGGCAGGGACAGATTTCGCTGGCAGTAAATGGCAAGGTTGTGACACGTGGGAAAAGGTGCAGCCCAAGCAAAGGATACATCTGCCTGGAATCGGAAGGCGGCATCGTCCACTATCGAAATCTGAAGATCAAAGAGTTGCCGGAGACGGCTGTCAAAGATGAGCACGTCGCGGTCGCGAACCGCGGTTACCGCAGCATCTACTCCGGCGTCGACCTGTCTGGGTGGAAGACGGCCGGTACCGACAAATGGAAAGTGAATGACTGGGTCCTGTCGTATACCGGATCGGACGCAGTCGATTCGCTCCTGACGACAGAGCAGGAATTCGGAGATTTCGGATTCGTTGTTGATGTACGTCGCAAAGCAGAATCTGGCCCGGCTGAAATACGACTCCGAGGATCGAGCGATGTTCACATCGGACTCAAACCGGATGATCCGGCATACAAAGACCTGTTCAGCAAGACAGGCTGGAACCGATTTGAGGGCACGCTTCAGGGCACACGGCTGAACGTCACTCTGAATGGAATGACTGTCATTGAGCGAGACTACGATGACATTCCCGCAAGTGGCCCACTGCAATTGTCACCGTCTGGCCCGATCAACTTCGCAAATCTCTACATCCGCGAGTTGAAGTGATTAACCCGACGCCGACGTACAAGGACAGACGACCTGATCTATTGGATCAGACAAGCGCCGGGGTTTTCGATCGCAATGCATAGCTGCTGCAGGAATCGGGCCGCAGGGGCGCCGTCTGTGACGCGATGATCAAAGGTCAGACTCAGCGGTAACCGATCGCGTGGGACGATTCGGTCGTCATCGAGCACCACAGCTTCACGGCGAATCGCACCCAGGCCAAGGATGGCTGTTTCCGGCGTGTTGATGATGGGAGTAAACGTTTCGATGCCGAACTGGCCAAGGCTTGTAATCGTGAATGTTCCGCCGCTTAGTTCGCTTGCCGTGCATGCTCGCTGACGCGCCCGTTCAATGACGCGGTGAGATTTCGTTGCCAGGTCCAGCAACGCGAGCTGGTCCGCATTGCGGATGACGGGAACCAGCAGGCCGGCTTCTGTATCAACGGCCAAACCAATGTGAATTCCGTCCGGTTGGACCAAGCCATCCTCGGTCCACTGACAATTCATCACGGGGAATTGCCTTAGCGTGATCGCCGTCAGTTTCGCGATGATGTCGTGGTAGGCCGGAACGAGCTGATGACCACTGGTTTTGTATTGTTCACGCAGACCGACAAGGTGCGTGGCATCAACTCGTTTCGTAATCGTGACAGGTGCCGTGGCTCGGACGCTCGCCAGCATCCTCTCCGCGATGATGCGCCGCGTCGCTCCAATGCGAGTGCCTATTGCCGACTGTCCCTCACCAGTCCGCTGTGATGCGGCTGCGCGGATGTCACACTCGCGTATGCGGCCCGTTCGACCGCTGCCGTTCAAACCGGACCAGTCAATCCCCAGTTCACGCGCGAGCCTCGCAGCGCGAGGTGAAATGGCGGGCAGACCATTCGCTTCGCGCCGTGACACGTTCGCCGCATCCTGCTCTGGCAGCGTGCTGGTTGATCCTGTGGTTGCGGATGCGGCGGGAGGCTCCTCGTCGATCGTTGACGGGACGGACGCGTCGCCGGCGGATTCAATTACAGTACCTGTTGGCACAGGCTCTCCATCCTCAAGCAGGTAGGCCAGCAGAGTACCCACGGCGACCGTATCGCCTTCGCGTGGCCCGCTGGACAGAATCTTCAGGATACCCGCATCTACGGACTCGACTTCCTGCAAAGCTTTTTCGCTTTCCAGTGTGAATATCGCTGCTCCGGCTTCGACAAACTCGCCATCGGCTATGAGCCATTCACCGAAGATCCCCTCGTCCATACTCCAGCCGAGTCGAGGAATTGTGATTTCTACTGCCATTGTTCTGGTCCACGAAAAACACGAAATAATGCGAAAACGGACGTAGCGTTAGCGGACAAGACGTGGTCCATCTGGGTTTGTCGTGGGTAGAGATTGATTCCGCCACAGTAAAAGTAGATAGCTGTTTTGAAGTTTTCACGATTACGGTATCCGCCGACTCTGCGTTTGATAGCCATGATCTTGCTGTTCATGCCCTCGGCCACGGAGTTCTTGATGTGGTGAGTGCAGTAGCTCACCACATTGTTCAGTCGCTGCTTGCAGTGCTGAGTACGACTTCGAGTTCGGCAGACTTTTTTGACCCTACGGGGCCGCGCGAACCCGTGTCGACAATCACATTGAGTCCGTAATGCTCAAGACGTTCGCTGACTTGACGGTCTGACAGACCACAATTCGGGTCTGATTCCAGGTCGTTGAGAATGGCCGAGGAATCAAGAGTATGCCAGTTCGTCTCGGGTGCCCGATTTATAGATCGACCACCTCGTCCTTGCGAGTTGCGGGCGTCGTGTCCCGCTCACAGTTTACCGAGAGGCAGGCTTCCAGCGCAGTCACGACTTCTTCCGGGAAGTCGACGAGAATGAAGCGGCTGAGGTCTTCTTCCGAGATGCACCCGCGGGCGTACATCGTTGATTGCAACCAGGACACCAGCGGCCGCCAGTAGTCGCTCCCAATGAGAATTACCGGGAACCCTGCCAGGCGTTCGGTCTGGATCAGCGTTAGGGCTTCGAACAGTTCCTCGAGTGTTCCGTAGCCGCCGGCGAAGATCAGAAACTCGCGTGCATATTTCGCGAACAGCATCTTGCGGACGAAAAAGTGTCGGCACGTGTAGCTCACGTCGCAGTACGCGTTGAGCGTCTGTTCGTGCGGCAGGTCGATGTTGAGACCGATCGACAGGGTTCCGGCATCGCGGGCGCCGTGGTTGGCCGCTTCCATGATGCCGAGTCCGCCGCCAGTGATTGTTGCAAATCCGCATTCGACCAGACGGCGGCACGTCTCGCGAGCCAGCGTGCAGACGGGATCGTCTGCTGGAAGGCGAGCGCTGCCGAAGACGGCAACCGATCGTGGGACGCCTTCGAGTGCCCGGGCCATGACGTCGCTGCCCTGAATCGTGTCGCTCTGCATGCGGAAGACTCGCCAGGGGTCCTCATACAGAAAGCCGGTTCCCGGTCGCACGGAGCTGTCGAGAAACTCGAAGTCCGGTGTCTGCTTTGCTTCGGCAGTTGCTTCTGAAACGTCCACTGGCAGTGCCCAATAGTGTCCGAAAAAATATTCACACAATGTTAACTTGCGCGATTTGGGTTGTTGAATTACAAGCCTTGCATGTCACGCAGAAAGGAAAACATTTGCGGCAACGAGAAGTCTCGTGCCGCCTTGAGTCAGACGGATGAATCGGCGGCTGGATTGGTGCAGGAACGAAGTATGGCTCATCTGAAAAAATCTGCAACATAGGATCGGAAGTACAATCCGCGGATCAAACCTGGATCGTTGGACATGCTTTTTAGTTTCCGATGCGCCAGCGTTGTTAGTTCATCTTTGGTTTT
>CAUZFZ010000098.1:0-40917 GCA_963579025.1 Planctomycetota bacterium | reverse complement strand
GAGCCCCCAGTAGCTGCGATTCTGGGGGCTCGCTGGCGCTCGACCCCAGCCACCCTTCTCGCGGACACCCAACCTTGGAACTACTAAGTTTCGCTACGGGTAAATTCGCATCTGCCGCTCGCCCTGGTAGATGAAGTTCCTCGGGATTCAATCACAGGCCGGTGCATCATGAAGAACCAGTTCCCGTTCGTCGTATTGATCACGTTGTTGTGCTGTGGAACGGCCGTGGCTCAAGAGCGCGTGGTCATCCCGCATCACCAGGACAAGCCGCCCGGTCCGGCACTGTCGCCGGAAGAAGCTGTTGCGAAAATGACTGTCCCGGAAGGGTTCAAAGTCGAAATCGTTGCGGCGGAGCCGGACATCGTGAATCCCATCGCGATGACCATCGACGAGAAGGGCCGGTTCTGGATCACCGAGAGCCTGGAGTATCCGCGCAATGCTCCGGGTCCTGGAAAGGACCGAGTCAAGGTGCTTGAAGACACCGACGGTGACGGCAAGGCCGATTCCTTTAAGGTGTTTCTTGACGGCCTCAACATCCCGTCCGGAGTGGCCGTCGGGTTTGGTGGTGTGTGGATCGCGAACTCGCCGGACATTCTGTTTGTGCCGGACGCGGACCGCGACGCGGTTCCGGACGGTCCGGCTCAGGTCGTCGTCACCGGCTTCGGTCGACGCGACACGCACGAGTTACCCAACTCGCTGACGTGGGGACCAGACGGATGGCTGTACGGTCTCAACGGAATCTTCAATCCCGCGCATGTGCGGTATCCGAAATCGAACCCGAACTACGAAGAGGGACATGACGGGTTCCCGTTTGACGCGGCGATGTTTCGTATCCATCCGCGCACGCGCGAGTTTCAGGTATTCGCCCGAGGCGTCAGTAACCCGTGGGGTATCGCATTCAACGAAGACGGCGAGGCGTTTATCTCGGCGTGTGTGATCGATCATCTGTGGCACATCACCGAGACCGGTTACTACCGCCGACAGGCCGGAACCTATCCACCGTTCACCTGGCCGATCGAATCGATCGTCGACCACAAACACCAGAAAGCGGCCTACTGCGGCATCCACTACTTCGACAGCGACGCGTATCCGGAGAAGTACCGCCGCCGGCTGTACATGGGCAACATCCACGGCAACTGCATCAACGTGGACCGCCTGACGCGCAACGGCTCGACGTACAAAGGCCACGGCGAACCGGATTTCCTGTCAGCGAACGATGCCTGGTTCATGCCCGTCGTGCAAAAGACCGGCCCCGACGGCAGCCTGTACATTCTGGACTGGTACGACAGGTACCACTGCTACCAGGACGCCCGCCGCGATCCCAAAGGCATCGATCGGTTGAAGGGGCGACTCTATCGGGTGCGCTACAAGGACACACCGCGCAAGTGGGGATACGACCTGGCGGAGAAAACGGAGCAGGAGTTGATTGAGGTGCTTGGTACACCAAATGACTACACGCGGTGGACGGCTCAGCGACTGCTTCAGGAACGTCGCTCGATCCAGACGTTCTACGAGTTGCTGGAAACCGCCGTTGATGTGAATCAACCAAAGTTGAAGCGCATGCACGCGGTTTTCGCAGCGTCAGCCAATACGGATCTTGCACCCGAGAAGTTTGGAATCTCCGGTGACACTGCCTGGGATGATTTCCGAGGACAAGTGAACATGCCGGAGATGCACGCGTGGTTTACGCGAGCGATGGGCAACGAGTGGGATCGAGTGTCCAGCGTGCCAAGCGAGTCAAGTAGGGAATTGCTCCAAGCGGTCGAGAACTGGGCCGATTCTAATGATCCGCTGGACGGACACTTCTTTCGCTCGCTCTATGGTCTGGAACATCCCAATGAAAAGCGACACCCAAAACGCCGACTGGCGACTTTGGTTGCGTGTTCGAAAATGAAGGGTGCTCCGCGTGCGCTGCTTCGAGTCCTCGTTACCGGGCTGGTCGGATTCAGCGACGATCCACTTATACGGAAGGTTGTCTGGCAGAATCTGCATCCTCTGCTTGGAGCGCATTCCGACCTGTGTGTCAAATTGCTCAAGGAGCGTCAAAACCTGGACGCTGTTATCGCCGCGGGGCTTTTGCCACGAATCGTTGACCGGATTCTGAATCGTCGGGATCCGGATCTGCAGTCAGTCGCCAGATTGCTTGAGATCGTAAAATCGCGACAGTCTCAGGACGGGACTCGTGCGATCGTGAGCATCATCACTCAGCAGGTGCAGACTCGGCAAATCAGTGGGAAGCAACTGGAACAACTCAAGGAGCTTATGAGCCCAGGTCTGCGTGCGATGGCAACGTCATTCGGACAGACGCCCGACGAGGATGATCGCAGCCTCTTTCAGGATGTCGTTCTGTTACTGACATCGTTACAGGATGAGGAAGGTCTGAAGCATGCCCGCATCATGTTTCGCTCTGATGACATGCCACCTCAGACGCGACTGGCGACATTGAAGGCTCTGGTGGCGGCCGGGGACTCAGGTGTTCTGACACAGGTCGGTGACGTGATTGCTCATCCTCAACATACGAGTGTGGCGTTTCGGGCAGACGTCCTTGGGGCGCTGGGGCCGCTTAATGATGACCGGGTCGCCGGAACGGTGATCTCGAATTTCGCATTACTGGAACCGGAACTGCAGCCGCGAGCGGTGGAGTTGCTGACTCAACGGCCTCTTTGGGCGAAGGCGCTGCTCGCAGCCGTTGGGAAGAAGGATGTTCCCTTCAACGCGCTCAACCTGAATCAGGTGCGGCGGCTTAATGAGTCTGGTGATGACGAATTGAAGGGACTGGTGAAGAAACACTGGGGAACGATTCGCTCGGGGCGTGATCCGAAACGCGCCCAGTTAGTCGCCGAGATGAAACAGTTCATTCGCAGTCATCCCGGCGACGCGATCAAGGGAATCCCCGTGTTCAAGAAGGTCTGCGGCCAGTGCCACAAGATGTACGGCGAAGGCGCCGAGGTCGGACCGGACATCACACGGAACGGACGCAATTCGTTTGATCAACTGCTCTCGAATGTGTTTGACCCCAGCCTGGTCATCGGAGCGGCTTATCAGGCGCGTACGATTGTCACGACCGAAGGTCGCAGCCTGACCGGCCTGCCCGTCGAGGAGTCGGAGCAGCGTGTGATCCTCAAAGTCCAGGGCGGCAAGCTGGAGACGATTCCGCGGGGCGAGATCGAGATCTTCAAAGTCAGCGAACTGTCGATGATGCCCGAGCAGCTTGAAAAGCAGCTCAAGCCGGATGAGCTGGCAGACCTGTTCGCGTACATCACTCTGGATCGCCCGCCGACCGATCCGAATGCCCGTCAGCTTCCAGGAGTCCGCGTCTTCGAACGCCGTGACTCAACGGACCCGAAAGAATTCACTGCGCTCGTCCAGCAAATCGCGCCGGGATTCACAACGGACGCCTGCGGAGAACTGGGAGTCGGCCTGGTCCCCGACCACTTCGGCCGCCTGGCCGTGCGGACTCATCCACTGAATCAAAGAACGCCCTGTATCCTGCATGGCGAGTTCGACATCCCGGCCGACCGGAAGTCGACCCTCCGTGTGAATGTCAGTCATGACCCGCGCGGTGACTGGATGCTGATCGTGAAAGCCAACGGCCAGCCGCAACTCAGTGGACGGGTCGTGGGCAAAGAAACAACAACCGACGGCTGGGCCACCCACCTGATCGACCTCAGCCACTTCGCCGGCAGGAAGGTGAAGATCGAACTGCTCAACCAGCCCACCGGCTGGTCCTGGGAGTTCGCCTACTGGAGTGGCGTCGAGATTCGATCTGAGTAAATTGGATGAGTTGGTCTCATTTGCGCGCGCGGCGTGTTTAACGAGGACCCGGTTTCGGCGGTTCGGTACCGATGACTAATCGGACAGCGCCACTTCGGGTGGAATGCCCGGAAAACCAACCCGAAGCGTTAGCGAGGGATTTCAGCGTAAGATGGTCCCTCGCTTACGCTTCGGGTTAGTTCGCCGCCACGAGGTAGCGCTGTCCAACTAATCGGTTCCGTCAAATTGATCACCCCGCGGGTGCGGAATTGCTCGATCAGCAGGAAGGGAGAGTTCCATGTCAGAGTCTGCAGCCGAACAGATCAAGGTTGAAGCGCTATCACTGACGTCCGAGGACCGTTGTGACCTTGCACGTCGGCTGCTGGATAGCCTGGAGACCGATGACGTCGATCGGATTGAGCAGAATCAACTGACGATGGCACAACGTCGCCTGGATGAACTGACGACGGGTCAAGTCGCAGGTGTTCCGGCTGAAGAAGTCTTTGCTCGACTTCGGAGCCGGAACATTCCGACATGAAAGTGATTTTCCATCCCGATGCGGAGGCAGAGCTGGCCGAAGCCACTCAGCGTTATGACAACGCCCGGGATGGCCTGGGCCGGGAATTCGAAACAGCCGTCGAACTCCGAATCAATGAAGTCGTTCGGGATCCGTCGTCGTGGCCGCAGGTGAAGCGAACCGTTCGCCGTGTTCGGATTCTGCGGTTCCCGTACGACCTGCTCTTTAAGGAAGAGCAGGACACACTCTTCATTCTCGCCCTGTTTCACCATCACCGGCAGCCAGGATACTGGTGGGATCGTATCCACGACATCCAATCGCCGGGCGACGCCAATTGAGCACGAGTAAAGACAATTTCCGGCACCAATGAGCCGAGTACACCAATGTGTGTTCCGGAGAAGTGTGATGCAATCTGTGCAAATCATTAATCGTGCAACTCGGCAATGAATTCCGCGATTGCCTTGTGTACCTCTGGTGATTGACGCACGACGAGTGTTGTTCCCACTGCCCGCATGAAGCCGGTTCCGCCGTTGGTTTCCCAGCGGTCCGGGAAGACGAAGCTGATGATTGCTTCCCGCAGCGCGTCGACCTGCTCTGCAGCGTCGAGTCGGTAGAAACGTGTGTCGTTGGGTGGCGTCAGTGGATGATTCGATTCATCCGGCGCCTGTGCTCGGTGGGACGCCGCGTCACGCAGGTCGTGCAAAAGCAATTCGACTTCGATCAGTGTCTCCAGATTCTGACGCACGAGTAACAGTCCACCAATTTCCTGAAGGACGCCGCCTGGATCGGTATCCTCCCACTGGCCCGACGTTTCCCGCATGATCGCGCCGAGCAGTGATAGCCGCGGGATTCTGTCCGGGCTCACCAGATCACGGACGTCGAACACGGCGGAGACGTGATACTCAAAGCCCAGGTCTGCCGTCGTCACGAACAGGCCGTTGTCTCGCGGGAGATGCACGAGATCGAGGTCGCCCAGAACTGTCGACAGGATCGAGTGAAAAGACGCAGTTGTCTCGCGCAGTGTGACGGGTTCGTCAACGAGGATACCGGCTTCTTCAAGACTGACGATGTCCAGGTGGATTCGGACACCGGATTCTCTGCGCACCAGATCGATGAAGTCTTCCAGCGGCGTATCGACGCAGTCGATCGTTGTTTTCTGCTGCAGCTTCGTAACAACCCTCAGGCTGGCTGGTGTCCCGAAGCCTTTCTCTTCCACGTACCACACTGTGGGTTGATGTGGGTGTGTTGTGACGTGTTGCAGCAGCTCGACCAGCCGTGTCGCGACGTTCAGGCTGCCGGGTGTCTGGCGGATGACGGCCACTCCACCACTGAATGAAACGCTGCCTGATCGCCCGCGAATACCTCCTGGCTGCGTCTGCCAGAAACCGCTGCCGAACAGCGTGACAATGTCGGCGAGTTCACGCTCGGCACGTATTGTTGTCGCTGCCGAGGAACGCAAGCGACGCCCGACCACATCAGCGATCCGCCCGAAGCGGTCCCGGTCAACGAGAGCTGTGTTTTGCTGAATCCACCCAAGCAACCTGGAGACTTCGATCAACTTCATTTGACGAGTTGCAGGAGCTGTGTCGTCGGTGACGATCAACACGGTTTCGTCTCTGACCAGCCACGTGGCGTCGAGGTCTTCAAGGCAACGGTTGAGGACTCTGCCGATCGGCAGATCGACGTAACGCGCGGTGATCGGTTCGTCGGGCAGGATTCCGGACTTTTCCAGTCCGATCCGGTCTAATCGCATTGGCACACCGGACTTTTTTGCGAGGTGTCGCACCAGGTCGACCAGCGGCTGATCAGTCACATCAAGTGAGATTCGCTGGTTCGCCATACTCCAACGCAGCTCTGCCTCGACCTTCCGACTTGCGAGGATCGGCATCGCCAGACTTAGCGGTCGAGGTGGCTGCTTGTCGGCCGCAACGGGTCGCGAGTCATTGGCGGGAAGTTGCAGACACAACATCGCGGTCAGGATTAGCGTCGTATTCACAACTCATTCCGATCGTCGAACGGCGGCTCAGTCTCTTATCAGTGAAATCCTGCGCAAGACGGTCAGGATTCTTCGAAGCGCTTTTTAGAGACAGAATCATGGGTACAGAATGATGTCAGGCCCGATCATTCTGTACCCATGATTCTGTGAGCATCGCCACGTGCGACTGACCTCTTTGGTTCCGGCTCCGCCGGGTTATGAACGGGTCCAAAACAAGTTCCCGATTTCCATGAGCCGATGGCGCTAGCCGCGGGCCCGAGACTAGCGCCTACTTCTCACGAGCTGACCTAATATCGGGAGGTTATTTCGGACCCGTTCCTTAGTCGGCGGCGGGGCGTTTGCCGTCAAGTTCGGAGAGAAACGCGGCAATTGCCTTGTGGACGTCCGGAGTCTGACGCACCACGAGTGTTGATCCGACTTCCTGCATGATGCCGGTGCCGCCGTTGGCTTCCCATTTGTCGGGATAGACGAACGTGATCAGGGCTTCCTTGAGTGACTCGCCTTCCTCGGCAGTTCCGACCAGGTAGAACTGCGTGACGGGCGTCGGCTGTTCGGGTGCAGTGGCAACAATGGCCTGTGACCGCGGTGACGTGTGGTCTCGCAGTTCCTGCACCAGGAGTTCGATTTCGGTATGGGTCCGCATGGTCTGTCGGACGAGCATCAGTCCGCCGACTTCCATCACTGAACCGCCCTGGCCATCGATGTCGTCCCACAGGCCGTCCGTTTCCTGCATGATTGTGTCTGTCAGCGATGTGGCCGTGACGAGGTCGCCACCCAACAGATCTCGCACGTCGTACAATGCCGTCACGAGTTGCTCATTCATCTCGTCAATGGTGGTGACGAACAGCCCGTTGTCGCGCGGGGCGTGGATCAGATCGAGGTCCTGGAGGGCTGTTGCCAGAATAGACTGCAGCGAAGCGGTTACCGTCAGCGTAATCGGCTCGTCCGTGACGATGCCGTTGTCCTCAATGCTGACGACGTCCAGGTTGATCGGGATGTCGGTCCGCTCCGCCAGGTGAGCCATGACGTCTTTCAGCCCGGCCTCTTGCACTTCGAGGGTCATTTTCTGCCGCAGTTTTGCGAGCACGGGTCGACTGGCCTGCGCCCCGTATCCCGACTCTTCCACGAACCAGACGGCCGGCTGGTGCGGCCGCGACGACACGTGATGCAGCACTTGCAGCAATCCGTCAACCGTCTCCATGGTCTGATACGACTGACTGACGGTGAACAGCCCACCCGTTCCGGAGATTGACCCACCTGAGCCATCAATGTCTTCCCAGATTCCTGGTGCCATGGTCATCAGGATGTTCGATAACTCGGCTTGCGGTGTCAGCGGCGGACCTGAAAACCCCAGTCCGGCTACCGTATTCGACAGGCCGAAGCGATCGCGATTCTGATTTGCCGGAGTCCGCTCCAGCCATTTGAGCAGGGATGAAACGTCGAACGACCGTGCAATCAGTCGTTCGTCGGCCGCGTCGAGCGTCGTGACGACGACGGATTCGTCCGCGATGTACCAGGTCAGATCGAGGTCTTCGAAGCAGCGGTTCAGGAACCGCCCGGCCGACAGACCAACGTAATGCCCCGAGATCGGTTCGTCCGACACGATGCCACTGTCTTCCAGCGAGGGGACGTCGAGCCGGATCGGAATTCCCAGCTCAGTCTGCAGATGGGCAATGATGGTGTCGAGTGGCTGCTCCTCGAGTTTGTACGTGACCGTTTGCTGGAGCTTTCTCCGTAGCTCCTTTTCAAACTCGCGCGCGGCCAGTACCGAGGCTGCCAGACTGAGCGGGCGCGGGCTGGATTCGGCTGAAGTTGCCGGAGTGCCGCCATCCGTCGCAGGATTTTCGGGCGGCGTTGTCTGGCTGGTGTCAGCCTCGGGCGCCGTTTCCGGCGGGTCCTCGGCGAACAGGTTCGGTCCCCACAGGGTCGTCAGAACGAGGATCGTCAACACGCTGATGATGCGGCCGGCCCGTGTCATGTGGTTGCTCCGTACGGAAATTCGTTGAAAGGAATGTCGACTCGCCGTGTTCTGTGTTGAAACGCGAGACTTGATTGCGTCTCAACAGACTTCTGTGAATGCGTCGGCCGGACCACACCCGAAAAGGAGTGATACATGACTCGGGCTCTCATTATTACAGCGGCGATTGCGGTTCTCTTCGTGCCGGCTGTTCCGTGTCAGGCTCAGTTCGGTTTAGGCGGGGGCGGCAGGTCCCTGCCGGCGGAAGCACAGCCGGCAATGCTCCGCGCACACACCCACGACGTGGAGCGGGTCAAGCTCGGGCAGGAGCTGTTTGTCCGAGACTGGACGAAACACAAGCCGGAACACGGTGACGGAATCGGGCCGATGTACAACGCCGTTTCGTGTGTCGCCTGTCACCAGGCAGCTCGAATCGGGGGAGCCGGCAGAACGCAGCACAACGTGGACATGGTAAGCGTTGTCTCACCGAAACCCACGAAAGATGGGTTTTCCAAGCGGATTGCCGCGACGCTCAAGCACATCCACCCGGACTTGAGTGCGACAAGCCTGTCCGTGACCGTCCACAAAGTTGCACGCGGTGCGAAGAACGACTCGCGCGATGGCGAATATGCGAAGTTCCGTCATGAGTTCATGCGGGTTACTGATCGGTCTCGCCGGAGACTGGCTTCCTCGGGTCTTGGCGGACATACGAAATTCGTCCAGCCGCGATTCCGTCGCGAAGGGCCTATTGTGCTGGAGTTCTCTCAGCGATCGACGCCAGCGTTGTTCGGAGCAGGACTGATCGACCAGGTCCCGGACAGTGCTTTGATCGAAGTAGCCCGGCACCAGAAAGACCGTGTTCCGGGGATCTCCGGGCGTGTCCCGCAGACGAACAGCGGGGCTGTCGGGCGTTTTGGATGGCGAGGCCAGGTCCGATCGCTGCACGATTTTGTGCTCGGTGCCTGTGTCAACGAGCTTGGACTGCAGGTCTCCGGGCTTCAGGCGGAGCCGCAGAATCCGGCTGCGGCACTGGCGCGACTCAAGGCGGGCAAATCCGCTGCCGTCAAAAATGCTTCGCCAATGAACAAGGCAGACCTGACTGAAAATGAGACGCACGCATTGACGGCGTTTATTTCCAGCCTTGCTCCACCCGTGCCGCTCAACGGAATAACGCTGCAGCAGTCGGAGCAGGCGCTTGCGGGCGAGCGACTGTTCGAGAAAGCCGGTTGTTCGCACTGTCATGTACAGACCATGGGGCCGGCTCAGCACATCTACAGCGATCTACTGTTGCACGACATGGGTCCGGGCCTGGCCGATGCCGTGTCGGCCATTCCTGAAATCGACGCCCGTGAAGTTCCGGTGACGTCGGGATACTACGGCGGAACGTCGATTGAACTGCTGGTTAACGTGACGACGAATGTGCGTCAGGAATGGCGGACTCCGCCGCTATGGGGTCTGAGAGATTCGCCTCCGTATCTGCACGATGGGCGGGCTGTATCACTGGACGAGGCAATTCGCATGCACGGCGGCGAGGCAGCCACGGCCGCACGCAAGTTTCGAGCGCTCAAGGCCGGAGACCGCGACAAAGTGATCGCGTTTCTCAACACACTCGCTCCTCCGGGCGCCCAGCCACAGTCGCTTCTTCCATTTCGTAGTGTCGGAGGAGGCTTGGGCAGCGGCGGTTTCTTTTCAAGTGGCGGCGGGCGGAGGAATCGACGCGGAGGATTCAGCGCATTCGCAGGCTCCGGTGTGTTTTCCGTGAGCGATCAGGATTGACTGCGGTTCCCCTTGACAGTCCCAATCCATCGCTCGTGCGCCCGTTGACGCCGGTGCCTGCCAGTGGAACGAAGGACTCGCAACCGCCTCCGGTGTGCAAGCCGGGCCGGCTCCGGAAATTTCAGCAGCTCGTGGTCGCGTCCGCCTTGTTCGACGCCGCGGCAGGCTCTACATATCCGAAACTGCATGTCACTCTTTCGGGCGAGCCAGGAGTCTCCACGGATGTCTGATCAACTCTCCAGTGATGCCGACGCAAAGTCGCAGTCGAGTCCAGCACGGCAGGCGTCGTTGTCACACTTCCGGTGGGCGGTCGGTCTGGCCATCCTCATTCTCGGTATCCTCACGGAATGGATCGTCTGGACTGTCATCGCACAGGATCGCACACACCAGGTGATGTATTCGATGCCCGTGTTGTCAGCCACCGCGCTCGCGACAACATTGTGGTGGCTGTTCTTCAGCGGTCTGGACTGGCTGGTGCGTGGCGGGGGAGTGCTGATGGTCGCTGCAGCGTTCGGAGTCTTTCGCACACAGTATCGCTTTGAAGGATTCGACGGAGCGATGTTTCCGCGGTTCGTCTCTCAATCGGAACCGACGCGCGAGGAGCGGCTGGACGAGTTTCTGGCCAACACCGCGTCGGCGGCCGAAACTCCGCCGTCAAAGGCGGCAACTGATGGCAACGATCAGCCGCCGATTGATCCGATCGCCCAGGGCTCCGGCAGCGCGGCGGAGCAGCCGGTAGCGACTGCTCCGCGATTGCTGATCACCGACGCCGACTGGCCCGAATACCGCGGGCCGTTGCGGGACGGTGTCGTGCGGGCGGGGGTCGGAGACATCGACTGGACACAAACACCGGAAGAAATCTGGCGGCATCCGGTCGGGGCGGGATGGTCATCGTTTGCCGTGGCGGATGGTCGAGTCTTCACGCAAGAGCAGCGGGGCGAACGCGAGTGTGTCGTCTGCTACGACGTCCAGACCGGTCGCCATATCTGGGAGCACGCCGACAATGTGCGGTTTGAAGAGGCCATGGGCGGCATTGGTCCGCGAGCGACTCCCACACTGTTCGACTCGCGGGTCTATACAGTCGGTGCATCCGGGCAACTGAATTGTCTCGATGCGCTGACGGGCAACGTGCTTTGGGCGACGAACATTCTGACCGACGCTGGAGTTGCAAACATTCCATGGGCTATGGCCGGGTCCCCGCTGATCACGGGGATTGCGGTCATCACAGCGCCTGGCGGATCGAAGGGTCTGATCGCGTACGACCGGATCAGCGGCGAACCACTGTGGCACAACGGTAACCATCCCGCCTCATACGCCGCTCCGATGCTGGCAACACTGGGTGGCGTCGAGCAAATCCTGTGGTATCACGGTGATGGACTGTCCGGGCACGCAATTGACGGAGGTGACCAGCTCTGGGATTTCGAGTGGCATAACGATCCGAAAATCAACGCGGCTCAACCGATGGTCGTTGACGAGTCGAACGTGATTATCGGCAGCGGCTATGCAACTGGAGTGGCGTCGATCAACGTCGGAAAAGGCACGTCCGCGAGCGACTGGACTGTGGATGCCGCATGGACTGAGAAGCGGCGGTTCAAGTTGAAATTCAATGCGGCCGTTCGCCTGGAAAACTACGCGTACGGTCTGGACGAGGGCATTCTGGAGTGCATTGATATCCGCGACGGAAAAATGCAATGGAAGCGAGGGCGTTACGGATACGGTCAGTTGCTGCTGGCCGGTGACGTCCTGATTGTGCAGACTGAAGACGGCGACGTGGCCTACGTGCGGGCCAGCTCTGAAGAATTCGAAGAGTTACTCCGGTTCCCGGCCCTGTCGGCCACAACATGGAACCACCCGGTCCTGTGGAAGGGACTGCTACTGGTGCGAAACGCTGAAGAGGCCGTCTGTTTTCGTCTGGGCGGGTCGTAGGTGCCGCTGGTCGCCGACACCGAATTTATTCCGTTCTGTGAGCGGCAACGTCTCGCCGGAAACGATACGTTGTCCACAATTCGAGGTTTGCACCTGAGGTTGCCCAAGCAGGCAACGCCTTTAAGGATTTTCGTAGCTGCGTTCGCCAGAACGCGGATGTTCTGGAGCGTCCGGTCCGCGTTCTGGCGAACGCAGCTACAATGATTTTCCCGGTTCTCTCCGAACAGAACCCTTAACGGCGTTGCCAAGTGGAGGGCGTTTTCTGTGAGAGTCGTCTGTAAACCAGAAGGAGATCTGACATGAGCGGAAAGTCTGGCGGAATCGTGAAGGGGGCCATGATCGTGGTTGCCGGTATCGGTTTTTTCATCGCGAAGGGCGGCGACAATCTTTTCCGGGCGGGCAGCAAAGCCGTTCGGCACGCGGACGAAATTGGCAATGTCGGTCGACACCTGGATGACGTTCCGATTTCGAGTGGTTTGCGTCACGGAGACGAGTTCGGGGCGGCGGCGGATTCCGCGCGTCGCGCCAATGCCGGCGATGCCAGCCTCATTAACAAAGGCAACGACTCGGGCAGCCTGACTGGCGACATTGCTGAAGGCAGTGTCGATGCGGCTGAGATTGCCGTTGAGACAATCAGCTCCGACGACGACTCTGACCAATAAGGGAATGGGGATCGATCTCCACCGCCATGCCAGACTGGATACAAATCGCAGACACTGCCGCCGTCGGAGCGAACTCCGGCGCGACGTTCTTTGTGGACGACGTTGAAGTGGCGTTGTTTCAGACAGATGGCGAATGGCTGGCCATCGAAGGCCGCTGCCCGCATAAGGGGGCGTCGCTGGGGGACGGGTGCGTCGAGAATGCTGTCGTGACCTGCCCGTGGCACGACTGGCAGTTCGATCTGCGAAACGGTGCCGCCGTGGGTCGCTCGGGCTCAGGCGTGCGGACGATTCCCGTGCAGATTGACGGGACGTCGGTGTCGGTTGACCGCGACGCGCTGACGGCACCGGCTGCCGCAGCAAACGCCGTGGACGATGGAATCCATCGATACGTTATCCGTTACGGAACACTCGGCTGGGTCGGGCTGTTCGGCACGGTGGATCGCGTCGCGTGTTCGCACCGAGACCGCATCGTCGTGCAGACGCATCGCGGTCTGGAGCTGGGCGAAATGCTGTCCGATCCGACTGACGGTCGTTCAGCCAATGCCGATGCCCAGCCGGCGGGTGAAGTCGTGCGGCTGGCCGAAGCCACAGAGATCGACTCTCACAATGGACGACAGAATGGACTGGTGAACCGACTGATCGGCGACGCTCAGCAGCAGCTTGATCAACGGGAACTGCCCATCTCGGTGGTCGACGGCGAGGTGCTGTTCGACGCGGAAACGGCAGTGCTTTATTTCGTTGGCGAGTCGCATCCGGACGCCGGTCCACTGGTCACAGACATCGCTCGCGAACACGGCCTGGAGCGAATTGAGCTGCAGCCGATGGTCGATCCTCCGCCGAGTACTGGTGGAGGATGTGGCAAACCCGGCTGTGGAGGTGGGGGCGGCGGCTGTCATTCATAGACGTCACGTTCCACCATTTCACGTATGCAGTTCCAGCATGTCGCCATCGCGCAGCACGTGCTCGCGGCCAACCGACTGACCGTCGTGGACTTCAGCTCCCCAGATGCGGGCGAATTTCAGTTTCTCGGCCAGATCGTGATGAACTCGCGTCGCCAGATCTTCCACCGTGCCGCCGACCGGCACCGTGAACGGGTCCTCGTAGACCGCTCGTTTGCCAGGAGCTTTCGTGTAAACGCAAATCACTTCCAATGCCTCGAAGATCGCGTTGCGCAATGACTCGCGCGACTCGACGCGGTCGAATTCGACACGCACCGTGGGCAGTTCACGAGGTAATAGTTCCTGCAAGTACTCGATGCGTGTATCGACGTCCGGATCGTCGGCGCGAGTGACGACCAGTCGCGTTTTCACGTGCAGTTTCGAGAAGTCGTTCTCGTCGAATCCGGTCGTCTCGGCCAGAAGCGTCTTGCGGGCATCGAGTTGCCTGATGACCGCGACAGTGTCATCAGGACCGTCGTCTGAACTGCCATCCATACACAGGAGCACGAGGTCGGCCGTGCGAGCGAAGCTGTTGATGTAGGGTTCGAAATGAGCATCCGTGACGGGTGGCGTATCAATGAGCTGCACGAGCACATCATTCACTGGCATCATGGCCGGAAACGGTTCGCGGGTCGTGAAGGGATACGGTGCGCATTCCGGGGCGGCATTGCTCAGCTCGGCCAGCACTCTCGACTTGCCCGCGTTGGGACCGCCAATGACGACAACGGTTCCGGCACCCTGTCGTGGGATGCGGTAGCTCAGCCCCTTCTTCGCCGCCGCCTTTTCGACCTGCTGCTCGACCCGAGCTTCCTTCAACCGAGACTTCAGATCAGCCTGCAGCTTCTCGGTTCCCTTATGCTTCGGAATGACCCGCAGCATGTGTTCGAGACAGGCGATCTGTTCTTCGGACGACTGTGCGCGGCGATACTCTTCTTCGGCCTTCTGATATTTGTGAGTGAGGTTTGCGGGCATCGAACTGGCAGGAGGAATGGGGAACAGGGAATAGGGAACGGTGACGAGACGTGAAACGAATTGCGATCCTGTTTGAGTACCCGTCAGTCAATGGTGGCGAGAATTCGATGCTCGCCGCATTGCAGTATCTGACATCCCGCGCGGCGGCGAAATTCAGCTTCGTGGCAATCGCTCCGGAATCGGGACCGCTCGCGGGGCGTCTGGATGAACTCGGGATCGAACGTCACAGCCTGTCGATGTTCGCTGATGATAATCAGCGACGCCCGAGGGACGCCGTCGAGGTCGATATCCGAGCCGCCGTCAACGAGCTGCGACCGGACCTGCTTCACGGAAACAGTCTGTCGATGGGTCGCTGGCTGGGTCGCATGGCCGACTCGCTGGACGTCCAGTTGACGACTCACCTGCGCGACATCATGGGACTCAGCAAAGCAGCAGTTCGAGACCTGAACCGTAATGCCCGATTGATGGCCGTATCGAATGCGACTCGCGACTTTCACGTTCGACAGGGAATCGACCCGGAGCGAATCCGCGTCGTCCGTAATGGGATCAACGCTGACGAATTCGCTCGGTGCGAGACCGCTCGACAGACGATTCGAGTCGAGCTGGGGATTCCGGAGAATGCGGTCGCGGTCCTGACCGCCGGTCAGATCGGGCTGCGTAAGGGTCTGGATACACTGGCTGAAGCGGCTGTCGCGTTGAGCGGGACTCATGTCGGCATCCACTGGCTACTGGCGGGCGAGCGATTCTCGACAAAGGACGAGAGCATCGAGTTCGAACGGTCGGTCGACCGGCAATTCCGACTGGCGGGCGCGCGACTGACATATCATCGACTCGGCTGGCGATCGGACATGGCCCGCGTCATGAGCGCTGCCGACATCCTTGTTCATGCCGCTCGTCAGGAACCGCTGGGACGCGTATTGTTGGAGGCGGCAGCGGCTGGCCTGGCAATTGTGGCGACGGACGTCGGAGGCACCTCGGAGATTCTTCACCATGAAGAGTCCGCTTTGCTCGTCGCTGCAGACCAGCCGCAGCCGATGACGGCCGCCATCAAGCGTCTTGTCGAGAATCAGGACGCTCGATTGCGATTCGGTCAGGCGGCTCGTCGCCGTATTCAGTCCAGTTTCCGACTGGAAGATTCTGCGGACCGACTGGCCGCGGAATGGCGTCTGTAATCTGGAACGAGCATCTCGAAGCAACCGGCGCATCGACAACCAGTCGCGTCTGAATCTCCGACGCAATCGCAGACAACGTCCGCCATGGCTGCGAAATCGCAGCTCTTCAGTCCAGGCAAAACCCGCTATGCTCTATCGTGGAAGCATTCGCGGTACTGACGGCTAAATCGAACTCCAGAGTCAAACCTCATGAACGGCGAGCCACGCAATGAATTCGTCGAGTCCTACGGTCCGTTGCGAGAAGACCGCGCGTTCGACATTCGTTACTGGCAGGAACTTGGGCCGGAAGCCATCTTCGCCGCCGCCCGCGAACTGGTGCGTGACTATCTGCTGATTCGGGAAGGCCATGCTAACGAGCCCAGACTTCAAAGAACTGTTGAGTCTTATGGAGAGGTACGGCGTTGAGTACCTGGTCATCGGCGGCTACGCGTTCATGCGATATGCAGAGCCACGTTTCACGAAAGATCTGGATCTTTGGGTTGCCGTGACGGGCGCCAATGCCACTGCCGTCTTCACGGCATTGAAGGACTTCGGTGCTCCGCTGACCGGGTTAACTGAGAGCGATTTCCAAGAGGAAGGCTACTTCTATCAAATGGGGAGAGCTCCTCTGCGCGTGGATATCTTCATGTCGATTCCGGGTGTGCGTTTTGACGACGCATGGCTGCGTCGTGAGATCGTCATGGTCGACGGCGTCTCGGTGAATTTCATATCCAAAGTAGACCTGATCACCGCAAAGAGGGCATCCGGACGCCCTCAGGACCTTCTGGACCTGGCGAACCTCGAGACTGATTGAGTCGACTCGCACCATTCCGGAGTGTGACCTACCTGACGCGTATCTCGGCGGGCACCGCATTTTTTGCGTTGAGCAGTCGATCAGTAGCGTTTTCAACGCCGTTGATGAGTTTTTCGTCAATCGCGCGGATCACCACGCGCTGGCCCAGACGGTACGCCTCCCAGAAGCCGTGCTGCGCTCCGTCGATGCCGCGATTGGCGAGTCGGTTGGCTTTGGTCTGCCGATCTCCGTGGCCGCCCACGATCGCTGCGTCCGCGGACTTTGCACGGGATTGAGCCCAATCGACAGCCGTCGACGCTCGCCACAGGTTCCCTTGAGACATCGGCGCATAGTCGGACAAGGCGATCTCGGCGGCGTTCAGCACGCGGGCTCCCTGAGACAGCCATGGGTAGGGACTGCGGTGCAGACGCGTTTCGATACCTTCGACCGCGCGCGTGGACGGTCCAGGCCGGCATTCGGACAACGGGAAAATCACATCATCAAACACTCGGAATACACTGGAGTCGGCAATCGCGGCCAGGTTGTAGACTGTGTTGTTCAGGTCCAGACGGTGGTCCGGCTGATTGATCGACCGCGGCTGAAATCGAGACGTGGGTGTCGGGGAGTAACGGAGCGGCGTCCAGCTTTGCAGATCGACATGCTCCCACGTGATGTGCGTTGGAATTGAGTCCGCAGTGGCATCTCGATAACCGTCACGGCCACTCTCGTAGATGCGACGGATCGGGTGACCGTCGAATCCGTACTGCTCGACCGGATAACCGAGCATGTCGAGCACTGTCGGCGTGAGATCGACCAGTCGGCAGGGCTTATCGAGCCGGGCACCGCGGCGGACTCCTGGTCCGGAGACGAACCACGATGCGCGGACGGCATCGGCCAGAGGATAGCCGTGCATCGTGCCGGGCGAACTCTGCGTGCCGAAGTACCAGCCGGAACGGGCGGTGACAACCAGATCCGGTGCGAATTCGTTTTCGCGCTCGGCGAGGTTGTCCTGCCACAGCATGTGCCGCGTCAGGCTGACGACCGAGTCGGGATATTGCGTCGTGGCCGTGAGATTCAGCCAGGCCTGCTCGTCGAGATACGACTCAAAATTGTTCCCGTCCAGTAAACCGGTGAGGCCCAGCGGATCGGCTGGAACGCTACCTTGAAGCAGTTGCCCGGAACCTTTTGAGGATGGGACGACAGCGGTGAAGTACACGCCGCCCTGCTCGTCGCTCCAGACGCGACTGACCGGGCGATAGCGGTATTCCCAGCAGCCGGTCACACCGGGGCGACGGTCAATGACCGCGTATCCTCGGTCGGCGGTGGCAATCAGAATGGATGACCGATTCAGCCGCATCAGCACCAGATCGATCGTACGTTCGCCCGTGCAGGACCGAGCGTCGCACAGCGTGCCAACAAGATCGAACTTGCCGCGGTTACAGCCAATTCCGTAGTTCAGCAGATCACCGGGTCGATTCGGTCCCGACCAGTCGCGTGAATGCGAACACCGGCGGGGCAGAAAGATGCGTGCGACTCCGTCAGACTCGCCATCGATAAATACGAACTCGCGCTGGTGATGTTCCGGGTGTCGATTGGCGACGCGATGCCTGCGGACCGACAGGCCGAGTCCGCCGCCAACCCACTGTCCCTGACCGTTGACTTTCCTGGGGCGGAAGAAGAAGTCGTTGGCTAGATCGAAATGACGCAGGTGCTGTACCCGTCCGCCATGATGCCCGTGATCACTCACCAGAATGAAATATGTGGAGTCGAACCGACCGGTCTCGCGGAGTTCACAGGCGACTCGCCCAATCAACCGGTCGGCTTTGGCAATCGTGCGGCGCGTCAGGCCGAACTGGCCGCGGCATTGCTTGTGGCTGACTGAGTCGGTTTCCGGAAACCACAGAATCGTGACCGGTTCATCGCGATGTAACAGGTGGCGGACGGCGTATCCGGTGTTCGCATCGTCGATGAATTGCCATGCGTCGTGGGCACTCAGCCATGGCAGTTCGCGCGTCATGCTGCGTGTCCACAGAGGCGGTGGGACCTCGGTCATTAGCGGCAGAATTCCCGTCGACCAGTCCTGGCCGTGTTCTCGCAGGTAGTGATAAATCGCCGGCGTCTCCGTGACGCGGCGTTTGCGCCAGCGCTCGGCGGCTTCCTCTCCGTGCAGTTCGCCACGAGCACGCTGCCGGCCCTTTGTGATCAATCGGTCGATACCTGATGGCTCCAGCAGACGCGCGCTGCGACTGGGGCCGAGCGGTTCCAGATACGACTCAGACGTGAGCGATCGGCGACTGAAGCGGACCTGCCCTTTCAATCCATGGCGGTCCGAATAGCAGCCAGTCCACATGGTTCCGTTGGATGTGATCGTGTCGGATGGAAACGCGGTAAACGTGTTGGGCATCCAGACACCGCCGTCCAGAAACAGCTCGCGCATGTTGGGGAGGTGCCCCATGGCGACCATTTCCTGTACGACATCCGGCCGCAGTCCGTCGACATAGAAAACGACGACGCGACTGCCACCGGACGCGCGGCCGGGCGCCGCTGTCGGCAGCACGACTGTTTCGCACCTCAGCGCCAACGAACAGGGTAGACGAGTTCGGATCTCGACGGAAAAGCAGCCCGTGTTCAATCGACAGTCGAAGTCGTTAATTCGCAGAAACAGCCGGCCGGACCGTGGCGTGCGACGGCAGAGTGCCCTGCCAACGAAGAACGGCGACCGATTCCCGATCCGACCGATGAGACAGAAACACGGCGCGGGTCCGCCAGCCCCTGCGGCCAGCGGGTAGCACTGCGCTGCCAGCGCGTTTGAGACGAGGTAAGTCCCTTCGGGACCAATCGGGACGTCAGCGCCCTGGCCCCATGCGTCGCGGCAGCGTGCCGACACCTGGCCACGCGCGACGATCGAAAACAGCTCGCCGTCAGCTAACGTGATACCGGTGTCGACCCAGTCGGCGTTGGACGGGACGGCAACCGTCGTTGCAGCTTCGGCAGCCTGGACCGGAAACACGGGGAGAACCAAGAGAACAAACACGGCGATCACTGTCCAGGCCGCAGTCTCCGCGCCCGGCACTTGTCCATCCGGTCCGTGTCGTAACATGACAGGTCCGCGGAATTCTGTTCTATAAGGAAACCTGTGTCGGTGTCGACAGACCCCATTGGCTCTGATGGTTCCGAAACGGCAGGCAAGGCAGCAATCGTGTCAGAATGCATGGGAGACCCACCAACGATCGTCTGCCGAATCGGGACGTGTTCAGCGGAAAGGACCACGAGCCGTCGTTCACCCATGATGTCCTGCGATGTTCCGCTGGAATTGAAACAACCGCGATGTCCACGACCGCTCAGCGATTCCTGGCGGGATTCCAGCCTTGGAATCAAGTTTCGGTCTGGTGCGTTCCCGCGTCACGTCCTTGTCGGGTCAAGGTGCCAGAATAGATCGCGTCGGACCTCCGGGTTGCTGATTTTCCAGATCGTCCCGTCCACGAAGTAGTGGTGCGTATTGACGACAAGAGAAATCAGAACCGACAGCGAGAAAGCATGTGTCGGAATAAATCCAGCGAGTTCAAGAAACTCTGGCACGGTGAACACAAGTCCGCCGGAAAGAAGCAGAACCGTGTAAAACAGCGTTACAGACATCACTCGCCGCACAACCGAATGCGCAGCGGGTTGCTCGAGCCGATTCACGTGAACCCGCAACGGGAAACTCAGATACTGCAGGGCATGCGCGACTTGTACAAAGACAAAAAAGAACGGGTGCACATAGAGCAACAGATACCAGAAGTAGATTGAAATCCAGGGGACGATCGCTCTCCAGGGTACCCGGACGCCGGCCCTCCGATTGGCGCGCTGAAATCCAAGCAGACCCATAGGGATCGTCACCACAGCCGCGATAGCGAAGTAGCTGACCGCCAACGGCCGAGCCAGACTGTGCAGGCTGCCTGGCTGCAATCCCATGATGGCTTCAATTGGCTGCGAGAGCTGGAGCAGGAGAAGTAGGACATGCGCGACCAACATGGAACGATAAGCGGCGCGGATCATTCTGCGCTCCTTCGCATCGAAACGTACACCCGCCATGTAGGCAAAAGAGGCGGTCATGCCCCACGACTGTCCGGTGTAGTGCCACGCAAGATAGAATACCGAGACCAATAGCAACGTGTTTTCGATGCCAAACCCAATAGCCCAGCAAAGGTGGTTTCGGAACGCCCCCGCGACACCCGTTTCGGCCACGACGTGCTGGAACGTCGCTTTGCCTTCACCGTGCAGGTAGCCAATGGTGAGGCAGACACCAGCCAGGATCGCCAGTGATACCAGCACTGCCGGAACATACATCGTGGCCCACGGGTGCTTCTTCAGGTTGTCACGCGCGGAATAGAGCAGGCGGTACGAGGCCATAAAATGCGGAGAATTGATCAATACTCCCAGTAAGATAGCGGACTTCCAGGCGTCGACATTGCCCTTGTCGAGCCCCGTAAAGTCCTCAGGCCATAGAATGCCGTAAACGACCAGTCCGAGGAAGCACAGGATCGACAGTCCGCCACAGGTCAGCCCGTCCACGAATGGTGTCACAATGGCCGGGCGGGAAGCTTTTCTGGACATAAGTATGCAGTCCGGGCGGAAGGTGTGTTCCGGCGGCGTATTCGCCTTAGCCAGCAGAAGGGGAACAACCCGCATCCTGATTCTCAACCCCAGTTGCCGTATCAGCTTCGAGTCGTCGTGAGTCAACACACATCCACGAAATCCGTCGCAACAATTCCTCTTACCGCACTCAGATGTCGCCTGTGTGCGACATTTCTCTGCAACTGCGGTTACTTTCGTGTCAGGACCTGCCCGTGCCTGGCGACGGTCACGTGCTCCAGTAAACTTGCATTGCTCGCTGCACAGGACCTGCGCGCGTCGTCGAACCCGTTTGCGGCACTGCCGCGTCGTTCAACCTGAAGTCACCCCGATGAGCGGCAATTCCGATCGAGACCCGTCGACACGCCGGTTTCCAGTCCGTCGATCAATCGCCGTCACGATGCTAGTGGTGGGGATCTGCGGCGTTGGCGTCTACAAGTATTTCGGTGCCGACGCCGAAGCACTGTGTCGGCAGGCCGAGGAATCGATGGAACGCGATCCCGATGGGGCAGAGACGTTGCTTCAGCGTGCCATCGAGCAGGCTGGCGGGCGTTACCCTGACGCGGAAGTGCTCTTGTGTCTGGTGGCCGCACGTCGGTCCGATTGGTCGGCCGCCTACAATCTCCTGTCAATCGCTGACACGCAGTCGTGCCGCCCTGGCTTATTGCTGGAACTGGGCTTGCGTGCGAACGCGGCCGGCAAGCAGCCCATCGCGCGTCAGGCCCTGTTACTGGCCAGCGAACGGACACCCGACAACATTGAAACTCTTGAGGCACTGCTTTCGGTCCTGCGGGACCGCAATGACAGCGCGCGGGCGATGGCCACGGTTCGCACTTTGCTGGAACTTGAGCCTGACGTCTCACGCTGGTGGTTCGAGCTTGGAGTTCGACACGAGAGTGCGCATGACCGGCAGGCTGCTGTGGTGGCCTATCGCCGAGCCATGGAACTCGGGCTGCCTCAGGCGGTGGCTGAAGATGCGCGGATGCGCATCATCAGCAATCTCATCGAAACAGGCGACGCAGTCGCTGCGCGAGGCGAACTGGCACACCTCGCCGAACTGCCGGCCAGCAATCCAGCGCTTGTGGGGTTGTTGCGAGCGCGTCTGCATCGACTGAAGGGGAATCCAGAGCAGGCGTTCTTAGAGTTGGACAAGGTGATAGACCGGCTGGGGAAGCTCACGGATGTCATTCAACTCCGCGGAATGCTTCACATGGATGTCGGAAACTATCAGTTGGCAGTAGACGATCTGGGACTGGTGATTCAGCAGTATCCAGATGCAGCGGACGTCCACTTTCATCTGTCTGTTGCCTACGACCAATTGCAGCAGACGGAATTGGCGCGGCACCACCGCGACAGGTATCTGGAATCCCGCACCAAGGAAGACGACCGCGACCCGTTCGAGTCTGAAAAACCAGACCAGGATGTGTCCCCGAAGCCTTGATGCTCCGCTTCGAGATTGACGTCGCAGGACTATTTCAGAAATTGCTCCGCGAGAATTTCCTGGCGGTCCCTGGTATTGGCCCATGTTGTCGTGGGCAGTTTCACTCGGGCGGAATCAAGCTCTGTTGCATGAGGTGCTTCAGTGTCGCCTGCGCTGCGATCCGCGTCCCAAATGCGTTCGGATGAGTACGATCCTCAGGATTCAGAATCACCGATTCGGCATCGTACATCTGAAACTCACTCAACAGATCCAGCACGTCGTAGTCGAGCCCGTCAACGGCCGCCCTTGCGCGATCATGCTCGAATTCGACGAGATAATTCTGGAACGAAAGCAGTTCAGGGAAGATCACCAGCAATCGTTCGCGATTCTGTGAATAGTCTTCCAGCAGCTCGAACTGCTTTCGCAAATCCACTTGGATGTCCGGATTGACCGTGGCGGTCCCATAGGCATCGTAAACCGCTCCGCTGTACAGCGTTTCGAGGCTCTCCCACAGGTAAGACCTGCTGAAGATGTCGTAGTAGAGTTGCCGAAACACGTCGGCCTCCTCGGAATGCTCCAGGTAATCGTTAAGACAGTACCCGACGATCACGAGGTCCGGATCGTATTGACTGGCTTTGACTCGATAGAGTTCGACCTCCTGCTGAGTGCAATAGCCGGCGACACCAAAATTCAGCACTTCAAAGCGTCGGCTGAATCTTTCGTTCAGCAGCGACTCCAGTTGTTTCGAGAACGTCTGCTCCAAAGGCAGCCCGGCTCCCCAGATGATTGAGTCCCCCAGCGCGACGACGCGAAACGTCTCCGGGGACTTCTCGATCGTGTACTCGTGATCTCTGAACCCGTGCGAGTTGATCGCGTAGAAACCGTTTTTGTCGTGCCCCGGCCTTGGTTCGTAGAACAGGACGGAGTTCTCCGATTTACGGAATCGTCGCAAATGGGCGCCGGTCGTTTTCAGATCGTCTTCCGAAATCCGAAGATCGCCTTCGTACAGGCGACCACCCGTCAGCGGAATTGAGTTTTGATAACGATAAACGACCTCACCCATGAACAGGATCGGCGGAGTCGTAATCAACAGCACGACGGCGGCGAAGATCGTCTTCTTTCGTCGCGAAATCACTTGACGACGTTGCCGTGATTTTGTCCCGGTCACGTGATCGTTCCCTCCGGTCTCGCCAGTTGCACAGCAGCTCGTATTCCGTGGCTGAGAGAAAATACGTGCAACTGACGCAAATTAACGATACCCGACAAGCGTTGGTCGGTGCGTGCGCAAAGGCCGGAGACTTCGCACCACTTGTAACGGTCGTGGGCTCCCGTCACTGAACACGATAAAGTCGCATGACGGCGCTGGCTCATCAACATGGTAGTTCCACGTGATGGCCGGTCAAATCACGAGTGTTGCCCAATGATTGATCATGTGGATGCATGGCGCGGTATCTGTTCTTTCTCGGCGGAAAACACAAGCGTTTGGCTGGCAGCCGGCGTAATCACGTTTCACGTGAGCACTTACGTGCAGTAATATCTGGTGTTCTCAAACTCTCAAGTAATTCTTCTCACAAGCAACCCTTGGGGACAGCATTGATTCTTTAGGAACGGGTCTCAAATAAGTTCCCGATCTGGAATCCGCGAGACCTCTGAGCCGTAGGCGCCAGCCTCGGGCTCGTGCGCCCGAGGCTAGCGCCTACGGCTCACAATTCCGGGAAGTTATTTCGGGACTATTCCTTAGGACCCAGGCCATGGCACGTTTTCAGTTGGGCTCCGGCTCGCTCCCGCAAAGGGCTCTTTTCGTGGTGTTGCTCGTGTGCGTTGGAGCGGTCGCGGTCAAGTACTACACCAGCAGTTCGCATGATTCAGAGGTACCGTCACCGCAGTCCGAGAGCGTGTCGTATGGAGACAAAGGTATACCATTGAGGGTCTCCGAAGACGGGTATGTCGGATCGGACGAATGCCGCGGCTGCCACACTGACAAGCATGCGTCCTGGTACGCGTCATACCACCGAACTATGACTCAGTTGGCAACGCCTGAGAGCGTATTCGGGGATTATGACGACACGGTTGTGACAACGCCTGATGACGGTCGCAAGTACCATCTGACGTCCGAGGACGGGCGTTTTTATGTCCGAGTGTACGAGCCGGAGTCCGGACCAACAGCAGGTCTCATTCACGATTTGCCAATTGTGATGTGCACGGGATCGCACCATATGCAGGTCTACTGGTTTTCGATCGGAGAATCCCGAGCTTTGGGGCAACTGCCGATCGTGTTTCTCAAGGAACAGGACCGCTGGGTGCCTCGCCGCAGTGCCTTTCTGCAGGACGTTCGATTCAGCCATAACGCAGTCGTCGCAGGTGTTGGTTCAGAAGTCGGTCGGTGGAATCACACCTGCCTCAATTGTCACGCGACCTATGGCAGATCACGGATGAAGGTGTCTGAAGTCTCAGAAGCGAAGGATTCCACATTTGATACCCGCGTGGCTGAGTTCGGGATCAGTTGTGAAGCCTGCCACGGTCCAGGCGAGTCTCATGTCCAACTGCATCGCAACCGCGACTCGCAGCAACATGACTCGGACGATCCAATTGTCAATCCCGCGAAACTGTCCAGCCGACGGTCCGCACAGGTCTGCGGTCGCTGTCACTCGATTCAGTTTAGTGACTCAACTTTCGCCGACACAGCAGAGCTGAACTCATCCGGGCACCCTTACCGTCCGGGGGATGACCTTGAGGAAGTGTGGGTTGTCAGTCGGTACAATGACAAACACCGAATGTTGTTCGGACGCAGCCCTCGAGGAAAAATTGACGATTTCGATGAGTTCATGTTGGATTCATTCTGGAGTGACGGCATGGTTCGCGTATCGGGGCGAGAGTACAACGGGCTGATTGAGTCACGTTGTTTCAACGAGGGCGAAATGTCGTGCCTGTCGTGTCATGAGTTGCACCCGGATCCAGCCGAGGGCAGGAATCTGAAGGAGTGGGCGAACGACCAGTTGAGAACTGGCATGGACGGCGACCAGTCTTGCATTCAATGTCACGCGGCGGAAAGCTTTGCGACGAGCGAGCACACGCATCATGCGAGTGCGTCGTCCGGAAGTCGGTGTATGAACTGTCATATGCCGTACACCACCTATGGCCTGCTGAAGACAATCCGCAGTCACGAAATTGACAGTCCGGACGCCACGGTCAGTCTTGAGACCGGCCGGGCGGCTGCCTGCAATCTTTGCCACCTGGACCGGACGTTGGACTGGACGGCGCAGCATCTGACCGACTGGTATGGGATGGAGCGGATGCCGGTTGAGGACGACCACCGGATGGTCTCGGAAATCGTCTGGCAGTCACTGGCTGGCGACGCCGCCCAACGTGCGATCGCGGCGTCCGCACTGGGGCGGAAAGCGGCTCTTGACGTTTCAGGTACGAATTGGGTCGCGCCGTTTCTCTGCACTCTGCTGGAAGACCCTTATGATGCCGTTCGGTTCATTGCACACAAGTCGCTTCTGCAACTGCCCGGATTTGAGGATGCACAATTCGACTACGTGGCTTCGACTGAGGAACGCGAGCAGGCAATCTCGCGGATCAGGGAGCATTGGTCGAAGACAGTCGAGCCACGGCCTTCGAATACCGTACTTATTGACGCAGACGGCCGGCTCAACGTTGAATCCTTTGAACGTCTCCTGAAAAAACGCAACAATCGTCCGGTGTCCCTTCAAGAGTAGCTGGTTGTGTGCCGTTGTTGTGCCCGCTGCGGGACGGAATAACCCAGCCACTGAGCATGCCAGAATGTCGAACTCGACAATGGCAAGGGTTCGTACAGACAAGAACAGGCATCCGTGCACTGCTGGAGCAGAAATGTGTTGGAGGAACGGCGTGCGCGATAAGTGCTCAGCGGACTCGCTAAGTCTTCGGCAGTCGGCAAGCGTACAGAGGAGATTGACACTGCCCCTGAATCGCTCCAGCGGTCTCTGATTTGTCCGATTCACTCGCCGGACCACCCATGTGGACGCGCCGATTCACCAGGAAGGACTACCCCACATGACCCAAAACGACCATACGAGTGAATCCGACGACTTGGAAAACGGCGGCGCACTGGAGATGCCGACTGATCTGGATTCTGGCTCAACGAGGCTGTCGTGGATGAAGAGCCGAAAAATTCGCTGTTTGGCCGGATGTGGACTTCTGCTGGCCATGACTTTTGCGGTATCCCCCGTCCAACGTACTTTTATGCAGTACCAGGTCGATTCCTGGCGCACGCAGTGTCAGACAGCCAAGGCGGCCGGTGATTGGGCAACACTTGCAAGCGCTTCGGATGAATGGCTCCAGCGACACCCCGAAAGTGGTGAGGCAATCACGCTTCGGGCGCTGGCATTCGAACAGACGGGGGACATTCAGGACGCCTGCGATGTTCTCGACACGATTTCGGATGATGCTGACTTAGCAATTCCAGCACTTGCGGCACGTGTCACGCTGCAGCTTGAACGACTGAACTGCATGTCTGATGCAATACTCACTTGTGCCCGCATGCTTAGGATTGATCCTGCCGACAGTTTCGCTCATGAGGCATTGATCCACGTTTATGCCACCACGCTTCAGTTTCAGAATCTCAACGCTCAGATACGTACTGCCATTCGGAGTGGATGCGAGTCACCAGCGGCATGCTGGTTCCTCTTTATGCCGGAGAGTCGCGGGCAGGTCGGTAGCAACATGGAGTGCCTTCGCTGGAAGCGGGTGGAACCTGCAAATGAGCATTTGCTTGTCGCCTGGGCTATCTACGTGGCTCGGCAGCGAGAGAACGACGCGCCTCTCCGAGACGCAATCGAGCGCTTTTCGGACAACCCGGACCTGACCGACTTCCGCATCCACCTCGCAATCGACGCCGGGGACTGGGAGGCCGTGAGTGAATTGCTGGCATCAGTATCACCGCCCTCATTGAAGACTCCGGGGATGCTTGGACATCAGGCTCGGCTCCATGAGCAGCTGGGAAACGACGACGAAGCGCTTGTATTCGCCCGGGAAGCGCTAAAGAAAAATCCGTTCGGTTGGAAAACGCGGCTCGTTCTGTCCCGTGTACTTCGGAAAATGAACCTTCATGACCAGGCGGAACGGGAACAGCGTATTGCTAATCAGGGCCGGACACTGGAAGAGGCGTTGCAGGATCGGACTCGCTGGCCAAACGTAGTTCTGATGGAGAATCTCGAGGACCTGACGCACTACGCCAAAAACTGTGGCGACTCGGAAGTCCATTCGGCCCTGGTTGGCATCCGCAAATTCGATCACTGAACTAAAGTACATTATCAGGGCCAGGAGTCAGGATTGAACCGACCTCGCTGCTGTTCCGTCAGCATCGACGCCAGTTGCGAAGTCCGCAGAGCCTCCACAGTTTGATAACCCTGACAGAACATCTTGCTCGTTAAGACCCTACGCGGCTTCTGAGGCAAGCTCAGAAGCCAGGGCCGCTGCGCGACGACATGTTGGGCGATGTGAACCGGTAAGCCCCTAAGTGGCTTTCATTCGCCGCCACGCCAGTGTCGACTGGTCCATGGTTCGTTGTGACAGTCGAGTCCCCAACAATAAGCGAGAATTCGAATCATCCAATCGGAAGTGTCCTTGGTTGACTTGCTACCCCCATAGACGTAGACTTAAAGTCAAATTGTAAAACTCGTTTTTTAAATTTCGCCAATCGCCCCAACAACGGAGCTGCTTCGTGCTACCCATTCTCAGAACTTCAATCCCTTTTCTCTTGGTTTCGGTGCTCGTAGTCTCACTCGGCTGTGGGTCTGAAGGCGGAGCGCTTCAGGATGACGGACCGCCGACGTTCGATGTGACAGTGAAGGTGACCAGCGGTGGAACGGCGGCAGGCTGGGTTACGGTTAGTTTGGTGCCTGAAGGTGACGATCCGACTCAATGGGACGGTGAAACGGATGAAACTGGCGCGTGTCTGATTTCGTGCCCGGAAGGGTCCTATAAAGTTGTCCTCTCGGGGGGCACAGATCCGTCGGCGATGGCGACGGATGAAGCAGGCAGCCAGAAATCACCTGTCCCTGCCGAGTTGACAGATGCAGGGACGACATCGAAGACGGTAGAAGTTAAAGCTGAGGGTGAGAATGTTCTGGAAGTAGACCTCTCAGCCAGTTGAGCTGCTTTGTCGCTGTTCTCTCATGTCCTATAGCTGAGCGTCACTGCTCAGTCCTTTTTTTCTCTTTTTTTCGGAGGTTCCAGTGAGAGCCAAACTGAAGACGAGACCGTGGCGCCGCGCGTTTACCCTGATTGAGTTGCTTGTCGTCATCGCGATCATTGCCATCCTGATCGCACTTCTGCTTCCGGCCGTGCAGCAGGCTCGAGAGGCGGCCCGTCGATCCACCTGCAAGAACAACCTGAAGCAGATCGGATTGGCACTCCATAACTACGCGGACGTTAACTCTGAATACTTCCCACTTAACTACAGTCAGGCACACATTGGGGGACGGGGCCAGGACAACTCCTGGGTTGTGAACGCTCTGCCGTACATGGATCAGGCGCCGCTTTTCAATAAAATGATTCAGAGGAATGACAGAGCTAGTGGGGGAAATCAGAACCTTGCACTGTACAGAAACATAATTCCCGGTCTGCTATGCCCGAGTAACCCCCAGGCGGCTCAGATTAATGGCCATTACTATTGGCGTACAAACCAGAATGCGCTTGGTCGCTTGGACTACAGAGGCGTGATTGGCAGCATGGGAACGGGTAATCTCGGAAACAACTGGGGAAAAGGGACAGGCAGCAATTACAATGGGACCAACTGTCCTGATTGCTATGCAAACACGAACTCCACAAACATGTGGATACAGCGACCGTATCTCGCGGGAGTCTTTAGCTTCTGGCAGTCCGCCCGGCTTGCTCAGATTACCGACGGTACGTCCAACACGATCGCTATCGCTGAAGCGATCCCCGTCCGTGGATTCACCGGCAACCCGCGACGACGGAACCTGGCGCTTCACATTAGAAACCATCCGTGGGCTTTCGCTGCTGGTGCCATTATTTCTGGTGCTCACGCCATCAATGACTACACCAACTCGAATAACGAAACTCACAACGCCATCAACATGAACTCTCCTCATGTCGGTGGGACACACATTCTTCTTTGCGATGGAACAGTGAAGTTCCTGAACGAAAGCGTCGACCGGAACCGAGTACAGAGACCTCTGTCCACGCGAGCCGGCAACACCACCCCCGGCAACTTCTAGGCTAAGCTGCGGGAATTAGAATGGCCGAGTCCTGTAATGGGACTCGGCTTTTTTTATGGATTGCAGTTCAGTGTCGTCCTGAGCCCGCCGTATGCCTGACAACGAGACGCGGCAGGATTTTGGGCACACGCGGATTGTTAGTGTCGACCAGAGGGCTGATGCCAGATTCCCTGGCATTGTGGGCTTGACTGGCGGGTTTCTGGAGAGACGATCGGTATGAGCAATGCAGGAACGGAGTTGTTGATTATTGGTGGTGGTCCGGGGGGCTATCCAGCTGCCTTTCACGCAGCGGATCACGGACTGGAAGTGACTTTGGTCACAGACGAGCCACGTCCAGGTGGTGTGTGCCTGCATCGAGGCTGTATTCCGTCCAAGGCTCTGCTGCATGTTGCGAAACTGATCAATGAGACCCACGACGCAGCCGATTGGGGCGTGACATTTCAACCACCGAAGATCGACTTGGAACGACTGCGTGGATTCAAGGAATCCGTCATCGGTGGCCTGACCGGTGGGATCGAGCAACTCTGCCAGGCTCGTGGAGTGAAACTGATTCACGCTCGAGCCAGCTTTCAGGATTCAACCACGGTGGAGCTGGAGCGCCCTGACGGAGCCACGGATCGGCTCACATTCGGCCACGCCATTGTGGCGACAGGCTCGACTCCCGCGATGCCACCTGTTTTTGACCTTGGTGATGACCGGGTCATGGATTCGACGGGCGCGCTGGCACTTGCGGACATTCCGCCGCGGATGTTGGTGGTAGGTGGTGGATACATCGGCCTCGAAATGGGCTGCGTTTATGCGGCGCTCGGTTCAGAGGTCACCGTTGTCGAAATGCTCTCGGGGCTGCTGCCCGGGGCGGATCGTGATCTGGTCCGACCGCTGCAGAAACGACTGAAGGGCCAGTTCAAGTCGATTCAGCTCAATACAAAGGTCGCCAGCCTGACCGCCGAAGAATCAGGTATCGTGGCGGAGTTGGACGGTGAGGGTGTCGAGTCGCCACAAACGTTTGATCGTGTGTTGATCTCGATCGGACGGCGACCGAACAGCCGGCGCATCGGACTTGAGTCCACTCAGGTCGACGTCGATGAAAAGGGATTCATCAAAGTCGACCGTAATCAGCGAACGGCCGATCCGAATATCCTGGCGATTGGTGACGTTGCCGGTGAGCCAATGCTGGCGCACAAGGCAACGCGTGAAGCAAAGGTCGCCGTCGAGACACTCCTCGGTCATCCCGCCGAATTCGACAATGTGGCCATCCCGGCGGTGGTCTTTACCGATCCAGAACTGGCCTGGTGCGGGCTGACCGAGAATGAAGCCAGGGCATCACAGCGCGATGTCAAAGTTGTGCGTTTTCCGTGGGCGGCGTCGGGACGTGCTCAGACACTTGGCCGGACCGAGGGACTGACCAAGTTGCTGGTTGATCCCGATTCAGAACGCGTGCTGGGTGTCGGTATCGTAGGGCCGGGTGCTGGCGAATTGATTGCCGAAGGCGTGATTGCCGTGGAGATGGGTGTCGTCGCCCGTGATCTTGCAGACAGCATTCACGCTCATCCGACGCTATCGGAAACAGTAATGGAAGCTGCCGAAAGCGTGTTCGGCCAGGCGACACACAGCTATCGCCCGAAGAAGCCGGCACGTTCGTAGTCCTTCGAATCGCCGCGTCTGACTATCGACAGAAGTGCGATCGCCGGTTGAATGACAATTCCTGGCCGGTCGTACGCATCACACCGGTGTCGTGCCCGCGATGGGGACTGTTTTCCGACCGGACAACGGCCGGTTATCATTTCGCGTTGTTCACCGTCGGATACCTGCAACCTGTTTGAGGTCTGAAAATGCGCAACGCTGCATTGCTGATCGCTTTGACCATCGCCGCAACTGCCGGACGTGTCTCGTCGGTGAACGCAGAAAACTGGCCCAGTTGGCGTGGCCCCTGGAACAACGGGATCAGCACGGAAACGAATCTACCGACATCGTGGAGCGCGAAGGAAAACGTCGCGTGGCGAACTGAGTTGCCCGGCCCGGCCGGTGCAACTCCAGTTGTCTGGGATGACAGCATTTTCGTGACGTCGGTATCCGGAAACGATTTGATTCTGCAGTGCATCGGCGCGGACGGCAAACAGAAATGGCGGCAGACGGTCAGCCAGGGAAACCGAAACGCACGCGGCGATGAAGGCAACTCGGCAGCTCCGTCACCTTCGACCGACGGCAAGCACGTCTGGGTCATGTTCGGCAACGGCACTCTGGCCTGCTTTACTGTCGGTGGCGAGAGCGTCTGGAAAATCGATCTGCAGGAACGCTATGGCAAGTTCAGGATTGCGTTCGGCATGACATCGACGCCAGTGCTCGATGGTGACCGGCTCTACCTGCAACTGATTCATGGAGAAGGCAACGCATCGACGCGCGAAGCGATTGTCGCCGCCGTTGATGCTCGCACGGGCGCAGCGCTGTGGAAGCACGACCGAATGAGTGACGCGGTTGCCGAGTGCGAACACTCTTACGCGTCGCCGATGCTGTACGACTTTGGAGGCAAGAAGTTTCTGTTAAGTCACGGAGCCGACTTCGTGATCGCTCATGACGTTGATTCGGGGAACGAGATCTGGCGGTGTGGGAATCTGAACGTCAAATCAAAGTACGACAGGACCCTGCGGTTCGTCGCCTCGCCCGCGTGTGCGGACGGTATTGTGGTTGTTCCTTCGGCAAAGCGGGGGCCGTGTGTCGCCCTCCGACCCGACGGTCGGGGTGACATCTCGAATTCGGCGGAGAGTCATCTGTGGACACGTGAGAAAACACCGGACGTCCCATCACCACTGATTCTCGATGATCTGGTCTACCTCTGTATGCAGGACGGCAACCTTTACTGCCTGGACCGTAAGACTGGCGAAGAGTACTACTTTGAACGAACCCATCGCCAACGGCACCGGGCCTCACCAGTTTACGCGGGAGGTCATATCTACCTGACGGCTCGTGACGGTGTGATTTCTGTCGTCAAGGTCGGGAAGGAGTTTGAACTTGTCGCCCAGAACGAAATGGGCGAATCGATCGCCGCTTCGCCCGTCATCTCAAATGGAACGATCTACCTGCGATCGTTTGATGCCCTGTGGGCCATCCGAGAGTAGATTTCGGTTGCGTGCCTCAGCCTGCGGGTTGAACGCATCAACTCGCGGTCGCGACTTCTTTCGGGAAAGTGCGATCGACGACCGCAGCTCCGACGGAATCGCCGAACGAATTTGTCGCCGTACGAAATCGGTCCAGGAACCAGTCGACCGGCAGAATCAGCGGCAGGTACTCGATCGGCAATCCGACCGCATTCAGCACAATCAGCATGGTGACCAGCCCGGCTTCCGGGATTCCGGCCGCTCCGATGGCGGCCAGCGTTGCGGTCACGGCGATTACGATCTGTTCGGTCAGGCCGAACGTGAAATCCGGATTCACGCCCGAGTAAATCTGAGCGATGAAAATCGCGGCCGCTGCTTCGTACAGCGCCGTCCCATCCATGTTGATTGTCGCACCGAGCGGCAGCACAAACTCGGTCGATCGCTTCGAGACACCGGCATTCTTTTCAGCACACTCCATCGTGACCGGCAGCGTTGCTGATGAACTGGCGGTCGAGAATGCGGTCAGCAGTGCGTCCGACATCTGGCGAATGAACTGGTACGGATTCCGCTTTGTGAAGAACCACAGGATACACGGCAGCACAATCAACGCGTGAATTCCGAGACCGGTCAACACGGTCATCACGTACCAGAAAAGCTGATTGATCTGTTTCACGAACTCGCCGGCGGCAAAGGCCTCGCCAAAGCGCGAGGTCACCAGGCAGAAAATGCCCAGCGGCGCGAATTTCATCAGCAGCATGACAAAGCTGAGCAGCGCGTCGTTGATGCTGACGACCAGCGTCCTCAGCGTCTCGGCTCTTTCGCCCATGGTGGTCAGCATGCCGGCAAACACAATGCTGAAGACGATCAGCGGCAGGAGTTGGGTTTCGACCATGGAGCCCAGAAGATTGTCTGTGAACAGCATCAACAGCAGGTTCTCAAAGATGTCTCCGATCGACGGCGGCTCCGAAGCCGACTCGGCAGCGATTTCCATTCTCTCGGCAGCGGCAGTCGATTCAGCGAGTTTCTCTGCCGAGAACACGCCGACTCCCGGCTGAAACACGTTGACAACAATGACGCCAATCGTGACCGCCAGAACCGTCGTCATGAGGTAATAGCCAACCGCCGCCAGGCCGGGCTTCCCGAGCTTGCGGACGTCGCCCAGCCCAAGGATGCCGCTCATCACACTGGCCATGACCAGTGGCACAACGACCATTGTCAGCAGTCGGAGAAAGATCTCGCCGCCAATCTCCAGCGAAGCCGCGAAGTGAGGGAAGATCCATGCCACCAGGAAGGCCAGGACGATGGCCGCAATCATGTAGAGCGTATGATGCCCACTCCCCTTGTTCTTCGATCCATTCGGGTCACTTGTCGTGGGACTGGCTGACGTCATCGACTGCTCCTGTCCGAGCTATAAAGGACGGTCGTCTGGGATCCCATCGCCGCGCGCGAAGCGATCGCTCATTCACGAAATGAGACGCGGCACGCCTAACGCGAAACCGCTGAACCGGATCATACGAGCACGCAAACGGAAGCACATCAAACTGCGGAAGGTCGAAAATGGCGTCCACTTTGGTGCAGCCATCGGCGACGTCTTCACCGGTTTCATCGATTGAGCAGACAGCGTCTGAAACGAATGCCCGTCGCGGGGTGTCCGTAGCCGGAACTTCACCGTTCGGCACGTTGCGATAACATGCCTTGCAATTCGTTCCCGCTTCAGAATGTCCTGTCATGCGAAGACACTTGCTCCACGTCACTTGTTGCCTGGCAATGCTGACGGCTATTCGATCCGCCGGTGCGTTTCCCGATATCCGCCTGTCCGAATGGGAACGCGGTGTCTCGATCGACTCCACGCAGCAACCGGATATGCGGGTCTATCTCTGGTTTTACGAGTGGCACATGTTTGACGCAGTCACACCGGGTCAACACACACGCGGTAACTGGACGAACCACGCCGAGGTCAGTCCGCTCAAAGCACACCTGGTCAACGGCAACGCCGGTGTTGAACTTGACGTGCAGGCCGCCGAGGCTGGCGCGGAACTGAAGCTGACTGTGACAAACCGGTCAAAGCATGACTGGCCGACGCTGGCCTCCATGGTTGCCTGTTTCAACCCCGGTCCGGAAGAGACTTGTAATCGGCAGTTTGCGAACACGAAGACCTGGTTCAATTCGTCGGACGGATTGAAACGGCTGGCAGGAAAAGCGCCGCGCGAGATTCACTACAACCATGCACTGAAGAAGCTGATCGATAAAGAAGCTGATGCGAATGGGCGCTACGTGTGGAGCTCCAAATGGTCGAAGTCGAATGTCGATGCTGTTGATGGTCTCATCATTCGCGAGTCGACCGACGGGCGCTGGGTAACCGGCATTGCCTGGGACCGATTCCTTGGGGCGCAGGGGCACAACCCATGGGAGTGCATGCACCTGAGCGTGCGCGTCGGTCCGCTGAAACGCGGCGAAACGCGAACGGTGAACGGTCGCATCTACCTGTTCGAAGGCACGAAGGAAGAACTGCTGGAGAGGTACCGGAAGGACCCGGCGCGCCGCGACAAATAGACGAGAAGGCCGACTGCATCGCTGAGTCGCGAACATCCAGACGACGTCAGAACAGTTCCGTGATGGGCTCGGCCTTGTTGGCAACGGTGAATGGTCGTCGCGATGCGGAGACGACTTTCTGCTTGAGCGGCAGGCTCAGTGCTGAAGCGATTGTCGCGTTGAATCCGGGTACTTCCGTAAAGCCATCGGCTACGTCTTCCCCGGTTTCGTCTGTCGAGCCATACACCTGACCGCCGCGGATTCCGCCTCCAGCCAGCAGGCAACTGAATGCTCGCGGGTAGTGGTCGCGGCCCTGGTTCTGGTTGATCCGTGGTGTGCGTCCGAATTCCGTCGCCAGTACGACTAGTGTCTCTTCCAGCAGTCCGCGATCTGACAGGTCGGACAGCAGCGTGCCGAGTGCCTGATCGAGAATCGTTGTGCGTTCGGGGACTCGGGTGAAGTTGCCCTGATGCGTGTCCCAGCCCCCCAGTGAAACCTCGACGAATCGCACGTCATTTTCGATCAGTCGTCGAGCAAGCAGACAGCCCTGTCCGAACCGGTCGTCACCGTAGGCCTGACGCACAGGCTCGGGCTCGCGGTAGATGTTGAATGCCTCCAGTTCCTCGCTGCTCATCAGACGGATGGCGCTGTCGTAGGCGTCGGTGTAGGAACGCACCTGCTTCTGATCGAATTTCGCGCGGAACCCGGCGTCGAACTGATTCGAGAGACTCAGCCGTTTCTCGAAGTCAGGAGTCGTCGTCCCGCGTGGCAGTCGGCTGTTCTGCAAACCGGCGGCCGGGTCGCCGATGGGTAATGGTGCGAAGCGGGCCTCCATGAAGCCGGCGCCCGGATGGCGGCTGTCCGATCCAATGCGGACGTTGCCCGGCAGTGACTCACTTGTGCGTCCGGAAAGTCGCAGAACCCAGGCACCCATGCCCGGATGCCGGATCGTGCCGCGCGCCGTGTAGCTGGTGCGCATCAGGTACTGACCACGATCGTGTGCTCCCTGAGTCGAACTGAGCGAGCGGACGATGGCCGCCTTGTCCATGTGCCGCGCGAGTTGCGGAAGATACTCGCTGATCTGCACACCAGCGGCCGACGTGTCGATGGTCTCGACTGGTCCTTGAGTCTCGGCTCCAGGTTTTGGATCCAGCGTGTCCAGGTGCGTCATGCCTCCGCTCATGTAAAGGTAGATACAGTTCTTTGCGGTGCCGGTGACTGCGGGAGTTTTGGTCTTCTTTTCGGATTCGTCGCCGAATGCCGGTAACGCTCCTGTCACGGGAAGCAGGCCGACTCCCAGGAAGGTCTTCGCGGCGATCGCAGCGAACTCGCGGCGGGAGACGTCATCGAAAGCGGTGAATGGATTACTCATGAGAAACCTCGGTATCCGATTGTGTCTGTGAGTTGTTTTTGAACCATTCGAATTGACTGTCGACTGCAGTCTCGGCGGCTATTGCACGAACATGAATTGCCGAGTGTTGATGAGTGCCCACACAACGTCGCTGACTCCTCGCTGCCGATCCGACTCCAACTGGTTGACGGCCAGTTCTCGTTCACGCTCGGACGGGCGGCGGCTGAGGATCGTCAGGAAGATCAGCTCGGCACGTTCTTCGGGGTCCGTGACGTCCGCCAGCTTCCGGGCCAGCACGGAATTGCGACTGGTGAGCTGATTGTTCATCGGCCCATTCAACAGCGTGAGGATCTGGGGCACGGTTGCTTCCGTGCTGGCGTTTTCAATTGTCTCGCGGTCCGACTGACCAAACTGCTGCAGAAAATGTCCGGGTCGAGCAGGTGAAGTCGTCTCGGATGCCCGTACAAGTTCGCGTGAAAGACCCAGCCAGCGAGGATCCGTTTCCCGCTGCCGCTCTCTTTGCTCGGTGCGCTGTCGCTCCATCATCATCTCGCCTTCTCGACCGTACACCTTTTTTCGGATCTTCGTCATCTTGTCACGCAGTTCGTCGACCCTGTCGCGGTCCTGCGTGCGGGAAGCGACGCGCAGGTCCTGCTGCAGATCGCGTGTCATTTCATAGAACTTGGACTGCGCCGCTCGAGCCTTCGCCGTTTGCTCAGCCATGACCAGGATCTCCGAGATGGGCTTCTCGACGAGTTCCTTGCCGTCCATGTACCGCCGCCCATACGAATTGACCATGCCCTTACGTTCGTCGATCTCGGGGACGGTCATCGTCAGCAGTGAGTCCCACAGTTGCTCGGCCGACATGCGTCGCAGCAGCGGTCCAGGGAAGTAGTAGGTCTCGTCGGCTGTGACTTCCCGAGTTGTGACTTCCCTCTGATAAGTCTGTGTGTTGAACAGCACGCGCAGGTACTGCTTGAGGTCGAACTTGAACGTCACCATCTGCTCGGCCAGAAATGTCATCAGCTCCGGGTTTGACGCGTCAACGCCGTCTTTGAAGTCATCGATGGGTTCAACCAGACCACGCCCCATTGTTCGTTTCCACAAGCGATTCGCGATGACCGTGCTGAAACGTGGGTTGTCGGGCGCGGTCATCCAGCGGGCGTAAACATCTGCGGGGCTATCGCCTTCATGAATCTCGACACCGTCACCAAAGATTGTGGCAGCATCGATTTGTTCGCCCGGCTTTGCATCTTCGTACTGGTAATCTCGTGGCAAGCGCAGCGCGCGGTCCGTTTCATTCACGCGATAGTTGAGCTGCTGCATGATCTGACCGGCGGCCTGCAGCACGTTCCGGTCGATGTCACCGTCCCTGCGCATCTGACGGACTTCCAGCAGCTTCGGATTGTTTCGGTCACGTGTTTCCACGCCGTACGTGAACGCGGCGAGCTGGTAGTACTGCCGCTGAGTCCATGAGTCGTACGGGTGGTTGTGACACTGAGCACAAACCAGTTGCGTTCCCAGAAACACCTGCGCGGTATTCGACATGTTGTCGAGCGGCATGCCGGCGTCGCGCAGGTAGTAACCGGCGGCCCCGTTGTCCCAGGTGTAGCCTTCAGCCGCAATCAGCTCGCGGACGAACACGTCGTACGGCCGATTCTCACGCAACGCCGTTTTCACGAAGTCGACGTATGGCTGAGCCGGTCCGTAACGCATGCGTGACTGAACCCGCAGCAGATCGGCCCAGTAATTGAAGTGGTGACTTACATACCCCTCGCTGTCGAGCAGTCTGTCGATCAGATGACTGCGTTTGTCTGTTGTGTCCGAGTCGAGAAACTCACGAGCTTCGTCGACGGTTGGGATCCGACCGATGATGTCGAGATAAACGCGGCGCACGAACAACTCGTCGCCGGTCTTTGTATTGAGCGGAACGTCATGCCCGGCACAGTCTGACTCGATGAGTTCATCGACGCGCCGGCTGATCGCCAGAATGTCGGCTCGCGGCGTAGCCGTCACGGATGCTGGCGTCCGAACAGACTGTGACTCATCGATTCTGGACTGACGCGATTCGCGTTTGGCATCACCGTTCGGTTTCGATGGTGATTTCTCAGCCGCTTGCAGCAGAGTCGTCTGCAGCAGCAGCGTGGCAAGACCCAGACTCAAGCAGCACATGCGTGTCTTCATGGAATCGTTCTCCCACCGGGCAGCGTCAAGCGAACGCTTACGAGTCTATCCATCTGAAGTTGAAACTGGACAGCCCGACCGGACATTCGAGACCCGTTTGCACCGAGGCGAGGACGCACATCAGTCTGACAATCCGTTCTCAATGGCATACATTGACCGAACACTCGCAGTTGTGCGGGTCGCGGTGAAAGATCGACAGCAGTTCGCCAGGAGCTGCTCAAGGCGAACTCAGTACCTGGCAACAGGTTCACGTCAGAGTGAGATCAGATTAAATGAAACTCGGACTCATCACTGACATTCACGAGCATGTGGATTACCTGAGAGCGGCACTCGATCGACTTTGGTCTGAAGGCGTCGATCGGATCGTCATGATCGGCGATGTCTTTGAGATGGGCATACGAATCGAAGAGACGTGCAGACTCCTGTCAGAAGCCGGGGCGGTCGGAGTCTGGGGCAACCATGATTTCGGCCTGAGCTTCCAGCCAGGAACAGACCTCAGGGAGAGATATAGTCCCGCCCTTATCGATTTCATGACGTCACTGAAACCGCGTCTGGAAATTGACGGGTGCTATTTCGCTCACATCGAGCCCTGGCTGAACCCCGAGGAACTCTGTGATCTCTGGTATTTCGACGGCCTGCCAGACAAACCGGAGAAGCTCGGTCGGATCTTTGAAGCGGTCTCCAACCGACTGATGTTCGCAGGACATTTCCATAAATGGCTGCTGGCATCCCCGGAGCAAATTGAAGACTGGTCTGGAGAAAGCCCAGTCAGTCTGGGCGGCGGTCGTTTCTTCGTGGTTGTGGGAGCGCTGTGCGACGGAAGATTTGCCACGCTGGATACGAAGTCGAGCGAGCTCGTGCCGTTCAGTCTGGCGTAGAGAGACTTTGCCTGGAGTCCACCACAGACAGACGCGTCAGTGGCAGAATCCGCGGCGGGGTCGGGAGACAGAGTGGCGCTGCGAGTCTTCGTTGCTGGTCGTCTGCGACATGGACCGGTTCGAGGTGCATACCAACTTCACGAACTCCGTGAAGACGATGCACGCGTTTGATCTCGACGGACTGGCTGAACCGGAAAACCTCGACGTCCTGTGGAAGCTGTTCACCGATCCGGAAGTGCTGCGTCCGGGCGAGACGACCGCGTCCATCACGGAACGTGCCGCAAAGCAGTTCGCTGTCCTGGCCGACGGCATGCGGGACCGCGGCATCGAACCGCACCGCGCAGCGCATTTTCTGATGAAGCTGATGTTCTGCATGTTTGCGGGAGACATCGGTCTGCTGCCGGGCAAGCGGTTTTCAACGCGCAATTGCGAGCTGAGCCCGATCGGCCTTGGGAAGCAGGCCCGGCGATGGGCGGTACGGACTGACATTACTGGCAAAATTCTCACGCTTCGGAAGTTTGATCCGACGCCGTTTCAGATGTGCTGATTGCGCCAGCGGGCTCGTGGAGTTCTTCCAGTTCGCAACTTCCACGCGCATCGAACGCGAAGTGACATCGGCCAGTGTTAAATGCGCGTGCCGATGTGACTTTAAGGCGATGACGAAGAGCAAGCCAGCTCTTGAGCGACACATCTGAAGCCTCGTGTGGAATCTCACTGGCGCGAAGCGCATCGACGCATGGAGTGAACACTCTTGAGAACTGCGAGATGTGTTCCAGCGCATCTTTTCGTGGTAGCCGATGCCGGTGGTATGGAGTGATCACGGCGATAGGCGTTCGTTCGCGTGAAAAGCAATCCCAGAGGCCTTCAGAGTAGCCGTTTGTGGATCCGTGATGACTGACTTTGACCAAGTGGCAGCAGTTCCCGGGCTGCTGGAATTCGCGGGAAAACGAGCGATTCTGCGGATCGTGTTCGTAGATGAAGACCTGCTCGTGGGCAGGCGTCTCTGGCGTCTGGGCAGAATTGGTGTTGCCGTATGGGCGAGAAGTGGGGACATAGGCGCCCCGGGCAGGACGGGACAGGACCGGTAGCCTGCCGCCGCGACCCGCCCTGCTTCTGGAACTCTGGCGACACAAGGACGTGTCATGCTTCTGACGGTTTCGACTCTGCCAAAAACCCGGC
>CAUZFZ010000097.1:0-40973 GCA_963579025.1 Planctomycetota bacterium | reverse complement strand
GTGCCACTACCCGAGACGATTGAGTTACTGGAAGAGCGGCAACGCGGCTGGGACGCCGGACAAGTCCGGCTACTACGAACATTGAATGCGGCCTTAGCCGGACGAAGCCCCTTCCGAATCCTGATCGCGCCATTTCATGGCTCGCTCGATCGGTTCGATTCGCAACACGACCATCCCGTTCTGAAAGATACGGACCGTGCCCGTCGATTCAGACACGGCAATCGCGATGGCATTCGCCGTTTTGGAAATCGCCGCGGCAGCCCAGTGCCTGGCCCCCAGTCCCTTCGACAACGTCAGTCCCTCGGCCGGTGCATCGAGAATTCGGCCAGCAGCTTCGACATGTCCGTCAGCCGCGATGACGAACGCACCGTCGATCTGAGCGAGTTCTTTGACACTTTCACGTACGCGCGCGTGTCGCAGCGACCGTTCCTTTCGCGGATATCCCCTGAACGGATCATGGATCTGTTCGTGTGACTGACCCAACACTTTGCGGTGATTTCCGACGACGAACAGTGAGCCAACGCGACGTCCCTCGCGACCTTCTTTGCCGATATCCGCAGCCAGATTCACTACCTGTCGCAGCGTCTCCAGGGGTACTGTTGTTTCCAGACGCTGCAGGTCGCGCGAGGTGAGTTTTGTCAGGTGCTCGGACAGGTCGATGACCGTCAGCGTGTCCAGATCGTCCCGTTCGAATGCCGCGAATAATGCGACGACCCTGTCGCCGGCTTTCAGCAGCTCGTCGGCGACCGCCTCCAGCAGAGCAGAGATCACCTGCCGCTGCCGAGTCTCTGGCTCTTCCAGCAATGGAACGTGATTGACGTCGTCCTTGCGTGCCGCTTCGATGACGTCGTCTTTGTCGGACGCGACGATCAGCGGAATCTGATCCAGCCCGTTCTGAATCTCGCGAAAGTTGTAGGATTGCTCGGCCAGCATGACGATCGCGGACGCCGTTTTCCCCGCCACCAGAGTACTGGCAGCCTGGATGAGTCCTTCCTCATGTACCGTCAATTGAGAACGAGCCACAGGCGATCTGTCCGGATTCCGAGGAGCAAAACAGGTTCACACGCCGACAAGACGGAAGAACGCTCGACCGGCGCGGGCCGAAGTTTAGAGAAAACGAAAAGTCGGTCAACGAGGCGTTTGGCCGCCGTGGGCTTGTGTTCCAGGTCAACCGATTCGATCACGCAGCCCGACACCGTAAGCTGATTGGTGGAACTGCTGCATGCCGAAAACCGTCTTTGTAACTGAACGGAATCCCGTGCGACCGATTTGACAGGTCACGCTGACCGCCCGGTCGGTGAATGAGCATCCTCGGTTGATTGTCTTTGACGCAGATGATCCATCCGGGGTAGATTGACCACCCTCACGGACTCCGCAGCTCGTGCTGGTTCTGCAGACGGGTTGCCCCAGTCCAACATTTCACATCGGGCCAACACTTCACATCCGGGAATTTCCCATGAAACGCAATCTGGCAGCTTTCCTCGCAGCGGTAATGACGGTTGGTGTGGCGGCACAGGCAATTGCCCAGCAGACAACCGGAGACAACCTGAGCCCAGACAATATCCCAGCGCGGATTCCGGACCTGCTCCTGCCCGAAGTGCAGTTCATATTCGACACGGTGCTCGACCAGGATCGAATTTCTCTGGTTCAGCGTGTGCTGGAAGGCGACGTTAACAACCCGCGCATAACCGACGCCGCCCGAAGCATAATCCGCAACCACATCATCGCGCAGCAGCAGGTGGAGTTGTCGATTCGTTTTCTGCAATCAAACCGCGAGGACATTCTCTCGGGAAACAATCTGCAGTTTAACACGGTGTTCGGCAATATCGGAGAGGACCGCGACGTCGCTATCGTCAATCCGGACTCGCTCGGTATGGCTCGAGTTGCGATGGGCCAGGGTCAAGGAATGATGATGACCACCCTGCCGGTGGGGCCATTCAGTCAGGTCAACGGTGTCATCGTCAACGTTCGGTTTAACCAAATGGGAGGCGGTGGGGGTGGTGGCGGAGGTGGCGGAGGTGGCGGCAATAATAACAACGCGAATGCGGTGGGAATCATTTCCAGTCGACTCCAGTCAGGCGACTTTCTTTACGTCGGTGATGCGCTGGCTGCGCAGGTGGATCCCGCCGCCTATGTTGTGCAGGTGATCGACATCATGTTGCCAACCACCACGACCGGTGGAGGCGGCGGTGGTGGTGGTGGTGGTGGTGGAGGTGGCGGTAACCAGATGCCCACCGTGCTGGCGCAGGTCATCGGAACGCTCCCGACGGTGATGGGGAACAACAATAACCAGAATACGGAGATCTTTAAGGTCGTCCGTTTTGACCGCAGACCGGACACAGTTCGGTACGAACGCGTTCTCCAGACGTTTCAGGGTATCCGAGATGCACTGGCCGGCTTTGATCCGGACATGCCTGTTGCTGGCCAGGTTGCGACCGAGATCACGTATCAACGTGCCTTCGAGGACATGACCAACGTTGGCTGGGCGCCGGGCGTCGCTCAATACGCGCCTCTGGATGCGACGGTAGACCGGGAACTCAATCGGACAGGCATCGCGTCAATTCGAGGGGCGGACCGGCTGGCCCGGCAGGCGGGATTCTCGAATTCTGACTCCCACCTGCACCTTGATCGGCGGGCGGACCAGGGCAATTCTCAGGCAGTCGATTATCTGAATCGCCCCACAACGCCACTCCTGTGGACTGAAGACAATGAGCTGCCGTTGCTGCCGTTTGCCAATTTGCAAGCGCCCGGTTCAACGGACGAGAATCGCGCGTTCTTCCGCGACCAACAGACGATTTTCGGAGAGCCCGACAATCCATTCATGCAGTACATTGGCCGTGCGTTTCTTGAACAGACGATCAACCATCCGGGTGATTTCTTCGACGACGGAGTCTCGGTTGAGCCAGGAACTCTCGGGGCCGCCTTTGATCTGGCCCGACGGCCGCAACGAGGTCCACTCTTTGTCCAGACCGCTGGTATAATCAACGTTATATTGCAAGTAGAATCTGTGTTCTTGCCCGAGTCCGGCACAGAGACGACCGCGACGATTGACGAGGACCGCTGGCAGATGATCATCGAGTCATTCGCAGAGCACTCGACAGACCTGACTCAGTTCAATGTGGCGGCATTCGGAATTGATGCAATCTTCGGCGAGTTCGTTCCGGATGATTCACGAGCCCAGACCGGATCCAACTACGCCCGATTTGCCGACCAGATTGGTGGTGGTGGACTGCAATCGATCGACTTGACGCGCATCGAGCCGTTCGGAAAGCGGAGCCAGAGCGGTTTCTTCCCGATCGTGCCCCGAAACTGAACACGGCCCTCTCCAGTATTGCCAAAACTCTGATGACACAGGGGCGGAGCAGGATTCAACACCCCTGTCTCGCCCCTTTTTCTGTTCAGAGTACATATGAATCCAGGCTGCTGTGCAGATCACCTGCGATTCCGCAATTGCCGGGTTTCCGCTGGAAGCGGTATCGGTGTATCCTGTGCGAGTAATTTGTTGGGAACAGGAATGGGCCGTTCGAGCCCGAGCGCGTTGGGCGCGTCTGTTGATAGACGTTTTCGCCTTCAGCGCCCGCTTCTGATTTCGACGCCGAAACAGACCCGCCGGTCATTGGCAGCGTGAACAGCTCTCGATCAGACCGGGCACATCAGCGAGCATTGGACGTACGGGCGGACCAAACGCCGACGTCATAGCCTCGCAGGGAGAGATTCATTGGATCAGGAAAATCGAGATGCGTTGGAACAGGATGCAGCGGACGAGGAACAGGGCTTCGAGCAGTTCGGACTCAGCCCCATCATGATGTCGGCCATTGAAACTGTGGGCTACAAAACACCCAGCCCAATTCAGGCTCAGTTTCTTCCAGTAGTCCTCACAGGGCGGGATGGAATCGGTCAGGCTCATACGGGAACCGGGAAAACGGCGGCTTTCGTGATCCCGATCCTTGAACGGATCGACCACGAAGTCAAACGCCCTCTGGCCATGGTCCTGACGCCGACGCGGGAGCTCAGCGAGCAGGTTGCGGCTGAAGCCCGTAAACTGGCCGTGAACCATCCGTGCCGAGTCGCCTGCATCGTCGGCGGCAAATCGATCCAGCGGCAGGTCGAGCAACTGCAGTCCGGCGCCCAGATCGTGATTGGAACTCCGGGCCGGATCATCGATCTGATTGGCCGCGGATCGCTCGACGTCTCCATGCTGGACGTCGTCGTTCTCGATGAAGCGGACCGCATGCTCGATATCGGCTTTCGCCCGGACATCGAAAAGATTCTGCGACGTTGTCCGTCCGAGCGGCAGACCATGATGCTCACCGCCACAATGCCGCCCGATGTCGAGCGACTGGCCCGGCGTTACATGCGCGACCCCCAGATGGTCGATCAGTCGCAGGACGTCGTCGTCACCAGTGAGGTCGAGCAATTCTACATTACCGTCGACGCCGACCGGAAATTCGCGACGCTCGTTAAGCTGCTGGCTCAGGCACGGCCGCAACAGGCGCTCGTTTTCTCCCGCACAAAACGGGGCGCCGACCTTCTCTACGAGAAATTCCGCCGCCGATTGCCTGACGTCGCTCATCTGCACGGTGATCTGCCTCAGCCCAAACGTGACAGCGTCATGAAACGCTTCCGATCCGGGGAGGTTCGTCTGTTGATCGCGACCGACGTTGTGGGGCGAGGAATCGATGTCGGCGGTATCTCACACATCATCAATTACGACATCCCCGAATACTGCGACGACTACGTCCACCGAGTGGGACGAACCGGCCGTCTGTCGTCATCAACACCGGGCCAGGCAATCACTTTTGCGACCCGGGACCAGGGTTCCCAACTGACGCAAATCGAAATGCGGATCAACCTGATACTGGATCAATACTGCATCGAGGGCTTTGAACCCTGCCGGCCGGTCGCCGGCCCCAGTCACGTTGGCACCGGCCCGCGCACGGCTTGGGCCTGAACCATGTCACCACCGCCCGGGTATCACGGCCGCTGCCTGAAGATCGATCTGACCACTGGGACCAGTGAGTGCATCGACCTGCCGGTCGAGGTCCTGAAGCAGTTCATAGGCGGAACAGGCCTGGGAACGTGGCTGCTGCTGGAACACTGTCCCGACGGAGTTGATCCGCTCGCTCCTGAAGCACCACTGCTGTTCGTCTTCAGCCCGCTGGTGGGCAGTCCGCTGACGACCTCGGCCAAATTCGCCGTGTTGGCCAAATCCCCGTTGACCGAACGCATCAACGACTCACTGTCGTCGTCATCGTTTGCCATTGCCGGAAAGAAGTGCGGCTACGACGCAATCATGATTATCGGCCGGGCCACGGCGCCGACCACACTGCTGATCGAGGATGATACGGTCCGCTTTGAGGACGCCGTCGATGTCTGGGGCCAGTCCAGTCAAAGCACTGAGCAGTCACTCAATGCACGCTTCGGCGCGGGTATTCGCTTTGCGTGTATCGGCCCCGCAGGTGAGAACCAGGTCCGTTACGCCACTGTGTCTAACGAAGGCCGGCATGCCGGCCGAGGCGGTCACGGTGCGGTCATGGGCTCGAAGAATCTGAAAGCGATCGGTGTGCGGGGCAGCCGCATCACACCCTTCGCGCATCCGTCCGAACTGACTGCATACAGTCGCGACCTCTCCCGTCGATCCCTCGGTCCCGAAACCGAGAAGTACCGCGAACTCGGCACGGTCAGCAATCTGCTGACCTTTAACCGACTGGGGACTCTGCCTACGCGAAACTTTCAGTCGGGCAGCTTCGAGTCCGCGACAGAACTGGCTCCCGATACCATCAGCCAATCGCTGCAGCGCACTCGAAAGTCGTGTGCCGCCTGCACAATTGGCTGTGCGCACCTTTTCCATCTGCCTGGCCAGGATGAAGGCGTCCGACTCGAGTACGAAAGTCTGTTTGCCCTGGGTCCGCTGTGTGGAATCTCCGATCCGCAGACCGTGCTCCAGGCTGCGAGACTGTGCGACGACCTGGGTCTGGACACCATCAGCGCCGGGGGCACGGTTGCCTTTGCGATGGAATGCGCGGAACGCGGTCTGCTGTCAGAACCTGGCCTGAAGTTCGGGAGTGGCACGGCACTGCTCGAAACACTGCGACAGATCGGTTCCCGCACCGGTATCGGCCGACTGCTCTCGGAAGGTACGCGACTGGCCGCACGTCAGATCGGACAGGGCTCGGAGGATTTCGCGGCCCACGTCAAAGGCCTCGAACTTCCCGGCTACGAACCCCGTGCTCTGCAGACCATGGCACTCGGTTTCGCGGTCGGCACGCGCGGCGCTGATCACAACCGCTCCGGAGCGTATCAGGTCGACTTCTCCGATCAGGTCGACCGCACGCACATCGAGGAATCCTCAGTTCCACTGGCCATCGCCACTGAGGACGAATCCGCGCTGATGGACTCACTGATTCTGTGCCGCTTCCTGCGCGGAGTCTTCGATGATCGACTCGCCGCGATGGGCGAAATGCTGCATCTGGTGACCGGCTTTGAACTGAGCGTCACGGAACTGCAAACCATCGCGAACCGCATCGTGACAGCCCGCAAGGTCTTCAACGTCCGACACGGCTGGACCCCATCCGAAGACACACTGCCTCCGCGGTTCTTCAACGACGGATTGACATCAGACACGTCACCTCAAGCCGCGATCGACCGGTCACAACTTCAATCCGTGATCGGCCACTACAACCGCGAACGAGGCTGGATGTCAGACGGAAAAGTCCCCGACAACAGACTGCGTGCGCTCGGTCTCAGCAAGTCAACACCGACCCGGTCCCCATAAGGTAAGCCCAGCCGGGGGACGTGCCTGAGCCGTAGCCCGATTTCTCCGAAATCGGGATCTGCCGCGTGCGGATTTCAGAGAAATCCGCCTGCAGCTTGAACCCGAACTACTTGCCGATCGACCAGCGAAGGTACTCCTCGATGAAGCCGTCGAGGTTGTCTCCGTTCAGGACGGCCTGGGGATTGCCGGTCTTCATCGCGGTGCGGGCATCTTTGACGTACTGATCTGGATGCAGCACATAGTGCCGGATGGTCTCACCACCGAATCCGATGCGTGACTTGGCCCCGCGCTTGGCTGCGTTCTCTGCGTCCTTTTTTTCCTTCTCGATCTGATACAGACGAGCGAGCAGCATCTTGCGAGCCTGAGCCCGGTTCTTGTGCTGGCTGCGTTCGTTCTGGCACTGCACCACTTCGTTGGTCGGCAGGTGAGTCAGCCGGATCGCCGAGTCTGTCTTGTTGACGTGCTGACCGCCGGCACCACTGGAACGGTATGTGTCTTCACGCACGTCGTTCGCGAAGTCGATTTCAATGCCCGTGCTCTCGTCGACTTCCGGCATCAGATCGACCGCGGCGAACGAAGTCTGTCGACGGTTCGCCGAATCGAACGGGCTCAGGCGAATCAGCCGGTGATTGCCGACCTCGCCCTTAAGCATGCCGTACACGTAATCGCCTTTGATCTCGATCGTGGCATTCCGGATGCCCGCTTCCTCGCCCTCGGACAAGTCGAGTTCCAGGACTCGAAAGCCCTTCAACTCGGCCCAGCGGGCATACATCCGCAGCAGCATCAGTGCCCAGTCGGCGGCATCATTGCCACCCTCGCCAGCCTGAACGGTGAGGTACGCTCCGCAGGCGTCCTCGGGCTCACCCATCGTGGCCTTCAGCTCGACCTCGTCGAGGTCCGTGCTGAGCAATGCGATGTACTGCCGGATTTCGTTGGCCGTTCCGTCTGTGTCGTCTTCCTCAGCGAACTCGAGCAGCACTTCCAGATCGTCAGCACCGTCCGAAAGTTTCTGCAACGGTTTGAGCGTTGTGTTCACCAGACGTAGTTCGCCGGTCGTTTTCTGCGCAGACTCCTGATCGTCCCAGAAGCCGGGCGAACCCATCGCAGCGTTGATTTCGTCAAGACGTTTCTGCTTGCCGGCCAGGTCAAAGAGAGTCCCGCAGATGGACAATCCGCTGCAGCATATCTTCGCACTGCTGCTTCAGTTCGGTATCCATCGTGAGAGGGCCTCGGCAGAAATCGTCTGGAAAGGGACAACGTTGACAGCGAATTATAGCCGCGTGCGTGAACAGCGTAAGTCTCTCTGAATTCGCCGAAATCAGGTTGGGTTCGTCATCTTCCGCATCGCACTTCAACCCCGAAAAACAGCATCGCCCGTCCAGGTGGCTTATCTGCTGCTGTTGTGCTGTGCCGCAGAATCCCGGTGAGGATTCTCGATTCGGGCGATCCAGGGATTGGTCGGTCAGTTGCGGGTTCTCAAACGCCGATCTGTCGAATGACCACGAATCGACTCCACTGATTGACAACCGGGACCGCTCACCATGAATCGACTTCAGTCGCTGCGCACATGCTGCGCCCTGCTCGCACTCACCACTGCCGTCTCGGGATGCCATGCCATCCGCGACCGGTTGTCGTGCACACGAGACATCTGTGTCGCCGGATCTCAATACATACTTCCGGCCAGGGATGCAGAACCTGCGGCGACCGCCTGGCCCGGCTCAAGCGACGGTCTTGTGTTCGCCTGGACCGACGGGACACCCGCCAGTCTCAAACCCTGGGGCAAAGCACACATCACCGAACGTGGCGCCCTGGAGCTGACTGACGGCGCCTTCGTGGTCGAAGGTCACGATCAGAAACTACTCGACGCCTGCCGCCGTTCGAACGAGCTGACGATCGAAGCCGTCCTGCAGACGAAACGTGACAAACAAGGTGGTCCGGCCCGCATCATCTCGTTCTCGCAGGACTCGAACATCAGGAACTTCACGCTCGGACAGGAAGGCGGGAATCTGATTCTGCGGCTGCGGACGCCCATGACCGGAATCAACGGTTCTCCTCCGGAGACGACGCTGTGCCCGATCCGGTCCGATCGACCGATTCACCTGTTGGTCACATACCGGACGGGCGACCTCACCTGCTTCGTGAATGGCAAAGAGGTTCTCCGGACCGACAAAGTCCGCGGCGACTTCAGCAACTGGGTTCCCCAGCATTTGATTCTCGGTGACGAATACTCACGAGAACGCGACTGGGACGGACGGCTGACTCGCGTTGCAATTTTCAGCCGGCACTTCAGTACCGACGATGCCCACGACCAGTACGAGCGTGTCCTGCGTTCCGCCCGCAAGTAGCAGCGACCAGGCAAACGTTGCAACGTCGGCGAGTTGTTTCAGTCTGGCGGATCGATCATTCTCGCGGGGACCGCTCACTTCCCTGCAGGACGATCCACTGGTGGATACCCCAACTTCGGCGTCATCCGATCCGCAAGAGCCGCATGCCATTCCGGGCGAGAACACTCTGCTGTGGACGGTGTGGTTCACGTACGGGGCGTTCTACTTTTGCCGCACGAACATCTCCGCCGTCGTTCCAGGATTGAAGGAGTCGGTGGAGAACGGCGGCCTGGGGCTTTCCGCGGTTGAGATTGGTTACATCCTTGCCGCAACGAAGATCGCGTACGCGACTGGTCAACTGCTGAACGGTCAGCTTTCCGAGCAGATCGCTCCACGCAAAATGCTGGTGGTGGGAATGCTGGGCACAGCACTCCTGAACGTTTTCTTCGGATTCGGGACGGCGCTCTACTTTCTGATTTTCACCTGGGCCTGCAACGGGTACGCGCAGTCGCTGGGCTGGACTCCCTGTGTGCGAGTCATTGCCAATTGGTTTCCCGTCTGGCGCCGGGGCATGGTGATCGGCATCGTTGGGACCGGGTACCAGGCCACCGCCGTGGCGACTTATCTGGTCGCGGGTTTCTCAGCCGAGGCATTCGGCTGGCGCGGAGCATTGTGGGTGCCGGCCGGGATCATGGTCCTGTCCGCCGTGGTCATGCTGCTGTTCCTCGAAGAGCAACCCCCGGAATCGAACGATCAAACGCGTGAAGACGGCAGTTCTGCAGCGCCTGTTTTGACTCGAGCACGAAATGATCCTCGGAACTCCGTCGCGCAGAACTTTCTACTGACGATCTCGAATCCGTCACTCTGGCTGCTTGGTATCTCGCTGGGTCTGTTGAATGCCTGTCGTTACGGCTTCCTGGACTGGGGCTTGACGCATCTCAAAGAAGTTCAGGAAACGGGAGTTGGTAAGGCAGCAGTCAAGTACGCCGTGCTGCCTCTTGGCGCGATCGCCGGGTCGTTCCTGGCCGGCTGGGCGACTGATCGTTTCTTCGGCAGCCGCCGCGCACCGGTGACGTGCATTCTTCTGGTGGCTCTGGCATTGTTGAGTCTCGCTTACGACACAGTGGCTCGAACAAGCGTGCCTTTGACAATGGTGCTGCTGGTCGCGATCGGCTTCTGTATTTACGGTCCCCAGGTCCTGCTTGTCGGAACGGCGCCGGCCGACCTCGCTCGGAAAGGGACATCGGCCGCGGCGGCCGGGTTTGTGAACTGCCTGGGTTACATTGGCGCCGCGTCGGGTGATTTCTTTACTGGCCAGGCGCTGGACGCGTACGGCTGGGAGAGAGCGATTTTTCTGTGGTCTGCCTGGGCACTTGGTGCGGCCGTGGCGGCAGGCATGCTGTGGAATGCGACGGCGTCGCGTGACAGAAACACTGAAGCGCGACAGCAGCCCGGCGAAGATTAAGTCATGCGGCAGTTGAGAATTTACAAACGCCCCCGACTTTACGTCGGGGGTTCTCGCGTCTTTGCACTACCGATTGCGTAGTGCAGAAACGCGAGAACCCCTGAGATAAACTCAGGGGCGGTCAATTTGCAATTGCCGCACGCCTAAGACACACACACATTCGCTATTTGTAACGCAATCAACTGACTCGTCTTTTGACCTTCACAGACGCGAGGCGACAAGCAGCATGAGGGCAATCATCATCGGAGCGGGACGCGGTAGCCGGTTAATGCCGACGACCGCTGATACGCCAAAGTGCTTTGCACAAGTTGCCGAGCGGCGACTACTCGACTGGGCCGTGGACGCGTTCCGGCAGAACGGAGTCGACGACATCATCTTCATCGGTGGATACCGGATTGACTGTGTGCAGGAGGCCTATCCGGACTTCACGTATCGGCACAACACGGACTGGCAGAACAACAACATCCTGGCGTCTCTGTTGTATGCCGAAGACCTGATGGATGAACCCTTCATGTGCTGCTACTCCGACGTTCTGTTCACGCCCGGAATTGTCAGGGGCGTCATGGACAGCGACGCAGATATGGCACTCGGAGTGGATAGCGACTGGCTCGTGCGCTACGAGCACCGGACCGAGCACCCCAGTGACGACGCGGAAAAAGTGACGGTCAGCAACGGTGCCGTAACGCGGGTCCATCGAGAGATTTCCGAAGCCGACGCGCACGGAGAGTTCATCGGCCTGGCGAAGTTCTCAGCCCCCGGCGCCAGTGCACTGAAGCAGCAGTATCACCGTCGGCGCGAAGAGTTTGCGGGTCGTCCATTTCGCGAGGCGAAGGTTTTCGAAAAGGCCTATTTCATTCATCTGCTGCAGGACATGCTGGAAGCTGGGCAGCTAATGGAGCACGTCGATACGCCCGGCGGGTACATTGAGGTCGATACTCAGCAGGACTTTGAATACGCGCGGCAGCACTGGGTGTCGCACCATCTTCAGAAGTAAGCCAGTAACACATCACCCAGCCAGCGGAGCGCGACATGGCAGACAAGCTTCTGTTTCCGGCATCAATCATCGGTTCCATGCCGCGTCCGGACTTCGTCAAGGATCTGATCGCGGACGACTGCCCATTCTCGGATGACGAATACCGTCGACTGATGGGTTCGGCGGTCCAATCCGTTGTCGCTCTGCAGGAGGCAGCCGGACTCGACATCGTTTCCGACGGCGAGTGGTGGCGCAAGTCATATATCGGAGTCATCGCGGAACTCGCTCATGGCTTCGAACTCAGTGTGAATCCGGCTGACGGTCGTCCGTGGACGGTCGTTGTCGACAAACTGTCTCCGAAGGAACCGGGCTTCATCGCCAGAGAAGTGGCCTTCCTGAAGAAGCTGACCGATCGACAGATCAAGGCGACTCTGCCGGCCCCGGCTCTGCTGGGTGAGCGCATGTGGGACGCGGACGCCTCGTCAAAGGCGTATCCGACTCGTGAAGCATTCGTCCGCGACTGCGTCCCGATTCTGCGGAGTGAAATCGAAGCGTTACGCGACGAGGGAGTTGAGATCATTCAGGTCGACGACCCGCACCTGTGCCTGTTCGTCGATCCGGATGTGCGGTCCGGATATGAAAACCCGGACCAGGCGGCGGACTTCGCGGTCGACATGGACAACCAGGTCGTCGCCGGATTTGACGACGTTCGGCTGGCCGTTCATTTGTGCCGCCGAGCCGGTGCGCGGGCGCGCGGCGAGGCTCAGCATCAGGGCGGTTACGAACCGATCATGTCGCAATTGAAGCGGCTCGACGTCGGACACATCACCATGGAGTTTACGACTCCAGGATCCGGAGAGATGACGGTGTTCCGCGAGCTACCGGAAGACATCGAAATCGGACTGGGTTGCGTCAGCACTCTGCCAGGCGAAGTCGATTCCGTGGAAACGATTGTGGCACGCGTTGAACAGGCGCTCGAGCACGTGGCTCCGGAACGCATCACGTTAAACCCGGAATGTGGATTCGCTCCCGGCTCGGCCGCCGTGGTGAGCATTGACGAGGTCTACACGAAGCTCAAGAACGAAGTCGCCGCGGCAAAGATTCTGCGTGAGAAGTATGCGTAGACTGCCGACATTGATTGCCCCCAGGAATACTTGCATGCCTCGATTCAGTTTCGTGATTGCCCTGTGCTGGCCGTTACCGTTGATCGCCGCTGATCACGTTCCCCGTGAAGAGGTCGTCCCGCTCGCGGCCTGGTCGTTCGATGAAGGCCAGGGCACGACCGCGAAAGATTCCTTGGGACGTCACCCTGGAACGATCGTCGGGGCTCAGTGGTGCGAAGGCCGGAAGGGCTCGGCGCTGCAGTTTGATGGGACGGATGATTTCGTTGACTGCGGCGCGGCTCTGAACCTGACGAAGGAGTTCACGATCGAAGCGTGGGTTCTTCCACAGAACCCCATCCGGCACAACATGACGATCGTCGCCAAAGGCTACCGGTATGTCGGCAACTACAACCTGCGAATGGGCACTCCGTGGGACCACAGCAAAGTCATGCTGGAAGCGGGACCCCGCCGCACGCACGAAATCCCGATCCCGTACGACAAGTGGTCACACATTGTCGGCGTATGCGACGGCCAGCGCGTCGGTGTATTCATCAACGGAAAAATGGCATCCGAGCGGCCGACAGTCTCGGGTCTGAAACCGAACGAGACATCGGTGACAATCGGCAAATGTATCGGAGCTCCGGGCGGCGAACATTTTCTGGGCATCATTGACGAAGTGAAGATCTATGACCGGGTCCTGCCGCAATACCAACTGTCGGGAACCACTGGTTCAACCATCAATCGAGCCGTGCGCACCGTGACCACACGCGGTGAGTGGGGTGGGTACGAGGGCTTCCCGGGACTGTGCCGACTCAAGAACGGCGACCTGCTTGCCGTGTTCTTTGCGGCGCGTGATCACATGGACTGGCCACATCCGGACCTGCCTCGCCGTGGACGGATTTGTGTCATGCGGTCGACCGACGAGGGCAAATCCTGGTCAACGCCGCAGACACTGATTGACGGCCCGGACGGAGAACGAGATCCCAGCATCGCTCAATTGAAAAACGGCACGGTGATCTGCTCGTACTACGGAACGACCTGGTACGAATACGGGCGTACTTGCGAAGTTCGCACGATTCGCAGCTTTGATGACGGTCGCACATGGGAAGCGAAGCCGGCCATCGTCCCATCACCGTGGTACACGGCAAAACAACAGCAGGAAGTGATCAAGAAAGCCGGTCCGCCAGCGGTGTCTGCTTCTTACCAGAAGCCGATTCGTGAAGAGTTCAAAGCGATTAATGCCACGACCCGACAAGTCCGTGAGTTGTCCGATGGCACGCTGATTCTGCCGATCTACGGACAATTCGGGGACGAGCCATATCGCAGTGCGCTGGTTCGCTCGCGCGATGGTGGAAAGACATGGGGCGACATCAGCATGATCTCCGAGGAACATCATCACTGCGAACCGGACATCACTGAACTGCCCGATGGCCGGCTGCTGTGTGTCCTGCGTCCGTGCATGTGTCAGGTCATGTCGTCAGACAAAGGCCGCACCTGGAGCGCTCCGGTCGGCTCATTGCCACGTGGCGAATCACCCGGACTACTGCTGACGTCACAGGGCGTGCTGCTGTGTGGACATCGCGAGCGGCCGGGAACATGCACGGGAGTGCTTGTCTCGACGGACTACGGAACGTCGTGGAGTCTGCCGCGCATGATTGACGTCGCCGGCGGTGCGTACACGTCCATGGTCGAACTCAGCGACGGCCGCATCCTGTGTCTGCATTACCAGGAAGCACTCGGCGGAAACATCCGACAGGCCATTTTCGAAGTCGATCGTGAGACTCGTCAGATCCAGCTGCTGCTACCGGATAAGTAGACGATCGTCGGAAGAAAACGATGCCAGATCACACGAGCAGTTCTTCCACGACGCGTGCCGGCTCGACTCCGGTCAGCCGCATGTCGAGGCCCTGATAGGGGACAGAGAACCGGTCGTGATCGATGCCCAGCAGGTGCAGCATCGTGGCGTGCAGGTCGCGGACGTGGACGATGTTCTCTACGGATGCGTAACCCAGTTCGTCGGTCGCCCCGTAGCTGGTTCCGCCTTTGATGCCACCTCCGGCCATCCACATCGAGAACCCCTTGATGTGATGATCGCGTCCGGCGCCGCCTTTTCCTTGGAACATTGGCGTGCGACCAAACTCGCCGCCCCAGATGATCAGCGTGTCTTTCAGCATGTCACGCTGTTTCAGATCCTGCACCAGAGCCCACGTTGCCTTGTCGGTCAGTCCGCAGCACGTATTCATGTAGTTAACCAGCCCGCCGTGGTGATCCCAGCCGCGATGGTAGAGGTGAATAAACCGAACCCCGCGCTCCACCAGTCGCCGGGCCAGCAGACAGTTTGACGCATACGAACCGTCACCGGGTTTGGCTCCGTACATATCGACAACGTGCTTCGGCTCGTCTGAGAAATCCATCAGTTCGGGCACGGACGTCTGCATCTTGAACGCCATTTCGTAGGCGGCGATCCGAGTTTCAATCTCAGGATTACGGACAGTTTCGTTGCGATGCGCATCAAGCTGCTGGATCGTCTGCACCAGTTTCTGCTGCTGCTCGATTGAGACGCCTTTGGGACTGCTGACGTAGTGCACGGCGTCGCCTGTCGAGTTGAACTCAACTCCCTGAAACCGGCTTGGCAGAAACCCCGCTCCCCATTGACGGGATGCGATCGGTTGGGGGTTACGTCCACCAACACTCGTCATGACAACAAAGCCCGGCAGATCATCGGCTTCGCTGCCGAGTCCGTAATTCAACCATGCCCCCATACTCGGCCGGCCATTAATGGCAGTGCCGGTATTCATAAACGTGTGAGCCGGGTCATGATTAATCTGCTCGGTCAGCATGGAGCGAATGACGCAGATGTCATCGGCCATCTTCGCATGCCAGGGCAGAAAGTCGCTGATCACCTGCCCGCTCTCGCCGTACGGTTTGAACTTCGTCAGGTGCCCCTGCACCTTCAGCTTCTGCCCCTGTAACTGAGCAATCGGCTGCCCTTTGGTAAACGACTCGGGCATCGGCTGGCCGTTCATCTCATCGAGCTTCGGTTTGTAATCGAACGTCTCTAAATGAGATGGTCCTCCGGCCATACAGAGGAAGATCACTCGCTTCGCTTTGGGCGCATGGTGAGGAATCCCCGGTAATCCCGAGAACCGCGAGCCACCATCGTCAGAAGCCGACCGAGCTTCACCGGCCAGCAATGAACTCAGAGCAGCAGCCCCCACTCCAACACTGGACCCGGCAAGAAACGAACGACGATCGATGTGAGTAAACTGGTTCATGGAATTCACTCTTGTTAATCGGCTGTTGGTTTAACGAGCGGAGCTGAGTGTCCCGATTCGCACCATGCGAGCGCCACGTCAGTTTTCGGTTGCTACGGCTTGGCTGATGGCAACCAGGCCCGCTTGACCGCAGGCCTCAGACGATCCTGATCACTGTTGTTACACTCGTATTTCTTCGTGAGTTGCCCCACCGGGTCACTCCATTTATTTGAACCCGATCCGCCCCTTCTTTGCCGTTGGCGACCGCATCAGTTCACGGATTGCCTCAAAGACATCGCGGAATTGAATGTCGTACTTCGATTCCAATTCATCCAGACGTTGCGACAGTTCCTTGTTCGACGCAAGTAATTCTCGAAGACGCACGAACGCCCGCATGATCTCGATGTTGACCGCAACGGCTCGGTCGCTGCGCAACACAGACGAAAGCATGGCAACACCCTGCTCGGTAAACACACGCGGGCGATAGCGTCTGCCTCCCCAGGTACTTGAGGTCACAGATTGTGACCTCAAGTCGGCGAACTCCAATTCGTTCAGTTGAAACATGAAGTCATCCGGGAACCGGTCGCGATTCCGGCGGACGGCCTGATTGAACACTTTTGTTTCCACGCCGTACAGCTCTGCCAGATCGCTGTCCAGCATGACCTTCTGCCCGCGAATGACGCGAATGGTCCGTTCAATCCTTTCGGTCGGAATCTGGATTCTGGAGGACTTCTTCGCCATCGCTCAGTTCCGCATGCTGAATTGGCTGGTATTAAAAATGGCTCGTGCGACGGCGGTCCATGTGGCCAGTTCCGTAACCGGAATGTCGATCGGCACGGAGGACAAACCGATGGACGTCAATTCGGCAGCGGCCGTCTCATCGTCGGCGTAGTGTTTGCGCACGGTAGCGAGAAACTCGTTGAGCACCGCCCGCTCCTCGTTGTCCGGTGCCCCGGACAATGCGGTACGCCAGGTAAAGCGGAGACGTTCTTCGTCCGACTCGCCGCCTTCTCGCACAATGCGTGCCGCAAACACTCGGGCGGCTTCGACACACGTGGGATCGTTCAGCAGGGCGAGACTGGCTAACGGCGTGTTGGATTGTGGTCGCTGAGCCGTGCATTCCTCGCGGCGCGGAGCGTCGAAACTTTTGAGCATCGGATGCAGGAACTGGCGTTGCCAGTGCATGTACAAGCCACGGCGCCATTGACGCTCGTCTTTGTGCTGCTCGTACTTACGTTTGGGGAAATTCAGGTGGCGATAATAACCGGCGGGCTGGTAGGGCTTCACACTGGGTCCGCCCACCTTCTGCACCAGCAGACCACTGACAAACAACGAATTGTCTCGGATGGATTCCGCCGGAATGCGATAACGCGACTGCCGGGCCAACAGACGATTCTCGGGATCACGTTCGGCCATGTCAGCAGACACCAGTGACGCCTGCCTGTAGGCGCGACTTGTCGCCAGCAGCTTGAGCATATGCTTTGTGTCCCAGCCACTTTCGACGAACTCGTGCGCCAAACGATCGAGTAGCCGGGGATGAGTCGGTGGTTCTCCCTGACCACCGAAGTCGTCGAGATCGCGGGCCAGACCGTGGCCGAACAGCAGGTACCAGAAACGATTGACCATCACGCGTGCCGTCAGCAGTCCCGCTCCGAATTTCGGATCCGTCAGCCATCCAGCCAGGTCCAGACGATTGGCGCGTCGATCACCGAGGTCGATCTGGCCAAGGAACTGCGGAACGGCCGGTTGCACAATCGGCCCGCTATCGTCCAGCCAGTCACCTCGCGGCAGTATGCGTGTTGTGCGCGGTTCCACGGCTGAGGTGACCATCGTCAGACGAGGATTCTTTTCCAGCGCGGCGTGCTCTTTAGTAAGAGCGTTCAGTCGCTGTTGTGCCGCCTTGATTTTGTCAGCCTTCTGATCCGGATTCTGAGCGATTTGATCTCGGGCAGTCTCGATCAGCACTTTGAGTTCAAGCAGGCGCTCTCGATCAAATCTTGTGTGGACTTTGATTTCCGGTAGACGCCGGGTTGGCGACGAGTCCGTTCCGCGAATGAGATGCTTTGTCTCGTCAACGTCCGCGAAGAACGCGCCCAGCGAATAGAAGTCTCGCGACGTGTATGGGTCGTACTTGTGGTTGTGGCATTGAGCACAACCAACCGTCGCTCCAAACCACACGGCCGAGACGTTGCGAACCCGATCGGCCATGTACATGGCGATGTACTCTTTGGGCTGCACGCCGCCTTCGTGGGATGTCTGCAGCAGGCGGTTGTAACCGGTGGCGATCTTCTGATCGATGTCCGAGTTGGGCACCAGGTCCCCGGCCAGTTGCTCGCGCGTGAACTGATCGAACGGCATGTTGCGGATATACGCGTCGATGACCCAGTCGCGATACGGCGAGATGTGGTGGTCCTGATCGCCGTGGTAACCGACCGTGTCGGCATAGCGGACAAGGTCGAGCCAGTACATCGTCATGCGTTCGCCGTACTCATCGGTTGCCAGCAAGCGATCGACAAGACTCTCGACGGCGGTCTGCGCGTTCTTCCTGAAAGCCATGACGAACACGTCGACATCCTGCGTACGCGGAGGCAACCCGATCAGGTCGAAGTGCAGTCGCCGGCACAGCGTGACGACATCCGCGTCCGGAGAAGGTTCGACGTCGGCGTTTTCGAGTCGAGCCAGTACGAACGCGTCGACCAGATTGGCGACCCAGCCGGCGTTTCTGGTTTTCGGCACGTCGTGACGAACGGGTGGCACGTAGGCCCAGTGCGACGACCATTCGGCACCTTGATCGATCCACCGGCGCACTAGTTCAATCTCGTCCGGTGACAGCTCTTTCCCCGAGTCCGTCGGCGGCATGCGTTTCTTGCGATCAGTCGAAGCGATGCGCTGAAACAACGTGCTGTCTGCCGACTTCCCCGGAACCAGCAGTCCCTTGTGCTGCGGACGCTGCGCTGTGTCGAGCCGGACATCCGACTCGCGCGCCTCTTCGTCCGGTCCGTGACAAGCGAAACAGCGGTCCGACAGCAGAGGTCGAATGTCACGGGAGAAGTCAACAGGCTCGGCGGCCTCTACTGTGAACATCGGTCTGGCACTGCTCCACACAACCAGAAGCAGGAATTGCACAATCGAGGGGGATTTCATGACGGAACGCCTCAATTAGACGGAACACTAATCTTCGCTGATGAACGCTAATGGGTGTGCTAAACAGCAATCAGTGTGCATCAGCGCCGATTAGTGTTCCCTAACGTGTACTGCCAGTTCTGTCGCTTGACCGTTAGTTGGAATCACGAAGCGTTCAGTCTGGCGATCGGTATCCGCAGGAAGAACAGGCCCGGGCCGCCATTCTGTTCTTTACTGATATCGTAGAAGACGACGCCAATCGTGCTGTCGTCGAGTTGCACCGTGCGCGGACACGCGCGTCCGACGATCGCCCGACCAGGATTGTGGTACTCGAACACACCGGCCCATGTACGGCCATCGTCTCGCGAAATGCGATAACGAATGCGCTCTCCACCGAAGCCCGGTCCAAGGATCTCGGACGCCAGTAGCCAGCCGTTCGCCAGGCACACCATCTCGTGTCGCCAGCCCTGCGACTTGAGATCCGGAAACTCTTCGATCTTCTGCCACGTCTGGCCTTCGTCCGTCGACCGCAATCCCGCACCACTGACGAACGTCCCTGTTGGAGTACGCACAACGGGAATCAGACCGTGAACACGACCGTCCCCGAAGTCTTTGCTTTCACCGTTCGTGGGGTTGAAGACAAACGTGCGATCGTCCAGCGAAAGCAGCCAGTGATCTGGTTTCAGTTCCACAATTGGATGCCGAATAATGCTGCGTTTGGCCGGGTCGCGTGGGAATGGCAGCGGATCGCTCCACGTCAGACCGTCATCTTCCGACAATGAATACAGAACCGACCGCGGCTCTTTCTGCGTGACGGGTGTGTCCCACCTGTTCCAGCAATGTAGCAAGCGACCGTCGCTGAGCGTTGTGAGTGAGCCTGGGTAATACGTCTTCTTGACTGTGTGTGGAAACGCAGTTGGTTCCGTCCATGTTCTGCCGCCGTCGGTCGAGCGCGTGACTCGCAGGTCGACGTGGTTCACGCGGCCATAGGTCACGACGACAGTGCCCTTGTTGCTGACGCATGCGGCCGGATGAATGTGCCCACCGACCGGGACTGCAATCCTGACAGGTTGCAGTTCGTTTTTGCCTGCGAAAGCCGGCGCCGCGACAAGATAAATGGCAGCGGCGATAAAACTGTGGCGGTGCATTCGAGTCTCCGAACAGAGAAAGATGTTGGCCGTGGCTGCTTGCCTCTCTCCACAACCAGGACGAGCCGGAACCCAAATAGGTCAATCTGTTTGGTGTCTCATTGCAAAGTTCAAATTTCAAAGTGCAAAGTTCAAATTGACCTGCCTTCACTTTGCAATTTGCATGTTTCAATTTGCATTTTGCAATGATTGACGCGTTCAGAATTCCTGACCATCCGGCGCTGGACTTGATCAACATGCGACTAACCCTCACCCCACGCGGGAGAGGGGACACTGCTCCGCTACCCGGTGAGCTTGTCCAATAGCCCGGTCTTCTGCAGCACGGAGATCACTCCGAGCGTGAAGAAGTACAGACCAGACAGGATCATCAGGCCTCGGATCGCCATGTGCGGTCTCAGCGCTGGCGGCAGCAGCGTCGTGTTGATTGCCACCGTGTGCCAGCAACTGATGCCCAGGGCGATGTTGAAGAACATCGTCGCGTAAGTGATCAGGTCGCCTGGATTCAGCGACAACATGACCAGCCCGAAAATGGCATAGCCGATCAGTACGCGCAAATAGAGCACCTTGATGAATTTTGGATCCATCGCACGCAGTCGCGCGCTGGAGGTCCAGAAGGCGTCGACCCAGCGACGGATGATCCCATCGGCCGACGAGGACATCGTTGGGGCCAGGACGAGGAAACCGCAGAAGATCGTCATGAACCAGCAGAAACTCCCGAGTCCTGCGGACGAGCCGGCACCAACGGCGTTCTGAACTCCGTCGGCCGTCATCACCGCCATGTTCCAGCTATCGCCTTCGTCGGCATCCGCGTAACTGAGGAACTGGATCGAAAGCATGGCGGGCAGCGCGATGCCGATGAAGCACGCTGGCAGCCAGACGGCCAGTTGATCCCGGGCCACGTGCTTGTACCAGCGCTTCCAGCGCGGCAGCGATTCCTCGGTCACTTCGAAGACCGTGCCAGTGTGAGACAGCTCGATATCGTGACCTCCGATGGCACTCGGAATCGCACCGACATGATGTCCCATGCCCCAGCCCTGGTCGCGCGTGTAGTTGCTGGTGGGCGTGTTGGAGAGCCCGCCGGACCCGGCGATCGCGGCCAGTGCGGCGATGAGGCCCACCATCGTAAAGTCGATGTCACTGAATCTGGCAGCACCGGAGAACATTGACCAGAGGCTGTCGACATTGCGGCCATCCACGTAACCATCGCCATCGACATCCACACGCTCGCCGGGATCGTCACTCGTCATTTCGTTGATGTCCAGATGGCCGTCGCCGTCCCAGTCCTCACCAGGATCAAGCAGGTTGTTCCCGTTAACATCCTCGCCGCGCAGCACCGGCACGTTGCCGAAGCTGACAAAGCCCTTACCGATTTCGGACCAGGTCGCCGCATTCGAGAAGCCAATCGCCAGAAACAGCAGGAATCCGAGGACGACAATCAGCTTGAATGTCATCACCACCTTCAGTGAGCGATAGATCTTGCCGCCGAACAACAGCGGGATCAGGGCTCCAATGAAGATGACATAGGCCAGGCTCTTCACCAGCCAGAAGTCGCTGGTGACGTTTTCCGGGTCAGGCACTCCGGTGCCAAAGAAAAACGTGTTGATCAGCGTGGCCACCGGGATCGCGGCATTGGCGGCCAGGTAGGGGAAGACGCTGCCGAAGTCGAACAGCAGGTAGGCGAGCACCCAGAACTTCGGACCGGGCATCATGCGGAACTTGCCCGTAAAGATCGGTTCGCCGGTATAGAGCGTGTAGCGGCTGATCTCGATGTTGTAGATCACCTGCCCGAGAATACTGAGCGTCGCCACCCACAGCAGGCCGCCCCCGTAGATGCCGGTCACTTTCGGTCCCAGCAACCACTCGCCGCCGCCGATCGCGGACCCACCCATGATCAGGCCGGGACCCAGCAGTGCGAACCAGTTTCTGCTCGTGAACTTCGGCGCATCAATCAGCTCGCCTGTGTTCCAGGCCGGCATATCCTGAGAGCCGGGTGTTGCGACCGTCGGTTGATCGGAAGCAGATTCAGGCACGGCGGTCTCCGGTCAGAGGATTGTCCACGTACACAACAGTCGCGGAGAGGCTGTGAGTTATTCCCCACCGACCCTGCGTCGGTGGAAACATGACCTGCCGCTACCGTCCACGCCGACCTTTGGCTGTTCGTAGCTGCCGATCATGAATCCACCGACACGGGGTCGGCGGGGAGATATTCTGAAAACTCACAGTCTCGAAGCGACGGCCCTACGAAAAATGCCGACGAGCCGGACCGTCGGCATTCACCATACTCAGTTTGTCAGCGGGACGTCACACGACCCGCACTTTTTCAGCTCGCGGCCCTTTCGGTCCTTCACCCATTTCGAACCCGACGGTCTGTCCGACATGAAGTTCGTTGAACTGCACGTCGACGAGTTCCGACATGTGAAAGAACACATCGCCGCCATTACTTGAGATAAAACCAAACCCTTTCTCCGCCAGCTTCTTAATGGTGCCTTCTGGCATTGAATCAACCCTCCTCACGCTCGCAGGACGAAAACTTGTTCCGCGTGCAATAATCGAGCATCCAGTCAGAGATCGGAAGACCCGACCGCGTGATGCGATGCGGCTGACTTATGGAACGCGCCGTTCTTCATCACGGCGAGCAGGTTGTCCCGATCGAGCAGCAACTTCGGATCATCCAGCGGGTTCCCAGCGACCAGCAGCAGGTCGGCCAGAAAACCTTCGCGGACCTGTCCCAGCTCGTCGGGCATGTCCATTGCCGCGCCACCGTGCTTTGTCATCGTCAGCAACGCTTCCATCGGCGTGAACTCGCAGTGGCGGACGAGATGGTCCAGGTCGCGGGCGTTGTTGCCGTGGGGTGTCAGATTGAAACCATAGTCACCACCGCCCAGAATGCGGACGCCCCGCTTCTTCAGTTCCTGCAGCCCGCTGGCCGCGGCCGACAACTCATCGCGGAAACCCAGTTCCACTACCTGCTCTTCGGTAAACCACTCCTCGCCTTCATACGCCGCGATGGCGGTGAAACCGATGTTCGGGCTGACGAAGACCCAGTCTTTGTTTTCCTCCAGCAGGTCGATTGCTTCGTCGTCCACGAAGTTGGCGTGATAAATGACCTTGATGCCATGGCGAACACACAGCTTCACGGATTCGGCACTGCGAGCGTGTGCGCTCATCCGGCGTCCGTGCGCATGCACGACTTCGGCTGCCGCCGCCACTTCAGATTCACTCATGACAGTCGATGTCGATGGTGCATGCGGCACGAATGTGTCGCCCGAGATGACCAGCTTGATTATGTCGACGCCTTCGCGAATCAGTTCCCGCGTCACGCGCCGGTAGTTTTCCGGACCATCCACGACGATCGCCATCGACTCAATGTGCGGCATGTGCTGCCGTCGCATATCGCCCAGGCCTCCAGTGACTGTCAGCCAGGGACTCGCAGCCAGCAGCCGCGGTCCGGCGATTTCACCCGCGTTGATCGCGTTGCGAATCACGACATCCAACCGCGGTTTGGCTGCCGCGGCGCTGATACAACTGGTGATACCACAGTCGAGATAGAACCGCGCATTCCGCATCGCGATGAGCGTGTTTTCTTCGGGCGGGATCATCCCGATGCTGTCCAGGTCGGCGGCGTTGTCGATGCTCAAATGCGAGTGTGATTCAATCAGCCCGGGCATCAGAAACGCAGTTCCGCCGCCGTCGACAATTCGCGCCCCATTGTCAGAAAGCTGACTTCCCTTTGACACGGCGCGAATCCGGTTGCCCTCAACCAGCACAGATCCCGGATACGGATCGGCTCCCGTGCAGTCCAAGACGTTAACGTTAGTAAATAAGACGCTGGACATGGCGATTCCCGTTTCATCGACAGTGTTCATTTCCTGGCGGCCGTCAGCCAGCGATCGAGCTGGTTTGCGAATGCCTGGCGATCCTTGGCGCTGAAATTCGACGGTCCCCCGGTGATCAGGCCTTCGCCCCGCAGTTCATCCAGCAGATTCCGAGCGGCAAGTCGCTCGCCGACATTGACTTCCGTGTAAAGCTCGCCACGTGGATTGAGAGCCTGCCCACCGTTGGCGACCACTTCCGCTGCCAGTGGAATATCGGCCGTAATCACAAGATCGCCCGGCTCGACCAGTTCCACGATGCGTTGATCGGCGACGTTCAAGCCGGCCGACACACGCACGCTGTCAATGAACTCGGAATGAGGCGTACTCATGGGCTGATTGGCGACCAGCGTAACTCTGGTCTTCGTGCGATCCGCAGTGCGAAACAGCAGTTCCTTAACTTCGCCTGGGCAGGCGTCAGCGTCGACCCAGATGTGCATGCCCCAGTCCTTGTTCCGTTCCAAAGGATCAATGTGAATCGTCTCGTCGTCTGTCGCTCGACAGGTGTCGCCAGAATGTCCTGCGGCCGACGTCGATCGCCACTCTGCCGACGCGTTCAAGCCGCAAGGTAACAGACAAGCCTCACGCAAAGCCGCCAAGGCGCGAAGAATCCCAGTTCTAAACTTTGCGGCTTCGCGTCTTTGCGTGCGACCTGACAGCATGAACAATCGACACAAGCAAGACTCGCGAGTCATGGCCTGATGGTGGCGTCCGGAAATTGCCACTGTTCGTCAAAGTAGCCGGCTCGAAGAACTTCTTCGCTCACCGCTTCGGACTCAGTGCGGGCGGGCGCAATCTTCAGGACTGCCCAGTCGCCCCAGCGAGGGAACAGCAGATAGTTGAGCTTTGCCAGCTCGGCTTCGCGAAACGTGTGTCCGCTGTTCAGCACGACGTAATGCTTGCGTCCGCCGGGTAACGGATTGGGTGCGATGAATGCGGGGACGTGTTCGGCAGACGCATATCCCAGGCCTCCCATTTGCAGTGACTTTTTCGACCAGTTCAGAGGCAAGTGCGGGAGCGCTGCCGCGATCCATTTGTTGCTGCCGGGATCTCCAAACAGAATCAGGTTGCGAGTTTGAATGTCATTCGGAGTCACGTCGATGTCGTCTTTGACCGGCAGCGTGCCTCGGAAGTAGTGGTCCCATTCGTCGGTAAATCGGCGCAGGCTCGTGTTGGCATACTCCTGCACGTTTGCGTTCCACGGTTGGCCAGTGCCACGCACACACAGGAAGGGCGTGGTGAACGCGTCATCGATCGGACCCTGCAGGCCGGGACGTTTACCTGTTCGCTGAGCTGGCCCGCTCTTGTCACTGATTTGCCACGTCCCCTCGACACGCGACAACTCGACTTGTCCATCCGGGATCGCAAGTGCGGTTGCGGATGAGCCGATACGCAGTGTTTGGGGGCGATTGGGGAGTTCATCGGTGCGGATGGCGAATCGCGTGATGTTCTTTGGTTCTGCAACCACCAGCACGTCATTGACCAGTTTTGCCGAAAGCTCCGCACGGGCGTAATGCTGCTCCAGTTGCAGGACTTCCAGCCAATGGCAGCGGTTGTACTTGAGCGTCCAGGTAACGAACCGCAAATTGTTCGGGCGTCGCGGGGCGGTGGCGACATGTCGGGCGATGCGTTTCATCTGCTCAGCATGAGTCACCGGATCGATGACATGGCCGGTTCCCAGCGAGATGAGGTTGATCATTTCCAAGCCTTCGCGACGCATCGCCGCGCCCATCAGGACGTGTGCCTGGAAGAAGATGTCCTTCGATCCCATGCAAGCGATGGCCGGCACGACTCCGGCATTGGCCGCGTAGTCGACCGAGTCGAGCATGTGCAGGCCCAGTTCCTGATGCTCAGGCAGCGGTCCCACGCGGACAAAGTTCTTCAGCGGCGTCTCCGAAAACCTGTGCGTGTCCACGTAGCCACAATACGGTCCGAGCGCGACGAAGCGGTCGGGATGCTTCAATCCGAGATGCCAGGTTCCGGATGCTCCCATCGACATGCCACGCAGCACGATGCGATCACGGTCGATGTTGTAGCGCTTGCAGACGTCTTCAATGGCTTCGAAGACATCCGTCTCGCCAGACCAGCGGTAGCAGTTTTCGACTCGCCCTAAAGGATGCAGTTCGATGAAGGGCTGGTCCGGCGGCGAAGCGTTCTCGTCATCGCCTGCGTCGAAGCGAGCCATGAATTTCAATTCGCTCATCCCGACCGGCCGCCGGCTGCCGTGCAGTACGACATCCAGCCGGATCGGCTTCCGGGGATCGTAATTCTTCGGCACGATTACGCCGTAGGGTTGCACCGACCCATCAACGTTCGACACGTAACCCAGTGCGAGTTTGCCTCGGCGAGTGATCCACTTTGGCGATCCCTGAGACAGCCCTGTCAGCCGTTCTGCAGCGCGGCGGGTCGCTTTTCCCAACAGGCGTACGTCGGATTGAGTGAACTCACTGTCGTACCGCAACGCCCACGACAGGCCCTTCGTGAAGATGGCCGCATCGGCCCATGCGGACGTTTCTCGATCCGTTCGCTTGTCCAGCGTGGCCTGAAACGCCTGGGCCTCTCGCGTAAATGTTGCCCGCTGAGTCTTCGACAACGGCTGCGTCGTCTGGCCCCACGAACTCGTCGGCGACACGCTGGTGAGTGCGATCGCAACCATCCACGGACGAAAGCAGTGAGGCATGTTGGAATCTCCGTGAAATGCCGGACGCGGTACCGCACAACCTGGAATGCGAATTGCGGTTTCGGAGACCTGCGTTGGCCTCACCCGAATATTCGAGTGACGGCGTGTCCAGAGCTGGCCTGCAGACTGAAACCGTCAGGTCCATACCGCGTGGCGGGCGGTACTCCCAGTGCGTGGAAGAGTGTGGCGGAAAAGTCCTCGGGCATGACCGGCAGGTCTTTCACATACCCCGCGTGCTGATCCGAGGCACCATAGACCTGACCGCCGCGAATTCCGCAACCGGCGAGCATGGCGGAATAACAGTGTGGCCAGTGGTCGCGACCGCGGTTGTTGACTTTCGGCGTGCGGCCGAATTCTCCGACCATTGCAACCAGGGTGCTGTCGAGCATTCCGCGATCTGTGAGATCATCCAGCAACGCCGACACAGCCTGATCCACATTTGGCAATGCCCAACTCAAGCCGTACGCCGAACTGCCGAAAATGCTGTCGTCCGGTTTGTAGAGGACTCCATGCATGTCCCACGTCTGCACGTTCTTGAACTTCTGCCCCGGTGGCACGCCCGTGAACGCGACCACCGTCACCAATCGCACTCCCGCTTCGATCAGCCGCCGAGCCAGTAACAAATTCTGACCCAACGGATGAATGCCGTACTGCTGCCGCGTGTTGTCGTCTTCCAGCGTGACGTCGAAGGCCTGTCTGGTCTCGTTGCCGTTCAACAGGTCAAGCGCCTTGGTCTGCAGTTTGGAAAACTCGGCTGCCCTGTGAGGCAGTCGATGACTGCGATCATCGATGGCACCCAACAGTTGATGCCGTCGCGAGAGACGATCGCTGGAACAATCCTCAGCCGGGTCAAATTCGGTGAATCGAAACTTCGGATTCGACGGGTTGTTCAGATCCTTGCCGATCTGCAGCGGGCTGCAGGCCATGCCCAACGCCCCGCCGGTGTGGTACCACGGCTTCACGTCACCAGCGAGATTCTGCACCCAGGCATAAGACGGCAGGTCGTCGGCCGAAGGTCGCAGTCTGGCCATGACCGACCCGAAGTAAGGAGTCTGGTCCGTCGGTCGCCGATTCCCGGTCATGCAGATGTGCATGGCTCCATCGTGGCCGCCGTTGGTGGTCTGCATGGATCGCACGATGCAGTAACGGTCGGCTCGACGAGCCAGCTCTGGCATCTTCTCGCAAATCTGAATTCCCGGGACGCTGGTCGCGATCGGCAGGAACGCTCCGCGAATGTTCTCGGGCGCATCCGGCTTCAAGTCCCACATGTCCTGCTGAGGAGCGCCTCCGTATTGCAGGATGAAGATGCAGGACCGTTCGCTCTGTCCACGACCAGGCGGCCTTCCGCCTTCCAGATCAGCTCGTAAGAGTGAGGGCAGGCTTAAACTGGTTCCGGCAATGGAACCAATCCGCAGAATCTCGCGACGGCCGATCGACTTCTCAGCGAGGGATTCCGCGAATGGCATCGTGTAGCTCCCGTCTTCAGTCGTCACCATGCATCAGAGACTGCAAATATGTTACCGCCAACTGGATGAACCGAGAATGCGCAGCACTGGGGCAACACGGCACAGCGTCGTTGACACGAATAGCACGGGATTCAGAAAGTGGGGATGGCTCAGGTGGGGTTCGGTGTTACCGTCTGGCCGACCAAAGGATTCTCAATCGATTGGAGACTGGTATGAAAAACCTGCTCACAACATCACTGACATTGCTCGGGATGGCTGCCTTCGTACTGTCAGGGTGCACCGACACGCCGGACGCGACAACAACGTCGCCTCCGGCAACGAGCACGGGCAGTCACACGGACGATGGAAACAACCACGGCGGGCACTCGCATCCATCTGAAGGTCCTCACGGTGGTGATCTGATTGAACTTGGCGACGAGGAATACCACGCCGAAATGGTGCATCCACACGGCCACGATGATGACTCGCACTCCACCGCCCCGGATGGAGACCATGCTCACGCTGGCGTCGAAGTCTACATCCTGGATAGCTCTGCAAAGAATGTAGTACCGATCGAAGCTGCGGACATCACCCTCAACCTCAGTCATGACGGAAAGCCAGAGCAATTCAAGCTGGGTGCCCGGCCATCCGGAAAGGACCCGGAAGGAAAGTCATCTCGCTTCGCGTCGGATGACAAAGAGCTGATGGAACACATGCATGAGGAAAAGCACGTCACGGGTACGCTCGTACTGCAAATCAACGGCAGGTCGTATCGCGGTGAACTCTCGCACAAACACGACGACGACCACGCGCACGGCGGCCATTCACACGAAGGTCACGAGAAAGATGGCCACGCACACGGAGAGGATGATGCACTTACCTGGCAAGGTGACGCGCGTGAGCACGCTGGACTGCAGATTCAGCTTGGTCATCACGGGAAGCACGTGCATGCCGGCGAAGCGGTTGAACCGGCCGTTTCCATCACGCGTGACGGTCAGCCGGTCGGCGACGCCAAGGTGTTCAACTTGCTGCTGAGTGCCGATGGCCTGGATATCCCGTCCGAAGAAGTCGCCACTGTCTTTGAGCCCACCACGAAGGACGAGCCCGCGCACTACGCTCAGGGACCGCTGTCCATTCCGAAGGGTGTCAGTAAAGTCGTGATCCGTTTTCGCATCGCGGCCCCGAATGCTGACGAGGTCACTTTCGATCTTCCGCTTGATGTCGAATGATGCGGCGCGGCAGCCTCACCCGAATCGGGACGCGAAGATGATTCGTCTGGCATTGATCGGTGCCGACTGGAATTCCCGCGAGTTCGCCGCGGTCGCTCGACGAATTCGCGGAGCTAACTTTCGGGCAGTGTGTGATCCCAATCGCGAGCAGGCGGCATCGGCAGCAACGGCAATCGGTGCTGAATTGACGGCCAGCGGATTGACTGAGCTGCTTGACTCTCTTCGTGACGAATTCGATGCGGTCGTCGCCCCGTGGGACGCAGTCGGTATCGAGGACTTCGCCGCCGCTGCGCGAGCGGGTAAACACATCCTGCTCGAAGTGGCCGGTACTGCGGACTCTGTTGCGACCGATGAACTCGCTGCGACTGCTGGCGATTCGGGAGCTCGCCTGGTGATCGGTCGACCGCATCGGTTTCTGCCGTCAATGCAGACACTCAGGAACAGCATTGTTGCCGGACAGCTTGGACGACCGGGACTGGTCCGAGTCCATCGCTGGAGACATGCGGAAGACGCATCGTCCACTCCGGCTGCTGTACTGGCCCCCGACATTGATCTGGTCTGCTGGCTGCTCGATGCCATTCCTGACGTCGTCTTTGCAGCGAGGTCAGGGAACGCAGAATCGTCTGGCAATCTGCTGGTTCACCTGGGTTTCCCTGGTGGTGGAATGGCGATGCTGGATCTCAGCGACGATTTGCCTGAAGGGGACAACTACTTTTCGCTGAGCGTGATCGGTTCGAGCGGTTCGGCCATCGCCGATGATCATCACAACCAGCAACTGATTTTTGGCGGCGGGCACCCTGCTGCCGCCAGGACTGACCACGCTCCGCTACATCGCCTGGGAATGCTGCAGGACTTTGTTGACTCGATCGTCGATCAGCGGGATACGTCCAACTCAGTCGAATCGCTCCGTAACTGCGAACGGATCGTCGTCGCGATTCAGAATTCGCGGGAATCGGGACAGGCGATCGATCCGGGAGGTGTCTCGTCATGAACCCGTTTCGATGTGCCGCTCTGAGTGTCGTCAAGCACGCTTATGTACCGCGGGGAGTCGCGTCTCATCCGAGATTCGAACTTGTGGTCGTCGCTGACGATCCCGACCAGCTCGACTGGGTTCACGAGCGGAACCAGAAGTTCGCCGACGAGTATGACATTCCCTACGTGAGAAACGTCGCACAGGCACTGGCCGAGTACGACGTGCAGGTTGCCGTCGTCAGCCCGGAAGCCGAGCGGCACTGTGACTTGAGTGTGCGCGCCGCCGATGCGGGTCTACACGTCGTTCTGGACAAACCCCTGTCGACGCGGCTGTCCGAATGCGACCGACTGGTCGAGGCTGTCGAACGGAACGGCGTGAAGTCGCTGATGTGGAATCGGAACTTCCTGCCTGGCTTGGTGCATGCGCGAGAACTGATCGCGTCGGGTGAAATCGGCGACCCGCATGCGATCCATGTCGATTTCTACTTCGCCAAGGACTGCGGACCGCCGATCGGTTCGCGCGGACCGGACGACGCGCCGATTAACTGGCTCGAACATCAGATCGCGGCACATGTCGACGGGTCGGACGGCGGCGTTGGTCACGAACCCATGGGCGAACTGAAGATTGAAGGCATTTATCCGCTGGCTTACATCCGAATGCTGATGCAGGCGGATGTCGAGCGAGTCTTCGCCCGGACCACGGCGCACTTCCATCAGGTACACGCGGACAACAATGTTGAGGACCTGGCCAGCGTATCGCTGGAGATGACCGGCGGTCGCCTGGCAACGCTGTGTATCGGCCGCATCGGAGTCGCCAGTCATCCCGACATCGGGGAAATCAAACTGCACGTGCTGGGATCAAAAGGTGGACTGGTCATCAGCGAGTCCCGCCCCGAAGTCAGCATCTACTATCGAGGCCAGCCACCCACCGAGTTCCGTAACCGCCGCATCGCAATCGACAACGACTGGCTGTTGATGGAGAACTTCGCGCACGCAATCGATACGGACACAGAAACGATCCTCAATGTCCGAGCCGGCCGCGAGATCGCCGCAACGGTCGAAGCGGCCCTCGAATCCGGGCGAATCGGCCAGCCGGTCTCGGTGAGTGCAATTCCAGATTGCGTGTAGCATCACATCTGAAAGCGTAAGTTTTGGATGGCGGGTGGATCAGCGTGACTCGAATCCACCAATCGCCCACGTGAGGAAGACCGAGTAGGAAACTATGAAGACGGTCACAACAACCGACTGGCCGCGTGTGAGCTGGAGCTTACCTCGCAAGTGTGCGACCGCAGCCAGTTGCTTACTTCCCGAAGCTCGAACGAAGATGCTGGATGACACGGCTACGGTGATCAGAGCAGCATGGGCCGCAGCGCTGTCTCCGGGCAGCTTACCAATGACGAGCTGACAAATGAGGAAGAACAACTCCGTTCCCCAGGACATAAAGCAGATCAGGACAGAGAGCACGAGAAACGTCGAGAATGTACGGGGCGTCTGTTCGCGTTGATCCGTCATACTGATTGATTCGCTTGCAATCGAGATAAGGGTAGCCGGAGTCTTTTCATCAGCGATCCACCGGTACCGCCTCGGGAAACTGGCGCATCATTGAGAGAATCGGATTGAGCGCTACCTGCCCGAGTCCGCAGATTGACGTCTGCTCGAGCGTCTCACCCAGTTCTGGCAGGACGTTTAACTGACCGGCCGCTGACGCGTCGTCACTGACGCGTTCCAGGATCTCGACAGCACGCTGGCTGCCGATGCGGCACGGCACGCACTTGCCGCACGATTCGTTGCGGAAGAACCGCACGATGTTTGTGGCCAGGTCGAACAGATCGTGCCGGTCGTCGATGACGATCACCGCTCCCGTGCCCAGCATGCTGCCGGCCGCTTTCATCGCGTCAAAGTCGAGCGGCGTGTCGGCTTTGTCCGCCGGCAGGAAGTTGGAACTGGCTCCCCCGGGCAGAAACGCCTGCAACGTGCTACCAGCCGGCAAACCGCCGGCCAGATCGATCAACTCATTGACTGTCATACCAATCGGAATCTCGTACACGCCGGGATTGGAGATGTCCCCGGAGATCGAGACAAACTTACGCCCGGTGAATCCGTCGCCCGCCTGGGATTCCCACCAGTCGACTCCGTGATGCACGATCGAGGTCGCGAGGGCATACGTTTCGACGTTGTTGATCAGCGTCGGCTTGCCCCAAAGTCCCTGTTGGCCGGGATAGGGCGGCTTGTTCCGCGGCTCGCCGCGTTTGTCTTCCAATGCCTCCAGCAGCGCGGTCTCTTCGCCCAGGATGTAACCGCCCGGTGATACGAAGATCTCAATGTCGAACGGTTTTCCGGAGCCGGCAGCGTTCTCACCAAGAACGTCACGCTGTCGGGCGTCCGTCAACGCGGCTTCAAGTGCCTGTTGCTCTCGTCCGTATTCGTGTCGCAGAAAGACAATGCCCGACTCAGCGCCAATGGTCAGCCCGGCCAGCACCATGCCCTCAATCACCAGATGCGGCAGCTCTTCCAGAATGACTCGATCTTTGAACGTGCCGGGCTCGCTCTCGTCGGCGTTGCAGATCACATATTTCGGAGTCACCGGCTCGTTGCGAACCATGTCCCACTTGCGACCGGTTGGAAAGCCCGCGCCGCCCATGCCCCGCAGTCCAGCCGTCGACAATCGCTCGATGCAGACGTCGGCCAGTTCATCGCCCAGACCGCGGACGGTCGTATAACGATCGTCCGGCGAAGAGTACGGGTCACTTTTCCAGGCGCGCGGAGAATCGGTTGGCGTGTTGGCCGGCAGTTCAGTCACGCCGTCGATCCACTGCATCAGTACGTCGATCGAATCTGTTGGCACCGGCACATCATTCACCGCCACTGCCGGCCCTGAATCACAGCGCCCCAGACAAGACGACTCGCACAGCTCGACGTCACTGTTTTCGTCCAGCCGGCTCTGCAACTCGTCGCGAATGGCACAACCGCCGGCCATAGCGCAGGTGACGTCCCGGCACACGTGTACGCTCACCCGAGGCGGGGGCGAACGACGAAAGTGCGGATAGAAACTGACCAGTCCCTCCAGCCGATACAGTGGCACACGCCGGCTCTTTGACAGGTCGCGGAGCATGTCGTCACTCAGCCAGCCCTGCGCTGTCTGCAGCCGCGTCAGTTCGCGAATCAGTTCCATCGTCGACCTTTGTTCTGTAGTCCTACTGAGCGACTGCCGTCGCTCGCCGCCGGCGAACAATCAACCACCAGCCCAAAGCCCAGCTTGTTCCGGCCCACCATCCGGCGATGACATCAGTTGGATAGTGAACTCCCATGAAGATGCGGCTGCAGCCGACCGTTCCGGAAATTACCAGTGCCGCGACAACCAGAAAAACCTTCACGCGCCGGTGTGAGGCCAGGTCGGACAGCATCAGCCCCAATGTCAGATACACGATCGCCGACATCATCGAGTGGCTGCTCGGAAAGCTGGGCGAATCCACGTACGAGTAATGCGGCACGATATCGGGCCGCGGACGGCTGACAATGTTCTTGAGCAACAGGCCCAGCAAATAGCCGCTGGCAACGGTCGCCAGAATGATTCTCGCGTGGACTCGTTGTCGTTCCAGCAGCAGACACACCGTGACGAGAACCGTGATCGTCGACAGTACGGAATAACCGCCCAGAGCGGTCCAGTCGCGCATCGACTCGGCCAGCCACCGTGGACCAATCGGCCGCGACAGGTCGTCAGGCGACCGCATCTGCCGAATGATGGATTCGTCAAACTCCTGAGTCGCCGGTGACGAGATCAGTACCATCAGCGCAGCGAGAACACACAGGCCCACGATGCATATCCCGAGGCCCAGTTTTTCAGTCCACTTCCAGCCGATCCCTGTTTCGGTTGTCGGATTTTCGGTCATCGATTGCGTGTCCGCTGTCGACTTCAGGAACTCTGTGAGCTGATTGCGATCGCTTTCAGCGCGGATCTTTCACGCCTGCCAGGCGGTGTATTGCTTTCCATTCTGCCTCGGTCACCGGTTGGACTGACAGTCGCGAACCTCGCTGGAGCAGCATCATGCCAGACGTCGTTTCGTCGTCGCGCAGCTCGTCGCGCGTGAGCGGATTCGGAAGTTTCTGGATCAGCTCGATGTCAACCATGAACCACGTCGGCGTATCAGGATCGCTCTTCGGGTCGTAGTGATGGTCCTGCGGATCGAAGGCTGTGTGGTCCGGGTAGCCGGACTGCACGACTTTCGCCGTGCCAACCACCGCCATTGGCTTGGCGTTGCTGTGATAGAACAGCACGCGATCGCCAACCTGAATGTCGTCACGCAGCATGTTGCGAGCCTGGTAATTGCGGACTCCGTCCCAGTGCGTTGAGCCGTCCCGTGCCAGGTCGTCGATCGAGTAGGAACTCGGTTCCGACTTGAGCAACCAGTAATGACGCTTGCGTTTCTTTGCCATGAAGTTGTTTTCCGGTTTTGCCTGGCGATTCGAGCACTCGACCTCGCGTCAGCTTCCAGTTGATTTGAGCAGAAGAAGTGCGGCGTTGAAGTAGATGATGACTCCCATGACGTCGACCAGCGCCGCGATCAGCGGATTCGACATGAGAGCCGGGTCCATACCAAGTCGCTTGAACAGAATTGGCAGCACGGCACCAGCTACCGTGCCCATGACGACCATTAAGAACACCGTCAGCCCGACGACTCCTGCCTGTTGGATGTTGACCAGAGTTGCCGCGGCTCCAAATGAAAGCAGCATCAGACAACCGCCCAGCAGACAGGCCAGACGAAACTCGCGCGTCAGCATGTTCCACTTCTCGCCATCATCCATGTGGCGTGTGGCCATTTCGCGGATGACCAGCGTTGCTGACTGCGACCCCGCATTGCCGCCGCTGGCCAGCACGAGCGGAACGAACCAGCTCATCCAGATAAACGCCTGCTGTGCCTGCAGGTCTTCGAACTGTTTCATCGCGAACGCAGTCAACAGTGCCGCGCCCAGCAGGATCACCAGCCAGATGCCCCGCTTGTGCAGCAGCACCAGAACGGGCGTCGCCATGTAGCTGTCTTCCAGCGGCTCCATGGCAGCCTGTCGATGCGCGTCTTCCGTCGCTTCTTCTTCCAGAATGTCGAGCACATCGTCGTGCGTGACGATACCGACAAGCTGGTTCTGATTGTCGACAACAGGAATCGCCAGGAAGTCGTATTTGGCGACCTCGCGGGCGACGAATTCCTCGTCGTCACCGACGCGCACAGAGATGACATCACGGTGCATGATGTCGGACAGCTTCGCCGTCCGTTTCGCCACGATGAGTTCGCGCAACGACACGATGCCGTCCAGCCGACGTCCGTCATCCAGAATGTAGACGTAGTAAATTGTCTCGCTCTCGGGAGCCTGCACGCGTAACTGGTCGAGGGCTTCGCCGACCGTGAGTTCCTCAGGCAGCCAGGCGTACTCGGTCGTCATGATCGAGCCGGCACTGCCGTCCGGATACGACAGCAGCTTGCGAATATCGGCTCGTTCGGCCTGGGCGATCAATGGCAGCAGACTCTCGACCTGTTCCTCTTCCAGCATTTCCAGGAAGTCGACGCGGTCGTCCGCTGCCATCTCCTCGATCAGCCGGGACAGTTCGGTTCGCGGGGCGACGTTGATCAGTTCAATCTGTCGATGATCTTCCAGGAATCCGAGAACCTCCGCCTGACGCTCGGGCGGGCATGCACTCATCACGCTCCAGATTTCTTCCGCAGTCAGCTCGTCGAGAACTTCGGCGGCGACCGCCGGGTGGAGCGCCTCGCAGAATTCGCGCAGCCCGTCCCGGTCGTTCGCGTCGAGCGACATGCGAAGATCGGGCAGCAGAAGTGAGCGATAAAACATGATGCGACGCCTGCGGGACAAGAAGGTCGGCGAATGATAGGCAGCCACTGGTGACCGTCCAGTCGCTGCGATGTTGCCGCACAAGCCACTGCTGTGCCTGCAGAATGCAAACTTCGTGACTACGATTCCGCTGACAACCAGGAGTTGAATCCAATCGTGAACCAGCCGTCCCAGTCCATGATCCAGATCGTCAGTCGAATCGAAGCGATGATTCGCCGCGATCCTGGGCGTCGCGGACTGATTGGTGCCGACGGCGACGGGCCTGGCCAGGGAGAGCTGTTGCCGGCAGCAAGGCAGCTTGGAGCAAGCCGCGGATACGCGTGCCTGGTCACCGGATTTTTCATTCCCAATAGCTCACTTAGTGAGCCGACGGCGCTAGCCGCGGGCCTTGGACCTGTCCCCGTTCGCCAAAGGCCCGAGGCTAGCGCCTTCGGCTCAGAAGTTGACAGCGGTGACTCGAACACTGCAGGCAATGCTGAGACAGATGGGCCTCCGGGGACGATGTTACTGGCGGCTGTGCTGCTCGATCTGGGTTACAGCGTCCAGGTCATTACCGACCAGAACTGCAGCGAGGTGGTTCGTTCCGCAGCGGTGGCAACGGGCCTGAGACCTGAAATCGTGCTGGAAAGTCCACTTAAATCGGCCGCGTGGCGTCAGAGCTTTCTGAACTCTGAGCACGGCCGTCAGTTGTCACATCTCATCGCCATCGAACGTGTTGGTCCCGGACACACAATGGAATCCGTCCGACAACAGGATTCCGCAGCGGATGCTGAGGCGTTTCAGTCAGTCGTACCGAAGTCTGACCAGAATCGCTGCCGCAACATGCGGGGAGAAGCAATCGATCATTTCACCGGCGATCTGCATGAGTTGTTTGACGACGTGGCCAACAGTCCCGCACACGATGACGTGCAAACAATCGGCGTCGGCGACGGCGGCAACGAGATCGGCATGGGACGATTTCGCTGGAGTGAAATATGTACGCGACTATCCGGAGCGCAGTCGGCAACGGTCCCGTGTCGAATAGCGACTGACCGGACGATCGTGGCTGGGACCAGCAACTGGGGTGCTATGGCTCTGGCGGCTGCGGTTTGCGTTCTGCACGACCGAGTTGATCTCATCGACCGGCACACTGTCGCGACGCATCAGGATGTCGTGCGGACGATCGTGGATGACGCTGGTGCCGTTGACGGTGTCACTCGTCGTCGAGAGGCCACGGTCGACGGTCTTCCATTTCTCACCTACGCACAGCCCTGGAGCGGCATCCGCCGACTCCTCGGGCTCGGTGATTGATCGATTTCGCCAAACTGCGGGCGGGGCCAGCCACGGCGCTCACCGGAATGACACCTGATTGAATGGCATCAACCGGCGCGTGCCACCCTGCCGAGCTTCGATTCGGTATCCCGGTCCCCGTAACTGGTCCGGCCGCACCACCTGCACAGGCCAGTAAATTCAGGCAGGACCGAGCCCGAACCCAGGTACGCTGCCAATCTCGTCCGAACCCCTGAGCCCCGGCCACGTTGCCATGAAATGCCCTGTCCCCGGTTATCCGGGGCAGCCGTTGACGTTGCTGAGTTTCTTCACGCCCCGGGCCGCGGCAAACTGGTTGATGGCACTGCGGCTTGTTGCAAACACCACGCCGTAGACGCGGTCTCGACTTCGGAGTTTGCCCAGACGGTCACGCCACACGTCGCCGCTGCTTCCCAGGCGTTCGAGGAGTCCCGCCACCTCCGGCGGCATCATGCACTTGCCCGGACGAAACAGACGCGCCGACCAGTCCAGCAGACGCAGATAGCTCGCCAGATTCACCTGAGTCGTGACTCCCGCCCGTTTGCCACCGCGCTCCCGACGATCCTCGATCGGAGCCAGCCAGAACGATTCGTCCTCCAGATTCTGATCCATTCGCGTGCGATCGGCCGGCTGATCCGCGACATCATCCAGCACACCCCGAGCCCGACAGTCATCCACACGCGCCTTGACCGACGTATGCGGTGACGACTCCGGAGTCTGCGCCAGTCCCGCGGCCAGCGGATTCAAATCTACGTACGCCAGAGTCGTCAGCAGAGCCTCTTCATCGAGAATCGCGATGCTCTTGTAGCGAGCTTCCCAGAACGTGCCTTTGCACTGGTCTTCGAAATTGGCTTTGCGTGCCAGTGGCTCTTTCAGGCACTTCATGAACCACCCCAGCGAATTCAGCCGCTCTCGAGCGGTGGCCACCCACGCCGCATCCTGCAACCGCTCGCGCACCCACGACTGCGTGACTTCCAGCGGCTTCCGATCCTTCCCCCGAGGCGGAAACAACCGCCCCCAGCGACGCACCACTTCCTCATCCGACCACCCCGCCGCGACCTCATCATTTAGCCGCAGCACCACATGTAGATGATTATCGAGCACCGCATAGGCACACACATCAATGGCAAAGAGTCCCGCCAGTTCCCGCAACCGATCCTCGACCCACTGCTTCCGATGTTCACACCCTTCCCCACACAGAAACGCCCGCCGCACACACCGTGAAATGCAGTGGTAGTACGGAGTGACCGCAGAATCCACCAGAGACTTCCGAGCCATCGTCATTGCACTACTCCCCCTCATCGAGAGACACCACATGCCGTCATTCCACGCCTTGTATCACCATCGCGACCGATTTACAATGCCTGTCCTTGTTATTGTAACCAACGCCAGCCGGCGCGCTGCAACGACCCGAGGAACTAAACTCTTACTGGGTAAAGGCCGCCTCATCCTCAAATTGTGACTGGAACCAGAAGTGAACGACCAACTACCTAAAATAAACGTCCACGAAGGTGGAAGTCAAGAAGCAGCGGGCAGTTTCTTTCAGGGTGCGGGTACGCCCTTGGTGCAGTGTCCTTCGGCCTGCTGTTTGCCTTCACCTACACCCATAACCCCATTCTTTCCATTGCAGGCTTTGGGACTGGAGCACTTGCTGTAAGTCTTCTCAAACGAGGAAAGCGTCACACAGCAAAGCCGGCGTTGCAGGTACGAGCCGACGACTCACGACCTCCGATCGTGCTCCTGCGCAACTTCGCGGATGACTTTCTGACAGTCCATCGGTCTCAAACCATCAATCCACTTAAGTGGTGGCAGAACAAATTATTCGCCGGACAGACCACAACACTTGAAGAAGTGGTTGCCGAAGAATTGATGCAGTTTGGGCCGGTGATCGCCGTAGCCAAACCGAGACGGGGACTTCCTCCTGCAGGATTTGCCCGACTCTGGCTGGACGATGAGTGGAAAGAAGTTGTGGGTGAGCTGATGGTTGAGGCTCAGTTGGTTGTCATCATTGTTGGACAAATTCACGGAACCACAGACGGCTTCGGCTGGGAACTGCAGCAGCTGCTTCGAAATGTACGCCCCGATCGAGTCGTTTTTGTTGTCCCACCTGTGAAGCCATGGGGAGATAAGTCCGAGGACTACTGGAAGGCATTTCGTCGGCAGAGTGAAGGAAAACTCGACATGGAAGTAGATCACAGCACGCCACTGCTGACGTTCCTTCCCAATGGAAAACTGAAGGCACTGGGTGGTCGTCGCTTGAACGACGCTGACTATCGAAAAGCCCTTGGGGAACTGATCAGCATGAAACGCAACATGCTGGGGACAAATCCGGATTCAATCGGCTCGGATTGACATACGGCGGCGTGGAACCGGTTACTTGCAACTCGTATGGGAACCGCAAGTCTGCCGTTCGGCGCGGGTCTCTGACCCCGCCAACCTTTTGACCGCAGGTCTCCATTCGGCAAGCCGGGTGTGTCGGACTGTCCGGCAGTGCCGGGGAGACCTTCGGTCAGGCAATCGCGGGGGGGGTCAGGAGACCCGCGCCGAATAGAACGAACGAACCAGAAATCCAAGGTGCCCCCGTGGAACGCTATCGCACCCGTGACGACTGGCCGGTGTATTTCGTGACATTCAGTGTCGTCGAGTGGCTTCCTGTGTTTATCAGCGAGCCCGCCTTCCGGATCGTTACGAGAGCATGACGTTCTGTCATCGGAACAAGGGACTGCGGATCAATGCCTTTGTGACCATGATCACCCAGGCCCACAGGTCAATCGCCAGTGCGGTGCGGGCTTCCTCAAGCGACTCAATAAGCCACTCGCGAGTTCGGTCGCGGTTGAGAAACTGAAACCGACGGTAACAGGAAAACGTCCATTCGAACGCGACTCCAGGTTCACTGGAGTCGAGACGAAGCTTGCGGATGAAAGTTTCCCCGGTGAGAGGATCACGGTACTGCATGAAAACCTCACGAGCTGGTTCATCCGGAAAATGTAAGTTGGGTGGCACGTCCCTGACGTCAGGAAGGGCGTGGCTGCGTCAGGCTGGCATTCGAAGTGTTGCCGCATTCTCCACGCCCTTCGCTCGGGCTCAGGGCGTGCCACCCGCGGCACCGCCACGAGCAGATATGTGACGACGCACTCCATTCAGCGTGTGAGTTCGGTGCTGACGTCGTCGCCGCGAAATGGAGACGGCCGCTTCAAGGATTGGCTCCACCCGGTGCGGGAGCGGGCACTGGCGGGGCTGGAGCTGGCACGGGTGGTGCAGGCTCTGGCGGAGCGAGAGCTGGCTCCCGCAGGGTGGCCCAGCCATTCCTGGCCGGGTCGCAGAGCGACAAGATGCATCACCTTTCGTAGAAGCCCGGGGTTTACGCGTCGAAGAACAGAATAGTCCGGCGACCGGTCGTGAAGGGACGGACTATGAAGGCGAGACGCAATGACAGGCTTCACGTCGACTGACGAATGAGTCGCTGAAGGAAAGGCGTC
>CAUZFZ010000096.1:0-41068 GCA_963579025.1 Planctomycetota bacterium | reverse complement strand
AACGACCGACGTGGTCGCTTCGATTTCTTTGACATAACGATCTCCTGAAAGGATTCTTTTCGATCCTCCCGGAGTCCACCAGTCATGGGCTGCCGCAGTCTTCGTCTTTCAGGTCAAACGCCTTGACCGCGCCTCGGGCGATAATGTCGAACGCCCGCTGGCGATACTCGTCCGCGTTATCGAGGGCACCGGTCGCATCGACTCTGCGACGGAGCTGATCAAGTTGAGCCAGCAGGGCCTGCCGATCATCGAACCGACCTGTCGGAGTCCTGAGCTTCATGTTGTCCATCAGCGTGCTGCCGCCGGCCGGATAGAACGGTGCACAGGACGGTCCCAGTGAACCCGGCTCCCCCGCCTTCACGAACGTGCTCGTGAACTGCGACGCTCGTTGTCTGTTGAGTTTGGGATCAAAGACGATCGAGTTCAGCAGACTGTACGAGGGAATTCCCTGTGCATTCATTCGGACCGGCAATACGGGAATAGGCGGAGCCCCAGCTCGGAACGTCGCCGCCATCGCCGCTCCAGACGCGTGTCAGTTTCGACAGATCGTGGCCCGAGTTGTGTGTACCGAAAGACCGCACGAGTGAGAACTTGTCGGCCAGGGCTGCCAGTCGTGGAAACGTACCGCCAAGCGTAACGCCAGCGATTTTCGTGCTGACTTCGCCGGTCGCGCTCCGGACCTCGCTGGGGGCATCCATTTTCGGATCGAACGTCTCGAACTGACTTGGTCCTCCATTCAAAGTCAGCAGCACAACGGACGTGTCTTTGACACCAGAACCAAGAGCAGACGCCGATGCCCGTTGTTCAAGCAGCCAAGGCAACGACAACCCGCCCAGCGCACCGACTCGCAGAGCCGTGCGTCGCGACATGCCCTGGCAGTTCGGATTCCTATGACCGCTCTCGATTGTCAGCATGGATTTCGTTCTCGTGAGTACGTCGACCCGATGGACAGGATCATTGATCTGGGGACCACAGCATAAGCGGTCATTGATGCGTCCACCATACGGCCTGTCCGCTCCAGATCACTTAAGATGGCCAGGCGTTCGGAGACGGGAACGATTTCGCAATGCGTTTCTGCGGTGTATCTCGCGGAAAGTGCCCCGACTCGTGTGGATCGGTGGCGCTAACATTTCTGAGTTGGGTCGGAGACCAGGATATGAGAATCGCAGTGTTGGTTTTCGCGTTATTGTTCGCTTGCGCACAGGGCGGCGACGAGTCCGACAAGACGCAGGCTGGTCCAAAGGCAACGCTCGAGCATTGGGCGTCGGCATGGCGCGCAGGTGACGTGAAAAAGATGCTCACCTTCTATGGCGACTCGAAAGATGTCTTTCCGATTGCGTCGTCTGGTCGTCGATACGAAGGAGCGGCGGGCGTACGCACAATGTACGAAGAAGCTTTCGGCGAGGCCGACTGGAACAACGTCCAATTGCGCGACGTGAAGGTCGTGCGGCATGGCGACGTCGCATGGACAAGCTGTCGCTTCCAGGCCGAGATGACCCTCAAACCAGACGGCGTGACGCTGGTCTTCACGTCACAGGGAACGGTCGTGCTTCAGCGAATGGAGAACGGCTGCAGAATCGTGCTGGAACATTTTTCGCCAATTGCAGATGTCCCACGAATCCAACGGAAAGAATGACACATCCCGACGGAGCACTGCCACGCACTTTCGGTAGTCGCAGTCCGATTCGGTATCATCGACCCTCGACGTGCGTGCCGCGTGCTACGCTTCGCGATGGAATTTTGCAGTCATTCGCTTCGTGCCCGGGATACGAACCATGCTTCGACGAATTCGCGAGACGCAATTCGCTCTTGCGCTGGTCTCTGTACTACTTGTCGGTCCGCTGCGGGCGGAAGAACCGACTTCCGGAGATGTCGAGTTCTTCGAGACGAAGATCCGTCCTGTGCTGGTGGAACGCTGCTATCAGTGCCACTCGACCGAGGCTCAGAAGGGCAAGAAGCTCAAAGGCGGGCTGTTGCTCGATACTAGGAACGGACTGCGGGCGGGCGGTGACACCGGGCGGGCGATCGTTCCTGGTGAGCCGGACAAGAGTCTGCTGCTCATAGCGCTCCGCGGCGATGGCGACGCAAGTGTGATGCCGCCCAAAGGAAAACTGCCCGACTCGGTTATTGCTGACTTTGAAACCTGGATCAAGCTGGGTGCGGCTGATCCACGTATCGGTGATCCGTCGGCGACTTCCGGGACGAGTGACTTCGACGCTGCGCGCCGGCGGCATTGGGCGTTCCTGCCACCGCAGCAGCAACCGTTACCCGCGGTGAAGGCATCCAACTGGCCGGCTGGCGATCTCGACTATTTTATTCTGGCTCGACTCGAACAACAGCAACTGCAGCCTGTCGCGGTGGCGGGTAAGAACGAGTTGCTCCGGCGCGCGTATTTCGACTTGATCGGGCTGCCGCCGTCGCCGGAACAGGTCGACGCATTCGTGAACGACACTTCGCCCACAGCATTCGCAGCGGTTGTCGATCAGTTGCTCGACTCACCTCACTATGGCGAACGCTGGGGTCGTCACTGGCTCGACGTCGCACGGTATGCCGAGGACCAGGCTCTGGCGAACGCTCGCCCGAATCCGCATGCGTTCCGCTATCGCGACTGGGTGATTCAGGCATTGAATGCCGACATGCCGTACGACCAGTTCGTGCGTCTACAGCTGGCGGGCGACCTGCTTCCCGGTCCGGTCGACGACTACTTCGTTCGACTCGCAGGCTTGGGATTCCAGGGTCTGGGTCAGCTTTACCATCGCGGCAACTTTGCCGAACAGGTGATGGCCGACGAGTTGGACGACCGCATCGACACGCTGTCCCGCGGACTGCTCGGCTTGACCGTCGCCTGCGCCCGCTGTCATGACCACAAGTACGATCCGATTCCCACAAGCGATTATTACTCACTGGCCGCGGCTTATTATAAGTCTTCTCTGAGTGTCATACCGGTCGCTCCACCGGCCGACGTGCAGAAGCACGCGGAATTCGTCAAGCAGCTCAAGCAGCAGGAAACGGATTTGGCGCAATGGGTGAGCGAACGAGGTCTGCAACTTTCGCGCGATCGTCTTCTGGATTTGCGGACGTACCTGACAGCCGCGTGGCGAATACGTGCTCAACGGACTCATGCCCAGAAGGTCGACGAAAAGGCCGTGGCGACGAGTGAGAATCTGATGCCCTACTTCCTGAGCCGTTGGGCGAAACTGCTTGAAGGTGGAAACGTCGGCAAGTCGCGGGAGCCGCTGGCGGCATGGCACAAGGCCGCACGGGAAGCGGCTGCCCGCCCGGAAGCCATCGCGGAGAAGCCTGAGTTCCCTCCTGAGCTGGCAAAGGCGACCGACGCTCTTTGCACACAAGCCGCGTTGCTTGCGGCGGAGCTGCGGAAGATCGACGAGACGTATCAGCAGGCTTTTGCCGCGGCGAAAGACGACGAAAAGAAAAATGTGAAACGAGCCGAGCTGTCCGGGTCGTGGCAGCCGTTGTTTAAAGCGCTCGTCCAGGAAAACGATTCACCTCTGAAGATCAACGGCGGTGACGTGATCGCCGCGCTGGACGATGCGGGTCGGCAGGAGCATGAGCGGCGTAAGACCGAACTGGAGGACTTTCGCAAGTCCGGCCCGTCGGCCCCCCCACTGGCACACGCGGTCAGCGGCGGCGGCACGCCGATGAAGATTCACATGCGCGGCAGCGTGGAACGCAAAGGCGACGACGCTCCGCCGGGATTCCTGCAGGTGTTGCAGACGCCGGTTAGTTCAGAAGGTGAAGAGTCCGACGGGAAAACGCCCGGCGCACCCAGTCCCGCAAGGTTCACCCGGCTTGAGCTGGCCGAAGCGATTGTCGACCGCAACAACCCGTTAACCGCTCGCGTGCTGGTCAACCGAGTCTGGCAGCACCATTTCGGTCGTGGCATCGTCGCCACACCCAGCAACTTTGGCCTTGTCGGCGAGCCGCCGTCTCATCCGGAGGTGCTCGATCACCTTGCTGTCGGATTCATGGAAAACGGCTGGTCGCTGAAGAGGCTGCATCGGCAGATCATGCTCTCGCAGACATATCAGCTTGCCGCTACGCGGGACGAAACGAGTCTGAAACTCGATCCGGAGAACCGCCTGCTGTGGCGATTCACTCCCCGTCGCCTGGATTTCGAACCGTGGCGCGACGCGGTTTTGGCGGTGTCTGGTCAACTAAACCTTACCGCAGGTGGTCCGTCGCAAACTCTGGAATCGAGTCTGCGACGCACGACATATGCCACGATCAGCCGTTCGCGGATCGACCCGACGCTGGCCATGTTCGACTTTCCCGACGCCAATGTGTCGAGCGAACGACGCAGCGTGACAATGGTGGCTCAGCAGCAATTGTTCGTGCTCAACAGCAAGTTCATGATCGCCGCCGCCAGAGCATTTGCAGCTCGCATCGAAGCGGCGGCGACAGACGATGACTCACGCATCACGTTCGCCTATCGGTTGGCGTTTCAACGGAATCCGCAAGAAGACGAGCTGGCAATCGGCCGGCAATTCCTTTCCACAACGTCGCAGACGAGTGCCGACAAACTGACGCCCTGGCAGCGGTACGCCCAGGCTCTGTTAGCGTCCAACGAATTCACCTGGATACGTTAGATACCTGTGGAAGCAGCAGCCCGACGCGCCGGCGAGGGAATGATGCTTTCGAGAAGTGGCTGACATACTGAGAACAAAGGCAGAAAGATTGGGGCAGAAAAATCAGTTTCGATGGCTATGTGCCCTGATCTTTCTGCCTTCACTGATTCACTGCTGCGGCGATTCATTACACGATGTTGTATGAAGTTCTGTCCGACCCATGTGGCCGTGTTTCCGCGACAAAGGATTTGCCCATGAACCATATCGACACCGCCCGCCACTCGCGTCGCGAGCTGTTGGCACGCTGCGGAACCGGACTGGGCATGCTCGGGCTGTCCAGTGTGCTCAGCGCCGAAGCCGCGGAGTCGCGACAGGGTCCGCTGTCGGTCCGAGCTCCGCATTTCGCACCGCGGGCGAAGCATATTATTCATCTTTATATGAACGGAGGACCATCGCAGGTCGACACGTTCGATCCAAAACCGGCGCTGGAGAAGTATCAGGGGCAGCGACCGGACAGCATCGCCGGGCTGAAGACCGAGAATAACACCGGCGGGCTGATGCCTTCGCCTTTCAAGTTTCGCCGTTATGGCCAGAGCGGTCTGGAGATCAGCGACCTGTTTGCCAACGTCGGCCGCTGCGCCGATGACCTGTGCGTGATCCGTTCGATGCACACCAATGTGCCGAACCACGAGCCGTCGATGTTCATGATGAACAGCGGCCATGTGCAGTCAGTGCGACCAAGCTACGGCTCGTGGCTGGTGTATGGCCTGGGCAGTGAGAACGAGAACCTGCCGGGCTACATGGTGCTCGGGCCAGGACTGCCGGTGAATGGAGCGGCGAACTGGAGCAGTCGGTTCCTGCCTGGCATCTTTCAAGGCACGCATCTCAACGCCAAAGCCGACCTGGCGCAGATGGTCCCCAATCTGAAAAACAGCGAGCTGTCTCCGATCGCCCAGCGCGAGCAGCTCGACCTGATCCAGCAGCTCAACCGCCGACAGATCGAACAGTCAGGCAGCGATCCGATACTGGAAGCTCGCATCGAGTCACTGGAGATGGCGTTCCGCATGCAGACCGCTGCGCCGGAAACGTTCGACATGAGTCACGAAACGGCGACGACGCGCAAGCTGTATGGCCTGGACGATGGCGGACGCGACTTCGCTCACAACTGCCTGCTGGCTCGGCGGCTGGTCGAGCGGGGCGTGCGCGTCGTGCAGGTGTACTACGGCAACTTTCAGCCGTGGGACACACACGGCGAGAATGCCAAAACACACAAAAGGCTGTGCGACGAAGTCGATCCGCCCATCGCTGCGCTGCTGACGGACCTCAAACAGCGCGGACTACTGGATGAGACGCTGGTCCTGTGGAGCGGCGAGTTCGGACGCACGCCAGCGTCGCAGGGGACCGGTCGCGATCACAATCACTGGGGCTTCAGTGCCTGGCTGGCTGGCGGTGGCGTGAAGGGCGGCATGTCATACGGTGCGACTGACGAGTTCGGTTACCGCGCAGAAGTCGATCGCGTTCACGTTCACGATCTGCACGCCACCATGCTGCATCAGATGGGCCTCGACCACGAACAACTGACCTATCGCTACAGCGGCCGCGACTTCCGTCTGACCGACGTCCACGGCCGAGTGGTGCAGGAAATCCTGGCATAGTCGAAGGAATAGAAATGAAAATGCGGACCTGTTGTGGTGCGGTGGCGCTGTTGTTCATGTCGCAAGTTTTGTGGGCGGGAGAAACGTGGCCTCAGTTTCGTGGTCCGGAAGCCAACGGGCTCTCGGACTCGACCGGACTGCCGCTCACCTGGACCGCAGAAGACAACGTGGTGTGGAAGACTTCAATCCACGACCGCGGATGGTCTTCACCGGTGATCTGGCACAACCAGATCTGGTTGACGACAAGTACGACTGACGGTCGCAAGCTGTATGTCGTGTGCGTTAATCGCGAGACCGGTCAGATCGTGCACGACCTGCACGTGTTCGATGTCGAGAAGCCGGAGCCGATCGCGTCGATGAACAGCTATGCCTCGCCAACATCGGTCGTCGAAGCGGGGCGGTTTTACGCCCACTTCGGCACGTACGGTACGGCCTGCATCGACACGGATTCCGGGAAGACTCTTTGGACTCGCCGCGATTTGAATTGCGACCATCACGAAGGGGCCGGAAGTTCGGCGATGCTCGTCGACGATCTGGTCGTCTTTCACGTCGATGGACGCGATGTGCAGTACGTCGTCGCGCTCAACAAGAACACTGGCGAAACAGCATGGAAGACCGATCGCTCAGTCGACTTCAGCGCTGTCGACCGGAATCTCCGCAAGTGTTACGGGACGCCCATCGTGATTGAATCGGGAGGCCAGCGGCAGCTGATCAGTGTCGGACCTCGAGCCACGATGGGTTACCACGTCGCGACCGGCAAAGAGCTGTGGAAGGTGACGTACGGCGGCTGGTCGATCGCACCGCGTCCGGTGTTCGGTCACGGGATGGTGTTCATGATTAACGACTACCTGCGCCCCGAATTGTGGGCCGTGCGTCCTGGCGGGCAGGGCGACGTGACCTCGAGCCACATTGCCTGGAAGCACAGCAAGACGATGCCATCTCGTCCGTCACCGTTGCTGGTAGGTGACCTGCTGCTCCTGATCAATTCAGACGGCGTGGCAACGTGCCTCGAAGCGAAGACTGGCGACCTCGTGTGGCAGGAACGCATCGGCGGCAAGTTCTCGGCATCGCCCATTCACGCTGCAGGACGCATCTACCTGTTCGACGAATCGTCGGTCACGACGGTGATTGAAGCTGGTCGCGAATTCAAACAACTGGCAGTCAATAAGCTGACGGGTGAGCAACTGATGGCCAGTCCCGGCGCCGCTGGTGATTCGTTGTTCGTTCGCACGGCCACGTCTCTTTATCGCCTTCAGGGCCCGAAGTGACCCCAGGATTCACCAGAACCCGCGACACCTGCAGGGCACGATTTTGAATACACTGTTCGATGTCGGTCAGATGCGACTCGACCCGGGCGTCCCCGATGATTTATCGCAACTGGTTGCAGGCAGCGAGACGATTGAACCGTTGTTTTCATAGGACGCGTCTCCAGGCCCGTCTCTTTCATCGTTTTGCAGGTCGGGCTAGAGACGCGATCTGCTCGATGCGGTCTGACAGTGAGTCCGATTACCTGCTGATCTGGGAATTCCAATGAAGAATTCAAACGTGTGCCCCGGGCCGACTTCGCGGCGGTCGTTTCTCAAGGTGGGTACGCTGGGAATGAGCGGACTGAGTCTGGCCGAGGTGATGCGACTGAGAGCCGCGGCCGGTCAGGTCAGTGCGGCTCCGGATACGTCCGTGATCTTTGTCTGGCTGGCCGGAGGTCCTCCGCATATGGAGACCTACGATATGAAGCCGGAGGCTCCGGAAGACTATCGCGGACAGTTCTCGCCGGTTTCTACTAACGTGCCGGGTATCGACGTCTGCGAACTTCTGCCACGGCACACGAAGATCGCCGACAAGTTCACGCTGATTCGCAGCATCGCGCATCAGTTCAGCGATCACGGTGGCGGCAGCAAGCGGTTCATGACAGGCCGCATTCCCGATACCCCCACCGGGACGCGCAACGACTCGCCATCGGTCATTTCGATCGTCAACAGGATGCGCGAAAAGTTTGACGTTGGTTTACCAAATTGTGTCACGATGGCGAACGGCGGTCGGTCCAAAGTCGACACGTATGCCCAGGGCGCCGCGTATCTGGGCATGAAGTACAACTACTTCCCGGTGGGGGACGATCCGAGTTCGCCAAAGTTCGCGGTCAGAAACATGTTCCTTGGCAAGGGCATGGAAGAGCGTCTGGGCGATCGCCGAGCACTGCTGAGCGGGCTCGACCGGATACGCAGCGAAGTCGACGCCAGCGGCGTGATGGACGCGGTGGACAACTTCAGCCAGAAAGCATTCGGGCTGCTGACCAGTCCTCGAATGCACGACGCGTTTGACCTGTCGCGCGAACCGCAGGCGCTGCGTGAGCGTTACGGCATGCACGCTTGGGGACAGCGGGCACTGATGGCTCGACGGCTGGTCGAAGCCGGTTCCAGTTTCGTGACGGTGGTCATGGAGAACCCGTACATCTCGGGGGTTAAGTATCCGAAGCTGGGTTTCTACAACTGGGATTCCCACGCCGCGAACTGCGATCTGTGGAAGGACGCCGTGCACCGCTTCCCGATTTACGACAAAGCCGTCACCGCACTGATCGAAGACCTCCACGAGCGGAGCCTGACGCAGAAGGTCCTGCTGGTTGTGACTGGCGAGTTCGGTCGTTCGCCCAGAATCAGCCGAGCCGACACCGGTAATAAGGGTCTGCGTTTCGGCCGCGAGCACTGGCCGCAGGCAATGTCGGTGCTGGTCTGTGGCGGAAGCATCGAGCATGGCCAGGTGATCGGTTCGACGAACGCCAGGGGCGAGCATCCGCGCGACCGACCTCTCACGCCCAATGACCTGTGGGCCACCGTCTACAAACATCTGGGCATCGACCAGGACGCCACCATCCCCGACTTCGCCGGCCGGCCGCAATTCCTTCTGCCGTTCGGCGAACCGATTCGCGAACTGCTCTAAGGCAAAGTGGGATCGCACACGCGCTAGCCGCACCAGGACGTTTCTTCATGGTTTAAGAGGATGCAGGGGATCGTGATGCGAGACGCAACCACCCGCCCGCGATTCACCCTGGCCCGACGCGTCAGCGAGGGTATCCGCAGACGAATCGGCAATGTCCCTCGGTGGTGCGGCGTGCTGGTGTGGTTCCTCGTGCTCGGTGCCACAACTGGCCGTGCTGACGAGACGAACCAGATCAGGGACCTGACCGTCGAGCATGCGACACAACTGGCGCAGGACAGGACGGGCCGGATTCTGCTGGATGGTCTGACCTCGCTCTCGGCGGAAACGGCCGGCGAACTGGCGAAGCGCGATGGCTGGCTGTCGCTCAACGGGCTCACGTCCCTCTCGAACGAAGCGGCCGAGGCGCTCGGACAACACAAGGGCTACCTGCATCTGGATGGTCTGACGAAGATCTCCGATGAGGCGGCCAAAGCGCTCGCCCGACACAACGACGAAGTGTTTCTTAGCGGATTGACCTCAATCTCGGATGAGGCGGCTACGGCGCTCGCGCAACATCGTGGTGGCCGGTTGTCGCTCAAGGGTCTGACGACGCTCTCGTCCGAAGCGGCTAAGGCGCTCGCACAGCGCAAGGGGGGAGGCCCGACGTTTGAGGTTCTCCTCGACGGACTAACAACGCTCCCGATCGAGGCCGCTGCTGCGCTGGCGGGAATGCATCCGCATAACTGGCACGGCAGGCTGCCCGGATTCAAGACTATCCCGCTCGACGTGGCCCAGGCACTGGCGAAGCGTGAGCATGGGCTGACGTTGCATGGCCTGACAACGATCTCCGATGAAGCGGCCAAAGTCCTGGGGCAGAAGTTGAATGGCAATCTGCCCGCACTCACCACGCTCTCGCCCAAAGTCGCCAGAGTGCTGGCGAACGCTCGGGGCCACCTGGTGCTGAACAGCCTGACGACACTCTCCGATGACGCGGCTGTTGCACTGACCGAAAATGCCCAGAACCGAAACAACCTGTATCTCAACGGCCTGACAACAATCACGCCGGATACAGCGAGGGCCATCTGTCGGCGCGAAGGCGATCTGTATCTCAATGGCCTGACGACGATCTCCGATGAGACACTTAAGGCGTTGGCGGAGCACAAGGCACATCCTCATCTCGCTAAGCCTCTCGTTTACTTTGGCAGTCTGACGACGATCTCCGACGAAGCCGCGACCGTGCTGGCGTCGTGGCCCAAATGGAGCGGCGAACTTCCGGCTTTGCCGACACTCTCGGAACGGGCCGCCGCCGCGTTCGCATCATCGCGGAACTTCCGTGGCAATCTGCCTGCGGTGAAGACGCTCTCGGTCGAAACGGCCAGGGCGCTTGCGCAGCGCAGAGGCGATCTCTCGCTCAACGGGTTGATTGCGATCTCTGACGAGCTGGCAGCGGCGCTGGCCGAACATCAGGGCGGAACGCTCTCGCTGGGTAGCCTGAAGAACCTGTCGGACGGCGCGGCCGAGGCGCTCGCGCGGCACAGCGGTCGTTTATCGCTCGGCGGTTTGACGACACTCTCCAGCGGCGCGGCCAGGGCGTTGGCCGGGTATCAAGGCGACTGGCTTTACCTCGACGGATTAATCGCGATCTCGGTCGACGCCGCGAAGGCGCTCGCGCAGCGCAAAAGTGTGGTATCGGTGGTCGGTTTCAAAACGCTTTCGGACGAGGCGGCAAAGGTGCTGCTGGCCAATCCGATGATCGTCATGCCTGAAGTAGGTCGGCTCTCCAGGGCCGACCGGCCGGCACGGACGGGCCTAGAGACCCATCCTACGATCAACCTTGCAGCCGATGAAAAGTTCGTGCGATCGTTCTTCGCCTCGCACTGCGCGGATTGCCACGACGACGGCGCAGATGAAGGCGACTTCGTGCTGGAGAAGCTCGCGAACGACGACATCGCCGGCCGTGTGGCCTATGCGTCGATCTTCGAGCGGCTCCGCGCGGGCGACATGCCACCGCCGTCCGAGCCACGACCGAAGCCGGACGATGCAGCCAGGGTCGTGCAGTGGATTGCGGCGAAACTCAACGCGCCCCTCGCCGGGTCGCCTGCCTGGTACGCCGTCAAGGAAAAGCCGATCGATGGCAATCGGCTCCCCAACGCAATCCTGTTCGGTGGGCCGCGGGGGCCAGGCGTGCCTCATCCGCCGCGGTTGTGGCGACTCTCGCCGACGGCCTACAGCACCTGGGCCGCCGCCGCGTTCAACGTCCACGGGCTGCAGCAGCCGTTCGGCCTCATCCAGGAGTCCGGCTTCAAGGACTTCGCCGCACTCTACGCTCCCGACGAAGGGGCGTCCGGCTTGCTGCTGTCCAACGCCGAACAAATCGTTGTGGCTCAGGTTCGTCACCATCAACTGGTCAACGTCGTCAAAGACCCCGAGGCAGCCAAACAGTCGCACTGGCCGAACGAGGGCCGGGCGCAAACTGCGACCGACCAGGAGCGCGAACATCTCAAGAGCGGCGTGAGGGTCCGCGGCAACGGCGTGTTCGCACCGCTGCTGCATCCGCAGGTCAAAGCGAATCGCGGCGAGTTGGAGCGAGCCCTTCAACAGCAGTTCAAGATGTCCGTGGCACGGCCGCCGAGCGAAAAGGAAATCGAAAGCCTGATCGCTCTCTACGAAGACGTCGCCAGCGATGGCGACTTTTCACTTGCGGGAAAGACGATCCTCATGGCGCCGCTGATGGTGCCGGAAGCGATCCTGCGCTTCGAGGTCGGAATGGGCGCCCAAGTGCGACCGGGCGTTCGCATGCTGTCACCTCGCGAGACGGCGATGGCGCTCAGCCTGTCGCTGTCGCGAAAACGCGAACCCGGCCTTCTGGCGGCGGCCGCCGAGGGCAAGCTCACTTCGCGAGAGGAAGTCGTCGAAACCGTGCAGCGAATCCTGGACGAACCCAGAATCGAAAAGTCGCGAGTGCTGTGGTTCTTCCGCGAGTACTTCGACTACCACCGGGCTCCTGATGTGTTCAAAGACCCGTTGCCCGATCACCAGACGCGTCGCGGCGTCCACTACAATCCACGGGGGCACGTCAGCGATACGGACGTTCTGGTCATGAGCATACTGTCCCGCGACCGGGATGTGCTCAAGCAACTGCTGACGACGCCCGAGTCGTATCGAACGCACGAGCTGTTTGTCCCGAACCACACGCTGGACGGACTTCGCTATGCGGACAGCCCGCTCTTTCGCCAGTTCAGTCCAGTGGCGTTGGATCACCGTCGCGAGCGGCAAGGCGACCGCATCGGCATCCTGATGCAGCCGAGCTGGCAGGTGGCGTGGTCCACGAATTTCCACAACGACATCGTCCGCCGAGGGCGATGGGTACGTGAGCATCTGCTGGGCGGGCGGGTGCCCGATCTGCCCATCGACGCGGCGGCCATGATCCCCGACGACCCGCATCGCACCTTGCGCCAGCGGCAGATGGTGACCCGCGACGCCCAGTGCTGGAAATGCCACAACAAGATGGACGAACTGGGTCTTCCGTTCGAGGACCTCGATCACTACGGCTTCTTGAGGAAAGCGGAAGAGGTACTCGACCTCGAAGCAATGGAGCAAAGCGAAAACAGGGACAAGAAGATCTACCGCGCTGCCCCGCTCGACACGACCGGCCGGATCGCTTTCAGCGGCGACCCGGCGATTGATGGTCCTGTCCGCGACGCTCCCGAAATGCTTCGCCGGTTGGCCGAGTCCGACCGCGTGCGACAGATCTTCATCCGCCACGTATTCCGTTACTTCCTCGGCCGCAACGAAACGCCTGGCGACGCGGTTAGCTTGCAAGCAGCCGAAAAGGCGTATCTAAACGGTGGCGGCAGCTTCAAGGCGCTGCTGGTCTCGCTGTTGTCCTCGGAATCCTTCCTGTACCGAACCGTGCCTGATGTAGGACGGGTCTCCAGGCCCGTCCAGATTCCGTAAACCGATGACGGGCCTGGAGACCCGTCCTACGTATAAAGGAAGCACGACATGAACATGCTCACTCCCAATAGCCTCGACCGCCGAACCGTACTGAAAGGCGTCACGCTTGGTGCCGCCGCTGTTGTGCTGCAACCTTTCCTGCGCTCGCTGGAGGCACAGGCCGCAGGTCAAGCACCAAAGCCGCGCGTCATCTTTATGCTGGAGAGCAACGGCCTGTACCCGCGCCACATCCAACCGAGAGGTGTGGATGGCGACAACAGGAAGGCCGAAAAACTGGTCGATCTTTCCCTCAATGATTTGGAATTGCCGGACGCGATCTCGCCGCTCGCGCCTTTCAAGGAGCGTATGGGGATCATCCAGAAGCTCTCGCACAAGGTCTCCGGCGGCGGCGATCATGGTAAGGGCTTCGGTGGCCTCGGCTGCTTCCACTGGCGCAAGGGGGCCGCGGGGCAGACCATTGATCACGCGCTGGCGGCGGCCCAGCCGAGCATCATTCCGGTCGTGGGGTTGGGGGTTGCTCCAAGCGCCGGCGCCGTGTTCGTCAACAGCGTCTCGGCCAGTGCTCCCAAGCGCCCCACGCCGATCGTCTGTCAGCCGGATCTCGCCTTCACATCGCTCTTCGGCAGCGTGGCGGAGGGGAACGCGGGAAAAGCGTTTAACGCCAGAAACAAGTTGCTCGACTGGTGCCGCTCCGACATTAAGCGTGTTCGCGAGGAATTGCCCGCGATGGATCGCGAGAAGCTGGACATCTACCTCGACACGTTCGAGCAGATGCGGACCCGGCAGCAAAAGGTCGCGGCAAACAAGCACCGCTTGAAGGCCAACGTTCCCACGATCGACAAGTTCAACAGCACGGTCACAACCGAGCGTTTCGAGGCCCAGTGCGCGATCGCGGCGGCGGCCTTGGCGTCACGGCTGACGAATGTGGTAACGATCGACGCTGCGTGCGGCGTGGGTTCGTATCACACGTGGAAGGAACTCGGAGTCATGAAAGACGGGCACTCGATCGGCCACATGAACGGTCCGGACGAGTTCTCCGTTCCAATTCGCAAGTTCCACGCCCAGCGGGTCGCGGACCTGGCCAGGCGGCTCGACGCCATCCCGGAAGGCGATGGCACGATGCTCGACAACACGCTCATTATCTGGATGAGCGATTCGGGCGAAGCGCATCACGGTTTCTGCAACGAATGGCCCATGGTGCTCGTCGGAAACCTTGGCGGCCGGCTCAAGACCGCCGGACGATTCCTGCAGTATCCCGCGTACCAGCAACATGCGGATCAAATTCCGGGTCACCGCACGATCGCAAACTTCTATCTCGCCCTCCTGCATGCCATCGGCGATAAACGCGAGCAGTTCGGCGAACCGGATCTGAACCTCAAAGGCGCGGACCAGTCCGGCCCGCTGGTGGAGATATTGGGATAGGATGGACACAAGCCGGCTGCGCAAGCAGGGAAACGCTCGCTGGCGTGTCGAGCCAGTGACATCCTACTGACAACGTTCCAACAAGGATGCCAGACGATGTTGACCATTACCGATCCCCGTTTTGCTCAAAGTCGGTCCGCTCACAACCGCCGCGACTTTCTTCGCATTGGCAGCCTGTGTGGCCTGACGTTGCCGGGATTGCTGGCGGCCAAAGCGCAGGCTGCGACCCAAAAGAATCTGTACAAAGGCAAGTCGGTCGTCTTCCTGTTTCTGCAAGGAGGACCACCCCAGGTCGAGACGTTCGATCCAAAAATCAACGTCCCCGAAAACAACCGCAGTTGCACCGGCGAGATTCAGACGAAAGTGCCCGGCGTGTGGTTCGGTGGCACATTCCCGCAGTTGGCTCAACGAGCCGACAAGGTGGCCGTGGTGCGTTCTTTCGCCACAAATGACGGGTCACACAACCACGTACCCATCCTGAGTGGCAGACATCCGTCGGGAGCAGCAATGGGCGCGATGTGCGCCAGCGCTACGGGTGTGTTTAACGCCCGGACCGGCGTGCCGATGAATACGGTCATTATTCCAGAAGCCGTGCAGCCCGGTCTTAAGCTCGGCCAGCCAACCGGGACGTTTGGCCTTCCAAGGATCGAGCGCGATGTCGCCGGGGCGGGAAGTCTCGGTAGTGTCTACAAAGGGTTTGTTAGAAACGGCAGCTCCGAGCAGTTGGGGAACTTCAACCTGCAGTTGCCCCACGACCGCTTCGTTGATCGGTATCAGCTACTCGGACAACTCGACGGCTTGACTCGCAACCTGGATCGAACCGGAGAGTTGCACGGGATCAGCGAGGTAGAACGAAACGCGTACGACCTGTTGATTCGCGGTGTGGCCGACGCATTCGATCTTTCCGGAGAGGACCCACAGACCGTCGCGAAATACGATACGAGCAACCTCTTCAACATGGCTGACTACCACGAAGGCGGCAGGCATTTTCTATTTGAAGGAAAGAAGAAGCTCGTCGATCAGTTGCGGTGGACGAACCTGCTGGGCAAGGAAATGCTGTTGGCCCGGCGTCTATGCGAAGCGGGATGCGGGTTCGTGACCGTGGTCGATTCGAGCTGGGATTTCCACGGTGGCGGCGCGAACAATCCCGGTACTCCGGTCGGCATGAACACGCTGGGAGCCCAGGTGGATCATGCGGTGGCCGCATTCCTGGACGATCTTGAGCAGCGCGGGATGAGCGATCAGGTTCTGCTGGTCATCACCGGTGAAATGGGACGGACGCCGATCAAGCGCAACAGAGACGCTGGCACCGATCATCATGGCTCATTGACCCCGCTGCTGCTGGCTGGCGGTGGACTGAAGATGGGACAGGCCATCGGTCGTTCCGACCGGATTGGCAGTCGCCCGGCCTCAGACCCGTACGGCCCCGAGAACCTGCTCACCACGGTGCTGCACACCATGTTCGACGCGGCCGAACTTCGCATCTCGCCTGAACTCTTGCCGCCCGAGGTGTCCAAGGTGATCCTCGATGGGCAGCCGATTAGTGAATTGTTTTGAAGAGGCGGAATTTATTTAACAAATGACTCGCAGTCTAAAACACACAGTCCCAACTCGCCAACGAGGGAGCAACCTGGATGGCGGGGATGGAAGATTTCCTGAGTGAGGAAGGTGTGGGAGAGACGTGCTGAAGAAAACCAAGGGACGCATTGATAGTATGAAAATCGCTCACGCGCTTCATTCTCGTCGTCGATTTCGACCGAGGCTCTGCCTCGCGCTGCTGGCGTGTCTCACGCTCACCGCCGCCTCTGCCGATGGTGCTGACGACCTCGCGCAATCGTATGCCAAGCAGATCCACCCGCTGCTCGTCAGGACATGCGGAAAGTGCCATGGGAAGAGGCCCGATGACAACGATCTCGATCTCACGAGCTTCGGTACCGCCAAGGCGATCCTCGCCCGGCCCAAGGTGCTCGACGACATCGCCGAACGGGTGCGCGGAGGCGACATGCCGCCGAAGGACGCGCCGCAGCCAAGCCAGGCCGAGCGGCAACAACTGCTGGGCTGGATCACGGCGGCGCTCGATGCCGAGGCGGCCGCGCGGGCCGGCGACCCCGGGCCGGTGACGCTGCGTCGGCTGAGCAACACGGAGTACGACAACGCGGTCCGCGATCTCACCGGCATGGACATGCGGCCAACGCAGGTCCGCGAGTTTCCCGTCGACAGCGTCGGCGGCGAGGGCTTCGCCAACGTAGGGGAGGCGATGCCGGTGACGCCCGAACTGGTCCAACGCTACCACCAAGTCGCTCGCGACGTTGCCGCGCGGGCCGTGCTTCTGCCCAAGGGTTTTCGATTCTCCCCCTCGCCGGACCGGCCGACCTGGACCGCAGAAACGCTGAAATCGCTCCGCAGCTTCCACGCCCGCTACGCTGGTCCGAACGGAGAGCCGCCGCTGGCGGCGCACCTCTCGGCGACCCTGCGCCATCGCGACAAGTTCACCGGCGGCCCCGCTGCCATCGCTGCTGTGGCCGCCGAGGAGAAGCTCAATGCGACTTACCTAACCGCGCTTTGGGAGGGACTTAGCGGCACGACGGCCACATCGTCGCCGCCAGCGGAAGTCAAGGCTCGGATGAAGCAGTGGCGAGAGAAGGCGGCCGAGATTGAAGCCCGGAAACAACGACGGCAGGTCGCTTCCCAGAAGATCAAGTCCCAGTGGGCTTCGTCGAAACGTGTCCTCGCAGAGTCGAAAGTCGCGGAAGGGGGCTCGGTTCCCTTCGAGCGCAAGGTCTCGGTTCAACGCGGCGAACTGCTCCTCCTGACCGTGCTTCCGAACGAAAACTACGGAGCCGACAGCACACTCATCGAATGGACGATTCACGAAACAGCCGGCAAGCAGCGAACCTGGAGCGTCTCTGATTTGATTCCCAATCTGATGAAGGGGAACCCGTGGTCAGACAAGCACGAGGCCCGTTGGAGCTTCCTGGAAACGACATCCACTCCGGTGTTCCTAACCGAACGGCGCGACAGCAACGCGGGACGGCCTGAACTGAAATCGTGGAGCATCGGTTCCGAACCCTCGGTCTTTGTGAACTCGGCTGCCGAGGATTTGCAGCTTTGGACGAAGTTGCCCGCACGAACTTTCTTTGTACATCCCGGACAGAAACGCCCCGTGGCGGTCGCCTGGACGAGTCCGATTGCTGGTGATTTATTGGTCTCTGGCCGCGTTGCTGATGCCCATCCTGCCGGTCTCGATGGAGTCTCGTTCGAGCTGTCGCATGTCGCGGCTACGGATTTGGGACAGGCACTGGCCGATCTGGGCAGTGCGTCCACTGATCTGCCGGATCCCGGTCCCGCTCCGGCACTGCTCGACCACATCCGAGAAAAGTGGCGGGCGGCTACCACCGATCCGGCACCGGTCCTGGAGGCGATCAAGGCCGCGCAGGACCAGTTGTTTCAAGGCAACTACAATCGGAATGCGGCCCTCGCGGTTGGCAATGGCTTTCCCGCCTGGGAGGATCTGCGTCGCGTGGTCGCTCGCGAGCGGGTCGAGGGTGCGGCCCGTGAGCCGCTCTTCCGAATGGTCGCGCTGCCCGCTCAGCCCGACACCTTCGTGGTCTGGGACCGGCTGCGACTGGAAGGTGGTGACGGTTCGCCGCTGGTGTTTGCGGAGCATCCCGAATTGGGTGCGGCCATCGAGCAAGCGTCGGGACTCAAATTCGGCCAGCACCCGCAGGGGCGACCGGTGCCAAAGTCCGCTCTGGTCACGGCTGCCGGCGCCGAGGTCGTCATCGATCTGAGAAAATTGCCGGCCGAGCTGCAGAAGGCACTGACGCTGCCTCGGTTTCTCCGCGCCGATGTGAGCTTAGGTGAAGCCAGCCCGGAGACGTCAGCGGTTCAGGCATTCCTGATCGCTGCTACGGGCGGTGGCGGGAGATTGGCTGAGCCGGTCGCCAAAGCTGAAGTCGGCGACCCGCATGCCGCGCAGATCGTGCATCCGCGCGTCGCCGCCGAACGGGCTCGACCGGCTGCGGAGTTTCGCGCCCTCTTTCCGCCGACGGTCCTGTTTCAACCGATTATCCCTCGAGACGCCCAGGGGAGCGTGTTCTTGTACCGCCGCGAAGACGAGCCGTTGCGTCGGCTGCTGCTCGACGAGGCGGGCCGCACGGAACTCGACCGGCTGTGGAGCGAGCTGGAGTTTGTCAGCGAGCAAGCGCTCGCCACCCCGATCGCGTATGAGGGACTCGTGCAGTACTACCGCAAGCCGAACGACGGCGCGCGAATCATGTTCTTCTACATCCAGGAGTTTGAGGAACGGATCAAACGCGATGAGCAGGACTTCCTCGCGGCCCAAGTCGCTGCGGAACCGGGACACCTTGAGGCGCTGCTAGCCTTTGCCGCCCGCGCATGGCGCCGCCCACTCGCCGCGGACGAACGCGAGGCGATCCTCGCGTCCTACCGCGTCGAACGTGCCGAAGGCGCCAAGCATGATCCAGCTTTTCGCGCCGCAGTCGCCCGGGTCCTCTCGTCGCCGTGGTTCCTCTACCGGGTCGAGCAGCCGGCGACCGGACCGCACTGGCAGCCGGTGTCGGGCGACGAATTGGCAACGCGGCTGAGTTTCCTGCTGTGGGATTCGATCCCCGACGACGAACTGCGGGCGAAGGCCGCGCGGCTCCACGAGCCGACGGTCATGGAGGAACAACTGCGACGCATGCTGAAGGACGCCCGGATGCGGGGCATGGCCGCGGAGTTCGGCGCCCGTTGGCTGGGCGTGCGGGACTTCGTCACCAACCACGGCCGAAACCTGAAGCACTTCCCCGAGTTCACGCCGGCAGTGCGCGACGCGTTGGCCGAGGAGCCGGTGCGGTTCTTCGAAGATCTGCTCGTGAACGACCGTCCGGTCGCCGACGTGATTGCCGCCGATGCAATGGTCGCCAACGATGTCCTCGCCAGGCACTACGGCATCCCCGGCGTGACCGGTCCGGAGTGGCGACGCATCGAGAAGGTTGCCGCCTACGGTCGCGGCGGGTTGCTCGGCTTTGGCGCGGTGCTCGCAAAGACAGCGGCGGCCGCCCGCACCAGCCCCGTCAAACGCGGCGCGTGGGTGGTTCAGATGCTCGGCGAGCGGCTGCCCAAGACCCCACCCGGCGTGCCGCCGCTGCCCGAAACCCCTCCCGACGGGCTCAGCGTGCGCGAGATCACCGAGCGTCACCGTAAGGCCCCGGCCTGTGCCAACTGCCACGTCCGCATCGATCCCTACGGCATGACGCTTGAACAATTCGACGCTCTCGGCCGGCTGCGGCCCGCCAAAGATCTGAAGCCTGGCGACGCCAAGGCGACCACGCGCGACGGCGTCGAGATCGATGGCTTCTCCGGCTTGCGGGACTACCTCGCCGGCCCGCGGCGCGAGGACTTGCTGCGGGCGCTCGCTCACAAACTGACGGGCTACGCGCTGGGCCGCGCCGTGCAGCTTTCCGATCGGAAGCTGGTCGACGAACTGACGAAGACCATGGACGACGGCGGTCGCTGGTCGGACGCCTTGCTCATCATCGTTCGCAGCGAGCAGTTTCGCTGCATTCGGCCGGCGGCCACCGCGCCAACGACGAACGCAGCTCCTTAACCCATAGGCGCCTTTCTCCGCGAAAGCCGACAATCAAATACTCCTCTCTATCACAGGACATTCCCATGCCCATCCCATCCGCTTCGACCTTCTCGCGACGCACGCTGTTGCACGGACTCGGCGTCTCGATGGCTCTGCCGTGGCTCGAATCGCTGTCCTTCGCCGCGGGCGCGGGAAGCAGTGCCACCGATGATCAGCCGCCGACCCGCACGCTCGTCACCTTCACCGGCATGGGCTTCCACTCGAATCACTGGTGGGCCAAGGGGGAGGGCGCCGGTATGGAACTCGGGCCGTGCCTGAAGCCGCTTGAGCCCTGGAAGCAGCGGTTGGTCTTCCTCCGCGGTCTGTGGAACGAGAAGGCCAACAATGGGGTCATCCACTGCATGCAGACGGGGAACATGCTCAGCGGCGCACCGATGTCGAAGACCGAGGTCCACACGGGTGTCAGTTTCGACCAGTTGATGGCGCAGCGGATCGGCGACCGCACGCGGATACCATCGCTGGTGCTCGGCTGCGAAGGGCCGATTCCGGGGCTCCAGGACGGGCATCCGTTGCTTTACAGCTCCCACATTTCGTGGAGCACGGCGGTGTCGCCGACCTGGACGGAAACGCGTCCGGCGCTGGCCTTCGACCGGCTCTTCCGCACCGAGCCCAACCGCGGCGACCGCCGAATCGTTGACGCCGTGCTCGAAGACGCCCGGTCGCTGCGGCAGCGACTCTCCGTCTCGGACCGGCAGCGGTTCGAGGAGTATCTCGGCAGCGTTCACGAGATCGAGGGACGCATCAAGCGGGCCGGACAGGAACGCGAGGCCGGCGGCTGGAAGCCAACCCTGACCGCCCCCGATCGCCCGCGGCCCGCCGATGGCATTCCCGCTGAGATCCCGGACTACTGGAAGCTGATGAACGATATCGTGCTGCTGGCCTTTCGCACCGACACCACCCGGATCGCGACCCTCAAGTATTGCAACGATGGCTCCGCCGAAACCCACACTCACGCCGGCGCCAAAGATCAGCATCACCAGATGGCCCACACCCAGCCGCAGGAACTCGTCGCGGTCAACCAGTTCTTCACGTCCCAGCTCGCCTACCTGTGCGAACGGATGGCGGAAGTCAAAGAAGGTGATCGCACGCTGCTCGACAATACGGCCATCATGCACTGTTCAAGCATGATCCACGGCAACCATGACGCTAAACAATTGCCGGTGGTCCTGCTCGGCGGAGCGGGCGGCAAGCTCCGCGGAGGCCGCGTGCTCGACTACCTCGATGCTCCCAACCGTCGCATGTGCAGCCTGTTCCTCAGCCTCATGGACTGGGGCGGCCTGGAACTCGACCGCTTTGGCGACTCGAAGGAGCGGCTGACAGGCATTTGATCCAGCTCTCCGTCACGAACATCAAACCCAGTGAAACCGACAATGACCGCTCTGTCCAATCCGCACTCCGCAGGCCGTACTCCGCATTCCTCGCGGCGCCAGTGGCTAAAGCAACGCCACGCCGGTCGGGATTACCGCTTGACCGATGTGTATGGCTGGCCGGGTCGTAAAGGAGATTTTGGCATGAACGAGTACGCCACACACCAGCCCGACGCGACAGTGAGGGAACCGCGTTTCAGGGGCGGCATGATTGAGTCGTTTGTTCCCTTGCTTGCGCTGCGGGCTACCGTGCTCTGCATCGTTTGGCTCTTGCCGACGTGGACTCGGGCAGAAGACGGGGCGCTGCGCGAGACGATCGATCGCGAAGTCAAAGCGGCATGGGCGAAGGAAAGACTCACAGCGCCGGAGCGATCGACTGATTCGGTGTTTTTACGGCGAGTCTATCTCGACCTGGTCGGCATGATTCCGACGTACGAGGACACGACCGCCTTCCTGGCCGACACCGATCCCAAAAGACGTGAGGAACTGATCGACAAGCTGCTGGCCAATCCGCGTTACGCACGGTCTCAAGGTCAGGTCTGGGATGTGAACCTGCTGGGTCGGACTCCAAAGGGCATCCGCTCTTCCAATCGGGACGTTTTCCGTAACTGGCTGGCGACGCAGTTCGAGAAGAATGAGCCGTACGATCGCATCGTCCACAAAGTGCTGACCGCGGACGAGGAAGGCTCAAAGTTGTTCTATGTGGCGCATCGAAATTCGGACAATTTGACGTCCGCCACGATGCGGCTGTTTCTCGGTACGCAGTTGCAATGCGCCAAGTGTCACGATCATCCCTTCGAGTCCTGGACGCAGCGTGATTACTACGGCATGGCCGGGTTCTTCGTGCGTACCTACGTCGTCGAAGCGGATGGAGCGACACCGCACATCAAGAAGTTCTTTGTGGGCGAGAAGAGTACCGGCGATGTCAGCTTCACCGCGAAAGACGTCAAGCCCGGTACGAAGGCCGAACCGGTCAAACCGAAGTTTCTGGGCGGCGAGGAACTGCAGGAGCCGGTGATACCGGCCGACTTCAAGGAGCCGAAAGTGGAGCCAAAACAGGCTCCAGCCAGACCGCTGTTTTCGCGTCGCGAGAAAGTCGTCCAGTGGGTCACGGCGAAGGACAACCCATATCTCGCGCGGGCTGCGGTGAATCGAATCTGGGCTCAATTCATGGGCCGCGGATTTGTCCATCCAATCGATGACTTCAATCAGGCCAACGAACCCAGCCTGCCGGACTTGCTCACGGCAATCGAGACGGAGTTCGTCGCACACGAGTTCGATTTGAAATGGCTGATTCGCGAGATCGTCAACAGCAAGGCGTATCAGGCAGCCGATGTCGGCTCGACCACGGACGCGCAGCCCAGGTTCTACCAACGCGCTCGCGTCCGGCCGCTGAGCGTCGAGGAGCTAACCGCGTCGCTGCATCTGGCGACCGGACTGGGCGTCGAGGCGGCGCTGAAGAGCGCGCCGACGAATCACATGTTGGAATACCTGGGCGAACCGACAGACGGCCAGGGCGTTTTCCAGGGCAGCCTGTCGGAGCATCTCTTCATTCACAACGGGGACGTGTTTCGCGGATTGTGTCAGCCCCGCAACGACAATCTGGCCGACAGTCTGCTCAAGAGCACGGATACCTGGGAGACCAAAGTCGAGCGGATGTTTCTGACGGTCCTGAGCCGAATGCCAACCGCAGAAGAGCAAGAGCGTTTTGTCAGTTACCTGAACGTGGACCCGAAAGACACGAAGCTTGCTTCGCAGAAAATGGAAGAGGCCATGTGGGTGCTCGTATCGTGTTCAGAGTTTCGATTTAACCGGTAATTGTCGTAGGCCATGCGAATTGGAGAGTTCATGGATACCAACTCAGCACCCGCAACCTGCAACCCGCAGCACCATCAATCTCGCCGCAACCTGCTCAAGGGCACGGTTGTCACGGCCGGTGGTATGGCTGTCGCGAACTGGGGTGCGTTGCTCAACTCGCAGACAATCGCCGCGGAGGCGAAGCGAACCGGCAAGCGTTGCATCATGCTCTATATGGAAGGAGGCGTTAGTCAGACGGACACGTTCGATATGAAGCCGGGGCGTCCGACCGCAGGACCTTTCCGCCCGATCAGGACGAACGTCCGCGGGATCGATGTGTCTGAGTATCTGCCGAAGATGGCCGGGCACGCGGACAAACTGGCCATCATCCGCAGCATGAAGACGAAGTCGGTGGACCACGGGATCGGCGGGTACCACATGCATACCTGCTACCCGCAGAATGAACGCACGCCGCACCCGGAAATCGGGGCCATGATCGCGAAATATCTCGACGATCCGGACGCCGACCTGCCGAGCTTTATCAAGATGGGAGCCGCAGGCTGCAACGCCGGGTCAGGCTACCTCGGGCCGCAATACGAGCCGTTTCAGATTGGCACGGATGGCCGGTTGCCGCCGTTCGCAAACCCCGGCGTCCCCCAGGAAATTCAGGACCGTCGAGCGGAACTGCTGGCCTTCATGGAAGATCGGCACGCCCGGACGCATCCTGCTCGGCCGTTCGCCTCGCACCGTCAGGCCGAGCTGCGGACGATTCGACTGATGCGAGCTCGGCATGTCTTCGACGTGGCCGACGCATGGGACAAACAGCGCGAGCGATACGGCGACACGAAGTTCGGCCGCGGCTGCTTCACGGCGTTACAGCTCGTCGAGGCCGGCGTCCCGTTCGTCGAAGTCGGCCAGATGGGTTACGACACTCACAACGACAACTTCCCATGCCACAAGGGTTGTCTGGGAATTCTCGATCCGGCGTGGTCATCGCTGTTGCAGGACCTTCAGGATCGCGGCTTGCTGCAGGATACGCTGGTCGTCTGGACGAGCGAATTCGGCCGCACACCACTGATCAATAACCAGGCGGGGCGTGACCATTTCGGCCGGGCATGGACCACCGTGCTCGCCGGCGGCGGAACCCGCGGCGGACAGCACTACGGTGCGAGCAACCCAGACGGCGTTGAAGTGGCGGACAATCCGGTCAATGAGGGCGACTACTTCGCCACGATCTACAAGACACTTGGCATCGATCACCGCGTTCAGCACTACCTCGGCGCACGACCGATCTGGGCCACCCCGGAAGGGTCAAAGCCGATAAGCGAAATCATTGGATAGACACCCTGACCCGACGCATAAGTTTTGATGTTGCGCACTTTTTATGGCCTGTTTCCCGGGAAATAAGCGATTTTCGCCTCTCTAAAGACGCCTTAGGGGCGTGTCGAAATCACGAAACCCCTTAAAAACAGGGATCTGCGTCACAAAAAGTGCGCAACATCAATACGCATAAGCGAGGGATCGAGTTGCCGTTCCTCAGCTGCCTGACGTCCCTCGCTTCGCGTCGGGCTCGTGTCGATTGGAATAAACATATGAACGATTTCGCCCACGCCAAAGTGCTCCACACGCTTCCGTGGAACAGCGACGCGCTCACTTCGGTCGCGTTCATTGGCAACGACAAAGTCGCTGCCGGGAACAAGCGGGGCGACATTCTCGTTTGGAACGTCTCCGCGCCGGACGGCAAAACGCCCGATCCGGTGAGGCTTCTGGCCGGACACACCAACGAGATCAACCGCATCCTCGTGACGCCGGACGGCAGGACATTGATCTCCGCCAGTAGCGATCACACGGTCAAGTATTGGGATGCGCTCAGCGATCAGGGCGAACCCCGTACGGTGGTCCTCAACGACGGCATTGTGCGAGCCGGAGTCATCCCGTTAGTGGTTAAACTTCCCGATCTTCCTCCGCCGATCGAAGTGAAAGTCGTCGCGCAGAAACCGATCCGCGACTTGACCAGCCACAACGAGTGGGTGCATGCCCTGACGCAGACTCCCGATGGCAAAACGCTGGTCACAGGAGACGATCAGGGGATCGTGATCGTCTGGGATCTTCCGGCAGGCAAAGAGCTTCGCCGCTGGCAGGCGAAATACTGGGCTCGCGTTCTGGGCGTCTCGCCCGACGGCCAAACGGTGGCAGCATCCGAGTATGTTTGCCTGCGGCATCCCGAGAAGGAGAACGATCCGTACCGCGGTTTCCGTCTTTGGGAGGTCGATGCGGGCGAGCCGAAAATCGACCTGAGCGAGGACATCAAGGAAACCATGGCGGCTGTCACGTATTCGGCGGATGGGAAATGGCTTGCTGTTGGTGTCGGCGGCGGCGTGGGTCCGGAACAAAAGGGAACTGTGATGCTGCTCGACCCGGCGACCGGCAAGAAGATTCGAGACATGACGCCCCATCATGAACTGGGAGCGACGGACCTGGCCTTCCATCCGGACGGCAGGCATCTTTTTTCGTCCGGCCGCGACCAGCACGTGAAGATCTGGCAACTCGAGGATGGCAAGCACGTGCGGGATCTGGGCACGCCGAAGAAACGCGGAGACTGGATCAGCGCGATCTCGATTTCGCCCGACGGCCGCCTGCTCGCAGCCGCCGACATGGCGGGCAAGGTTTTGATCTATTCGCTGACGACCGCGTGAAGAGGACGAGATGAAAAACACACAAGCCCGACGCGCCAGCGAGGGAGATTCGGAAAGACATCCGTCGAAGTGGTCCCCGCGCTGGCGCGTCGAGCTCGTGTGGGAAACGCATTGATGAAACTCTCCCATTCGATCACGGCGTCGCTCGGCCTAGCAATGCAGTTGGCCGGAGTGTCATATGCGCTGGCAGCCGAACCTGTCCCAACAAACGGCTTGACGCTCTGGCTCAGCGCAGACGACGTTGACGACGACGGAAAGCCCGATGATTCGCCGGACGGAACGCGGGTCGCTCTCTGGTCTGATCGCAGTGGCCAGGGCAACGACGTCGAACAGCCGGTGGCCGAGCGTCAGCCGGCATGGCAGCGGAGTGCGATTGGCGGTCGCTCGGTCCTGCGTTTTGATGGCGATGACTGTTTTGAACTCGCGAACACGAAGGGACTCAAGGCGGGTGACCAGCGCTTTTATGGAATCTTCGTGATGCGGGCAGCCATGTCGCAGCCGCAGACGAATCCCCGGTTGCTCGACCTGCGCGGAGCTGCTGACTCCGACAAGGACCGGCGTCGCGGGTTCTGGGTGGGCCATCAGGGCAACGGTCGCAACCGGTTGGGGATCGCGCATGGCGACGAAGGCGAAGCGCTGCGAGTGGCCTGGAACAATCAACCGAACATCGTGGAAGTCGCCTACGCTGGCGGTGGTCAGTGGACTCAGTACTTGAATGGAGCGTCAGACGGCAGCGGGACGTACGGCAACCGTACGTTTCTCGGTTTCCGCGAACCGGTCCGCCTGGCGATCGGGCAGCACTGGGGAATGACCCCGGCCAACACGTTTTATCGTGGCGACCTGGCCGAAGTCCTCTTGTACAACCGCGTGCTCACCGCGGCCGAGCAGAACTCGGTGGGCGTTTATTTGAGCCGCAAGTACGGGATCAAAACGGCCTACGGTCCGCTGCCGCGATTCGAAGCCGACGTACGGCCGATTCTTGCGCGGCGATGCCATAAATGTCACGGCGGCGGGAAGCAGGAAGGGAAACTCGATCTCCGCACGGTGTCGGCAATGCTGCAGGGTGGGGAGAGCGGCTCAGTACTGGTTCGCGGACATGCCGATCGAAGTCACTTTCTGCAAATGATTGATTCCGGCGAGATGCCGCCTGACGGCGAACAACGTCTCGCACCGGATGAAGTCAATCTACTGCACCGTTGGGTCGATCTGGGCGCGCCGGCCGACGAGCGCATCATTGAGCCGTCACCGACCGACTTCTACCGAGAGGAACATCGGCAGCACTGGGCCTTTCAGATACCTGCGCAGGTTCAGCCGCCGGAAGTTCGCCAGCGCGACCAGGTCCGCACTCCGATCGACGCTTTCGTGCTGAAGCAACTGGAAACCGACGGGTTGTCATTCGCGCCACCAACGGAACGCGCGACGCTGGCTCGCCGCACGTGGTTTGATTTGACCGGGCTGCCGCCGACACACGAAGAGCTTGATACGTTTCTGGCTGACGATTCACCCAAGGCGTTTGAACGCGTCGTCGATCGGTTGCTGGATTCCACCGGCTATGGTCAGCGGTGGGCTCGGCACTGGTTGGATGTCGTGCGGTATGCCGACTATCACGACGCAGATCCCGGCAAGCGCACGGCCAGTTGCGAACCGACCGAAGCCTGGCGTTATCGCGACTGGGTGGTCGATGCGTTGAATGACGATCTTCCATTCGATCAGTTCATTGTGCATCAGATTGCTGGCGACCTGCTGCCGAATCCCGCGGGCGGCGACATCTATCCCGCCGGGTTGATCGCGACGACGTTTCTGTCCAATGGCGTGTGGGATCGAGGGGACGCCGACAAGGAAAAGATCGTCAGTGATATGGCAGACGACCAGATCGACACGATCGGCAAGGCGTTTCTCGGTTTGACACTTGGCTGCGCCCGCTGTCACGACCATAAGTTTGATCCCGTTTCACAAGCGGACTACTACGGACTTGCGGGGGTTTTCTACAGCTCGCACATTCTGCAGAAACTTGGTGCAAAGGGCGGCGAATACACGTTGAATCGTGCGCCGCTGGACTCGTCTGACAAGCCGCCGCTGGCGATGGCCGTGCAGGAAGGTGGCACGCCCGGTGGCCTGTTCCCAGGTATCCAGGACGTGCCGATTCACATTCGAGGCAGCTACACGCGACTGGGTCGAGTTGTTCCGCGACGTTTACCACAGTTCTTTGCCAGCGATTCGAAATTACCAATAAGCGAAGGCAGCGGTCGACGTGAACTGGCGCGTTGGGTTGCTTCCAAAGACAACCCGCTTACCGCACGGGTCATCGTTAATCGAGTCTGGCAAGGACACTTTGGCGCAGGCCTCGTGCGAACTCCCAACAATTTCGGTATGCGGTCCGAACAGCCGACGCATCCCGAGCTGCTCGACTGGCTGGCCACGCAGTTCGTCGCAGACGGTTGGTCGCTGAAGAAACTGCATCGACTGATCGTGCTTTCCAACACGTATCAGCAGGCCAGCCGGGTTCCCCGTGAGCAATGGGACCGGGATCCGGACAATCGTCGGCTCGGATATTTCACACCGCGACGCCTGGAAGCCGAGGCGATTCGCGACGCCATGTTATTCGTCGCCGGTCGACTGGATGCATCGTCGGGCGGGCCAGCGGGCGTGGACCTCACGATCCAGCGACGTTCCCTCTACGTGCAGACAGCTCGCTGGAACCGCAGCAACTATGCGTCACTGTTTGATGCGGCCAATCCGGATGCATCAACCGCGAAACGAGATGTCAGCACGGTCGCCCCGCAAGCGCTGTTTCTGATGAACAACGACTTCTCAATCGCCCAGTCAAGACATCTGGCAGAGCGATTGCTGCGTGAAGTGCCGAATGACGAGACGGCTCGTATTCAGCGAGCCTATCGAAGGTTGTTCAGCCGTCCGGCCAGTACAGAGGAAATCGAAATTGTACGGGAGCTTATCGCGCAGACAGACCAGCGAGATTCCGTCACCGCTTGGACCGACCTCGCACACGTCCTGCTTTGCAGCAACGAATTCGTTTATCTGGATTGAGAAGAAGTAGGACGGGTCTCCAGGCCCGTCCAAGGGTACTGGGGTACGGGAACAGACGGGCCTGGAGACCCGTCCTACGAAGTCGTCTGGCAGCGATAGGATTCACTCATGTGGAATCAGCCATCCCTTTCACGCCGCGAGCTGCTGGCTCGTTCCGGCGGTGGTTTTGGTCTCCTGGCATTAACGGATCTGCTGTCGGCCGAAACTGGCCAGCCGTCTCGCCAGGGACTGGACCGTTCCTCGCGGCCATTTGCAGTCCGGTCTCCGCATCACATCGCGCGAGCGAAGCGGATCGTGTTTCTCTACATGCCCGGAGGACCCTCGCATGTGGACCTGTTGGATCCGAAGACGCGACTGGTCGCCGACAACGGCAAGCCTCTGCCGTTCGAAAAGCCGAAGCTCGAACGGACCAGCACGGGCAATCTGCTGGCTTCGCCGTGGAAGTTCGCCAAACATGGTCAGGCGGGAACCGAGGTCAGCGAACTTCTGCCACACGTGGCTGCGCATATGGATGACATCTGCGTCATTCGCTCGATGGTGGCCGACAACATCAACCACAGCGGCGCGGCGCTGCAGATGTGTACCGGCGAGCAAGCATTCTCGCGGCCCAGCATGGGTTCGTGGCTGACTTATGGACTTGGAGCCGAGAATCAGAATCTGCCGTCCTTCGTCGTTGTCAGTCCCGCGGCGGTCTTTCAAGGAGCGCAACTCTGGGCTTCGAGTTTTCTGCCCAGCGCCTATCAGGGGACGCTCATCCGCGATCTGAAGCATCCAATCGCAAACCTGGGCGATGGGAATGCCGACCGCCAGCGGCAGCGGGCAAAGCTCGACGCACTTCGGCGGTTGAACGAGATTCACCGGCAGCAGCGCGTTATTGACAGCCAGCTTGATGCGCGGATCGCTTCGTTCGAACTTGCGTTTCGAATGCAGAGTGAAGCGACGGATGCGTTCGACATCCAGCACGAAAGCGAAAGCACACACAAGTTGTACGGCGTCGGCAATGGAACGACGGACCTGTTCGGTCGGCAGTGCCTGCTGGCTCGGCGATTACTCGAACGCGGCGTGCGGTTCGTCCATCTGTTTGACGCACCAAAGAACAACGTCTGGGATCATCACAGCAATATCCGCGGCGAGCTGCCGAACCGTTGCGCCGCCGTCGATCAGCCGATAGCAGCGTTGCTGACGGACTTGAAGTCGCGCGGTTTGTTAGACGACACGCTGGTGTTGTGGGGCGGCGAATTCGGCCGCACGCCGACCGCCGAGGGAACAGGCGGCCGCGAACATCATCCGTTTGGCTTCACGATGTGGATGGCCGGCGGCGGCGTGCGCGGAGGCATGGTTTACGGCGCCACGGACGAATTCGGTTGGCACTCGATCGAGAACAAGGTCCACGTCCACGACCTGCACGCCACGATTCTGCACCTGATGGGCTTCGATCATGAGCGGCTGACGTACCGCCACGCCGGCCGCGACTATCGTCTGACGGACGTGCACGGCCGCGTCGTCAGCGAACTTGTGACATAAACCTCGGCGAAAGTGATTCGCCAGCCGGGTAATGAGATAACGACACTCAGCGGCAACACATACTGGAGCGAGCGATGCAAAAACACCAGCACTTGATTTGCTTGATCATCCTCATCGGGGTTTCGGCAGGGAGTGCTCAGGCCAACGGGCCGAAGCAAGGCGACGAGATCAGGAACAGTCTCGCCATGCGGCTGGCGTACATCTCGCCGAGAACATTTCTGATGGGTTCGCCAGAAAGCGAACAAGGTCGCGAGCGTCAGGAAGTGCAGCACCAGGTGACACTGACGAAGGGTTATTACCTGGGAGTCCATGAGGTGACGGTCGGCCAGTTCCGAGAGTTTGTCCGCGACGCCAAGTACCAGACCGACGCGGAAAAGGACGGCAAGGGCAGTTGGGGACCGAACGCAGAGTCGGGGTCGTTCGAATTGAACAGCAAATTCATCTGGCGCAACACAGGCTTCAAACAGACCGATGACCATCCGGTCGTGGACGTCAGCTGCAACGACGCCAGGGCATTCTGCAATTGGCTGAGTAACAAGGAGAAGAAGACGTATCGACTACCCACCGAAGCGGAATGGGAATATGCGTGTCGAGCGGGAACGAAAACGGCGTATGCATATGGGAACGATCCACAGCAACTGCCGTTGTTAGCGAACGTCGGCGATCGCCCGTCAGCGAAACCCAAAGACGGCCACCGATTCACGGCCTCCGTTGGCCAGTTCAAGCAGAACGGTTTCGGCCTGCATGACATGCACGGGAATGTCTGGGAGTGGTGTGAGGACTGGTACGTCCCGAATTCCTTCACGAAAGACAAGCAATCCGATCCAACCGGCCCCGCTTCGGGCAAGGCCCGAGTCCAACGCGGCGGCGGCTGGTCCAGTGCCGCAAACCGCTGCCGCTCGGCAGCCCGCGTCGGCCGCGACGAGTCGTCTTACCGGGGCGGTTATCTGGGGTTTCGCGTGGCCCTGATTCAGTCGAGTCCGGTGAGTGCCAAAGAACCGGTCAATGTAACTCGCCCGCCGGATTGCGAGTGATGTTCAACGGCACCAGTTGGTTCAACTTCGTGCCGGCGGGCGTCAGTGACTTGGTGAAGTCGACGGGCATCGGCCGCTGGCGTGAGCAACACACCGAGCAGCGGTGGCGGTTGTTGAAAATGGCGACAAGTTTGACTGTCGCAGTTCCGACCAACACACTCCGGCGGAAACGACAATGCGTACTGACGAGTCCTCTTGAGGTAGTCATGAAGGCTCCCGGGTTCACCAGGTTCTGTGTCAAAACTTCGTCGGGCGGAATCCGCTCAATTTGCCACACAGCTCGCTCGGGCTCAGCGGCACGCAGAGCGCTCTCCAGGCCGAGTCTCTTGATGCTGCTCCTGGACCACGCGTCGCTTCCGAATGCAATTGCGAAGAGCGTCCACTTCCGATTGAAACTGTGGTTTGTTGACCCATGCACGCCACTGACGCGGTATTGGCGGCGAACTCGGAATCCGGAGCCACGATTAGCGCCGTGCGCTGCTGTTGTGGGCGGTCATTTTGTGGTCATCACCGGCGGTTTGAACGATATGCAACTGGTACAGTCCACGGCGTGGACTCGTAATTGGGCGAAACGACGAGAACGCAAAGAAAGAAACACAGGATGACCTGGATTCCAAGAGCATTGATTTGTGGTTTCGCGCTGGTGGTTAGTTCTGCATCTGCGACGAGACATGTTCAGGCTGACGAAGTCGTTTCGTTCGCGCGTGCGGAGTACGGTCTGTTTGTTTGTCTGGGAACGACCGATGGAACAATCGAGGCAACGTTGGCAGAAAATGGACGGCGGCTCGTGCATGGCCTGACGCTCGACACCAACAGCCGCGACACTGCACGACGCTTGCTGGCGACGAAGCGGCTTAGCGGACTGGCGTCTGTGGAAGCCGTCTCCGACTTGATTCGCCTGCCTTATGCCGACCGCATTGTCAACGTGCTGATCGCCGATCTCGATGGGCTTGGCCGGCAAGCGCCGAGCGACGCGGAAATGAAACGTGTCCTGGCGCCGACCGGGAGGCTCGTCGTGCGGCGCGGTGGCAAGTGGACCGAGTTCGTCCAGCCGATGCCACCGGAAATGGATTCGTGGACGCATTGGGATCACGATCCCGGCGGCAATCCCGTATCGACGGATCGGCTCGTCGGTCCCACCACCTCGCTCCGCTGGCAAGCCGGTCCACTGCGCGGCATGCATGACGCCATCGCCGGGCTGCGGCTGCATCAGGGACGCATTGTTTACAGCAGCTCCGACGAAGACCTGGGCACCAATCGCGGGCACGATGGCGATCGCATGCTTTATTGTCGCGATGCCTTCAACGGATTATTGCTGTGGAAACGCCCGGTCGTGGGGCTGCGCAATCGGTTTGCCTTTGTCGCCGAAAAAGGGGATGTCTACACGATTGTCGAAGAGGGCGGGCCCGTGGAAGCGCTCGATATTCACACGGGCGAAACGCGGATGAAGTTCACAGACGGAACCAGGATTCCGTCTTCTGAGGAGCGGCTCAAGCAGTGGCGCAGAAGCGCCGGCGGGTTGGAGTTGCCACTGTCGGCATCGCATTTGATTCTGCGACGGTTCGAAGACAAGTTGCTGCAGGCGTTCGAGCGCGACGTGGATGTCTTCGACGCAGGCTCCGGGAAAAGGATGTGGCACTTTCGCGACGGCGACGACCGGTTCATTCTCTGGTGCATTGTTGGCGACGGAAAGGTCTTTGCGGTCGTCAGCCGCAGGCCGTTGTTTCCGACACGAGGCTCGCCGTCGTTTCTGGTCGATTCGATCGTCGCACTCGATGCGGCCAACGGCAAAGTGCTCTGGCGGCAGCGCGAGTTGGCGGACCGCGGACTTTTTCGCATGGCCTACGTCGATGGCCACCTGATCTTGCCGTCGTTCCCCACGGCCGACGGCAAGATTAAAGGCGGCTACAACAACAACTACGCCGTCCACAAACTGCGTGCCGACACCGGCGAGATCGTCTGGAAGAATGACAGTGACGGCTTGCGCGCACACGGGCATTACCAGGTGACCATGGTCACGGACGGCAAGGTCTTTGTCGGTAATCAAGGCGGCTTTGCGCTCGACTGGCAGACCGGAACGTTGCTGAACGGCAAACTGGACTGGTCACAGTACGACGCTGGCTGCGCCGACCTGCGCGCCTGCCCGGGATACACGTTTTATGGTTTGACTTTCATTGATAACAAAGCCCGCGTGATCACGCGCGGTCAGGCACGTTCAACCTGCGACGTCGGTAACTTCCCCGGTTATGGCTTGATCTACTCGACACCTTCTCATTGTCTATGCAGCAATTACGTCAACGGCCATCTCGCGCTGGCCGCGGAACCTGCAGTCGCACCGATCGCCGATGAAAAACGTCTGAACGTTGGATCTGCGAAAGCGGGTGACTTAACCGTTGACGCAACCGGCTGGCCGATTCACCTGGGTAGTCCCGACCGCGGCGCCTTCGTCAAAGGGCCGGGACCGCAGGAGTTGAAAGAACTTTGGCGAGCCAGGCCGACCCTGGCGCGCGACAGTTTTCTGGCCCGCGAGTGGAAGCACAACGATTATCACGCCGGTGTGATCACCGCTCCGACGATCGCCCACGGCCGACTGTTTGTCGCTGTCCCGGACCTGCACCGATTGGATTCGTTCGATGCGGCAAGCAGTGAGCGGCTGTGGTCCTTTACCGCCGGCGCCCGGATCGACTCACCGCCCACGCTGCTCGGTTCGTTGGCGATCTTTGGCTGCCGCGACGGGTTTGCGTATGCCTTGCGTGCCGATACGGGGCAACTTGTCTGGAAGTTCCAGGCGGCCTGGACCGACAAACGGATGTTGGTGCAGAGCCAACTCGAATCGGCCTGGCCGGTCTCCGGGTCGCTTCTACCACACGACGGCGAAATCGTTGTTACCGCCGGCCGGCAATCGGCGATTGACCACGGCATTCAGGTCTATCGACTCGACCCGACCACGGGAAAGCTGCTTGGCAAGACGCGCATCTGGACGGACCCCGAAAAACCCGATCCGGTCCGCCGAGGCTACCAGCCCATCTATCGCCGCATCCAGGATTTGCTCGTGGCCGAAGCGGGTGGTGTGCATTCCACCATCGACACCTTCAAACGCGACTATGAACCGGGTGAAGTCGTCGAACTCGCGCCGCAATCGGCCGCCGACCGAGGCGAATGGATTAAGAAAGATGGAGATCAGATGCCATGGCTGTGGGCCAACTCCAACGGCTTCCTCGGCCGCAAGACGGAATCGCAAGGCCGTTGGGACGCGGCGCCGATGGTCTACGCTCAACTGCAAGGCCAGCGCTTCGTGAAGACCGCGGAAAGACTCTTCATGGTCAACCAGCAGGGCGGCCTGGAAGCGTATTCGCTCGACAAGTCCGGAAGGCCGACGACGAAATTGTGGGGAACGGGCGAGCCGTCCGCCAACTCACATCGCCCGCTGGCCGGTATGATCGGAGTGGGTGATCGTCTTTACGTGACGATGAAACTCGGAGAAACCACGGCGATTCGCGCCTTCGCGATGGCGAACGGCAAACCGGTGGGTCAGTGGACCGTAGACCATCCGCCGTTGCGGGACGGACTGGCAGCGGCGGGTGGGAAGTTGTACCTGGCAACCGCCAGTGGACTGATCGTATGCCTCGGCGAGTGAACAGGTAATTGACTTGGAGCGCAAACTGCGGGACCAGCAACATACTTGTTCGATATGCTCACAGGTGAGTCACTGTTGCTCGTCGCACAGTCGCCTGAGTTGGAAGATTGAAGTCCGCTGAAGTTACCTCTCATGAAAAACAACCAAAGCTCTCTGTTGATCGAACCTGGGCTGATTGCCGTGCTCATTCTGGCCTGTCAGCCGGTGTTGTACGGCGCGGAGATGACGCGGAACGAAGTCCAGTCCTTCTTCGGCAAGTACTCGTGTGGTCAAACAACTCGAACGCGTCGCGAGCCGGACAGTTCGCTATGCTCGACGCGTCACGGGATCGTTCTTTCGGAGTCGCCGCAATGCTTCGTGCACGATTGAAACCGCGGTTTGGCCTGATCTTCGTGGCGGGCAAGAACGGAAAAACTCTGGTTCTGCGACCGGGACGTGAATACGACGAAGTCGCCATCAATGAGTCGGATCGCTTCAGCTCGACACCAGTGTTTGCCGGACGGAGGATGTATCTCCGCACGGATCGGCGGATGTACTGTATCGGCGAATGAATTCGGGAAACTGTTCCGAGACCTCAATAGACGGCCTGAGTATGAACATACACGCGGATGACACCGTCTGTCCGAAGTACGAGCACTCGCTTTCTCGACGTGCCTTGTTGCAGGGAGCGGCGGCCGGGGGTGTGGCGTTTGGTGGGTTTGGTCGGCTGTTCGGGGCAGACAGCGCGGCCGTCGCAAGGCAGAACGGTAAGCGAGTTATCCTCGTCTTCATGAGCGGAGGACCAAGTCAGTTCGAGACGTGGGATCCAAAGCCCGGACAGCCAACCGGTGGTCCGCACATCTCGATACCCACGGCGCTTCCGGGTATCCATATCGATGAGTACATGCCGAATCTGGCACGGCTTGCGGATCGCATGATTACGGTCCGCAGCATGACCAGCAGCAATGGCGACCACGATCAGGGCGGGTATGTCGCTCAGACGGCGTACAACCCAAGCGCTCTGGTCGCCCCGGCACCGCACTGGCTGTCGATCTGCGCTCACGAAAAGCCGTCTGCCAATCCAGGTCTGCCTTCGTACGTGATGCTGGGGAAAGACAACTTCGGATCGCTCCATGTGCCGGGCGCCGGTTTTCTCGGGGCGAAGTATCAGGCCCTGCAGTGTCCCGGTGACGGGTCCGGGCCACAGGACTTGCCTCAGTCCAGCGAAGAAACGATCGCCGCCTTTCAGCGTCGTGAAGCGTTACGGAAGTCGTTCAGTAGACCATTTGCCGAAGGACGCGACTCGCGACTGGTGCAGTCTCATGACGGCGCGTTCGATCAGGTGGGTCGACTGCTCCGCTCGGCGGACCTGTTCGATATCTCCGATGAGTCCCCGGCAGACTTCGATCGCTATGGCGACAGCCGGCTCGGCCGTGATTGCATTCTGGCTCGAAAACTTGTCGAAGAGGGAGTGCCGTTTGTCCGCATCCAGCATCAGAGCGGACTCGCATGGGATAAGCATCGCCGGGCCTTTCAGAGCCAGCGATGGATCACCAATGAATTCGACACTGCCATGGGTGCGCTGATCGACGACCTGATTGACCGCGGACTATGGAAAGACACTCTGCTGGTGCTCATGGGTGAATTCGGCCGCACGCCACAGATACAGGGGCAGGGACAACCCGGCCGCAATCACTGGACGAAGTGCTGGTCGCTGTCCTTTGGTGGTTGTGGACTGCAGGAAGGGCTCGTCATTGGTTCAACAAATGACAACGGCACGGAATTGAAAGACCGCCCCGTGACCATCCATGACCTGTTCTGCACGTTCTACAAAACGCTTGATATCGACCCGCATAAGGAACTGGAGTTCGAGAACCGTCCTATTCCATTTGTGGAAGACAAACTCGGCACACCGATGGAAGAGGTGTTCTAAATACGTCGCAAAGGCGTTGAACAAGTCGGCGTCACACTTCACCCACCGTAGATCGCAATGCCTAAACTCACAAAAGTCGAAAAGAAGTTCTTCGTCGATGACGGCAACAATCGCGGTCCGATGACGATGCTCCGCGTCAGGTTTCATCCAAGGGATTCAAAGCTCGTCGCGTCGTGCGCGGATCGGCGAATCGCGTGGTTCGATCTGACGGCCGAGGCTGACCAGGAAGTCAAAGGCCGAGGGAAATGCGTTGTCGGAGAACTGGTCTGCCCTCACGAGATCGGCTGGGTCCGGGGCCTCGATGTGCATCCGGAAGGGAAGCAACTGGCGACTGGCGGTTCGGATCGCACATTGCGTGTCTGGGCCTGGAAAGACGGACGTCCCGGCGAACAGCCGAGTCATCAGGTGGAAGCCCATGGCGGATGGGTTGAGGGAGTCGCGTACGCGCCGGACGGACGGCTCATTGCCACGGCCGGTTTCGACGGTCTCGTCAAGGTGTGGGACTCCGCCGACCTGAAGCTGCTACAGACGCTCGAGGGACACAAGCGATATGTGGACGACGTCGCCTGGTCCAGTGACGGGAAGTGGCTGATCAGTGGCGGCGAAGACGGGCAGGTGATTGTTCGGGACACGCAGTCGTGGCAGACGCTGCGGACGATCGAATTTGGTGGCGCTAACAACCAGTCCGGGCAGATACCGAAACACAGTGGCGTCCATCGACTGGCGATCAGTCGCGACGACCGCTGGCTCGGTGTGGCCGGAGGCGAGCAACTGTCCGTCTTTGATCTGCAGTCTGGTGAGATCGTCGCCAGTGAACGTGACAGGATGCAGGTGGCGTTTCACCCGAAGGCGGACGTACTGGCCGGTGGTGAAAGCGAGGCGAAGTTCTGGAGTTTCGAGGCCGACAAACTGACACCGCCCGAAAAGGACAAGAACGGTAAGCCGAAGAGTCCTCAGGGAATCCCCGGCAAGCCGTTTGCCTCGGTCAAACGCGGGGAATGGTCACTTGGTCTGCAGTTCTCAGCGGATGGCAAACAGGTTGCACTCGGCAACGCGGCCGGGATCGTGGAGCTTTACGATGTTGGATAAACACCGAGTAACAAAGACGCATCCGACAAGGCCGCACTCGTTTAAAGCCCAGCCGCAGGCGCCGGCTCCTGGCAAGCGACATGTCCTCGTAGCGGGCGCCTGCGGCTGGGCGTTAAACGTTCTACTTGTCTTCTGCCAGACAGCCCATGCGGCCGACGGCGGCAGCGGCATTATCGATGACGAGATCACTTCGGCGCTGGGAGCGAAAAACATTGCCCCGGTTCCTCGGGCTTCTGAAGAGGAACTATTGAGGCGGATTTACCTCGACGTCCTTGGGCGGATTCCTACTCCCGAGGAAGCCACCGCGTACCTCAACGACGCGAATGACAACCGCCATCACCGATTGATTGATGAGCTGCTGGCCCACGACGAAATGGCCGCTTACTGGCGGACAGTGTTCGATGAGTGGTTCAACGGAAGCCTGCTGGAACGTGACTTTGGTAACGACGGCTTTCTCGCATGGCTCGAACAGTCGATTCGCAGCAACAATCCATGGAACACAATGGCTCGTGAGATGCTCGTACCCGACCTGACAGACGAGCAGCAACGAGGAGCCGCGTATTTTCTGTCGGTGCGTCTGCGTGGCGGTGACAACAGGGCCAAAATGGACCGCATGACCAGCGGAGTGTCCACAGTCTTTTTCGGCGTGCAGCTGCAGTGTGCCAAGTGTCACGATCACCCGTTTGTGAAGCAGTGGAAGCAGGAGAACTATTACGGTCTGGCCGCGTTCCTCGGCCGAACGCAGGAGGCACGCATCGGCAATTCGCCGATATTCAAGGAACGGGCCGAAGGAGAAGTGACCTTTATCAACACCAGCCAGGAAGAGAAGACCGCGAAACTGCTGTTCCTCGACGGCAGAGTGTTCGACGAACCGACGCCGCCGGAAGATCGCGACAAGTGGTACGCGAAAGGCAGCGACGGTTTGCCCGACACGCCTTACTTCAGCCGCCGAACGATCCTCGCGGATTACGCGCTGACGGCCGAATCAGCATTGTTCAAACGTGCAATCGTCAATCGCCTGTGGAAGCAACTGATGGGCCGCGGACTTGTCGAGCCGGTTGATCAGATGCACGAGGCGAATCCGGCCTCGCACCCCGCACTGCTGAATCGTCTGGCCGACGACTTCGCCACCCACGGATTTGATTTACGTCGTCTCATGGCCGGGATGCTGCACAGCGAGACGTATCTGCGCAGCACACGCTGGACTGACTCCGGGCCACGACCGGATGATCGTGAATACGCAGCAGCCATCATGAAACCTCTGACCGCGGATCAGCTTGCGGTCAGCATCGGTATCGTGACAGGCCACTACGATCAGATGTGTGCGAAGTTCGAGCGAGAAAAGAAGAACCGCAAAATCTCCGAGGTCACACCAGCCATCGCTCGTGGCTTCTATTCTCGCGAACGCGAGGTCCGCGAATTTGCGTCGCGATTCCGCACAGTCGGTGAAGGCTTTGAGGCGAACGCAGGGCAGGCGTTGTTCCTGTCGTACAATTCACTGATGCAGAAGCGGTTGCAGCCGTCGCGAGGCAACCTCGTCGAACGGCTCGTGAAACAGCCTGACAACGAGGCCGCCGTAAGCGACGCATTCCTCACAGTGCTGTCGCGTCCGCCGAGTCGTGATGAGCGGAAACGCACCGTGGACTTCCTTTCCGCGGACGATCCGTCACGTCCTCAGTTGTGCCAGGAGCTTGTCTGGGCACTCCTATGCAGCGGCGAGTTTCGGTTCAACCATTGAAGATTGGGAGACTTGTTTAACGCCCAGCCGCAGGCGCCGGCTATCTTCCCGCAATGCCGGGTGTAGCCGGCGCCCGCGGCTGGGCGTTAAACAATCGTTGCCGCTCACTTTTCAATGCGCTGCTGAGACTGTCGCAGGTCATAGCAATAGATACCGTTGCCGCCGCGGAAGAAGGCGCGGCCGTCCACGATCGGATTGACGATCGGCTGGCGGCCGTAGGCCGTCGTTGACGCGTGGGGTGGAAGCCACTCCCGTTCCTGGTCGCCGAAGAGCGTGAGTCGGGAAGGATCGGCATCAAACAAGACAAAACCGTGTCGGCCGTGCTGGCCTTCGGGTGATAGAAACAGTCTGTCGCCAGCGATGATCAACAATGGGTTGCTGCCCGGTGCGTCAACGTGCGGGCTGTCGGCCGGGTGAGGGAATTCGCTCTCGGTGATCTTACCCAGCAGATTGCCCGTCTGCAGATCAAGGCAGCGCACCTGGTGGCGGCCGACGCCGTAGACGACTCCGCTGGCGATCGCCAGATGCGGTCCCTCGTCAGGCGGAAGATGGTCGTCCTGCCACAGGTGTTTGATACCGGATGTCGACAGTTGCCACGCGTGAATGTGGTGAGTCACATCTTCTTTTCGAATCCTGGTTGTTTCTGGATCCGGCTCGGGTATGTGAGGCTGGAAAGTCACGAGCGTGTTACCGGCAATGGCCAGCGTGTTGGCAAACAGACCTTCGTACACACCCAGCAGCCCGACCCGCTCCGTCCACAGTGAGCGGCCAGTGGCCGGATCAATCATCCGGACGTTTGATGGGTTCTGGTGCCGGTGTCCGGCGACGAAGGCAAAGTGCCGATCCCCGAGGGTCACCTTGCGCAAGCTGTGATCGCTGTAGCCGCTCTCGTTTGTGTTCTCCCACAACACATCGCCTGTTTCCGCGGAAAGGCCATATGGCTCATCTGAAAAAATCTGCAACATAGGATCGGAAGTACAATCCGCGGATCAAACCTGGATCGTTGGACATGCTTTTTAGTTTCCGATGCGCCAGCGTTGTTA
>CAUZFZ010000095.1:0-41165 GCA_963579025.1 Planctomycetota bacterium | reverse complement strand
CTCCTCGGTGTACCGACGGCGGACCGATTCTCCACGACTCGACGATTTCTTCTTCGCCATTTTCAGGCTCCTTTCTGGAACCCAAAATAAGCAACTCACCTGTCCGTGAAACTGTCACCACCTCAGTCAACCAACGGTCGGACATGGCGGTCCGGCCGACCTGAATTCGATGAAGAGGTATCCGCCGTGTTTCGCACACCGAGTTTCTCCTCTGAAAGTCTGAACTGCACGATGACGAGAACTGCACGACACGTATCTCGCTTACAACGATCCGGGCGTTCATGGTGTGGTCTGCTTTCCCGACCGCGACGACGCAAACGGCTGAGTATTCCGAGCGTGTTGGCCGAGATCACCGAAGCGCGAGTGATGTTGTCGTCAACGATCGGGCCTGGATCGATCGGTGGGCAACAGGGTCACCAGGGGCACTCAGGCGGATCGCACACGTCTGAAAATCAGGGCTCCCAGAATCCAGGCGGCAGCGACGGCCACGCGAATCACTCACAGTCGTCAGGCGGACACAAGTCCGGCGGTGGCAACGGCGGGTCTAACGGTAGCAACGGCAATTCCAACAACGGCGGTGGGTCCAACGGCGGTGGGTCCAACAGTGGTGGGTCCAACAACGGTGGGTCCAACAACGGCGGATCGAACGGCGGTGGATCGAACGGGCAGCCGGGTCAGGGAAACAACTCACCGCCGACAAACGCACCGAGTTTGCCTCCTGCCACGCCGTCACCCGCGAGCCCACCGACCGGTACCCAGCCCGCAGCTCCAACGACGCCGACGCTTTCGCCAGCAACGGAACCGAGTGCATCGCCAGCAACGACGTCCACCCCCGGCGATTCGGCAACCGAAGAATCCACGACTCCTGTTGCGAATGATGCGTCTCCTCAAATCGACGTTCCCGTCGAAAGCTCCGCGACATCCGCGCCTGCGAGCGCGCCTGCTGGTTCGACTCCAGCCAATCGTGACGGTCTGATTGTCGGAGAAAGGGAAGCCGCCGATTTGTTCGCCCTGGCCCTTCGCATCAACAACGATCAGCCCTACGACGTTGACCCATCCCGTGCGGATTCGGTATTTGCCGCCGCCACTGAAGAGTCTGGTGGCTTCATCAATATCGATGCTGACGCGCCGGCCGCGGCGGAGACAGACGACGACAGTAAGACCGATCCAGAGTCAGGCAGCCAGAACAGCGCAGCGACCCGACAAGCGCTCGAAGAACTGGCCAAACGGGAACAGCCTGGCGATAGCCGTCGTCGGCTCATCGGCTCGGCGACGGAAGGTGGATTCATCGAACTGGCCGTAGCTGATCGAAGTGATGCAGCACGCCGACACCCGCTGCTGGACGACCAGACTCGCCGCGATCGCTCGTCGGAGACAGACGCATCGATGGGGCGTTTGATCGCGTTCGACTCGGCCGGCTCGGAAGCCTGGAATTCAGTCGCGGCGAACTACTCGATTGCGGACGATGCTGCGTCCAGTGATGGGGCTCTCACGGACACCCCACAACCCGTGGCGGCCTCAAACATCGTCGCCGTGGCCTTTGGAGCGGGTGTGATGCTGACCTCGTCACACATGACGCGCCACCGCTGGAAGAGCCTGGTCACGAGACTGCTGCTGCGTGCACGGCAGATGGCGAGTCGCCTGTTGAGTTGGAACTGAACACGGCCAGTCGGCAATTCCCAGGTCGGCGAGTGCCGCGGCTTCATTTGGCTTTTGATGCCAGAAGCTCTTCCACAAGCTTATGGACTTCTGCTTCGTCGACTCCGGCATCGGGCGAGTTCTTGAATGCCTTCTCGAGTGTGCCATCGGCGGCGTAGACGCGGTAGTAAGGCAGGCCCGCGTCGCCGATGTCATAGCTGCTGAAGGATTCATCCCCTCCGCCGTAGGTACACATCAGGTTCTGCATCGTCGCCTTGTTTTCCTTCAGGAACTCCAGCGCGTCGCTCTTCGCTTCAGAATCATCAAAGGACATGGAGACGACGACCAGCCCGTCATTGGCATGCTTCTGTGCCAGCTCGACCGTCTTCGGAAACGCCTTCCGACATGGCACACACCACAACGCCCAGAAATCGACCAGCACGACTTTGCCCTTGTGTTTGGCGATGATTGCATCGAACTCATCAGGCGTCACGACGGTCACGGCGATTCCATCCGGCGAGGACTGGTCGCCCGGTTCGCTCGTTATGTCCGCCGACGGCACAGACTCGACCGCCTTCGTGACGCCAGGCAGCGGCGGTTCCGTGTTTCCATCCGCGAGTGGTTTGTCTTCACCCGGATCTTCCTCAACTGGATCGGCGGCAACGGGCTCGACGCCGGTTGTCGACCCGACTGTTCCGGTTCCGCCATAACCAGAGTCCGTCGATTCTCCGGCGCAGCCGGCAATCAGAATCATTGAGAAAAGTGCGGCAAGGGTTCCATTCCACTTCAGCATTTCAAGATTCTCCTCAGGAATCGCGATGCGATTGATTCAACACTCTTTGCTGTGCCGCGTTTGGCGCGAGCGTACCGCAGAGCGTAATCGTGAGCAATTGCGATTCGGCGGGCTGGTTCAGCGGATCGTCACGAAATCGTTGTGCAGCAACAGGACATGCACCAGATTCTCACGGGCGCGTGTGGCCCGGTCCGCCGCCGGCCCGCGTTTACTGGAACCGCCGACGGGAAATGCGGCGGTCTCGCTTGGGCCAGGTGGCTGAGCAGCTCTGGTGAGGTATTTCTCGCAGGCTGTCGACTCGGCTACTGACGGTGTCCGACCCAGCATCGTCTCGAACGCAGCCGTCACGAATTCTGATGCGGAATTCTCACCGGCGACCACGTCCCCCAGCAGGTTCGCGGCAATATCCCTTGCGTGATCCTGAGCCAGACCGCTGTTCATTAATGCCAGTGCCTGCTGCGGAATAACGCTCTCCTTCCTGCGGTAGCACGCGTTGGGATTGGCCATGTCGAACAGTTCCAGCATCGGCATGCGCGAGTCCGGAGTGTTACGAAAGTAGATACTGCGTCTGGGGATCTTCTCGCCGTCGGACTCGGCCAGGTCCGGGCCACCACGGGCCAGATCGAGTTTTCCCGACAGATGCAAGACGCCATCGCGCACGACCTCGGCTTCCATTCGCCGTGAGTTCATGCGCCACAGGAAACGGTTCTCAGGATCGATACTGTGATTTGATGCGTCCCGATCGTTCGACGTCTGCCGATACACGCTGGACAACACGATCAGCCGATGCAGCGGCTTCATTTGCCAGTTGCTTGCGATCAGCTCACTGGCCAGCCAGTCGAGCAGCTTCGGATGCGTCGGCTGTCGGCCGTTCAGCCCGAAATTCTCCGGCGTGTCGACAAGTGGTCTACCGAAGTGACGGTTCCACAGATGATTGGCCGCCACGCGAGCTGTTCGCGGATTGGATTCGCTGGTAACCCAGCGAGCCAGTGCCAGGCGTCGTCCGGTACTTGTTTTGGGGAACAGCTCGCCCAAAGGTTTGTACTTCCCGTCCGGCGAGTCCACGCTGGCTTTCGCTGCGTCACGTTTTTTCTCTGCCTGGGCGAGTTTCGATTCGAGATCGGTTTCCGCTTTGGGTTTCTCTGTCGAGTCGCCGCGAGCGATCCGCATCTCTTCCGACTGGTGCTCGATTTCGTAAACGGCTTTCTGCGAGTTGACGAAAGTGACTTCGCGCTCGGCCGCCGATGCTTTGAGGACCTGGCTCTTGCGACGTTCGTTGTCCGGGCCAAAGTAGACGAGCCGGTCTGCGGCGATGCGGGTCTGGAGCGATTCCGACGCAGCCTTTGCCGAGCGAGCATTCCATTCCGCGAGGTGAATCTGATGGACGGCATCTCGGTCCTGACGCCGCAGATCGTCCAGCGTCTCTGCGACGCCACTAATCTCAAGTTCGTGAAACTCGGCAGACCCGCTGTGGACCCATAATGCAAACTTTCCTGCTTTTCGTTTGACCGGCATGACGTAATCGAGTTTCCGTTCGCCATTCAAATCGATTGTCAGTTGTGAGCCGCGGACGACGACTTCGATGGTCGCGAGCTCACCCACCTTAAGTGAAGCCGGGACGATGCCTGCGGTCGGATAGACCTGCTTGCCGCCGGTTCGATGAAACGCCTGCACTGATTGCTTGGCGTCGCCGGTTGCCGTGTAGACGTCCTGCGAATTGCCCTTGTCCACGAAATCAAAGCTGAATCCGATCGAGCGATATCCACCGGGTTTGAGTGGCCGGTACTTAACCCGGGCTCGAAAGTCAGCCGGTTGATTCTGCTTCGTAACAATCGTGGCGAAGCTGGTCACCGCCTTCTCGATCAGGTGTCCGTTTTCGTAGACCCAGTCACCACCGAGTACATGCCATACATCGGGATTCGGCTTCGAGAAGTCATCCTTGAGGAACACTTTTGCATCGCCACTCGTGCCGATGTCTTCCTTTGCCAGATTCTCACGCCGCTGCAGCGTCTGCCGGATTTCGATCGCTTTCTGCTGAACTTCCTTCACTTTCGCGGATGCCTCGACCAGCGCGCGTTCTGCATTCTCGATATGTGATGCAACAAGTTCCGGTCTCAGTGCCGGGTAGTAGCCGGCCGGCGGCAGTTCGATGGCTTCGATCTCCAGCGGTGAGCCACCAAGTGCTGCCGGGACGCCGGGTTGCAGCTTCTTCGACTCGTCGGGATAGCGACCATCTCCCCGGTTGAAGCGGTAAGTCGGAACGTCCAGATCCTTGTCATAGACCCGAGCCAGTCCGGTCGTCGGAACCTGAGATTTACCGTTGTCGGTTTCAGTCGCAACCAATGCAGATACAGGATCCGTGCGGACATTGTGCGGCTCGAAGAAGGCGCGGAACCGGTAATACTCCTCGTGCGACACGGGATCGAATTTGTGGTCGTGACAGCGACAGCACCGCAGTGTCAGGCCGAGGAACGCTTCGCCGGTGCGTTCGACTGTTTCGAACAGCCACACGTTGCGGTCGAACTTGTACCAGCTTCGCCCGAGGTATCCGGTTGCAGGCAGGATTGACGTGTCGTCCGCAGCAATTTCGTCACCCGCCAGCATCTCAAGGATCATCTGGTCATAACCCTTGTCAGCGTTCAGCGAGTCGACGATCCAGTCGCGCCACCGCCAGATGTGCCGCTGGCTGTAACGAATCTCGTTGCTGTTTCGCCGCCCGTACCACTCGCTGTAACGCCAGACGTCCATCCAGTGCCGGCCCCAGCGTTCTCCGTACTGCGGTCGGGCGAGCAGGTCATCGACAACATCTTCGTACGCGCTCGCCGAATCGTTCTTCAGGAACGCGTTCAGTTCGCGGCGTGTGGGTGGCAAACCAATCAGGTCGAGATGGACCCGTCGCAGCCAAAGCGATTTTGAAGTGTCCGGTTGCGGCGTAAGCTCGTGCTCGAGCAACCGTGCTGCGATGAAGCGATCGATTGGAGTTCGCGTCCACTTGTTGAAGGGAGATTCGGGCAACTCGGGACGTTCGATCAGACGATACGACCACCAGTCTGTGGGATCCGTCTGAGGTTCTTCGTTCTTCGGCGCCTGCGCCCCCTGTTGGACCCAGCGGACGATCAACTCGATCTCGGCCGGCGACAGCGGAGTCCCGTCGCCTTCCGGGGGCATCTGAAAACCGGCGCGACCGGTGATGACTCCAACCAGCAGGCTCTCGTCCGGCTTGCCGGGAACAACAGCCGGTCCGCTTTCGCCACCCTTAATCAATGCCGCGGCCGTGTCCGTCCGCAGCCCCGAGTTTTGCTTGAGGGCCGCATGGCAGGCATAACACTTCTCTTTGAGCAGTGGCCGAATTTCCCGCACGTAGTCGACGTCCGCCGCGACGGCAGTGTTCGCCAGACAGATAACGGCGCACGTGGCAAAGAATCGCGTCATCACAGAGTTCCTCAGGGCCAGGCACTGGCTCAAAATACTCATGTCATGGTAGCCGGGTCCGCTCAAATGCGGGATTCCGCTACTCAAAAGACTGTGATGGCATCGCCCGGACAGCTAACCGGCGACTCTATTTAACCAGCCGACTGATGGCCTTGAATTCGTCTGAGCCAGCCCGCTCACACCATTCGAACAGGATGGCTTCGGTCGTTGTGATGACTGCCCCGGCGGCTGACATACGCTGCAAAGCGGTGTCTCGGTCGAGAGCTTTACGACTGCTGACTGCATCGGCGGCAACGTAGACGCGGAAGCCATGAGCCAGCAGGTCATGCACCGTTTGCTGGACACACACGTGTGCTTCAATTCCTGCGACGACGACCTTGAAGCGGCTTTCGGGCTCGGAGCCCGAACCCGACCACTCCAGGCAGTTCAGACAACTGAAGTCCAGCTTCTCCGGGCAAAGTGGCAGAACGTCGGCCAGACGCGGAGTCGTTGGTCCCAGACCTTTCGGGTACTGCTCGGTGCCGGTTGCTGGAACTGCCAGCACATTCGCTCCGGCGATCAGCTTGAGGCAGTTTTCGACCACCGCCTCGTGTGCATCGATATGGGGCAGCAGCCGCTCCTGCATGTCGATGATCAGCAACCGACTGTCGTCACGCCCCAGCAATTCGTGGCTTCGTGGCAGTTCGCTCATTCCATGACCTCTTCCAGCAATTGCCAAAGGCTGTCGGCGTCTTTGGTCTCGCATTCCCAGATCACGACGACCCGCCAGCCAAGTTGTGTGAGCTGCTCTTCAACTTCCGCGTGCCGTTCGACGTTGCGTTTGAATTTTGCCGTCCAGAAACGCACGCGCGACCTGGGCGTGTAAGCGTACTGGCAGCCCGGATGACGGTGCCAGAAGCAGCCATGCACGAACACCACCGTCTGATACTTCGGCAGGACGATGTCCGGTTTGCCGGGCAGGTCTTTGCGGTGAAGCCGGAATCGGTATCCCATCTGGTGCAGCACGGAGCGGACGCACACCTCGGGTTTTGTGTTGCGTCCCTTGATGCGGGACATGTTCCAGCTTCGATGCTCTTTAGTCAGACGGTCCATCGGTTCTGGTGTTCTTTCCTGGTCCAAACGCTCTGAGCCTGTGAGTTTTTCGACTTCACGGCCGTAGGCCGGAACAAGCGTAGCGCAGTTCCGGCAAGTCGGACGGTTTCTGGCACGACTCATGCCGGAACTGCGCGTTGCTTGTTCCGGCCTACCGAAAAACTCACAACCTTTCTGCGATGAAACGCGTTGGTCAGTCAGGCGCCGACGATATCCGAGAGCGCCGCCAGGCAGGCATCGATTTCCACGTCGGTCCCGATCGTGATTCGCAATCCGTCGAGATCGTTTCCGCCCAGGACCTCGGGGAACTTCATGTAGCGGATGAGAATTCGGCGGGCTTTGAGGGCTTCAAACAGCTCGACGTGGCTGTGCGAGGGGTGCGTCGCCCAGACGAAGTTGGCCTGACTGTCCACGACCTGAAATCCAAGCCCGCTCAATTGTGTCGCCAGTCGCGAGCGGGTTGCGCGAATCCGTTCGGCGTTCGCATGCATCCAGTCCTGATCTTCCAGAGCCGCCACTGCGGCGGCCAGCGACAGCGTGTTGCAGTTGTAGCTGTCCTTGACCTTGCGCATGCCCGAAATCAGGTCCGGATGTGCGACCGCGTAGCCGAAGCGAATCCCCGCCAGACTGTACGACTTGCTGAGCGTGCGCGTGATGACGATTCGCCCACCAGAGTCGCCTTGCAAAATTTCGCCGCGATGGGGTTTGTCGCAGAAGTCTCCGTAGGCTTCGTCCAGAACCAGGACCCCGTTCGGCGGCACGAGCTGTTCGATCTGCGCGTGCGACCAGGAGTTGCCACTTGGCGAGTTGGGATTCGGTACGAATACCAGGCGGCTGCTGTCGATCTGTGGTCGAACGCGGTCGACGTCCCATGACCAGTCTGCGTTCAGCAGCAGCCGTTCGTGCCGGGCTCCCTGAATGTCGGCCAGAGTTTCGTACAGGATGTAGCTGGGATACGGGAATGTGATCAGGTCATCGGCATCGACGAACGTGCGAACCAGGATTGTCAGGTTCTCGTCGCTGCCGTTGGCGGGCAGGATCCAGTCGGGATCGAGGTCGAACAGATTGGCCGCCAACTGGCGAAATCGCGTGGCCAGCGGATCGGGATAGACGTTCAATCGGCCCTGGGCCGCAGCACCGATTGCCTCGACAACGCGCGGCGATGGCGGGTAAGGGTTCTCGTTGGTGTTCAGCTTGATCCAGCCGGCTTCCTGTGGCTGCTCTCCGGGCACATAGCCTTCGATGCGATTAACGGCTGGACGCAGCAGGTTCATCGGTCGCTTTCACTTCTCTTATAGAGCGGTCTGGCAGCGGATTATTGCGTCCGGCAGTCAGGTTCGCGAATCTGCCCATAGTTCCATCGCGTGAAGGATTCTCAAGCATGACAGGGTTCTTCGATGAACAGTTCGGCCAGTCAGAGTGCCGGCCAGTTTGCCAGGTTGCTTCGGTGTTGCGGCGGGACTGTGTGCATGTGCTACCCGAAGACATTCCGAATATCCTGGAATAAATGCTGAATGGGCGCATCTGTTGTGTTGGCTCCTGATGCCGGGAGCCTCTCGCGGCTTAGCAGGCCGGGTGATTTCAGAATCCACGTGATTGTGAGGAGACACGAGATGAAGGCGTTTATTGCGACACTGACCGCACTTGCTCTGGCAGTCGTCATCGGATGCAGCGGCGGAAGTGACCCAGCTCCAGCGGCAGATGCTACTCCCACGGACGATGCAGCGTACGCGGATCAGATGGAGGGAGCGCATGATGACGCTCCTGCTGACGCCCCGGCCGATGCTCCTGCTGACGCCCCGGCCGATGCTCCTGTTGATGCTCCTGTTGATGCTACCGCCGATGCTCCTGCCAAGGAGTAGTACTGTCCGAAGACGTCTTCGCCCTGTTCCACGGGCAAGTCAGATTCAGGCTGTGGCGAGTCATTTGCCACAGCCTTTTTTCGTGTGGCTCCGCACATGGCAGGTCCCGATTTCGGAGAACTCGGGCTACGGCTCAGACACGGCCTGTTTCACCGTCTTGTTTCTGGACAGGTACTCATAGAGCGGTCTGGCAGCGGAATATTGCGTCCGACAGTCGCGTTCGCGAATCTGGTTTGGGTTTCCTCGCGCGAAGGATTCTCCAGCATGACAGGAATCTTCGATGAGCAGTTCGGCCAGTGAGAGTGCAGGTCCGTTTGCGAAGTCACCATTTCTGGGCAGTCTCGGTGTGGAGCTCGTTGAGCGTTCGGATGGTCGAGCGGTATTGCGTCTGGCGGTGGACGAACGACATCTGCGGACACGCGGTATTGCTCACGGCGGTCTGCTGAGCACGTTGCTGGACACGGCGATGGGAATCGCTGTATCGACCGGGACGCCCGACGGTTGTTTTGCCGTGACGGCACAACTCAACGTGAACTTCGTACGTCCGGCGTGGGATGGCGAAGTGCTGGACACGACCGGGCGGGTCTGCCACCGCGGACAGCAGACCGCTGTGGCTCAGGGAGAAACGCGAACGGCTAAGGGAGTTCTTGTTGCCGTGAGTTCGGGAACGTTCTCTTATGTCAGAAATACCAATCCAGAATCCGAGCCATTGGTGCGACGGCCCGATTCGCCCGTCGTCTAAGGGTGTTCCGGTACTGCAACGGGTGGTGTGGATGTGCCTCAGCGAAAACATTTCGAATGTCCGGGAATAAACGTTCGAGCGGCGCATCTGTAGTGCTGGCTCCTGGTGCCGGGAGTCTCTCGCGGCTAAACAGGCCGAGTGATTACAGAATCCACTTGATTGTGAGGAGACACCAGATGAAATCATTTATTGCCACACTGACAGCACTTGCCATGGCAGTCGTCATTGGATGCAGTGGCGGAACCGAACCTCCCGCAGATCCGGGTCCGGAGACTGTGACCGATCCGATGCCGGGTGACGATGCTTCGATGCCGGGTGACGATGCTCCCGCTGACGCCCCGGCTGATCCTCCCGCTGACGCTCCGGCCGATCCTCCTGCTGACGCTCCGGCCGATCCTCCCGCTGACGCTCCGGCCGATCCTCCCGCTGACGCCCCGGCCGATCCTCCCGCTGACGCCCCGGCCGATCCTCCCGCTGCTGCCCCGGCTGACGCTCCTGCTGATAAGGCTCCAGCCAAGGAGTAGTACTGTCCGAAGACGTCTTCGCCCTGTTCCACGGGCAAGTCAGATTCAGGCTGTGGCAATTGAGTTGCCACAGCCTTTTTTTGTGCGCGCAGCTAGGGTATTTTCAGAGTTGGTTTGCAGTGGAGTGATGAGCCGCTGGCCGTAAGGCCTCGGGCATTTCTCCGCCCGGCCGCTTACGCGTCACGGCTCACACCTGAAGACCAATTCTGAAAATGTTCTAGTCAAGAACTTCGACGATTCCTGGCGCGCGCTCGATCGTCCGTGGGGGAACCGATGAGTCCGGCATGCCCTCAGCAAGGCGGCCACACCAGTACGCGACCCGTTCTTCGTTGAGTCCCGATGCTCGGTCGATCTCCAGTGCTGCCGCGCGGCTTAGCGTCGGCATGCTGGCATTGATCTTCAGGCGTCCGTTCCGTTCGTAATTGAAGGTCACTTCCACAGGCGTTCCTGCAGGCAGTCCTTGCGGCAGGTCGCGGACGACAACTTTGCCAATCTTCGTCACTCCTTCATCGGTCCCCTCAACGACATCGATTCTGACGGATCGCTGGTCAGACTTTGCGGTCTGGTTGCATACGGTATGACTCGTCGGAAGTGGCGAATTTCGCGGGATCAGAGTCTGGCGTCCGCGCGCCCCAGTCGCGGCGTCGATCACCATCACGCCCAGATCATGCGAGTTGACGTTCTCGACGGAGATCCTGCGACAGCCGGATGGTTCCAACGGGTCCAGCAGCAGGCTGGCGTACAAGGCGGCTCCGTGTGCGACAGCCTCGTCGGGAGACAGCGACGAATCGATTGGCAGACCTGATTCCCGTGCCAGCATGGCCGAGACCATCGGCATGCGGGTCGATCCTCCGACCAGTACAAGCTGTGTCAGGTCCTGCCATGTCCGCTGCGTCATCGACAGAAGACGGTCAACGGACCTCAGCGTACGGTCCAGCAGATCATTTGTGCTGGATTCGAACGCCTCTCGCGTGAACACGATGCGGCTGCGTTTTCCGTCGATGGACAGTGGCACTGTTACCTGAGGTCGAGTTGACAGACTGTGTTTGGCTTCGATGGCCGCATGCAACAGAACTTCGAGTGCGCATTCATCCTGACGCGGATCGTTACCGTGCGCCTTCTGCCATTCGTCGGCCAGGTAGTCGACGATGCGGCGGTCCCAGTCCATGCCGCCGAGCTGCATTTCGCCGAGAGTACCCACGCAGTTGTAGTTCTGACCGTCGATCTCCATCAGCGTGCAATCGAATGTGCCGCCGCCGAGGTCGTAAACAAGCACTGTTTCCTGTTTGAGACTTTCGCCCTGCGCATTCAGGAAGCCCTGCTGAATTCCGTAAGTAATGGCGGCCGCCGTCGGTTCGTTGATGATGTCCAGCAGTTCGATGCCGGCCAGTCGAGCGGCGTCCTGAGTGGCTTTGCGGCGAGGTTCGTTGAAGTAAGCCGGAACAGTGATCACCGCCTTCGAGAAGTCGCCGCCGACTCGACTCGCGTCATCTTTCAGCTTCCTGAGAATGATCGACTGAATGACCTCGGGCGGAATTGGCTCGCCGCGGATCAGCTTCGGACAGAACTCTTCACCCATGTCGCGTTTGGCAAATCGTGCAATCCGCTGCGGTTCGTGTTCCGCAGCGAGTACGGCTTCCTTGCCGACCACTGTCGCAGTCCTGTCGAAAAACACGACGCTGGGAGTTGTCAGATCGCCTTCGGCATTGCGGAGCGTTTCCGGCCGACCATGGTCGTCGACCCGGCTGACAACAGAGTACGTCGTCCCGAGGTCGATTCCGATCGCGGACGTCGTCTGGCCAGACGACGGTTCTGCTTCCCCAGGCCCTGCTTCTTTGGTGCCAACCTTCGCGCTGCTGCCCGTGGAGCGGACTGGCATTGCGACGGATTCGATCTGTCCAACATTGCTCCACTCGCTGAGTGCAGTCACGACTTCGTCTGCCGTGTGAAACCGGTCGTTCGGGTCGAGCCGCGCCATCTTTGTGACGACTGACTCGAGTGCCTCGGGAATCTCGGGACGCAGCTCACGAACGGGTCGCGGCTCTTGCGTCTGCAGCCACAGCATGCGCTGAGCCATTGTCCCGTCGCCAAACGGCAGGGCCCCGGTCAACAGGTGATACAGCGAGCTGCCCAGGCTGTAGATGTCGGTGCGTTCGTCGACGTTGTGCCCGTCGCGCGCCTGCTCGGGAGAGATGTAGTCGAACGTGCCCAGCAACTGCGCGCCCGCTGCCTGCGTGAGGGCGGTCTGGTCGTCGTCACCCGAATAGCGGGCGAGTCCCAGATCGAGCAGCAGTACGCGTCCCGTACAATCACGGATCAGATTCGAGGGTTTCACGTCGCGATGAATAATCCCCGCCTTGTGGGCACAGGCAATCGCCGTGGCTGCCTGATGAATGGCGCTGGCAGCCTCCGCCAGATCCATCGGGCCGTCCGCGATGACTCGATCGAGCGTCAGGCCGTCAACAAACTCCATGACGAGATAATGCTGCTCATTGCCACCTTGTCGGAGAGATTCGAACTCGACTCCCCGAACAATGTTGGGATGGACCAGTGATATGGCCATGCTGGCTTCCCGAGCGAATCTGGCCGCCAGAGAAACGGAACCATCCTGCGGTGCCGCAATGACGTGCTCGGGGTCTGAGCGGATCAGGACCTTGATCGCGAACTCCGTGCCGGCCTGACCCTGCGCCCGATAAACGCGACTCATTCCGCCTTCGCCAAGCAGATCCGTCAGCCGATACCGACCCAGGAAGAAACCATCGGACTGGCCTTGCAGCAGCCGTTCGCTTTGCCAGTGACTGAGATCACCGTTTCGAACCAGAGCCTCGGCAATCGCCTGGGCTTTCGTGATGTCCAGGCCGCGATCGGCCACGCGCTTCAGCCGTCGATCCAGATCTTCCGCGTCGACAAGACCGCTTTTGCGGACGACGCTCAGAAACGAACTACCAGTCAGGCGAATGGCCATGATGCGAGTGCGACCGGGAAGTGATACTCGGAGTGCTGAAGTGTGACGTGATCAGGCCGCGTGAGGAATCTCACGGTCACGACATTTCGGCGTCGTCCGGAAGTCCCGTCAAAACTTTGGCCGACCAGTGGGTGATGGCCGCATCATCAAGACCGGCGGCTCGCCTGATCTCCAGTTCGGCCTTCCGGTCGACGGTGGGCAGCGCTGCCTGCACGGTCAATCGGCCATTCTCTCCATATCGAAAGGCGACGACGACGGGTGTCTTCGCCGGCAGCGCGGGTGGCAATCCGGTGATCAGGCAGCGACCGATCGCTGTCGAGTTGTTGCCGCTGTCGTCACCGCCTTCGATTACATTGACTTCGACGCTTGGCTGGTTGTCGCGAAACGTCAGGAATGTCTTTTTTACCTTGACTGGCAGTGGCGTGTTTTTCCGAATCATGACGCTGCGACGTTTTCTGCCCGTAGCCGTTTCGACGCCCAGGATCCCCAGATCATGGGAATTGACATTCGAGACGGACATCCCACTGATGGACTTGCCACCACTCTGAAGCAACAGACCCGCGTAAATCGACGCTCCGTGTGCGATGGCTTCGTCCGGTGAGAGAGAGCGGTCCGCTTTGAGTCCTGATTCGTCTTCCATCATCTGGATGACGCGCGGCATGCGTGTGGAGCCACCCACCAGCAGCAGACGGGTCAGATCACTGAACTCGATGTTCGCCTCACGCAGTACTTTTCGGACCGTCAGCATCGTGCGGGTAAACAGGTCCTCACACAGTGATTCGAACGTCTCCCGGGACAGTTGGGTTCGCAGCTTGTGTCCCTCGTGTGAAAAGAACACGGACACTTCGTCACGCGCCGACAGCGCGTGCTTTGCATCGGCGGCGTGTTTCAGCAGCACCTGAAACGCCGAGTCGTCCTTCCGCGGATCGATTTGATACTCGTCCTCGAACAGTCCAGCGATGTAATCGACGATCCGCTGGTCAAAGTCGATGCCGCCCAGATACACATCTCCCGCAGTGGCGACAGCCCTGTAACTGGTGCCCTCGATGTCCATCACGGTGACGTCAAACGTGCCGCCGCCAAGATCGTAAATGAGAATCCGTTCGCACCCGCTACTGACACCTTCGCGAGTCAGAAACCCCTGCTGCACGCCGTAGCAGATGGCTGCGGCTGTGGGTTCGTTGATGATGTCCAGCACTTCAAGGCCGGCCAGCCGCCCGGCGTCCTGGGTCGCTTTGCGGCGAGGTTCATTGAAGTATGCGGGAACGGTGATGACCGCCTTCGAGATGGGACCGAGTTTGCGTTCCGCGTCTTCTTTCAACTTGTGAAGAATCACGGCCTGGATCACTTCGGCCGGCAGACTCTGACCGCGAACCTGACGACTGAAAGACGCTTCGCCCATGTCCCGTTTTGCGAAACGTGCGAGTCGGTCTGGTTCGTATTCGCCGGCCGCCACAGCTTCTTTGCCGACAATCGCTCCGGCCCGGTCGAAGAACGCCACGCTGGGTGTGGTCAGATCGCCTTCGGCATTGAGAATCGTCCACGGTCGACCGTCACTGTCGAGGTGAGCGATTGCCGAGAACGTCGTCCCAAGATCGATCCCAATGGCTGGATGGTCGGACATGTCAAGCCGCGCTCAAAGGCTGTTTCAGATTTGAGCGAGCTTACCGGACGGTGTTCCAGTGATCAAAGCGTTGTCCGCATAGCGGACGGTTTTCCCGGGTCGGTCATCGGTGAAGTGATGGATGTAGCCGAACTCGCCAGAGTTTGGTTTCCCCGGGCCCGGCCAAAGTCTCGCGACTTCGGTTACCCCTGAAAACACAACTGACACAGCACCAGGCGGCGACGCACCGGGCATCATTACTCGCGATTGGTGCGGCCAGTCAGGCCGACTTTGAGCGTCACTCGGCTGCCGTTCCGCCACACGACGACTTCCAGTTCGCGGCCAACCGGTGAGAGACTCACCAGATTGATCAGATGGCTTTCGTCGAGGACTTCGCGGCCGTTGAATTGCAGAATCACGTCATTGAACTTCAGCTCGGCCAAAGCTGCCGGTGTCTGCGGATAGACTTCCAGCACGCGGGCTCCACGCAAGCGCGTCAGCCGCAACTGTTCGGCCATATCGAAGTCGAATTCCGAATCCAGTTTGACTCCCAGATAGGCCCGTCGGACCTCGCCATACTCAAGCAGGTGACTGACAACATGGCGGACCAGATTGCTCGGAATGCTGAACCCGATGCCTTCGTTGCCACCGTGAGTCGATGCGATGGCGGTGTTGATACCGGCCAGCCGGCCCTGCAGATCGATCAGCGGTCCACCACTGTTACCAGGATTGATGGCCGCGTCCGTCTGCAGGAAATCCTGATTGAGAACTCCGGAACGGTTGCCCACGCCCACAGAACTGCGGCTGCGAGCGCTGATGATTCCCATTGTGATGGAACGGCTCAGGCCAAACGGACTGCCGCACGCGAGCACGATGTTGCCGATCTCAAGCTGATCGGAATCACCCCACCGCAGAGGGGGCAGGTTGCTACCGTTGACCTCCATCACCGCAATGTCGCTGTAGCGGTCTTCCCAGACTCGTATCGGGTGGAGTACGCGGCCATCGTCGGTTTGAATCGCAATGGAGTCGAGTTCCGGCAGCGCGTCGAAAATGACATGTCGATTCGTGACGACGTACGTGCCGGGGCGTTTGAGGCTGGTCATGACGACTCCGGAGCCCGTCTCTTCAACACGTCCGCGTGAAGCCACCTGCCGCACACTGTTGATATGCACAACACTGGGCATCACGACTCTGGCGATTTTCCCCAGCACGCGACTGGTCTCGGTCAGAGGTGAACCGGCAGCGTCAAGTTCGCGATAGATGTCGCGGGTCTCGCTGCCTGTGAGCGATTCGGCCTCGGCCGGAGTGATCAGGGACCAGGCATTCAGCCCGGTGCCGATGCCGATCCCAATGACCAGTGTCAATGTCGCGAACAGTGCGGTATGCGTCTTCACGAAAGCAACCTCCTGCACCGGCAGTCGAATCCATTCTCGTTCCGGGAACGTGTCCTGGTGGTGAGTGAGTTCAGGCTGTCTCCAGACAACCGGACCGGCATAACGCCGGTGACTCAGCAGTTGTGCTATTCGAACCGCAGATCGTCGATGGTGACCTCGCGTTCGCTGAAACGGACTTCGTAGTCGCACGCTTTGTCCCAGTCGACGTCTTCCGGATCAACCGGTCCGTCCTCTTCTTCAGCCCGCTGGCACTCGACGCACATAACGGTGTAGGGCAGTGCCTGCAGACGAGCGATGAGTATCGGCTGTGCACAACCTTCGCACACACCATACCGGCCGTCACGCAGCAATTGTATCGCCCGCTCGACCTGTCGCAGTTCGCGGGTCTCAATCGAGGCGAGCTGCGAGTTGAGTTCCGTGGTGGCACCGTCGTGGGCCACGTCACCCAGATCGCCGACGTCGACGCGATCCGATTCATTGCCCAGGGAGAGCTTCTCCCGCAGGGTGTCCCGGCGAGCGTTCAGCCTCTGATAAAGTCGCAGCAGCGAGTCTTTTCTGGACATGACGGCGGTCCTCGGCCCGACCCTTATCCGTCCATGTTAGAGGCCCGGCCACGGGCTGGTGATTCTGATTCGGCTGCGGAAGTCCAATTATCGCCGAATCCTGAAACGTGCGGCCAAAATCTCGCCTTGTTTACCTGGCAGGCAAAGAAGTGCGGAATCCACACGGCTTCGGCCATCCGGGTGCCGAACCTGCCAACTATAGCTCTACGTTTTAATATGCCTGTTCGGTGAACCGGGATTCTGCCACGATCCGGCGCGCCTTGGCCCACCAATTCGGAACGGGCCGCAAAACCAGAGCCAGGCCGGCTCAAATCCCGTCAGAATCGGTACTATCGTCCCGTTTCCACATGTCCTTTTCGCTGGCTGCGCGAGTAGATATAGTTGCCCTGCCACTCTTCGCGGAGCCTGTGATTGTTGCAACCTCATAAATGACCAGCACTTGGGTCAGTTTGAGGGCCACACACACGGATCCGTGCCCTCCTGTTTCGCTGTCGCGATCCTCACGACAGTCTGCCTCGATGCTCATTGGCTTGCGAAAGTCGCCCTCCGCGGCACGCTTCCACGCCTGACAACACACCCGGACAATTAAAGGAGTCTTCCGTGTCAAAAAGTGTGCGGATGATGTTTGGTGCTCTACTGACCTGTGCGGTATGTGGCTGCATTGATGCTCCGGGTGTCACACGGCAGAGAGTCCCGAAACAGCCAACTGTCGAGGTTGGCTCGACGGTCACAGCGGACATTCCCGAGACCGCGTCCGCGGGCTCGTCGGAACCGGTCCCCGGTCGCATGCTGGCGGCCATCGTCCCTCTCGGACAGAAGGGCTGGTTCTTCAAGATAATGGGTGGTAGCGATGCGGTCGCGAATCAACAGGACAACTTCAACGGTCTGCTGCGGTCGATAACGGTCGAAGGCGATCGGCTGGCCTGGAAAGTCCCCGAGGGCTGGTCCGAGCAACTCGGCGCGGGAATGCGGGCTGCAACATTCCGTATGGGCGCGGGCGAAACAAAACTCGAGTGCTCGGTCATTCCGCTCCCGTCAGAGGACCCGGCGTCGGTCGAGTATGTGCTCGCGAATATCAATCGTTGGCGAGGACAACTCGGCCTGGACGCGCAGTCACCTGACGATTTCAAAGCGGCGATCAAGACATCCGACGACATCCAGCAGTTCGAGCTGCCGAACGGGCAGAAGGTCACGTCCGTCAGCATTGAAGGCATGATCTCATCCGGCAAATCAGGCCCGATGATGGGCAGTTCCGGACGCAAGCCCGCCGGGCCAGGTCTGCCGCCGGGTCATCCACCAACAACGGGATCGAAACCCAAAGCCGCCGCGTCGAGTGCGAAGGTGGTGAGCAGTATTCCCGAGATGACTTTTGACGTACCCGGCACGTGGTCACCGAAACCGAGTTCGAGTTCATTCCGGAAGATTTCCTGGGCTCTCAGTGGCGATGACACATCCGCGGAGATGTACATCTCGACGCTGGGTGCTGGTGGTTCTGACGTCGCCCCCAATGTCACACGCTGGCGCGGACAGGTGAAGCTGGAAGCGGTGAGCGGCGACGCGCTGATGGACTCCATCGAGACAGTGACCATCGGCGGCCTCGAAGGCCATCTCGCCGAAATGATCGGCGAAGAAAAAGCTATTCTGGCGGCCATTGTTGTCAGAGGAGGCACGGGTTGGTTCTTCACGTTGAAGGCACCAGCCGAAATCGCCAAAGCGGAGTCCGGCAACTTTCGAAAGTTCCTTGAGTCCGTGAAATTCCAATAAGTCGCAGTCATTCCAAAGAACGCGGTCCGCTTGACGTTCTGCGGTCTGGAATTCGGGAATCTCATTTTCCCGCTATCAAAGAACAGAGGATGACATGGCCAGCGCCAGCCCCTCCGGCGAGACATTCGATATTGACCATCCCAGCACGCCCTCACTCTACCGACAACTGCGGCCCGTCCTGCTGCCGCTGGCGTCGCTCAAGCTGACGGTCGTCCTGTTTGCGCTGTCGATCGTGCTGATCATGGTCGGCACGCTGGCGCAGGTAGAAGCCGACATATGGGACGTCGTTCGCGAGTACTTCCGATGCTGGGTCTTCTGGATGCCCGTGCGTGTCTGGCATCCGCTGTTTGCTCCGTATGTGGATGTCAGCGGTGAGTTCTGGGATCGCATCGGCATCTGGTTTCCTGGCGGTTTCCTGATTGGCACGCTGATGGCGGCCAACCTGCTGTCGGCGCATGGATTGAAGTTCAACATTCAGGCCAAAGGCACTCGCCTGGCAGCCGGACTGGTCACACTGGTGATCGGAATCCTCAGCACATGGCTGGTCCTGGAAAGCGGACACAGCGACGCCAGCGTCCAGGATGCCAGTATCAGTTGGGATTCCTTATGGACTGCACTTCAAGCCCTCTCGGCAACACTTTTGTTGATGAACATCTGGGGTGTTGTGGAGGCATTCCGGTCAAAGAAGGCACAGGCACCGGTCCTCGTCGGAACAGCCGCCGCGCTGACGGGTGCGACAATCTACCTGTGCTTCAAATCAGACGGCCGTTTTGACGACTCGTCGATGCGGATTCTGTGGCAACTCGTCAAAGGTGAACTGGCCGCACTCGTGCTGCTGGCCGGCTGCGTCATGCTGTTCAAGAAACGCTGCGGGGTCGTTCTGCTGCATGGTGGTATCGCGCTGGTCATGATCAACGAGATTGTTGTGACCACAACACACGTCGAGCAGCAGATGACGATCGAGGAAGGAAAGGCCGGGAACTATGGACAGGATATCCGCGAATACGAACTTGTCCTCACCGACCGGTCGGACGAAGAATATGACGACGAGATCGTCATCTCCCGCGACCTGATTCAGCAGTCACTCAAAGCGGGCGGCAGTGCGAATCGCGTCATCAGTGACGACGACCTGCCGTTTGATGTCGAGATCGTACGGTTTCTGCAGAACTCGAATCCCCAGAACCGGACACAGTTGCGGTTCGACATTGCAGCAGAACTCGAAGTGCCGCCAGTCCAGACAAACGACGCATCGAAAATCGCGACGCTGCAGCCGGACGCGGAAAAAGTCAACAAAGTATTCGACAACCTGGAACTCGAATTCCAGACGAAGTTCACGCCGAAACTTCGGACGGAGCTTGCCACGCTGGGCGAGGTGATCGATCACGTCTTTGCGCAGAACCCCGCAACAATGGGTGCTGGCATCAACCTGATCGCTGCCGAGACCCGTCCAGGAGCCGGCACGGATACCGGCGGCGTCGTTGACGTCACTTCGTGCTACGTCCGCCTGATCGACAAAGAGTCGAAGAAGGAAGTGGGAACTCTGCTAACCAACGTCTTTTTCCAGCTTCTGATGAAGCCGGAGTATCAGACCAACAAAGTCGAACACAACGGCACAACATGGGACGTCGAGCTGCGATTCCGACGATATTACAAGCAGTACTCCGTGCATCTGTTCGATGTCAGCAAGACGGACTACGTGGGCACGAACACTCCGCGCGACTACCGGTCACAGGTCCGGGTTATTGATCCGACGGACAACATTGACTTTGAACGTGACATCTGGATGAACAACCCGCTGCGATACGCCGGCGAGACTTTTTACCAAACGAATTACCACGCGGCGAATCCGAGCACCGGTGAAGAAGAGAAGACGACACTGAGTGTTGTCAGTAACACCGGTTGGATGATCCCGTACGTGGCGTGCATGATTGTCGGCACGGGCATGATGGCCCATTTCTGGATCGTGCTGTTGCGATTCCTTGGTCGTCGGCCGCGGCTGGCTGGAGCTACTGGTGAATACGGAATTGTTGGTCGCGTCATTCCGTGGGTCGTCATGCTGTTGATTGCTGGATGGCTTGGTGGCAAGGCGTTTGTACCGTCAACGGCCGACGATGCACCGGACCTCTATCAGTTCGGCAAACTCCCGCTGGTGTATGAAGGACGTGTCAAGCCGTTTGATACGCTGGCCCGGAACAGCCTGCGGATTCTCTCGAACCGAGAAGTGTTCACAGATCGCAACGGCGAAAAACAGCCGGCCGTTCTGTGGCTTTTGGACGTCATCTCTGGTTCCGACCGAGCACGTGAGCATCGCGTCTTTCGCGCTGATCATCCGGAGTTGCTGAAGCGGCTTGATCTTCCGCGACGAAAGAAGCACCTCTACTCGCTCGACGAGTTGCTGAAGAACGTCAGCAATGTTGCTCAGGACGTCGAAAAGGCACGTCGTAAAGACGGCAAAGAGCGAACGGCGTTTGAACGGAAGCTGATCGAACTGGAGTCGAAGGTTGGTCTCTATGATCTGCTATTTTCATCGTTCGCGGCGATCGAGATCGAGCCGTCACAGATTCAACAGATCATTTCGCGACTGCAGTCGCTGGACCGTCGGCAACCACCGCTGGCAGTTCCCCCTGATCCCAAAGTTGAGGCGGAAGCTGACGAGGCCAAAGAGGAAGCGGGCGGCGTCAATGCCGAGTGGCAAACCTTTAGTCGCGGATTTGTAACGCTGTCGGTGTCGCGAATGTTCGGGCAGGATGAGCATCCACCCGTACGACTCATGGTAGAAATACTGGAAGCCCACGAGTCGGAGGACGCCGAGACGTTTAATTCCAAGGTCGCGGAGTATCATTCGTGGTTGCGGGACAATACACCGAAGGATCTGAACGTCGCGAAGTGCGGGTTCGAAACGTACTTCAACGAATTCGCGCCATTCTACTATTCGGCGTTCAGCTATCTGTTTGCGTTTGTGTTTGGCGTTGCCGCGCTGCTTGGCTGGTCGCGACCACTGAATCGCACGGCATTTCTGATTATCGCCGTGACGCTTCTGCTGCATACGTTCGCTTTAGGCGCCCGCATTTATATCTCTGGCCGGCCGCCGGTCACGAATCTCTATTCATCGGCGGTGTTCATCGGCTGGGGATGCGTGGTTCTCGGCATGATCTACGAGTCAATCTATCGAATCGGCCTGGGCAATATCATCGGCAGTGCGATGGGTGCGATCACGTTGGGGATCTCGTTCCTGCTGTCGGGCGACGGAGACACTTTCAAGGTCCTGCAGGCCGTGCTCGACACACAGTTCTGGCTGGCGACACATGTCGTGTGCATCACGCTGGGCTACTCGACCACATTCCTCGCTGGAGCGATTGGGATTCTCTACATCCTGCTGGATTCGCTGCGTCCGGCGTTTCGTATGGTGGGGCCCCGCGCCGTTGTCCGGAATACGGCGTTTCTGGATGCCATGCCCCGCATGATCTACGGGACAATCTGCTTCGGGATCTTCTTCAGCTTTGTCGGCACCGTGCTTGGCGGGCTTTGGGCTGACGATTCGTGGGGTCGTTTCTGGGGCTGGGATCCCAAAGAGAACGGTGCGCTGATGATCGTCGTCTGGAATGCTCTGCTGCTGCATGCCCGCTGGGACAAACTGGTCCGTGATCGGGGACTGGCAGTACTGGCGCTGGGCGGAAACATGGTCACTGCCTGGTCGTGGTTCGGTGTGAACGAGCTGAGTGTCGGTCTGCACGCCTACGGGTTTACCGAAGGCGTCTGGTTCGCTCTGTGGTTGTTCTGGCTGAGCCAACTGGCACTGATTGGTCTGGGCGTGATGCCGTCCCGCTGGTTCCGTAGTCCCGCGGACGATCCCACATCGATTCCCGTGGCAAAGCAGGTGTGATCGCAGGCGGCATCGATTTGCGTGGTGCGTCAGGCGTGCTCAATCCCGTCGGCGACACGACGGACAGACGAGTATCAACTTCTGCCGTCTGGTCTGATACTCTTCCTGTTCATACGCTTTCGCACCCGCCGTCCTGGCATCGCTGACACGGAATGGTTGATGTCTTCGCCCCTGCGCATTCTGCTGATCGACGACGACGAACACACGTTCGTCATCACGCGCGAACTCCTGACGTCGATCAGTGGGCGAGCAGTCGAACTCGATTGGGCCAGCGAGGCAGCCGATGGACTTGCCGGCATCCTGAGCGGCCAGCATGACCTCTACCTGCTGGACTACCGGCTGGGCCCGGATGATGGCATCGAAGTTCTCAGTAAAGCACGCGATGCGGGATGTCGCGCCCCGATCATCATTCTCACGGGTCAGGCCGATCCGGCGATTGATCAGAGGGCACTCGAATCCGGCGCCACGGATTACATCGCCAAAGATGTCTATGACGTCACCCGGCTGGAACACTCGATTCGTTACGCGATCGAGCGGCAGGCTCTGTTGCGCGATCTGGAACGCGAGCGGTACCTGCTGCATTCGCTGCTCAAGAGTCTGCCCGACAACGTGTACTTCAAGGATCGAGAAAGTCGCTTTCTGCGTGTCAGCCATGCGATGGCTAACTGGGTCGGGCTGGATAATCCGGACGACATGGTCGGTAAGACGGATCACGATTTCTTTGCCGAGGAACATGCGACTCCGGCCCTGGAAGACGAGCGGCGCCTGATGGAGTCCGGGCAGCCGATCCTCGACAAGGAAGAACGCGAAACCTGGCCGGATGGTCATACGACCTGGGTGTCGACGAGTAAGTTGCCGATGTTTGACAACGAGCAGAACGTCGTCGGCACGTTCGGGATTTCCCGTGACATCACGGAACGCAAAGAGGCCGAGATCGCGCTGCGGCGCAGCGAACGGCTTAACCGGCTGATCGTTGATACGGCACTGGATGCCTTTATTGCGATGGACGACGAATGCACGATCATCGACTGGAATCCGCAGGCAGAACTGACGTTCGGCTGGCACCGTGAGGAGGCCCTTGGCCAGTCGGTTCCCGACCTGCTTCTTCCAGAGAACGACCGTGTCGAATTCGACGCGGACCTGCAGCGGTTTCTGCGTACGGGCAAGAGCAACATGCTGAAACGGAGACTCGAACGCGTCGCACTGCACCGAACCGGTCGCGAGTTTCCGATGGAAATTACGATCTCACCAATTCGTCAGGGCGACTCGTACATCTTCAGCGCGTTCATACACGACATCACCAACCGCAAAGAAGCCGAACGGCAGTTACGTGAGTCCAAAGAGGCCGCGGAAGCTGCGAATCGGGCCAAGAGTGATTTCCTGGCCAACATGAGCCACGAGATTCGGACTCCCATGAATGCCGTTCTTGGCATGACCGAACTGGTACTGGATCAGGAACTCGCCCCGTCGCAGCGTGAGTATCTGACCATGGTGCACGATTCGGGCGAGTCACTGCTGGCTCTGATCAATGACATTCTGGATTTCTCAAAAATTGAAGCGGGCAAATTCGAACTGGACACGACGCCGTTCCATCTGCGCGACACTCTGGGTGACACGCTGAAGTCGCTGGCGGTGCGAGCGCAGCGTGAGGAACTCGAACTGGCTTGTCACATCGATCCAACCGTGCCCGACGATCTGATTGGAGACGGATCCCGCTTGAGGCAGATCATCGTCAACCTGGTTGGTAATGCGATCAAGTTTACGGAGTTGGGCGAGGTGGTTCTGCACGTGGACGTCGAAGACCAGAGTGATCATCGAGTCCTGTTGCACTTTGCCGTGATGGACACCGGAATTGGAATCGCTCCTCCCAAGCTGAGAAGGGTATTCCAGGCCTTTGAGCAGGCCGACACATCGACAACGCGAAGGTATGGTGGGACCGGACTGGGGCTAACGATCTGCTCGCGACTGGTCTCGATGATGCAGGGCACAATCTGGGCGGAGAGCGATCTGGGCAGCGGCAGCACATTTCACTTCACCGCGCAGTTCACCGTGTCTGATCAACCAGTGGAGAAGCCGCGTCCTCGAATCGTGCAGGGGAGTCGCGTGCTGGTCGTGGACGATAACGCGACCAACCGCATGATCCTGGACGAGATGCTTGCCAACTGGCAGATGGAAGTCACGACCGTTGCCGGAGTTGACGCGGCACTCGAACAACTGCGTGCTGCTCGAGCCTCAGGCAGGCCGTTCGAACTGGTCCTCAGTGATGTCAACATGCCAGGGCGCGATGGATTCGATCTGGCCGCTGCGTTGCGCGACGATGAACAGCTTGCGGATGCCGTTATTCTCATGCTGACTTCCGCGGAACGCCCGGGCGAAGTCCAGCGCAGCCGCGATCTGGGCGTCAATTCATATTTGCACAAGCCAGTTAAACAATCTGAGTTGTACGATGCGATCGTCGCTGCCTTGAGTGTCGACGGAGTCGAGGAGTCGGTCGGCGCAAGTGGCAATGCAGAAAGCGACGTACAGCTCCCGAAGCTGCATATTCTGCTGGTTGAAGACAGCGTCGTGAATCAGCGTCTGGCTCTTGCATTGCTGAACAGGTGGGGCCACGAGGTCACTATTGCCAGCAATGGTCTGGAAGCACTGGAACTGGTGGGTCAGCGTGAATACCAGCTCGTGCTGATGGACATTCAAATGCCTGAGATGGATGGACTCGAGGCGACGCGCCGCATCCGCGAGTCGGAACAGGAGTCAGGCGGGCACCTGCCAATCATCGCCATGACGGCACACGCGATGAAGGGCGACCGGGAACTGTGCCTCGAAGCAGGAATGGATGACTACGTCTCCAAACCCGTCCGTGCGTGGCGGTTGCTGGAAGCGATGGCAGGCCAGGTCCCGGCCGAGCCGGGGCAAATCATCGTTACGCAGGATCCGCCAGAATCGTCAGATGACGCTATCGAAAGTGAGTCGCCGATGGACGCGACAATTCCATACGCCGTGGACTGGCCGGTTTCGATCAAGATCGTACAGGGAGACCTCGACCTGCTGCGCGACGTCATCGACGCGTTCAAAGAAGAATCTGGAATCGTGCTCGGCGGACTCCGGAAAGCCCTTGTTGAGGAAGATCAGAAGACAGCACAGCGGATGGCTCACACGATCAAGGCCAGCTTTCGGACGTTCGGAATCGACGACGCCTACGACCTGGCCTACGAATGCGAAGTGGCGAGTCGGGAAGGCCGACTTGACGATGTTCAGTCTCGGTTGTCGGAGCTTGAAAAAGCCACACGTGTCGTCGAGGAGCAGTTTCAGTCATTCGTGGATACCGGACGGATCCCCGGCTGACTATCATCATTTTTTGATTCCTGGTTCCGTCTTCGGGCGAACGCAGGCAAGTGATTCGCGGTTTCGAGCGAACCGACTTGTCTGAATGTCGAACTCCATGTCTTTCTTCCGCAGGCGGACTACTTATGCGGACAGTACTTGTCGTTGACGACTCTCAGGTCGACCGTCGCCTCGTGGGCGGACTCCTCACCCGAACCGGTGAGTATGAAGTTGTCTATGCCGAGGATGGACGCGACGGTTTGCAGCGTATCGAACTCGATATGCCGGACATCGTACTGACGGACCTGCATATGCCCGAGTTGAACGGGCTTGAACTGGTGGAAGCCATTAAGGCGGACTACCCACTGATCCCAGTCGTCCTGATGACCGCTCAGGGCAGTGAAGAACTGGCAGTGGAGGCGTTTCGGCGTGGTGCGGCCGGTTATGTCACGAAACGCCGGGTTGGCGATGATCTGATTTCCACGCTGGAACGTGTCTTCGAGGCGACGAGTGTCGATCACGGCCAGACACGGCTGCAGGCTCGCATCGTCAAATCGGAAACGACCTACGAATTGCCCAACGACACGGCGCTCGTACACGCGATGGTGCAGAGGCTCCGCGAGATGCTCGGCGCGATGAGAGCCTTCCCGGAAAACGATCGTCTGCGGATCGGCATCGCTTTGGAAGAAGCACTTCTGAATGGTATGTATCACGGGAACCTGGAGGTCAGCTCGGAACTACGCGACGAAGACCATCAGGCCTATGAAAAACTCGCGAGAGAACGTGCTGGTCTGGTTCCCTACATGCGACGGCGGCTGCACGTGGACGTGCGCCTGAACGCGACTGAGGCCCGGTTCATCGTGCGAGATGAAGGGCCCGGCTTTGACCCGTCGACACTGCCAGACGCGACGGAACCGGATTTCCTGGAACGCCCCAGCGGACGCGGCGTGCTGCTGATGAGGTCCTTCATGGATGAAGTCAACTTCAACGCGACCGGCAACGAAGTCACCCTCATCAAGCGCGTTTCCCCACCAGAGAATGAGAGCATCTTCGACGACTGACACGACTCGAAGTTGTCAACTCTCTGCACTACCGACAAGTGCTGCGCCGTCGAACTTCTCCGTGCCGAACACAGATTGCTGTCGTCCGAGGTATTCGTCTTTGGACATGGCGGCCGTGTGTTGCTCAAGCACGGCTTTGGCTTCGGACGCATCATTGGCGAGCAGGTCGACGGCCATCATGGCCAGTGTTTTGGCCGGAGCGACGTAGCCCGCGTCGTGGTCGGCGATGCACCAGTTGACCTGGTGATGGGCCCCCGCCGCTCCCGTCATCATGGGATGCAGGACTGGCATGATCTGGCTCAGGTCGCCGGCGTCAGTTGATCCACCACCATGCGGGTAGTCGCGGTATCCATCTGCACCAAGCACCTGCCCCGCAGCGTCCTTGAACAGCTCGGTCAGTCGAGCGTCGTTACGCAGCGGCAGGTTTCCGGGCACGGTTTCGATTTCAACGCGACAGCCCATCGCGACAGCGGCTCCACGCAATGCTCGATCGACTTTGGCCGAAGCATCCAGAATGGCGTCCGCCGTTTTCCCTCGTACATAGGTCTCCATGGTGACCTCGGCGGGGACAATGTTCACCAGATCGCCACCCTTCGTGATGATCGGATGCACGCGCACGCAATCTTCGTCTTTGAAGGTCTCGCGTTGAGCATTGATCGCGCTCAGAGCCAGTTGGGCCGCGTTCAGCGCGTTGACGCCGCGTTCCGGAAACCCGCCTGCATGTGACGCTCGACCCAGAAAGCGGATGTTCTTGGCCACGAAGCCATTCGATGAGGCACCGACACCCATCTGGCCTTCACTGACTTCCGGGCTTGTCGAGTGAATCATCACGGCCATGTCGATGTCGTCAAACTGGCCGAGATTGATCAGTTCCTGCTTGCCAGTCAGGAACGAGGTCTTGCCTTCACGGACAAGGCCCAGTCGATAATCGATCTCGACATACTCCTCGGCGGGAACGGCGAAGAACACGACGTTGCCAGCCAGGTTTTCGGCCACGCCATCGGCCGTGAGTCCCATCGCAGCTCCCATCAGACCGGCAATCTGAGCGTTGTGTCCACACGCGTGCGCCGCACCCGTTTCAGGATCGGCCCGTGGATGATCCGGCACCTGAAGCGCATCAAGTTCACCCATCAGGGCGAGGGTCGGGCCGGGTCGGGATCCACGCAGCACGGCCTTCACACCCGTGATGGCCAGACCGTCCTCGTGTGGTAATCCCAGGTCATCAAACTGCTGCTGGACACGGCTGGCTGTCCGGTGCTCTTTAAAGCCGAGTTCCGGCGCGTCCATGATCGACTCACCGACACTCACGATGTCTTCGCGACGGGCATCAATTGCCTCGCACACTCTCCGCTTCAGGGTCTCGCGTTCGCTCATGATGTTGATCCGGTTAAACAGTGCCGTCTTCCACGTCCGCGTCTGATTCCACGTCCGGGCCTGAGGCGTACCGGTTTTCCAGACCTGGAACGTGGTATGGGTGATTGGCATCGACTTCGAGCTTCCGCTGGGTCACCTGCTCGATGGCTCGCAGATTATCGAGGTCCTCGTGCTGGCAGAACGACAGCGCCATGCCTTCGACTCCGGCGCGACCAGTTCGCCCGATGCGGTGTACGTAGACGTCGGGTTCATTGGGCAGGTCATAGTTAATCACGTGCGTGATGCGGTTGACGTCGATCCCTCGCGCCGCCACATCGGTCGCGACCAGCACGGTGATGTTTCCCTTGCGGAATTCCTTGAGGATTCGCGTGCGCGCGTTCTGAGTCCGGTCTCCGTGCAGAGCGTCCGCGTTGATCTCGCGTTCCTTCAACAGCTTCGACAGTCGTCGGGCTCCATGCTTTGTGCGAGTGAACACCAGCACGCTGCCGGTCTCGCGTCGCTTGAGGATATGCGTGACCAGCGCCGGCTTCTTACGGAACTCGACGAACATCACGCGCTGGTCGATCGTCTCGATCGTGGATGAAATCGCGTCGGCCGGCGTGACGTCGATTCGCACTGGTTTGTGTAACAGACTTTCGACAAGTTCCTGAATCTCGCCGGGCATCGTGGCCGAGAAGAACAGCGACTGGCGACGGTCGGGCAGGTGCGGAATGATTTTTCGTAGATCCGGCAGAAAGCCCATGTCCAGCATCCGGTCGGCTTCGTCGAGCACGAAGACCTCCAGCCGATCCAGATCGACCTGCTCCTGCTCCAGCAGATCAAGCAGACGACCGGGCGTCGCAACCAGAATCTGAACGCCTTTCTTGAGTGCTCGAACCTGAGGCTGCTGGCTGACACCTCCGTAAACGGTGGTCAGCCGGATATTCATATGCTTGCCGTAGGTCTCGAACTGCTCGGAAATCTGAGCCGCCAGTTCCCGGGTGGGCGCAAGAACAAGCACGCGCGGAGCACTCGGCACCTGCCGCTGTCGCTTCTTGCCGAGGCTGTGCAGAATTGGGAGCGCAAACGCGGCGGTCTTGCCGGTGCCGGTCTGGGCGACGCCCACGACGTCGCGACCCACCATGATCTTCGGAATCGCCTGGGCCTGAATCGGAGTCGGGGTCCGATACTGCTCGGCCGCAATCGCCTTCCGAATGGGCTTCAGCAGTTTGAATTTATCGAACTCAGTCTCAGTCACAGTTTGGTCCTTACCGGCGATTTCGTGCGAGTTGCTGAAGTCAGAGCGACGCGGCCAAAGTCTCACGACTTCGACGACAGAAGCTACCGTCGGATACTTCAGGCCGCCATTGGGTAACAGGCTGCGCGGCTGCGGAGTGAGCCTTGTGCAGTCGAGTGTGTTGACATTTACACGGCCGGTGTGAATAAGAATCGCCTATGCGACCGTTACTTCATTTCGTGCCTGTGCTGGTCCTGGTCACTGTTGCCCCTGCAGCAAATGCGGGCGATGGCGTGGATTTCCTGCGAGACGTCGCTCCGATCTTTGAGCGACGCTGCCTGCAATGTCACAAGACCGGCAAGTCAGAAGGCGGGTTGTCGTTGTCGACGCCCGACACACTGCGTGAGCTGGAACACGTCGTGGCCGGAAATCCTGATGCCAGCCCGCTGATCGACGCAGTCACGATGCATGACGGCGAGCGACCATTGATGCCGAAAAAGGGTGAGCCACTCAGCACGCGGGAAGTCGAGATCCTGCGCCAGTGGATCAAAACTGGCGCCCGCTGGCCGGACGGAGTGACGCTGCCATATTTGTGGTCACTCATCACGATCAGCAAACCGCAGCCTCCTGTTCTGCGTGATGAGGGCGATGCCCAACCTGAGTCGGCTATTGACGCGTTTGTCGTGCGACGTTTGCGTGAAGACGGATTTGGATTCTCACCGCCGGCCACGCGCCGCGAGCTGATTCGACGTTTGAAGTTTGATCTGCTTGGCCTGCCACCATCGTCCGGCGAGATTCATGACTTTGTTCAGGACGACAGGCCGGATGCCTGGCCGAGGCTCGTCGAACGCTACCTTGCCTCACCGCATTACGGAGAGCGGTGGGCTCAGCACTGGCTCGATGTGGCACGCTTCAGCGAGAGCAACGGCTTTGAAGATGACGCGCCACGACCGCATGCCTGGCCATATCGCGATTACGTGGTTCGCAGCCTGAATGCCGATAAGCCGTACGATCAGTTCGTGCGGGAGCAACTTGCCGGAGATGCGGTGCCGAACGTGACTCGGGACAGCATGGCTGCCACCGGATTTCTGGTAGCCGGTCCGTGGGATCATGCCGCGGCTGTTTCCGCGAGTCCCGTGGAAAAACTGCGAGCCCGCGAAGTTCAGCTCGAAGAGATGGTTGCGACGGCATCACAGGTATTCCTCGGCCTGACCGTCAACTGTGCCCGCTGCCATGACCATAAGTTCGACCCGATCCCGCAGGCGGACTACTACCGCATGAAGGCCGTGTTTGAGGGTGTCTACCAGGCGGATGGACGCAGCCGCGCCGCGCGACCGCTGCTGACACCGGATGAACTGCGAGAGTTCCAGGCGACGAAAACGGATACAAAGCTGGCTCCGCAAGCCTTCATCGGGTTCCGGCGGCAACCAGCAGCCACCGTGATATTTGAGCGAGGCGACATTCGTCAGCCCGGCGAAGCAGTGGAGCCCGCGGGACTCTCCGCGATCAGACAGATTGCCTCGGACCTGCACCTCTCGACGAAGACTCCTGAGGGGCAACGACGGTTGACGTTTGCAAACTGGGTCACGGATTCCGGCAACCCCCTGACGGCACGCGTGATCGTGAACCGTGTCTGGCAGCATCACTTCGGGACCGGCCCCGTCGACACGCCGAGCGATTTCGGCGCCAACGGCAGTCAACCGAGCCACCCGCGATTACTCGACTGGCTGGCGGCTCAGTTCATGGAAGAGGGCTGGTCACTGAAGTCCCTGCATCGTCGGATTCTAGCCTCTCGCACATGGCAACAATCGTCGGCGTTCAATCCATCGGCCGCCCGAGTTGATGCGGACAACCGACTGCTCTGGCGGTTCGCTCCGCAACGGCTGGATGCCGAGACAGTCCGTGACGCAATGCTGGTGATCAGCGGTGAGCTGAATCCACGACTGGGCGGCCCCAGCTTCCAGGCATTCACTACCACGCGAAATAACACGTACTACTACCACCTGACCGACACCGGCGAGCCGCAATTCAATCGGCGAACGATTTACCGGATGAAGATCAACACGGGACGCGATCCGTTGCTGGATGCGCTCGATTGCCCGGCACCATCCGTGATGAGTCCGTCGCGCCGTCGAAGCGTGACACCATTACAGGCACTGGCCCTGATGAATGACTCATTCGTGCTGCGGCAGGCAGACAGGCTGGCGGAACGAATTGAGCATTCGGTGGTTGAGCCAGACAGCCAAATCGTCGAGGCCTGGCAACGCACACTGGGCCGCCCGCCCAATCACAGTGAACGGCAACTGTCCAAAGACCTGATCGACAACGCCAGTCTCCAGGAACTCTGCTGGGCTCTGTTCAACAGCGCCGAATTTCTTGAAGTTCGATAGTCGGACAGCGCACTACGCGCGAGACGGTCGATCATCATAAGTCCCGAATGCCGTCGATCGATGAAACCGGACGGCCGAGCGACACCTGCTCCGGTGTTGTCGCCTGGAGCAGAATCAGACCGTTCCGTGCTGAGGACTCCTTCGGCGTGCCATCACGCTGATGGCAGACGGTTAACGGCAATCGGATCTTTTCGTACCCTCGACCGATGCGTGCGGTGTGAATTCGCCGCGTGCAGAAACCGCACCAGCAAAACGGCATTTGCTGTCGATGCCGTCGACCTGCAAGGCTGCGGAATCATCTATTGAGTTTAGCGTTTGTCAGACGGTCATCCGCCGAACAGCGCGACAAGTTTTCTCCTCCCATGTTCCTTCGCGATGTCCACTGCGGTCTTGCCTTCAAGATCTCCGTGCGTGATTACCAACGCAGGATCGGCGTTCTGACTAAGCAGGTACTCGGCGACTTTGATCTGGTTTTCTTCGGCGGCAGTCGTCAGAGCCGTACCGAACTCTCTCACTTCGTTGACGTCCGCTCCATGTACAACCAAATGCTCGATTGCTTTTACGTTACCTGATCGCGCCGCGTCCATCATTGTCGAACAAGGAAGCGTTTCCGGATTGCGTGGCGGCATTCCCGCTTCGAGCAGCAGACGCAGGGCTTCAGCATGCTTGAGCGTCTTGTCCTGCACCGCACACTCCCTGGCCGTTTCCGTGAAGTCGTTTACCAGGTACAGATCTGCGCCCGCTTCGATCAACAGGCCGACAACATTGGGATGGCCGTTATATGCCGCCAGCATCAGAGCTGTGTTCTTCTGCTTCCCGGATTCAGTGTCCAGATCAGCGCCGTTGCTGACAAGAACTGAAACGAGCGCAGCCAGTCCTCGCTGCGCAGCAAAAACAAGCGGGACTTGCGGACTTTCGTCAAACTCATTTACAGACTCACCTGCATCGATGGCCACCTGCAATCCTGCGGTATCGCCGGCGACGATGGCCGAAAAGACCGGTGACGACATGGTTCACATTCCCAGCTTGAGATAATTCAGAAGACATTCGGTCTGATTCAAGAACTGTTCCGCCATATAGTTGCCACCCAGAAACCGGATTGCGATATCCGACTGGGACGGCGGCGAGATTTCGAAAACGCGTCAGCAGGAAACCCGAACTTGCACTGCGCTGAGGCGGATACTCAGGGCATGCCCGACCGCCTCCGGGGATCATGGCAACGTCGAGAATTCCGTTCTCGCAGAAGAGAGTGACCTTGAGAGATTTGTATCAGGTGTAGAGTGATGTATGTGTGTAATAACATATAAGTAACAAAAGGCACACGTAACAGTATTTTGTTCGATATAGCATGACAACCGAGCAAGAGTGTTTTCATGCTTGTCGAAACCGCCATCGCACGTTCGGTATTCCGGCCCTTTCGGAAGGACGGCACCAATCGAGTCGAGCTGAAACGGTGTTTCCGGCATTCGATGTACGCATCGACGAATGGCTCGTCTGAATTATGGGGCCTGGAAGAAAACGGCCCTGCCGCATGTCATCGAGATGAATTGCTGTTGCAGCAATTGCGCGGTGTCAAATGAGCTCGCCGACTCGTAAGAGTGTCCACTACGCCGCTGTAGTTCTTAAACGCACCAAAACTGGGCGGTGACGTCCGCCGCCGCGAACAATCTGCTTCACACGCTTGCAGGAATCCGGTCGCCGCGCAGTCTTAATGAATTATCGGCGAATTCCTTCGTGCATCCGATGATCGCGACCGGAGCGCCGATACTGCACCAATTCTGCGTTTTCAACGAGCGGATGCACGATGTGTCGGAGCGTCAAGCCACGGAATCAGTCGGGAAGTTCACTGCCGTTCAGAGTCATGGGCACTGGTCTCTGAATTTCTCGCAATGTGGTCGGCCGGTTTCGAGAGTCGTGTCGCCGCAACCCGCAATCACAAACGGCTGTCGCTGTTCACGTGGGAGCAGGTTTCCCTCGTCATTCTCCGTTCATGCGATTTGAGATCGCTGTTTGCAGGCAACCGGTTCCTTTCGATCCGAACTCCCTGGGGCAAGCCTGGGCGACGCTGGCAGGATTGGGATGCGGTACAATCAGCGAGGCCTGATCGGCCAGCTTTCGCATTCGAGCTTCCTTTTGAAAGGAGACGTAATGACAGCACTCACTCGCTCCGTAAAGCGTGTCGCCGTGTCTCTCTCTGGCATTGCGTTCCTCTTTGCGATCGGCCTGCACGCGGTCGCTGATGAAAAGCAACCTGTCAGGAAATCGAAGCTGACCGCGAAACCGGGCCTGTTCAAATCCATTACGAACCCGCCCTGTTCGTACTGCATCGTTCAGCATCGGAAAGGATTCATCGAAGACAACGATCGCGCCATCGCCTGGCTCCGCAGCAACCACGAAGGTGGTGCGATTCCTTTAAGGCACTTCCTGGCCGCTCCACGTGTTGTCAACGACACGTACGGAATCTTTTTCTACGATCCGGACGGGGGCTACGTATCAGCGTTTGAGCGGTCAAAGGGCTACAAGCACACCTACGAGTTTCACGGCTGGCGGAACGGCGTCATGGTTGTGAAGGGGAACGACGGTTCCCTCGTGTCCGCGTTGTCCGGTGAGATCTTTGACGGACCGCGGAAAGGCGAGCGACTCAAACGCATCGCGAATATGGTCACGGACTGGCAGTACTGGCTGGAGCTGCATCCTCAATCCGTTGCCTATCGACTCTTTGATGGCAAGAAATACGCCCTTGCGCCACTCCCGACGAAACAGAGTCAGGAAGCCGGTGAATCGATGGGACCGGTCGACGCCCGACTGAAGGCGTTCGTCAACGTAATCGGCGTGACGATCGGCGGTGACAGCAAGGCCTTTCTACTTGACGGTGCCGGCGAACACGCGGTCTTTACGGATACCATCAATGAGCAGCCTGTCACCGTGTTCTGGTACGGTCCGACAAAAACGGCAGTGGCCTTCAGCAGCAGACTGGACGGCCAGCAACTCACGATAATCGCCAACAGAGGCGGAGACGTGCCGTTCCGGGACAAGGAGACCGGCACGCGATGGTCGCTCGCCGGACGTGGGATCGACGGGGAACTCAAAGACAAAGAACTCAAGTGGGTCGACAGTATTCAGTGTCACTGGTACGCATGGAGTTCCGAGTATCCCGATACGCAACTGCACGGGGAGTCTAAGTAGAAGACTGCGGACGCATGCAATTGCATGGCTTGCAAAATAGTGACGGGCATCTCTCCTCACGCCATAAGGGAATCAACGATGCGATCCTCACGTACTCTCGTCTGGTTCTTCATACTCGCGGTCGGTGTCTTCAGCGCGTTCGCGAGTGTGGATGACTCGCCTCAACTGCCGGATCAGCATGCAGAAGTTGTGCTGCAGTTCGAAGACATGATCTGACGCGTGTCCTGATCGCTCGCGGTCAAAGAAGCCCAGTCTGGGATTATCGGAGTACTGAATGTCAGCGTTCGCTATGACGAACAAGATGCGACCGTCAGTTACCTGCCAGGCAAGGTTTCGCTCGACCAGACCATATAAGCGGTACGACGACACTCCGTTTGGTGTCGCGCCCGCCGGCGCCGGCACACCAGAGGAACCGTTCGCTCCGCTTGCCACACCACCCCCTGCGTCAGGCCGGCAGTTGCAGCAACGCGATCTCACTCATCGCCACTCGGCCGCGGTCCGAAACTCTCGCGAGTTTCGCTACGCGTAAATTTACATCTGCCGCTCGGCTGAACTCGCTGGTCTCCGGAGTCTCAGCGATTCGGCACGGATCGGATTCGGGATCGACATAGGCCATGCACGCAGTCATCTACGCTTCATCCAGCAGACACTGGCATTTGTGACGGTCTTGCTTGAATCCTGCTGACACCTGTGTAGTCTGATCAGACCATTAGAGTGGCTGTACAGTGATGCGTTGATTCGGACAGCGTCAAGGGCTCTGCAGGCATGCCTGCTGTAGTCGATCAAGGGAGTGGCAGCCTGTGATGCGCGTCTCCCCATGCGTCCATAACCGGAGTGGTCATGTCGGGCCCCAACAGAGAGCGACTGCCAGGATTCCGCAACTACAAAACGGTTGACGATGCGGAAGTTCTGAAACAGGAGCTGGACGAAGTCAAACACCGTCGTGTGGAGGCTGCGACCCACGATGACGCCATTCCCCAGACGGACCCGGAACAGGCCTCGACGAGCCTCGTGGGCCTGGCGCTGTCCGGTGGCGGCATCCGTTCCGGCGCAGCGTCGCTTGGCGTTCTGCGGAGTCTGCACAAGTCTGGCCTGCTGAAGTTTTTCGACTACATGAGCACCGTTTCCGGTGGTGGTTACGCGGGTGCGTGGCTGTCGTCGGCCGCCCTGTGCCCACCCGACGAATCCCCGGACGATGACAAGGCGACAGTGCCGGCCAGGCCAGGAGCCCATCAAACACTCACGGCGCTGGATGGCGGACGCCTGTCGGAGCGGATGCGGAAATTTGTTTTCGGCGGCCATTACCTGATCCGCACGCAGCGCTTTCTGAACCGCTATCTCATTGGACTGTTGCTGCTGTGGATGGTGACGTTCAGTGGCCTGGCTGCCGTGGCGCTGCTCCTGTCCATCGCCTTTCGCGCACTGGACTCTCCGTGGTCCCGTGACATCCTGCGGGCTCTAGGATTCACAACAGATATCCATCGCGGGCTGTTTCCCGTCTCGGTGGCTCTGGCACTCTGGCTGCTGACGTGGGCGGTCACGTACTTCCGCAAAGGCCAGCGGGCGCGAGGATCAGTGCCCCGGTTCTTCCTCGTCGTCCTGTTCATTACGTTCGGCGTGGCCGTCGCGGCGCTCCTGGGCAACGGTGACTTCGGACTTGATTCGATTCCCGTTGTCGGCGAACTGGACATCACCGAATTCGCGTCCGGCACGCAGTCACTGATGCACTATCTGTTGTATGGCATCATCGGCGTCGGTCTGTTGCCGTATCTGCGTCCGGGACGCCTGATTCGCAGCGGAGTCGCGCCGCAGTCGCTTTCCGACCGCTGGATCTTTGCGGTGTCCAGCCGCGTGGTTGTGTACGGAATCCCGTTTCTGATGGTGTCCTGGTTCGCACAGGAGAATTTGTCCGACTGGACGACAACCCGCCTTGTTCCCCCGGACATGCAGGACGACGTCAGCAGTGCTGCGGGTTGGACGGACGAGGATCTGAAACTGACTGGTGCGGACCTGGAAAAAGTCCGGGAGGCCAAACCGGTCGTCGAAGGGTTTGTCAGCATTACGGAGGGCGAAATCGTCTCCTGGTCCTCTAAAGACTCTCTGTGGTCCGTGTTGGAGGCGCGTCAAGGGGACGTCCCGCCTGAGCACTTTGACTACACCGTGCATGGACAGCCAGGATTCCGTGGCAAGATGCCGGCGGCGAAACTGTGGGCGGATCTGACGAAAGGACTGACATCGTGGCAGCTTCCTAATGACCGGAAGACGGTTGTGCCGCCCAGCGACGATTCCGGTAGCAAAAACGCGCGAACGGACGAAGGAATTGAATCGCTCCTCCTGGCGAACTACGACGCGAGCAATCGGCTCAGCATGCTTGACGATTGCGTCCAGTCGGAGACGGGAGCCGTTCGATCCACACGGCCGGGGCTGGTGTCCCGAACTGCCAGAAGAATTGGTGCGCTCGCCGCCGCGTATCTGCATCGCAATCGCAACAACGACGCGAACATGTTTGACGAGTATCTGGAGCTGCGACGGCGGTCGCGCACGCTGTCCGACAGACTCGTGGCTCAACTCGATTTCGTGCTGAAGACGGAACCGCTGCTGTTCTGCAACTGGGATGCGATGCTCAAAGCCCGGCCTGACGACGCGGACGACCTGTACCGGGCACGCCTGCAGTTGGCCCTGGACCGCGCAAAGAACTTTTACGCCTCCCACAACCTTGAGGAGGCGAACTTTCGAACCGAACTTCGCCAGCTTCCCGAGCGTGAGCGTTTTGCCTGCGCGATGATTCACCGGGAACTGGTGGCCGCGGCATTTCCCGGGACCATCGCGCCGACTCACACGGTCAAGGCGTCGAACGTGCAATCGTTCGATCAGGCGTACCGGTGGGACTGGTTCCTGGGCGCCTTGGCTGTGTTCGTGCTGATGGGACTGATCGTCAATGTTAATGCGACCACGCTGCACGGGTTTTACGAACGTGGTCTGGCGGACAACTGGATCGAACCCGTGCCGGGTCTGGGCCGTGAAGTGCCGCTGTCACAGCTCGAAGGCACGAATGAGGGGCTGCCGTATCATCTGATCGGAGCCTCCGTGCACTGGATCGGTCGCCGGCGTAAAGCACACGGCGACGCGCAGCGCGACTACTTTCTCTTCTCACGTCGGTTCTGCGGCAGTCGCAAGTCAGGGTACGCCCGCTCGGAAGAATTCATGAACGGTCGGATCACGCTGCCATTCGCAGTAGCGGTCTCCGGCGCAGCCGTGTCGCCGTTGCAGCAGCAGAATCCGCTGGTTCGAGCATTGCTCTGGCTGGCAAATCTGCGGCTGGGACAGTGGGTCGAGAACCCGGCACACTGCTGTTACCTGCCGACGATCATGCGGAATCTGACCGACCACGATCGGATCACTCCGATGCGGCTCCTGACGCGGGCCTGGCAGTACGCTGAAGACCGCCCGTATTTCTTCGTCACCGACGGAGGCCATCACGAGAATCTGGGCGTTGGCGCTCTGTTCCAGCGCCGTTGCCGGTTCATCTTTGCTATCGATGCCGGGGAAGATGACCACTATGAGTTTCATGATCTGACCACACTGATCCGGTGGGCTCGTGTCAAACATGGCGTCGACCTGACGCCGGTCGAGTGGAAACAGCCGGCGCCCGCGACCGACAGCATGACCGGCGCGTCCCCCGTGAAGAGTGAAACGAATGACGACCGGTCGCACTCGTCCCGCTTCTGGAACGACGTGGCGCCTACAAGCAGCAAAGTGAGACTGGACAGTCAGCGGCTCTCGCGGGAGCACTTTGTCCTGCTGCGCGTGACGTACCAAGACTGCGATGAGCCGGCCTGGCTCGTCTATGTCAAGTCGTCACTGACCGGCGATGAACCCATCGACCTGATTCGCTATGCCGAGTCCGACAAGGAGTTCCCCCACAACGCGACGGCCGATCAGTTCTACGATCCGGACCGCTTCGAGGCGTATCGTCAGCTCGGCGAGCACATGACGGATACCGTCGTGCGCGACCTGCCCGGACGGATTGCCGCCGAGCTGGTGGGCCGGGATGTACCCGACTACATCACGCAGATGATCATGCGCATGCAAATCGCTGCCGAACCCGAGCCGGAGGCGACCGGGCCGGCGGCAGAGATCGACGACGCACTCAAACGATTCACCAGCAGCAGCGACTACGACGTGCGCGAATCTGCGGCCAACGAACTGCGACTCCGGCTGCCGCACGACAAACAGGTTGTTGACGCATTTATGGGAGCGCTGGACGACAGCGACGAATTCTTCCGGGTGCTGATCCTGAAAATCCTGCGTGACCTGGGCGACTCTCTCAGCGAACTGCGCGACACAATTCTGACGACACTGCACCGGGACAGGCTCGGCAACCGCCAGTGGCGCCTGCGGGCCGGTGCCTGCACGCTGCTTGGAGACCTGCTGGAATCGCAGCAGATTCCCGACCCGGCGATCGTCGAGGCATTGCTCGCAGTCGCGGAACATCCAAAGAGCTACGCCACGGAGAAGAAGGAGGCTGCGTACGCGTTGACGATGTGCCGGTCACGAGTTGCCTGTCACGAGCAGCGAAACAGAATCAGAACTCTGCAGGCCCGGCCGGCGGAGCAGGGGAAAGAAGGGAAAGCGTCGCCCATTACAACCCATGGAGCGAAGTAGCGAACGCGACTCGGAAGCGCAATGTCCGATAGCCAAGGTCATTCCACCCTCAGCACCACTTCCCGGGGTGTGACAATTGAGCAAACCGACTGAACCACTCGCTCGCTTGTCACACGCGACATTTCCGATAATCGCTCACGTGGCTTTGTCCAGATTACTCAATCAACTCCCGGTGGTGACTCGTGACAACAACCTCACACACCATTCCAGGATTCGGCTGCCAGACCACTCGGCGACGGCTGCTGCATGACTCCGGATTGGGGCTGGGTTCGATCGCTCTATCGTGGCTGCTGGAAAGTGAATCCAAAGCCGCGCCGGTGCTGTCCTCGCCGCACATTTCACCGCGAGTCAAACGTGTAATCCACGTCTTCTCGCCCGGTGGCGTCAGCCAGGTCGATACGTTCGATTACAAGCCGGAACTGGAGCGTCTCGATGACACAGTGCTGACTGGTAAGGGCAAACTCGACACGTTTTTCGGACGTCCCGGCAAGCTGCGGAAGAGCTACTATCGATTCAGGCAGCATGGACGTTCCGGGCAGTGGGTCAGTGAACTGTTCCCGCATCTGGCGACGTGCGTCGACGATCTGACGTTCATTCGATCGATGGTGACAAAGAGCTCGTCGCATACGCCGGCGTGTTTCCAGATGAATACCGGATTCACGATGAACGGGTTTCCGAGTCTGGGGGCGTGGCTGTCTTACGGACTCGGCAGCGAAAACGAGGAGTTGCCGGCATTCGTCGTGTTGCCCGATCCTCGCGGGCTGCCCAACGGCGGATCCAACAACTGGAGTCAGGGGTTTCTGTCGGCTGAACACCAGGGCGTCGCTTTTCGAACAGGCGGCGACTCGCCGATTGCTCATCTGAAAACGCCTGACTCGGTTGATCCCGCTGAGCGTCGTGCCGGGCTGGCAGCGGTGCTCAAGATTAATCGGCAGTTCTCCAATGCGCATCCGGAAGACGATCGATTGCTGGCTCGGGTTCGCGCCTATGAGCTGGCTGCGCGCATGCAGGTGAGTATTCCGCGTGTCGTCGACTTTGCTGAGGAGACTCAGGAAACACAGGCGTCCTATGGACTCGATGACCCGCGGATTGCCGCGTCCGCTCGTAATTACCTGCTGGCCAGGCGATTGATCGAGCGAGGTGTCAGGTTCGTTCAGATTTACAACGGCGGAGCGTTGGGCTCACCGCGCGTCAACTGGGATGCGCATGAAGACCTGCGGCGCAATCATGGAAACCAGGGGCTGCAGCTGGATCAGCCGTGCGCCGCACTGCTGAAGGATCTGAAGCAACGCGGCCTGCTGGAAGACACGCTGGTCGTGTGGTCATCCGAATTCGGGCGGACTCCCTTTACGGAAGTGAAGGGTTCGGGACTTGGCCGCGATCATCATCCGCATGTCTTCACGACGTGGATGGCGGGGGCAGGACTGAAAGCCGGAATGAGTTACGGTGAGTCAGATGAAGTCGGCTACAAACCGGCGTTGAATCCGGTCACGGTTTACGACTTCCATGCCACGATCCTGCATCTGCTGGGGATCGATCATGAACGGCTGACGTCTTATCACAACGGGATCAACCGGCGACTGACCGACGTGCATGGCCATGTGATTGAAGGTGTGCTGGCGTAGGCTCTTCGGCAACGTTGAAGATCGGGGGTGGCTGGGGTCGAGCGCAGCGAGCCCCCAGTTGCAGTGCTGGGG